>JBEBRW010000065.1:0-28413 GCA_040394635.1 Victivallis vadensis | reverse complement strand
CCGAAGGATTCAACAACAAGATTCGATGGCTCATGCGCCAGGCATACGGCTTTCGTGACTACTTCTATCTCAAATTAAAGATCTTCCAACTACCATCCCTTCGTACTCAAAAGGAGCTGTGAGTTATGGCGCAAACCGGAGAAGAGGCAAAACGGAGAAGAGGGATCGCGTTGACTGGCGTTGACAAAGAAAAAGTCACTTCAAATAGCAAGTTGCTTATTCTTAGTGACTTTGAGCATGAAATAATGGAGCGAGTGATGGGAGTCGAACCCACGACATTCACGTTGGCAACGTGACGCTCTACCACTGAGCTACACTCGCTTGATGCGACTTTGATAAAATGGAGCGAGTGATGGGAGTCGAACCCACGACATTCACGTTGGCAACGTGACGCTCTACCACTGAGCTACACTCGCATACCGATCAAAGTGAGATATTACAATACAGACAAAATTTAAAAAATCAAACCCGTTATCAAGAATTTTTCAAAAAATTTCAACCTCAGCCATACAATATCTCAAGTATGGCTACCCCGCCAGGAGTCGAACCTAGACTAAATGGACCAAAACCACTTGTGCTGCCATTACACCACGGGGTATCGGGCGATAACGAGCCATTAATATAGTTCGCGACAGGTAAATTCCAAATAAAGTTTTGAAATATTTATAAAAAACTGGTAAAATAGCCCGCCGGAGATATATTACTTGCTTGTAGCAAAGAGATTTTAACCAAGGAATGTGAAATCGGGCTTATGAAGAAAAGAACGTTGAAGGATTATTCGATACTGGCATTATTCGGTTATATTATGGGGGCCGCCAATGTCATCCCGGGAGTGTCCGGGGGGACGGTGGCGTTTATCCTGGGGTTTTTCAAGGAGTTGATCGAGTCGCTGAAGGCGTTTTTCAGCAAAGAAGCGATCGACATGGCGTTGCATTTCCGCATCAAAGAAATGTACGAGAAATTACCGTGGCGTTTCCTGGCGTCGATCGTGATTGGGGCGGCATTGGCGGTAGTCACGCTCTCCAAGGTGTTGAGTTATCTGCTGAAAAATGAGCAGGTTTTGATTTATGCGTTCTTTATCGGGCTGATTGTGGCATCGGTCATCTGCTGTTTCAAGATGGTCAAGAAATGGAGTGCGGTGCCGGTGGTCATGCTGATTGTCGGGATCGCCGTCGGCTACTTGCTGGTGCGGCTGACGCCGACCCAGACGCCGAATACCTGGTGGTGCCAGATCATCTGCGGCGTGATCGCGATCAGCGCCATGATTTTGCCGGGGATTTCCGGTTCGTTTATGCTGTTGATTCTGGGGCAGTACGAGAACCTGCTTGGCGCGATCAATAATTTCGTATCGCTCAAGCCGGCGGCGGCGGATTTCCAGATGATCTTCTGGGTAGCGGTAGGGGCCGTGCTGGGGCTTTGTACCATGGCGTATTTCCTGAGCTGGCTCTTCAAGAAATATAACGACGCCACCGTGGCGATGCTGATCGGGTTCATGCTGGGCTCGCTGGTGAAACTGTGGCCGTGGCAGGAAGTGGTGAACAAAGTCATCACCAGCAAAGGCGAGGAGAAAATCCTGGAAACCAAACTGGTGTTGCCGGGCGAATTCGGTGGACAGTTCTGGGCCGCGGCCGGGCTGATCGTGCTCGGTGTTTTGATCACGCTGGCGATCGAATATATGGCTGCCAAGCCGGAAGACAAATCTGAAAAAACTGAAACGATTGTGGAATAAATTATGCATCCGATTATCTTTGAAATAGGTTCTTTTTCGCTGCGCAGCTATGGGCTGATGGCGGCGCTCGGTTTCCTGGCCGCCGTGGGCATCGCCACGCTGAACCGCAAATATGCCAAAATAAGCAGCGATCAGCTCAATACGCTCTGTTTCTGGAGCATTATCACCGGGATCGCCGGGTCGCGGCTGTTTTATGTGATTCAGTACTGGCACCAGTTCAGCGGTCATCCGATCGACGTTATCCGCATCGACAAGGGGGGGCTGGTTTACTACGGCGGCTTCCTGCTGGTGATGCTGTTTATCTGGCTTTATTGCCGCAAGCAGAAATTGTCGGTGCTGCGGGTGATGGATATTTGTGCGCCGGGGCTGGCGCTGGGGCACGCGTTCGGGCGTGTGGGCTGTTTCCTGAACTGCTGCTGCTACGGCAAGCCGGGCGGCGGAATCTTCGGCGTGGTTTATCCGCAGGGGAGCGAGGCGTTTTACAAGTACGGCGAACAGGCGCTGCATCCGGTGCAGATTTATGAGGCGGTGATGAATCTGGCGATGTTCCCGCTGTTGTTTTTCCTGGTCCGCAAAGGCGGGAAGGGGATCGCGACCGCGTCGTACCTGATTCTGTACGGCGTGATCCGCTTCATCGATGAATTTTTCCGTGGCGACCATGCGGGTGCGTTCCTGTGGGGAATGACCCGTGCACAGATTATCGGGCTGGTCCTGATTCCCGTAGGCGCAGCCTTATTGGTATATTGTATCAAACAGAATAAAAACGAGCCGGAACAAGATGTCGAAACACCTGTTGAGAGTTGAAGCGGAAGACGTTGGCAAACGTCTGGACCGTTTTGTGGCGGATAAACTCCCCGATTATTCCCGTTCAATGCTGCAGCGCCTGATGAAAGACGGCGCGCTTACCTTGAACGACACCCCCTGTACCGTAGCCAAAGTCACGGTCAACGCCGGCGAGGTCTACAAAATATTGATTCCCGAACCGGTCGTTTCGGAGCAGCCGCTGGCGGAGAATATTCCGCTGCCGGTACTGTTCGAGGACGACTGGATGCTGGTGATCGACAAGCCGGCGGGCATGGTGGTGCATCCGGGCGCGGGCAATGCGTCCGGCACGGTGGTGAACGCGCTCCTCGGGCATTGCCCCGAGATGACCGAGCTGGAGGAAATGGGGACCGACCGGCCGGGGATCGTGCACCGCCTGGACAAGGATACCTCCGGGTGCCTGGTGATCGCCAAGACGCCGCTGGCGATGACGCGTCTGTCGGAAGCGTTCGCCGAGCGCAAGGTCAAGAAAGTTTACAAGGCGCTGGTGAAAGGCGTCCCGAAACAGGTCACTGAAACCATCGAAACCAACATCGGGCGCAGCAACGGCAACCGTCAGAAAATGGCCGTGCTGCTCGAGCGCGGCGGCAAAGAAGCCATCACGATTTACACGCTGGTCAAATCCGGCAAAATCGGTAAAATCTCGGTGAGTCTGCTGGATGTAAAAATTCTGACCGGGCGCACGCACCAGATCCGCGTGCACCTGGCCTACCGCAATCTGCCGATCATCGGCGACACCGTGTACGGCGGCAGTCAGGCGGTGGAAGCGCCGCGCCAGATGCTGCACGCCTGGAAAATTACGTTGCCGCATCCGCGCAACGGCCGCAAATTCACCTTCGAAGCGCCGATTCCCGACGATATGAACGAGTTGCTCGGCTCCATGACCCAGGTCACGACGCCGCCCGCACCTCCGCCGCCGAAGAGGCGCAAAGATGAAGATTACGACGATGATTACGAAGACGACGAAGATATCGATTATTCTTTCCTCGAGTAGTTTATGAAGTCCAGATTCCGACATGCCGCCATTATTTCCCCGGCCGGACCGTTGAAACCGGAAGTAATCGCTTCCGGCGTCAAATTCCTGCAGGAGCAGGGGCTGCAGGTGACGGTGATGCCGCACGTGAGCGCCGGAGCGCCGGAGTCCTATTTTTCCGCACCGCTCAAGCAGCGGGTCGCGGACTTGCAGGAGGCGTGGCGGAACCCCGAAATCGACCTGATCGTCTGCGCCCGCGGCGGGTTCGGTTCGATGCAGTTGATGCCACTCCTGGATTGGGAACTGCTGCGTTCGCGCGACATCCCGGTGCTGGGGCTCAGCGATATCACCGCGCTGCATCTGGGCATGTTGAAAAATAATGTGGGTACCCCGGTTTCCTCGATCATGTTGGGCGGCATGAGCAAGATCGATGATTTCATGCTGAAAGCGCTACGGCACGCGCTGCACGCAGAGCAGGGCACATTCGAGTTTCCTGCTCAGCTGCTGAAACCGGGCGCGGATTTCGAAGCATTGCCGCGGGCGCTGAATTTGTCGGTGGCGGCGGCGCTTTGCGGTACGCCGTATATGCCGGATTTGAGCGGCAGTTTGCTGATTCTGGAAGATCTCAATGAAGCGTCATACCGGGTCGAACGTTGTTTGACGCAACTGCAGATGTGCGGCGTTTTTGAGCGTTGCGCCGGGGTGGCGTTCGGGCAGTTCACCGATTGCGGCGAGCCGGACGAGATGAACCTGATTTACCGCAAGTATGCGGAGGTCATCAACGGTCCGGTGTGGACCGGATTGCCGTTCGGGCACGAGCCTGGGATCGTGGCGGTGAACTGGAGCATGCCGGTCCGAAGCGTGAATAATAAGCTCATAAGTGGTCCCTGGAAATAGGACGGATAGGACCTATAGGACGAATAGGAAACACCGGCAAGTTCAACCGTAGTCTCCTATATGTCCCATATGTCCTATTCGTCCTATTACATTTTTTGAAGAGTTCATGTGCATCCGGGATGCCGCCATTTTATTTGCTGTATCGTTTGAAATTTCGCGAAAAAGCAGTATTTTATTAGGATTAATGTAAACATAAAAACAGAGGTTAATATGGCAGGACATAGTAAATGGGCAAACATTAAGCACAAGAAAGATGCGGCGGATAAGAAAAAGGGCCGTATTTTTTCGCGTATAGCCAAGGAAATCATGGTGGCGGCGAAGAACGGCGGCGGCGACGCTTCGGCGAATCCGCGCCTGCGGGCCGCTCTGGCCTCGGCCAAGGCCAGCAATATGCCCAATGATAACATCGACCGCGCGATTAAAAAGGGGCTCGGCGAGCTCGGCAATGCGATTTTCGAAGAAATCACCTATGAAGGCTACGGTGCCGGCGGCGTGGCCGTGCTGGTTGAGTGCCTGACCGATAACCGCAACCGTTCGTCCAGCGAAGTCCGTACTTCGTTTGACAAGTGCAACGGCAACCTGGCGGCCTCCGGCGCGGTGTCGCGTTTATTTAACCGCCGGGCGCATTTCGTGATTACCGGCGACGCCGCCGATGAAGAGAAGTTGATGGAACTCACGCTGGACGCCGGCGCCGAAGATATCGAGTGCGAAGACGGTTATGCCGAAATCTGGGCCGAGCCGAATGCCCTTGAAGCGATCAGCAATGTGCTGCGCGAAGCGGGAATCACCCCGGATGAAGCCGAAGTGATTCAGCGCTCGGACCTGATCTGCGAAATCAATGATCTTTCGGTGGCGAACGCACTGACGCGGCTGATCGACCGCCTGGAAGAACTCGACGACGTGCAGCAGGTCAGCCACAATGGCAATATCAGCGACGAAATTCTCGAACAGATGGAATGATTGTACTGGGGATAGACCCGGCAATCCGGTGTTCCGGATATGCCCTGATCAAGGTCGACAATGCCAACACCATGTCGATCATTGATTGCGGCGTGATCAAAAACGGCAAAACGTTGCCGCATACGGAGTGTCTGCGGCGGCTGGCGGGCGGTATCCGCGAGCTGGTCGGCGCGTACAAACCGGACGTGGTTTCGATCGAGGACCCGTTCCTGGGGGAAAACCCGAGCACGGTGATTATTCTCGGCATGGCGCGCGGCGCGATATTGTCGGTGCTGGGCGAGCTGAAAGTACCGGTTTATCCCTATAAGCCGACCACCGCCAAACGGGCGGCCGTGGGTACCGGCAAGGCCGACAAGGCCCAGGTGGCGGTGATGATGGCGGCGATGTTTTCGCTGGATGTCTCGCAGATTCCGCTGGACTCGACGGATGCGCTGGCGCTGGCGGTGTGTCACGGGCAGGTGGCCGCTAGGTCTGAACTGCAGGCGATGTTGCCGAAACCGCTTTGAAATTTGGAGTAATAATTTTATGCCGAATCTGAAATCATTCGTCAATGGCGGTTGGCCGTGGTGGCTGACCGGCGTGCTGCTGGCGGTGTTTGCCATGGTTCTGCTGTGGATGTTCAACGATACCCCCGGCATGAGCGACGGCATGTTGTCCATCGCCGAATTCAGCCGTCGCGCCGCCGAAGAAAAATCGATCAGCGAAGCGCCGCCGCTGGACTGGCAGACCGGGTTCCTCGGCGGGATTTTCATCGGTGCCATCGCCTGCGCGTTCATCAGCGGCAAGTGGAAGTTGGCCCTGAAACCGGAAGGGGGCTCGGGCGGATTTTTCGCCGGGGCGGGTATGGCGGTTTTGACCGGATTTGCCGGCGGTTTCCTGGTGATGCTGGGGCTGCAGATGTCCGGGGACAGCTTTTTCGGACAGTGGGTCTCGGCGATACAGGTTTCCGGTGGAGCGTGGATTTTCATTATCGTATTCGCCGTAACCGCGGTGATCGCGTCGATCCTGATCGCGCGCCGTTTCGGAGGTGACAAATGATGACGCTGGCACAACTCGCGCCCCTGGCGCTGGAAGGAAACGGCCGGCTGGCCGCGGCAATCCTGATGGGGATCGCCTTCGGTTTTATCCTGGTCAAAGGTGATTTCCCGTTCAGCAAACCGGTTCGCGAAACGCTGACGCTGAAAGGCAGCGAAATCAGCAAGAGCTTCATCCTGTCGATCGGGGCAGGGGCGCTGCTGTTCTATTTTCTCTACAAAACCGGGCTGGTCCAGTACCACGTGCGCCCGGCTTATTTGTGGCCGTCGATCCTGGGCGGAATCCTCGCTGGGCTGGGCATGGCGCTGTGTCTGACGGTGCCGGTGACGGTGGTGGCCGCGCTGGCCTCGGGCAGAATCTATGCGCTGTGGGCGATTCTCGGGATGCTGCTGGCGGTGCCGTGCGTGAATGCCGCCGCCAACTGGCTCTCCGGCACGATCTTCCAGTGGGGCACGGAATTGAGCGCGCCCGAGCATATGGATGATTTCCTGAATTTCAGCAACCCGGTGCTGTGGGTGGTGATGGTCAGCGGCGTATTGGTTACGGTGCTGCATTTCACGCTGCGCGGAAGTTCTTCCGGCAGTTCCGGCGGCGAGAAAAAAGAAGAATGAGCTACCGGCGCGCCAAAAAGCGTCACATACGCCTTGGTCGACGGGGCGAGAGCCTCACCTGCAAGCTTCTGAAAGAGAAGAACTACGATATTCTTTGCCGCAATTACAAGGTCAAATCCGGCGAAATCGACATTGTTGCCCGCGACGGCGGCGTACTGGTGTTTGTGGAGGTGAAAACCCGCCGCAGCACCACTTGGGGGCGCCCGGCAGCAAACCTGAAATTTCACCAGCGCCAGCGCATCGCCCGCGCGGCGAAAAATTATTTGCGGTCAATCGGCAATCCTACGGTGGTTTACCGCTTTGACTTGGTTGAAGTGATTTTGTCCGACTGGCAAATCCACGAGATCAAGCACTGGCCCGAGCACTTCAGCGGCAGCGGCCTGCGCGAACCGACCTTCGCAAAATTCGATTATACGTGAGTTTTCGGGGAAAGGGGAAATAGGACGGATAGGACCTGGAGGACGAATAGGAAAACTCATGGTTTGCAATCCTATTTGTCCTAGGTGTCCTATAAGTCCTATTTTTTTTCCTATTGTGCTATTGACAGAATATTTTTTGCTTGTATATTTATATTACAAATAATGATATATATGATGATGCATGCTATATATTGGATTGTATTGGCTGATTTGTCTTATAAATAATTGAGGTTATCATGCAGAACAAGCCTTTGGTAAAGGACCCCGGCAATATCCGGCTGGGAATCATCGGAATGACGGCGGGCAACGGGCATCCGTTTTCGTGGAGTGCCATTATCAACAATTATGATCGGACGGCGATGGAGAAAGAGTGTCCGTTTCCGGGCATCACCGCGTACATGGGCAAGGAGGACCACGCCCGGATCGGCGTACCCGGCGTGAAGGTCACGCATGTGTACTGCAACGATTACGAGGATGCCTGCAAGGTCGCCCGGGTTTCGTGCATCGGCAAGGTTGTGAGGTCCCCGGATGAGATGATCGGCGAGGTCGATGCGGTGATCATTGCGACCGATATCGGCGGTGAGCATGTCGACCGTGCCCGGCCGTTCGTCGAGGCAGGTTTGCCGGTTTTCATCGACAAACCCTTGTGTGACAACCGTCAGGACCTCGCCACGTTTACCGAATGGATCTCGGGCGGGGCGCGGATTATGTCGTCCAGCAGCATGCGTTACTGCAAGGAATATCAGCCGTATCACCGCAACACCGGCGAGCTCGGCAAAATGTGCCATATTTATGTGCCGATGGCGAAGAGCTGGGAGGCGTACGGGATTCACGCGCTCGAGGCGGTGTATCCGATTCTGGGGCCTGGATTCGTCTCGATCCGCAACAATGGCGACAAGGAACACAACGTGGTCACAATCAAGCACAAAAGCGGCTGTTTCGTCACCATTGCCTGTATCAAGGAAATGGCTTATGGCGGGGCGATGGTGCTGGGTGGCAGCGCCGGGAGCAAAATTTTGAGTTCAACGGATACGTATTATGCATTTCGCAGCCAGTTGATGGCATTTATCGGTTATTTACGGACCGGGATTCTGCCGTTTGAGTTTACTGAAACGCAGGAGCTGATGCGATTGGTGATCGGCGGCATCGAAAGCCGCGAACAAGGCAATATTGAGGTGGAAATATGATCGGGAAATTGATGTTGGGAACCGTGCAGTTCGGTCTTGATTATGGAATTGCGAATAAGGGCGGGCAGGTAACTTATGCCGAAGTGCTGAAGATTCTGGAATATGCTTATGCATCCGGTATCCGTTATCTGGATACCGCGGCTGCGTATGGCAACAGCGAAACGGTGCTTGGCAATGCGCTCGCCGAGCTCGGGCTGGACGGTAAATTTAAGATCGTGACCAAAATCAGCCCGGTCCCGGATGACGCCGACGCCGGGCAGTTTATAAACGATTGCCTGCAGAAATCGCTGGAAAAACTGCGGCTGGAACGGGTTTACGGATGTCTTTTTCATCGCGAGGACGATATGCGCTATCAGTCTCATCTGGAGGATGCGAAGGGCAGGGGGCTGATTGAAAACTGCGGCGTGTCGGTGGATTCGACCAAGACGCAGTCGGTGAGCGAGAGCTTCGATATCGTCCAGATGCCGTTCAATATTCTCGATACCCGGTTTGAAATGCTGTTCGGCAAACGGTTCAAAATTCATGCGCGCAGCGCGTATCTGCAGGGGCTGCTGCTGACCGAGGTGCCGGAGAAGTTGCGGGAGATTATTTCGTTCAAGAACCGGTTCGAGAAGATCCGCCAGGAGCTCGGGGTACCGGGCAAGGAATTTTACCTGCGTTATAACCTGAGCCGTCCCGAGATCGACCGGGTGCTGATCGGGGTCGATTCTCTGGAGCAGCTGAAGGAAAATATCGATATTGCCAGACACGGGGTTTTTGACCACGAAACCATGTGGAAAATCGCACAGGAGAGGACGCCGCTGCCGGAGTACCTGATTCGCCCGACCCTCTGGAAGTCGTTGTAAGGAACGCATATGAAAGAAAAAAACGGCAAAGTCGATATTGTCATCAACAGCATCCTGAATTATATCATTCAGAACAACTTGAAGGTCGGCGACAAGCTGCCGAGCGAGGAGGAACTGACCGCACGGCTCGGCGTCAGCCGGGTGAGCTTGCGCGAGGGGCTGCAGGGGTTGAAGTTTCATGGACTGATCAAGAGTTCAACCAAGGGCGGGACCCGGATTTGCAGCATGGATTACGGCCTGCTGAACCGGCTGCTGGGATTCCAGATCGCGATCAGCGATTTTTCGTACCGTCAATTGATGGAGGCGCGTCAGGGAATCGAGATGGCGGCCGTCGAAGTCCTGATCGGCAAGATTACGCCCGCTCAGATCGAGGAACTGAGAATTGCTGCCGACTGTACCCGGCGCGACAGTGCGGAGAGTCGGCGCGTAGCGATTAATCACGACCGCGATTTTCACCTGAAGCTGGTCATGTTCACCGGCAATGAAATATTGATTGCCTGCGCACAGCTCCTGAATGTGTTCTTTGATTCATTTGACCAGGAAATCGCGGTCAACAGCGACACGACCACCCGGCTGCACCTGATGATCGTGGACGCCTTGGCAAGTAAAAACTTAGATCTGGTGCGCGGCTTGATGCGCTCCCATATCCAACCATATATGAAAAAATAAGAGGGAAATCATGAATGTAACGGAAATGTTTTCGCTGAAAGGCAAAGTGGCATTGTTGACCGGCGGGGCCGGTCTGTACGGCAGGCCGTTGTGCGAGGCGCTGGCGGAAGCCGGGGCACGGGTGTATATCGCCAGCCGCAATCTGGAGAAATTGCAGGTCGTGGCCGATGAGCTCTGCGCTGCCGGTATGGATGTCCGGCCGTTGGAAATGAACCTGGAGTGTGAGGAGTCGATGAAAAACACCGTATCCCGGATCATGAGCGAATCGGGCCGGATCGATGTGCTGGTCAACAATGCAGTGACCCGCAGCGCGACCAACGGCTGGAACAATCCGCTGGTGGAATTCGACAAGAGTCTGCATGTGAATGCCTCGGCGCTGTTCTTCCTGACACATCAGGTGGGCGAGGTGATGAAGAAGCAGGGTTCGGGTTCGGTGATCAACATTGGTTCGATGATGGGGGTTGTCGGGATCGAAATGGCGAATTACGACAATACCGACATGCAGGTGAATCCGTCGCCGATTTATTTCTATGAAAAAGGTGGCATGGCCAATTTTACCCGTTGGGCGGCGAGCATCCTGGGGAAATACAATGTTCGGGTGAACTGCGTCAATCCGGGGGGATTGTTCAATCAGGCGGACCCGCAGCCGGCGGAGTTTGTGAGGAATTACAGTGCCAGAACCCAGCTCGGGCGGATGGCGAATCCGGATGATATCAAGGGGATCATCGTATACCTGGCTTCGGATGCGTCGCTGTACGTGACGGGGGCGAATATCCCGGTGGACGGCGGCTACACGGCTAAATAAAAAGGTCTGAAAAGAAACCCGGTGGCGGATTTATTTTGTCTCTTTAGAGACAGTTGGAATTGAAAAAAGCGAAATTTCTGATACATTATTCTTTTTACAAGGAAAATGGAATCATGAAGAGCAACAACATCAATATTTTAAGCATTTCCCCGCTGCCGTCGCCGGAAGAGATCAAGTCGCAATTGCCAATGGCTCTCTCCTCCGTGGACCGTGTCGTCCAGTCGCGCCGGGAAATTATGGATATTCTCGACGGCAAAGATAAACGGCTCATGGTTATCGTGGGCCCCTGTTCGATCCACGACCACGAATCCGCCATCGAATACGCCCGCCGTCTGAAAGAAGTAAGCGAGGACGTGAAGGATAAACTGCTGTTGGTCATGCGCGTTTATTTCGAAAAACCGCGCACCACCGTCGGCTGGAAAGGTTTGATTTACGACCCCGATATCAACGGTGCATACAATATCGAAAAAGGCATTTTCTCGGCGCGTTCACTGCTGCTGAAAATTGTCGAACTCGGTTTGCCCGCCGCCACCGAAATGCTGGACCTGGTGCTGCCGCAGTATATGGCCGACGCCGTGTCCTGGGCCGCCATCGGCGCCCGTACCACGGAGTCGCAGACGCACCGCCAGCTGGCCAGCGGACTCTCCATGCCGGTCGGCTTCAAGAACTCTACCGACGGTTCGGTGGAGTCGGCGCTGGACGCCATCAGCACGGCGCGCTCCTGCCACAGTTTCATCGGCGTGACCGAGGACGGGCGCTCGGGGGTGTTCCGCACCACCGGCAACCAGTATGGGCACATGGTGCTGCGCGGCGGCTCCAACGGGCCGAATTACGGCGCCGAATACATTGCATTCGTCAAGGTTGCCATGCAGAAGCGCGGCCTTGCCCCGCATATCGTCATCGACTGCAGCCATGCCAACTCCGGCAAGAAATACGAATACCAGAGCGTGGCTTTTTATGACGCCATAACCCAGGTGATTGCCGGCGAAACGGCGATCAACGGTTTGATGCTGGAGAGCAACCTGTGCGCCGGCCAGCAGCAGATCATCCCGGGGATTTCCCCATTGCCGGGCGTGTCGATTACCGACGGCTGCATCGGCTGGGATGAAACGAAGGACCTGATTCTGGGTGCTTACGACCGGTTGACCAAGGCCGCCCGCAAAAATTAAAAAAAGGTTGTAACCAATTCCGCCGTGAATCCGACTTATATCATGAATGAGCTCAGTGATATGGAAATTATCGCCAGGGTCATCAATGGCGAAAACGATCTGTTTGAACTGCTGATCGAGCGCTATAAGCAGCAGGTTTTCACCATTGCGGGCAAGCGGATTCCATTGCAGGATGTGCCCGGAGTGGCGCAGACGGTTTTTGTGTCGGCGTGGCGGTCGCTTTCCTGTTACGAGGGGCGGAAGCCGTTCGAGCACTGGCTGTCGGTGATTGCCATGCGGAGCTGCTGTGATTACTGGCGGCAGCGCGGGGCGCTGAAGAACCAGGCGGTGACCGCGCCGGAAGGAATTGCGATGCAGGACTTTCTGGAGCACGTGAGTGCCGCCGGGTCGGTGAACAGTCACGAGAGCGAGGTCCGGCGCCGCGAGGCGGCCGAGCTGACGGAATGGGTGTTGAAGCAGCTGAAACCGGAGGACCGGTTGCTGATCGATATGATTTATTTGCAGGGCCGCCCTGTCAAGGAAGCGGCGGAAGTGCTGGAATGGAGCATGGCCAAAACCAAAATCAGGGCGATGCGCTCACGACAGAGGATGCGGTCAATTATTGCCGGGATGGATGAACGATGAAAAAAGAGATGATTGATTTGGTACAGGACGCCATGCGCCGGAGTTTTCTGGCGGGGCTATCGGCGCCGGTCGAACCGGAGCCGTGGCAGCGCGAAACCATGTCCGCGGTCATGGCTGCGGCGGCAGCCGGCGATGACCATGCCGGGGCTTACTGGTTTTCGCCGCGGCAGGAAAAGATTCTCTGGCGGACGGCCTGGGCCTCGCTGGCTGTGGTGCTCATTGTGGCGGTGGGGTATTTCGGATTTGCCGGCGATACCCGGGACACCGATCTCGTTTCGATTGCCGTGGTGGACATGGAAGGGTTGCAGTACTGATGAAGCATATTTTCCGATCTCGAAAAGCGGTTGCCGCCATGATTATTTTCCTGGTGGCGGGCATTACTCTGGGTGTGGTTGTCGGCTGGGCGGCCCACGAATATTGTTTTCTTAAGCGCAAAGATAATTTCCGCAGCCATCTCAAGGAAAAGTTTACCACCCGCCTGCAGCTTAACTCCGAACAACAGCAGCAGTTGGATTCGATGCTGGATGGCTGGATGGCGCGTTTTCTGGCCACCCGGCAGCGCCATGTCGAGGATATCCTGCAAAATATGAATACTCATTGCAATGAGATCAGGCCGATCCTGACGCCCGAACAGGTCAAGCTGCTCGACGCGCTCCAGGCTGAATCGACAGCCAAAATCCGGGAGAAAATGCCGTGAGAATCCTATTCCGACTGACCCTGCCGGCTTTGTTGCTGGCCGCATTGACCGGTTGTTCCGCTATTCAAAAGATGCGCGGGCTGCCGCCTCGTGAAGAAGAGAAAAAAGAGACCGCTGAGCCCGTCCGGCAGCAGACACTGAAGGTCGACGAAGAGAAAAGCCCCGCCAAGCCCAATACATTGAAGACCGACCCTGATTTCGAGTTCGACAACGGCAGCGACAAGCAGCGCGAAGATCTGCTGGCACGCAAGAAGAAGGATGTTTTTTCGTTGAAAGGCGAGGATAAGCCCATCCGTTCCATCCGGGGCAGTAATTCCGTGGAATCCGAGGAAATCAACAAGATTTACGATGATTTGGACAAGGGCCGGAATTCCGGCAGTGTTTTCAAATTTTATTGAAAAACCGCTTGCATACGCCCCCTCGAAGCCTTATCTTACCGGAATAACTGTCTTTCGATAAGCATAAGGAACTACAAAATGAGATTTTTCGAGAAATCCACCCTGATGGAATGCGAGAACGGCTGTCGCGATACACTGATTATGCCGCAGGAGACGTATCAACTCGAATTCGAGGTGCCGGCGCGTGAGCTGCCGGTCGCTCATTCGCTCCGGATCATCGGCGAGGCCGATATGTTCTGGAAATGGCGGCAGGAGTCCGGCAATCCTTATTATATCGGCATGTCGATCGAGGACGTGCTGACCACGAAGGATACACCGCGCGAGAAATTCGCCATGCGGATCGTCTGCGACGGCGAAACTTATCCGCGCAATGCTTATATCAAGCTGAAACAGGGGGATTTCCTGCCCGGCCGCAGCTATCGCTTCGAGGTTTTCGGCAAGGCGGAAAACCTGAGCCTCGCGCCCGGCGGCGAAGCCGTGGCCGAACTGGGGATTTACCGCGCCAAAGCAGGACGGCATCCCAACGACACCTACGATATGCCCGATGAATTGCAGGTGCTGAAGCTGGAACAGGGCTCGTATGACTGGAAAAAATTCGAGGTCAATTTCACCATGCCGGAGGACGCGGTGGCGCTGCTGCTGCGCATCGGCGTGCGGAACGCGTCCGGGGTGGCCATGTTCGGCTCGGCGCGGCTCTATACCAAGGGGGAGGACAACCCGATCCCGGCGCTGGACCACCAGCAGCCGCGGCGGCCCGAATACAACTATATCGGCGAAAACATGTCGCGCCGCGACTGGCCGGAATTCGAGATCGCGGTCGACGGAAAAACCGTTTTCAAGGGGAAAAAATACACCTCGATCTACCGCCGTCCGGAGTTCGAAATTGCAGTAGGCGACCTGGCGCCCGGCAAGCATATTGTCACCATCAACCTGCAGGCTGATTATGAATCGGCGCTGGGGTTCATTTTTCAGAAAATCGAGCTGTTCGAATACGGCAACCATGAATTTGAAATTCTGGCCGCGCCCGAGTTCCTCGGCACCGATGAGCCGTGCCGGGTTTTCCTGAAAACCAATCGCGATAGCGTGAAGGTCAACGGCATCGAGCTTGGCAAGGCCGGGTATCAGGTGTTGACTCTGCCGGTGCCGGCCGCCGGGGTGAACCGGGAAATTACGTTGAAATCGGAAAATTTCAGCGATTCGTTTGTAGTCAAACAGGTGCTCGAAGGGACGCATGACGGGGTTTACCTCTCCACCGGCGACACGATTTTCGTCAACCAGAATCCGACCGACCTCATGCGGTATCTGGAGTGGTACATGGGGAACCATGTCGGCAATGCGTTGTGTTTCCGCCAGGCGTACCGCTGGGGCGGCGCTCATGCGGTGAATGAAGACGGCTGGAAAACCATTATCCCGGTGCTGAATCAGCTCGGTATGGCCTATGTGGTCATGGTCGACGGCCGCGAGCTGCCCGGCATGTTTGCCAATCCGCCGGATTCGCTGGTGGCCGGGCCGTGCTACCGCGGGCGACAGGCGCACGAAAACGACGGTGCGTTCTATTATTGGAACAACAAGCTGTGGGGTACCGGAGATCTCAACGATCCTCATGCCGACCTGTTGGCGCGCGGCGTGAATCAGGGCGGCATCCAGCCGCACGTCCGCCCGAAGCGTAACGGCAACCGCGCCTGGTGGTTTTTTGACCCGACCAAGGCGAAGAATATGAAGGAAGCCGCCGAGGATCTGGTGTACAATTTTGCCGACGCGCGCGGCGGCGTGTCGACGCGTCACTCGGGACCCTCGACGCTGTTCCGCTACTTTTTTCAGGCCGGTTACAGCTTCTGTTCGGCCGAGCAGATGTACGGGCCGGAGGAAGTGATCCTGGCATCGCTGCGCGGAGCATCGCGGGCCTACGGTACCGATCAGTACGGGGCGCACCTGGCGACTCAGTGGAGCTCGGGCCCGCACAATACGCCGGAGCACGCCGAGCGCTACTGGATGTCGCTGGCGACCTGTTACCTGCAGGGCGTGACCGAGCTGAATATCGAGGAAGGGTTGTGGCGGATGGAGAATTATTTCGCCGACTATGACCGCTTCAGCGAAAACTGTTTGCGGCACCTGGAGGCTCACACACGGTTCCGGCGCTACATGCAGACCCACCGGCGGCGCGGCAAAATGCACGTGCCGGTGGCCGCCGTGCAGGGGCGCTACGACGGCTGGTGCTGCTTCACCCGCGGCAATGTCTGGCAGCGGGAAGGGGAGTGCTGGACGTTTGGCGAGGCGGAAGAAAGTTTCGATTTGCTCCGGGTATTTTATCCGCGCAGCAAATTCGGCGGTATCTATGTTTATCCGTGCCCGGCGAAGCCGCAGGGCTGGTATACCGGTACGCCATACGGTCCGGTGGACCTGGCACCGTTCGAGGCGGATTTCCAGCGTTATCAGGTGCTGATCTTCATGGGCTGGCACACGTATGAGCTCGGCGACGGGGCGAAAATGCTGGCCTTCGTGGAAAACGGCGGCACGCTGATTCTCTCGAAGCCGCATCTTTCGACCGGCCTCGACCATAATCAGCCGTCGAAGTTGCCCGAGGACGCGGTACTCGATGCGTTGCTGGGCAAGGGCTGGCGCACCGCTTCGGGCGTCGTCCGGCGCGAAGTCGGCGGTGGACGCGTGGTTTATTTCGCCGACGACCGCTACCCGGCCAATGCCGCCATCCGCAGCGAATACGAGCAGGAAATGCAGTTGGCCGCCGAGAAAACCGAACAACATGAGCGTGCCAAAGGCTGGATTCGCGCCAACGAGGATATCAACTTCGCGGCGTATGATTGCGAGGACGGCAGCCGGGTAATTTATTTCCTGAACATCCGCTGGTGGGACCGCGCAGACGCCAAGGTGACGCTGCTGCTCGGCAAAAACGAGTACGCGATCACCGTGTCCGAGGGTGAAATCGCCTCGCTGACGATCAGCGGCGAAACGGCGGTCATGGCCCCGGCCGATATCGAAAAACTGGATGGCAAAACCGTCAAAGTGCAGGGCTGCGAGCCCGGCAAAATGCTGGTTTTCCGCAACGGCACGACTTCGGAACTGGCCTATCAGGCCGGACCGCAGACCATCGAGTTATAATAAATTCCCCTGAGAAACACCCCTGTAACTGAGCTTGCCGCCGACAATCCGGGCGGCGCCGGTGTAGGGGTGTTCTTCTTCCTTGCCCTCGGCCATGATATGCAGCACGGTCCAGCCGTTCGACTTCAGGTAGTCGGAAACCATGGAGCGGTGACAGCGCCACCAGACCGCCTCGGCGCACATGAGCGCGGTGCGTTTTTCCGTGGCCAATCCGGTCAGAATGGCGATTCCGTCGAGGAAACCGGGCGTTTCCATGTAGTCGGCGTAGCCGCGGAAGGCGGGGTGCCGCCAGGCGGTATTCGGGGAATCCTTCAGGACCTTGCGCCGTCCGCCGAGCTCGGGGATCAGGCGGTATCCGATGCCGTTTGCGGGCAGGGATTGCTCCAGGTTTTCGCGGTCGAATTGCGGAAACTTCCGCGAACCCGGCAGGCTGCGGATGTCGGCCACCAGTTCGATCTTGAAGGAATGCAGCATGGCGACAAATTCCTCAAGCGTATGGGTGGAGTGCCCGATGGTCCAGATTGTATTCTTGCTCTTCATGACATAAAGATAGCATGGTGAATACCCTTTGTCAAAAATTTCCCATTTTGGTCTTGATTATTTTTCAATCAAGTTTATATTTAGTAAACAAAATAGTAAACACGAGGGTAGTCATGTACGATGTAGCGGTAATCGGGGCAGGGGTTTCGGGCGTGGCGGCGGCGTGGCAGCTGTCGCATTACGAGCTGAAAGTGGCCCTGCTGGAAAAATGCGCGGATGTCGGGTTCGGCGTCTCCAAGGCCAACTCCGGGATCATTCACGGCGGCTTCCACCATCCCATCAGCACGCTGAAGGCGCGGCTGGAGGTCCACGGCAATCTGATGTTCGAAAAGCTCCAGTACGAGCTGGGGTTTCCGTTCCGGCGCGACGGCATCCTGGTGGTGGCGTTTTCGCCGGAGGAAATGGTGACGGTGCACAAGCTCTATTCGCAGGGTGTGGCCAACGGCGTCCGCAACCTGGAAATGTGCGGTCGCGACCGTCTGCTGCAGCTCGAACCGAAGCTGAGCCATGAGGTGGTGGGCGGTTTTTTCGCCCCGAACGGCGGCACCATCGAACCGTATCGCTACGTGTTCAGCATGGTGGAGTCGGCGCGGAAAAACGGGCTGGAGCTGCATTGCAATTTCAAAGCCGATAAAGGGGAATTCAACGGCAAGAACTGGGTTCTGACATCCGACACCGGCGAGGCCGTCGAGGCGCGCTATGTGGTGAATGCCGCCGGGCTTTTCGCCGATGAAGTTTCGCGCAACTGCGGTGCCGAGGACTATGAAATCATCCCGCGCAAGGGCGAGGAATATCTGCTGGACCGCGAAAGTCCGGCGCGACCCAAACGGGTTATTTTTCCCGTACCGACCAAAACTTCGAAAGGTGTACTGGTCATCCCCACCGCCGAAGGCACGACGATGATCGGGCCCACCGCCGAAATCACCGAGCACAAAGACGACCTCTCGACCAGTGCCGACCGTATGAAGCAGATTGTGGCGCAGGTGCGGCAGATGGTCGAGGGCATTTCCGCCCGCGATATTATCACCTCATTTGCCGGGCTGCGGCCGGTGCTGAAATCGGAGGATTTCTATATCGAGCTTTCGAAAAAAGTGCCGAATTTCGTGCAGGTGGCGGGAATTCAGTCTCCCGGTTTGACGGCGTCGCCCGCGATCGGGGTTTATGTGAAGGATATCCTGAAAACGGCAGGCTTGCAGCTGGTGGAAAAATCGGGCAGCGACCATACGCTGCCGCACCGCCATGAAATTCGCAACGAAACCCCGGACACGCTGGCGAAGCTGCACGAGGAGGACCCGCGCTGGACGCATGTGATCTGCCGTTGCGAGAACATTTCCGAGGCGGAAATCATCGAGGCGATCCGTCACGGCCATACGACGCTGGACGGTATCAAATTCTACACCCGGGCCGGGATGGGGCGCTGCCAGGGCGGGTTCTGTTCGTCGCGGATCATGATGATTATCAGCCGCGAGACCGGCATTCCGATGGAGGAACTGACCAAGAAAGGCGGCAAAAGCCGTCTGCTGGCCGCCAAACTGGGGAGCGTGGAAGTAAAATGATCAATGAGATAAATTATGATGTAGCCGTGATCGGAGCCGGAGCCGCAGGGCTGGCGGCCGGTGCGGAATGCGCCCGCGGCAAGCTTGCCACGGTGGTGATTGACCGCGACCAACTGGCCGGCGGCATCCTGCGGCAGTGCATTCATAACGGTTTCGGGGTGCGGTATTTCAAGGAAGAGTTGACCGGGCCGGAGTATGCGACACGGGTGGCGGCACAGGCGGAAGAGGCCGGAGTGGTCTTCAAGCTGAATTCGACGGTGTCGTCGGTGGATAAACTGCCGGACGGCACGTTTGAGCTGCTGGTGTTGTCGCCCGAGGACGGCGTGAGCCGGATCAGGGCCCGGGCGATTATGCTGGCGATGGGCTGCCGCGAGCGCAACCGGGGCAATATTGCCACGCCGGGGGGCCGCCCGGCCGGGATTTTCACCGCCGGCGCCGCGCAGCGTCTGCTGAATATCGAGGGCATGCTGCCGGGAAGCAGCGCGGTGATCGTGGGTTCCGGTGACATCGGGCTGATCATGGCGCGGCGGCTGACCTGGAGCGGCATCGAGGTCAAGGCGGTGGTCGAGATCATGCCGTATCCCTCCGGACTGACCCGCAACGTGGTGCAGTGTCTGAACGATTTCGATATTCCGTTGTACCTGGAGCATACGGTGTGCAACATCATCGGCAACGAGCGTGTTGAACGCGTGGAAGTCGCGCCGTTGAAGGACGGGATACCGCAGCTGGATAAGAAATTCAGCCTCGATTGCGATACGGTGCTTTTTTCGGTGGGATTGCTGCCGGAAAATGAATTGTCGCGCCGGCTCGGGGTCGAACTGAACCCGGCGACCGGCGGGGCGGTGGTGGATGAAAACCTGCAAACCAACGTACCGGGCGTATTTGCCGGAGGCAACGTGTTGCATGTGCATGACCTGGTGGACTTTGTGTCCGAGGAAGCGACGCGCGCCGCGCAGTCGGTCATCAAGTACCTGCAGGGGGAAATCACCCCTTCCAAATACGGCGTGAGCGCGGGGGCGAACTTGAAATATGCGATCCCGAACTATTTCAGCCCGAGCGTGAAAACGGAATTTTCGTTCCGTCCGTTGATCGTCAGCGACAATGCTGTACTGACGGCCGAGCAGGGCGGTCAGGTGGTCTGGAGCAAAGATCTGAAATTTGTCCGCCCGGCGGAAATGCTGATTGTGGAGCTGGAAGCCGGCGAGGGCGAACTGATGTTTAATTTACAACACAAGGATTGAAAATATGGCGATTATTACCATAGTCGGAGCAGGAATGATGGGGTCGGCCATGAGCTGCCCCGCACGCGATAACGGACACGAAGTGCGGCTGGTCGGCACGCCGCTTGACCGCGAGATCATCGACAGTGCCGCGAAGAACGGTTATCATATCACGATGAAACGGCAGTTGCCGGACGGCATCAAGTACTACCAGATCGAGGATGTGGCCGAGGCGCTGAAAGGCTGCGAGTTGGTCATCAACGGCGTCAGCAGCTTCGGGGTGGAGTGGTTTGCGGAAACCATGCTGCCGCAGCTGCCCGCCGTGCCGGTGCTCTCCGTGACCAAGGGGCTGATCAATAACCCGGACGGCTCGCTGCTGACGTATCCGCATTACCTGAAAGCGCGCCGCCCGGACCGCTCGTTCAACGCCATCGGCGGGCCGTGCACGTCGTACGAGCTGGCGGACCGTCACCAGACCATGGTGTATTTCTGCGGCGAAAATCTTGATGAACTTAAGTGGATGAAAAAGCTCCTGGGGACGAGTTATTACCACATCACCACCAGCACCGACATCCTCGGCGTCGAGGGGTGCGTGGCGATGAAAAACGCGTTCGCGGTGGCCGTATCGATCGCCATTGGGCTGGCCGAAAAACTGGAAGGCGCGGACGCTTATATGTATAATCCGCAGGCGGCGCTCTTCGGCCAGAGCCTGCGCGAAATGACCCGGGTGGTGCGGCTTCTCGGCGGCAACGCCGACCTGGCGGCGGGAATTCCCGGCGCGGGCGATCTTTTTGTGACGATTTTCGGCGGACGGACCCGCAAGCTCGGGTATCTGCTGGGCAAGGGCTACAGTTACACCGAGGCGCGCGAGGAGCTGAAGGGGGTGACGCTGGAGTCGGTGGTGATCATCACCCGCGTGGCCAACGCTTTGCGGATTCTGGGGAAAGAGGGCAAGGCCGACCTGCGCGATTTCGCGCTGCTGCTCCACCTCGACGCGATTATCAACAACAACGCCCAGGTGGCGATACCATGGGATGAACTGCGATGAAAAAACAACTGATCTGTCTCTCATGTCCGATCGGCTGTCACCTCGAGGCCGACCAGGACGAAAAAGGTGCGTGGCACATTACCGGCAACAAGTGCCCGCGCGGTGTGGTTTACGCTCAGAACGAGCTGACCGACCCGCGGCGGATCGTGACGGCGGTGGTGCGCACAGATTCCGAACTGATGCCGTTCATCCCGGTGCGTACCGACCAGCCGCTGCCGCGCCGCCTGGCCGCAAAGTTGCTGAACGAGCTCTACAAGCTTCGGGTCAAAACCCCGGTGAAATGCGAAGAGGTCCTGATCGGTAACTTCGACAATACCGCCATCAATGTTATCTTTTCAAGCAATTCCGATAAATAAGGTGAAATTATGAGCGTAAAATTAGTGGCGCACCGCGGGGAGTCGATCATGGCTCCGGAGAATACACTGGAAGCATTTGGGCTGGCATGGACGCGCGGGGCCAAGGCTATCGAGGGCGATTTTCACCTGAGCAAGGATGGACACATCATTTGCATGCACGACACCAACACCCGGCGCATGACCGGCGTCGAGGGAGAAATCGCAGAGTTGACGCTGGCCGAGATCAAGCGCTATGACGCGGGGCTGTGGAAGGGTGAGGAGTGGCGCTATACCCGCGTGCCGACGCTGGACGAAGTGCTGGCGCAGATGCCCGATTACGGCGAAATTTACATCGAACTGAAAAGCGTCGGGCCGATCGTTGAAGCCCTGAAAGATGTTTTCGCCAAGGCCGGAAAACGCCCGGAGCAGTTGACCTTTATCGCATTCGACGAGGCTACGATCAGCGCGGTGAAAAAGCTTTTTCCGGCGCACCGGGCCTATTGGCTGTGCTATTATACGGAAGGGCTGCCGCAGAAATTGATTGAGCTGGGCGTCGACGGCGTCGATATTCATTTCACGGACAAAATCGACAAGGCTTATGTGGACGCGGTTCACGCCGTGAACAAATCTTTCCACATCTGGACGGTGGATGACCGCTGGCACGCAAAGCGTGCGATGGATATCGGAGTTGATTCGATCACCACCAACCGCGCCGCCGGTATCGCCGTGGAGCTCGGATAATATGGACCTGGTAAATGTAGCACAAAAAATCCGCTTGCTGCGGCTGCAGCAGGGATTGACCGTGGACCAGCTCGCCGCGCGCAGCAGCTTGAGCAAGGGGTATATCTCGCGGGTGGAAAACTTCCGCACCAAGGCGTCGCTGCGGGCGCTGAATCTGGTGGCGGCGGCGCTAGGGGTGGAGCTGATCGAGCTTTTCCGCAGCGAAAACGCTTCGCCGGAATACGTTTTCGGGCGGATCGACGAAGGCGAGTTCATCGATCGCAATCAGGGCACTGAATTCGGAATGAAATATTTCGCGCTGGCCTTCAACAAAACCGACCGCAAGATGAATCCGTTTTACATCGAATATCACCCCTGCGACAAGGAACGCGAGCTGATGCAGCACGACAGTCAGGAATTTTTTATCGTGCTCGAAGGTGAACTCGACTACCACATCGGCAGCGCGGAAAATACCCGCCGCATGAAAAAAGGCGATACCCTGTATCTGGATGCCCAGATCCCCCACGGCGCAGTCCTGGCCAAAGACTGCCAATACGCCGCCGCCATCGCGATCTATTATTAAGCTTCGAATGTGATGGCGGCGAATTTGTCCGGCTGGTGGAAATTACGGACGGTCAGCGGGGCCCAGCTGAGGTAGTGTTTGTAGTTCGGGTCGCCGCCGCATTTGTAGAAGTTGCCGCGCCAGTTTTGGGCGAAGGACGGCGTTTCGCCGGTTTGCCGGGCAAAGAGCGCGAGCGGGATTTTGAATCCGAGACGCCAGGTGACCGGTTCCGCCGTGGGCGGCTCGACAATGGCGGGCAGGGTATGGAATATCTCCAGATCGGCGACGTCCTGCTCGGTTACCGGGTTGTAGTCGCTGATGCCTTTTTCCAGCGAGGCCGCGCGGATATGATAAAGCAGTTTGTTGCCGTTGCCGCTGAACTCGAAGTTGAAGTAGCCGCGGCCGCCGGGCGGCTCGACGAAAAACTCCACGCAGCTGTCGCGGCAGACCTGGTCGTTGTATTCGGTGGTGATGCAGCGGACATGACGGTCCTCGACTTGGAACAAGCCGTAAATATTGGCGTCGTCGTGCAACAACCGGCATTGCGTCCGGGGCATGTGCATGTACACCTCACCATCGACGATATTTCCGACGAGGGCGGTTTCGGCCCGGTTCCAATCCGGGGAATCCCATGCGGCGCTCAGATCCGGCGCCGCCTTGCATTTTTTGACGGTATAGATCATTTATTCGAACTCGATCGGGCCGAAGCACTGCGGCAGGTGGAAGTTCAGCGCGCTGACCGGCAGGTAGCTGATCCAGTGCGGGTGCGAGGTTTTGTCGCCGCATTTGTAGAAATTGGCGCGCCATTGCTGGCCGCTCAAATCGCCGTAACTGCACTTCATCTGGCTCTCGAAAAGCGATACCGGAACCTGGAACGCGAGGTGCCAGGTGAGCGGCTCGGTGATTTCCGGCTCGACCTTGCGGGGCAGGGTGCTGGCGGTGCGGACGCCGGAAGCGTCGTCTTTGGAGACCGGATTGAAGTCCTTGAAGCCCTTTTCCAGACGCTGGGGGTCGCGGA
The DNA here is from genome assembly GCA_040394635.1 of Victivallis vadensis. Lineage (GTDB taxonomy): Bacteria > Verrucomicrobiota > Lentisphaeria > Victivallales > Victivallaceae > UBA5239. The sequence continues at coordinate 4,457 of JBEBRW010000065.1, read as the reverse complement.
CATGATACAGCAACAACACGCCGTTGCCACTGAATTCGAAGTTCAAATAGCCGTGGCCGCCGGGCGGCTCGACGAAAAATTCCACGCAACTGTCGGTACAGACGGAATCATTGTAATTCTCCGCCACGCAGCGCACATAGCGGTCCTCTACTTTGTACATGCCGTAAATATTGCGGCCGTCGTGGACGAGCTTGCAGCGGGTTTTCGGGTGATGGTCGGAGCTTTCGGGGCGGACGCAGGCGATTTCGAGAATCTCGGCCTGAACCCAGCCGGGCGAATCCCAGGCGCCGTCGAGTGCGGGGGCCTGGCTGACTTTTTTAATTCGATACATCGTATATTTTCCTTACATCATATGGACTGATGATTGCGATGAGCTTGGCACTGTTTCCGTCGCGGTTGCCGACAATTTCCTTGACGAAAATATATTTGTCGGTATTGCGGTCCGGCAGGATGCTGATGGCGCCGCCGACGCCGGGGTAGTTCCGGGTTTCGGCCAGCGCTTTCTGCACGGCCGGGCGGTCCTCGCCCTGACGCAGGGCCTCGGCCACGATGCCCATGGTGTCATAGCCCTGAGCTTCGCAGGTGGCGGGAACTCGTCCGGTACGCTTCATGATCTCGCTGACAAAGGCCTGAATATCGGGGCGGTGATAATCCGCCGCGAACATGCCGAAATAAAAGGTTTTGCCGGGATTCGGGCCGCAGTTCTGGTAAATTTCCTCTTCGTCCCAGCTGTCGCCGCCGAAAATCACGCCGTGGAAACCGCTCATGCGGGCTTCTTTGATGAAGCGGGCGGCGTCGGAGGCGAAGGTGGGCGGCAGGCATACGCCGTCGACATTGGCTTCGAGGATGCGGTCGATCTGACGGGTAAAGGAGGCGTCGCGCGAGTAATAGCCTTCATAAACGGGCACGGTGCCGCCGCAGGAGACGAAGGCGTGTTTGGCGGCGAAACCGAGGTTGCGGCTCTGGGTGCCGTCTTCATCGGCGTCGACCAGTATGGCCAGGCGGCGCAGTCCGGCGCGGTGATAGGCGTACAACCCGAGCGCTTTGCCCTGAACGGAGTCGGAGAAGCTGGTGCGGAAGATATAGTCGTTGTTCCGGGTCAGCACGTCGGCGGTGCCGGTGGGGGTGATGACCGGGATTTTGTATTCCAGGGCCTCGGGGCGCAGGGCAAACGTGTTGATTGAGCTGTAGGCGCCGATGATCACCGGGACATTGTCCCAAGTGGCGAGAGTCTTTGCCACTTCGGCGGTGCCGAGCGGGGTACTGGCGTTGTCGCGGATGACCAGTTTGATGATTTTGCCGTCGATGCCGCCGTCGGCGTTGAGCTCATCGCATTTGAGCTGGATTCCGGCGAGGAGGCGTTTCCCGTAAGTTTCATAGACGCCGCTGAGGGGGATGTTGACACCGACTTTGACCTGCTGGGTATTATCAAAAAGTCCGCAGCCGCCGGCAAAAATCAGGGCCGCAAAAATCGTCAGAAAACGTCTCATATAAAATCTCCGGATTATTGAGTCACTTCATACAATACAACAAACCGGTGAGTTTGCCACAGTGGAATCGCGAAAATCAGCAAAAAAAGCACGCCGCGGAATGCCCGGCGGTTTTGTCGCCGTGCACCTGCAACTGCGGTTCGGAAGCCGAGCACTCGGGGCGGGCGATCGGGCAGCGGGGGTGAAAAGGGCAGCCGGAGGGCGGATTGATCGGCGAGGGGACGTCGCCCGGCAGGATGATCCGGCGGCGGCCGGTTTTGTCCAGGGTCGGCACAGCCGAGAGCAGGGCCTTGGTGTACGGATGAAGCGGGCGGGAGCAAACCTCGCGGGCGGGGCCGCTTTCGACGATTTTGCCCAGGTACATGACCATGATCCGGCGGCTGATGTGCTCCACCACCGCGAGGTCGTGGGCGATGAAAAGAAATGAGATGCCGGTATTGCGCTGAATATCCTGCAACAGATTGATGATCTGTGCCTGTACGCTGACGTCCAGTGCCGATACCGGTTCATCCGCCACGATGAGGCGCGGATTGACCGCCAGGGCCCGGGCGATGCCGATGCGCTGGCGCTGGCCGCCGCTGAACTGGTGCGGGTAGCGGTTCATCTGCGAGGCGCTGAGCCCGACCATTTCGAGCAGTTCGCCCACCCGGGCGCGGCGCCCGTCGCGTCCGGCGTCGCTGTGCAGCTGCAGGACTTCATCCAGCGCGCGGTAGATCGTCATGCGCGGATTCAATGAGCCGTAGGGGTCCTGAAAGATCATCTGGAAGTCTTTGCGGGCGCGGCGCAGTTCGCTGCCCTTCAGCCTGCCGATGTCCACGCCGTCCAGCCGGAAATCGCCGCTGACGGGATTTTCGAGGCGGACAAGAGTTCGCCCGAGGGTGGATTTGCCGCAGCCGCTCTCGCCGACCAGCCCAAGGGTTTCTCCGGCTTCAAGGCTGAATGAAACACCGTTGACGGCGCGAACGAAACTTTTCGGCTTGAACCAGCCGTTTTTTACTGGATACCAGACCTTGAGGTTGTTTACTTCCAGCAGAGCCATAATTTAACGCGATTCTTTGGCGAGCTCGCAGTTCATGAAAAGCGTGACGGCCCAGACGCTGCAGAGAATAATATAGCAGACCGCATAAAGACCGGCTTCGAAAATGTAGCCGACCGGAATGGCCATGTTGCCCGCCAGCGCGTCCGCCATCCAGAAGAACTGCCAGTTCGGCAGCAGGGCGTACAGCACATAGGAGAAAATCGCCGTAATCGGCGAAGACGCTTCCCCGCCGAAAAGGTAACTGGAAATCATACCGAGGAAAAAGATGATCGAGCAGACCACCAGGTTCGGCACCATGTCGAGCCGAGTGGAAAAGACCACCGTCAGCGTGGCCATGATCGCGATGCTGAAAAAGAGCAGGGTCAACGCCTTGTACAGGTTGATCATATCGATTTCGGGGTGCTCGGCCCAGATGATCAGGGCGATCATCATGAGCGGCAGCGTAATCAGCAGCGCCGTGAAGCTGACCGAGGGGAACGTGTGTCCCTTCAGGTAATTCATGATCATGCCGAAAACCGAGCAGAGGATCAGGATGATGTAATACGTGTAGAACGCGCCGAAGTCCAGCCGGAACTGGTCCTTGGCGATATAAACCGAGATCACCGTGGCGACATTGCACAGGAGCATAAACAGCAGCGAGGCGCTCATGATGCCGCAGATTTTCGCCATGATGAAGCTCCAGCGCTTGACCGGTTTGGACATCAGCAGCAGTACGGTGCCATTGCGCATTTCGCGCGACACCGTGTGACTGGCGCAGAGGATGGCGGCGAACAGACCGAAAACCATCGAGGTCGCCATGGAGCTGTCGACCACCAGTTTCATCTGTTCGGAAAATACAAACATGGAAGCGAACGGAAAGAGTCCGATCAACACCAGCGCGGTTAACAACAGAATAAAGAATATCGGTTCACGAATCGATTCCCGGAACGTATTTCGGGCGATCTGGAAGAAATTGATCATAATGTTCCCGCGCTTTGTGGTTGCTTACTTGTCTTCGTCTTTGTCGTCGTCAACAGGCTTTTTGTCCGCAGGCTTGGCGGCATCGGCCTTCTTTTCGACCTTGGCTTCGGGCTTGAATCCTTCTTCATGAACGTAGTAGCTCAGGGTGGTGGTATTCTTTTCGTCCTTGACTTCAGGTTTGGCTTCGGCTTTGGGGGCTTCGGCCTTGACGACCGGTTTGATGGCGTCGGCTTTTTTATCTTCAACCTTGACGGCATCGGCTTTGACTTCGGTCTTCGGGGTGACCACGGGCTGGGTCGACGCAGGTTCTTCTTCAACCGGGACGACGCGTTTGGTCACGGGCGAATTGTCGATCACGACCGGTGCGGCCGGGGTTTCATAGCCGGTGGTGTCGGTATCTTCGATTTCGACCTGGTCCGGTTCGGCAGTGTTGTTGGTGGCCTTGCCGGGAACATAGAGACCGCGGTCAACCTGGTGGTTGAGCACATTGAAGTCGGCGGAGAGGTTCGGCAGGTTCATCATATCGCCGAGGCTGCGGGCGGCAGCTTCCCAATCCTTGACCGGAACGATGATGATCTGGATTTTGGGATCGATCTGATCGAGGTAGCGCTGCGGCACGTACTGGGTTCCGCCGACCACATACACTTTCTGCGGATTGGCGAAGTTGATGAAACGGGCCACATTGTTTTCGGTCAGCTCGAAGGCCGGATGTTTTTTATTGACCGGGCAGAAAAAGATTTTCCGGTTTTTCTCGGTCTCGGCCGGCAACAGCACATAGGGCTGGCGGGACTCGGCCTGAATCAGGTCGGCCAGCATGCGCGACTTGACGTAGTTGGATGTAATGATAATTGACCGGATGTCCTTGCGGGGCCCCTGGAACCAGTTGAGCATGCCCTGGAAATCCGCGAACGCAGATGCCGAAAGGAGCATCGAAATACCGAAAACCATCATAACCTTTTTCATAACAA
>JBEBRW010000064.1:0-29811 GCA_040394635.1 Victivallis vadensis | reverse complement strand
ATTACGAACTGACGCGGATCTGCAACGGCATCGGCGCGGAATTCCTGCCCTTCACGCTGCGCAAATTCATTAACTCGCTGAACCCCTCGCTGGAAGTGGTGGCCGTTATCCACGACGTGGAGTACCACGAGTCCGACGGTACCTCGCACAGCTTCAACGTCTCAAACGCCCGCTTTGCCGCCAACGGCACCAGGGTAGCGACAAAAGCGTTCGCCTGGTACAATCCCCGTCGCTACCTCGTCATGTACCAGGCGAAAAAGTTTGCGGACTATTGCCAGTGGTTCGGCTACCCCGCCTGGCGCAGCTGCGCCAGAAACAAATGAGTCTTCAGTCGCCGTATTTTCTCAGCGACTGCCACAGCGTGGCGCCGAACTTGCGCCATAGATCCGGGGTCCACACGACGTCGCGGGCGTTAGCATATGGAATTTCGACCGAAGCGCACAGCGGGGCCCACGGGCGTTCGTTGCCCCAGCGGCTGAAGTTTTTGCCGGCCGCCTGGTTGGCGTTGGTGTTCCAGGCCGTGCCGAATGGAATATTATCCGAGGTGTAATATGGAACGCTCTGTTTCGATTCCACCTCCAGAATTCCGGCGAAGCGGTCGACCCGCTTCATGACGTCCTTGGACTCGGCCCCGACCATATAAATTGCATCGTCGCGCAACCACGGACAATGGATGTCCAGAATTACCCCGGGCTTCTCGCGTTCGACCAATGCCATGATCGCTTTGGTCTCGGGGTAAATCGGAACTTCGTTGTAATCGCGGTTGTGGTCGTGCGGCTTGCGGTTCTTGCCCTGGTCGCCGTTTTCCACGCCGTCCTTGTCGACGAACGGCACGACCAGCAGTTTGAAATCCTGGTTCGGGTCCTGCTGGGCCGCTTTAATCAAGCCTTCCAGCACGTAGTTGGCCGCCATTTCGCAGCAGTGCCGCCGTGCGGAAAGGAAATACGTGTGTTTTGTGCCGTCGCCGTGGGTGAACAGCTCCACCGAACGCCCTTCGCGGCTCTTGCAAAGTTCGGTCACGGGCAGTTTGAGTTGCTCCCAGTTTTTCTGCAGATAGGGAATCCCAAAGCAGAAACGCACCTTACTTACCTTGCCGTCGTGGACGTAACGGAATCCCTCGACGCCTTCCAGCCGGCCGCCGCCCCATTGCCATGTTTCGCCGCCGTCAAGGCTGACTGCCGGGCCCTGCGTACCGATCGAATTGATGTTGAACGTAAACTCATACTCGCCCGGCGCATTGAATTCCGCTTCGAAGTACCAGTAAAACCATTTGGTGGAGGTATCGCGCAGGTCCGGCGACAGTTCGATTTTTCTGCCGTCAATCTTCCGGACCACGATATTGCCGCCGGGAAAGTCAGCGCTGATTTTTACTTCACCTGCCATTCAGTGCTCCCGCCCGAGTTGTTCGATGGCTTCGAGAATTTCCAGCCGCCAGGCGTCCAGTTCCTCCTGGCTGCGGTTCTGCATGATCTGCCGCGGGCGCTCGGTGATGAGCTTGCGGTACGCCGCGTAATCCTTGCCGGGATTTTTCGCGGCGGCGGTGTCGAGGCGCTTTTTCAGGAGATCCATGTAGGCGACGTCTTCGAGGCCCTCGCGGACGATTTCAAGGCGCTTGGTCGGGATCGGTTTCTTGTCGACGCCGCGCCAGGCGATGCCGTCGTCGTAGCCGTCGCGGTTATCGAAGCCGTCGCCTTTGGCACTGTAAAATGTCCAGTATGCCACACCGTCCAGTCCGCGCAGATACCCTTCCCACGGGAAGAAGCGGTAATAATCCATGATATCCGCAGTCTGCATATTATAGGAACAGCGGTACGCCCAGATTTTGCAGCCGTGTTTCCGCAGCATGGCAAGCGTTTCCGGTCCCTGCTTGTCGTTGAAGATACGGCCGCTGATCACGCTCCAGACCTTGAAGAAATCCGGCAGTCCGGCTTCTTCGATCTGCTGCAGCGTGGCGCCTGACGGCGGGGGCGTGGTCAGGTATGTCGCCATGAACTGCCAGTTCGGGTCGGCCGCCTTCAACTGTTTGCGCAATTCGGCATGTTTCGGAATATCGGCCGCATGGAACTCATCCCTCAGCGCACCGTGGAAAATGAAATCGCTGTAGCCGAAGCCCATCGCCTTCAACCGGTCCGACATCAGCTGGTGCCACTGTACATCCGGCCCGGTTCCCCAGGCGAAAACAATCCGCATGCCCAGTTCTTTCGCCAGCCGGAAAAATTCCTGGTTTGCCGTTTTTACAAGCTCCGGATCGTATCCCAGCTCATTCTTTTTGGCTCCCATCCAGGTACGGTCATTGACAAATCCATTTCGGTAATTATGGGACTCGGTCATGACCCATTTGATATGGTAATCGTGCGCGAGCTGCACCATGGCGGGTTCGTACAGCGGGGTGAACTGTCCGGTCCAGAAAAAACAGTCCAGCGGCCAGTCGCGCGTTTCCGGCAGGGCGAAATTGAAAATCCGCAGAGACACCGGCAGTTCCCGGGTAGCCAGCGAATAATCATACAGCGGTTTGACCTTGATGACGCCCGCATAATTTCCCGGTTCCACCCCCTTGGAGTCGAATATCACCCAGACCCGCAGCGAATGCCCCGGCGTGACCGTGATGATGTTCCCCGGCGCTTGAACCAGCGGCGCGGAAATCCGCGTACCCAGGTGATCGACGAATTCTTCGGTGTAAATCCGGAAATTATCGCTGGAAATAAACTTCTCGCCCTGCTTGATCGGCTCCGGGAACAAACGCAGATCCATCCGTTTATCGCAAAGCAGCCCCGAAATCACCAGGCACACCGCCTCGTGCTCGTTGCCCGCCTGGTTGAATTTCAGCAGTGTTTTTTCACTGTAATCCATCGGTGCGATCGCGTCCGGTGAGCCGATTTCCCACGGCGAAGTCTGCCATACCAGGTAGCGCCGCCCTTCCAGCCAGCGGTTGAACCCATTCACCATCGCGGAGATATGCTCATAATCCGCGTCGGACACAGTTTGACCCGCGTTCAGCGCCTGGTCGAGCTTCTCCTGATAGGCCTGCAATTCTTTAGCCAGCAAGTCGACCGATTCCACCACGCTGATGTACAGTGGATGCCGGTATGATTTGAAAATCGCCGCGTTTTCCTGATACCGCACCAGCGTCGCCGCCGCCTGGCGGATCGACGGCTCCACCGCCTTGTAGCCACGCTCCAGGATACGGCTGTAAACGGTGTCCCCCGCGGCATCGGCAATACTGATCACCACCCGCTCGGTTTCATCGTTATCCACCTTAATCGCCAGCGGCAATTCCGCTGTGCCGCCGCCGGTCACGCTCAGCTTGGATTCTTCGCGCCCGAGAATTTCGCTCTGACGGCCGTATTTTATCACCGTTACCGCATACTCCGCATTTTTTCCGCTCAGGTCTTTGGCTTTGAGCGATACCGGGTTACTGCCCGGCATGAATTTCTCCGCGGTCGCAGAACACTCCAGCGCGGTTTTGCCGTCGAGCCTGCCCATGAAACGGAGTTTTCCCAGAAACGCCTTGCTGGAAAGCGATCCGCGCGCTTCCATTCGCGGAATGGAGGCCACTTCCTTTACCTCCGCACCATGGCGCTCGCGACAAAAGCGCGCACCCCAGTTTTCACCGGGCTGCGGCGTCACAATTCCCAGGTCCTTGAACGGGATCTGCATTTCCACCGTCCAGAAATCGGCGCCGCGGATATTTTTCACCACGGCATTGGCCGCGTTCCAATTCTTCCGGCCGTCGCGGGAATCGTAGATCGAGCCGATCGCATTCACGGCAAAATGAAAGAAATTATGGCGGTTGCCCGGTGTCTGCATGACGAATTCCAGGCAGTCGTCGCTGTAGATCGCCAGGTCGCGCTGGTCGTATCTGGCCGACAGCCGGTCCATCTGCGGCTCGGCGAAACGGGCCATGATATAGAGGTTGTTCCGGTCATAGAGCAGTTTGATTTCGCTGGCGGCTTTCGGTGCGGCATTTTCACGGGTCACCAGAGCGGGCAGGGCCGGCGCTTTTTTCCAGCAGGCCTTGTCCGGATTACCGTCGAGCTTCACCGCTTCGGCAGTCTGAAAAACCGGCAAATCGACATCCAGCAGCACGGACCCGGCGGCATCCGCTTCCGGCAGCACCGGCTGGAAAACCGGATAAGTTCCGCCAGTCGCGACCGGCGAAGCAAATTCGTACCCGTCCTTCTGGGCCTCATAGTCCTGTTTGATTTCGGCAGCCGTCAGCGGGCGCTTGAGAATTCGCAATTCATCGAGATAAACCTGCCCGCGATGGCCGTCCGGCGCTCCGAAATGCAGCTCGGCAGGTGCTCCCTCCGGCAAGGTGTACGGCTGGGCCCCGACCAATTCGCCGTCAATATAGAGTTCATACGTTTTCCGTCCGGCATCCCAGGTGGCCGCCATCTGGTGCCACGCATCGAGGCTGTGCGGCAATTCTTTGGAAACCGATTTGCCGTTATGGGACAGCACCACGCGTTCTTCCTTCGCCGGTTTCTGGAAGAAAAATGCATTACGTCCCTGCCAGTTCACTCCGCCGCGCTGCTCCGGGCTGCCGAACTGGAAGATCCGGCAATGGTTATAACCGGTTTTCGCCCAGCGCGGCTTGAACCAGAATTGCATCGTTCCCTGTTTCACGTCGATGTTGCCGTTGCCCGGCAGGGCCAGCACCGAACCGGTCGCCGTCAAATCAAGCGCTTCGGCGCGCGGCATGCTGTCCGTAAACTTCATTCCCAGTTCGCCGGCGGTGATGGAACCGCGGTTGACCATCCCTTCGCTGACGCCGACTTCCGGCTTGACGGTACTGTTGAAATGCGCCAGCAGCAGAATATCGCTCTCGTTGACTTTTACCGGCTCCACGGCCTGTATCGCCATCGCGATCATGCAAGACAATAAAACTGAAATTTTCCTCTTCATAATTGATTTCTCCTCTTCACTGGGTTAAAATCGGGCCGTTAACGGAGTAGGAAATCGCGTATTTATCCACAATAATCCGCGGTCCTCTTATCCCCTCCACATGCCCGTCCATCATCGCCATATTGGCAACCCCCTGATGCCGTGCGTACAGCAATCCACAGTCCGTAGGCGTAATCCATGCCAGGTAAACGCCGCATGTTTGCGTCAGAATACCGGTACTCGCAAACTTCGGATTGGAATAGGAATCCCCGAATACCATACTTTCCGACGGCGCCCTGCTTTGTTTGGCCTTGAAATTTATCGAAACCGTACTGGCGGGTATGCCGTAGACCCAGGCAAATTGGTTACGGTATACGCCGGCCGCAGCATTGTACGGAAGCGACGGACAGCTAAAACTGTTTTTTACCGCCGGAACCTTGCTCCAGCTCGACTCCCGCCCGAACAACACATAAGTATACGGATAGTCATGATCCCAATATTTCGGCATGATTCCGTTGTTGTCATCGACATACATCATGGAGAACTGTATGGCCTGTTTCTGATTCCCCATGCAGTTGGATGTTTTGGCCTTTTCGCGCGCTTTATTCAAAGCCGGCAGCAGCATTGCCGCCAATATTGCTATAATCGCGATGACTACCAGTAATTCGATAAGTGTAAAAGCCTTTTCCCGTTTCATTTTTCACGCTCCTTTTGGTTGTAAATTCTCTTTGTAATATGGTTTGGATTTGTTGACCGAAGCCGGCTTGCGGGCGGCCTGCATCAGGCTGTTCCGCAGTATCAATGAAGTCGGCAGTTTTACCGTCCGGTTATGGTCGTTGATTCCATTTTCATAATACTCATGCAGCAGGTCGACACTCTTGCTGCCGATGGCATAAAACGGCAGTTTGATTGTGGTCAGCCCGTCGTACTTTCCCGCCATGGTTTCACCGTCGAAACCCACCACCGAAACATCCTCCGGCACCCGCACCCCGAGCTCGGTCAGTGCATCGATGGTCATGCGCGCCGCCTCATCGTTAATGCACCAGAAAACCGTCGGCAGCTCATCCAGTTCCTGCAACTTCGCCTTGATCTGCTTCCGGGCCTCACAGTCGTACAATTGCCACTCCGGGCGACAGTTGAATCCGTATATCTTGAAATAATCCATCATGATTTTCACGCGGTCGCTACATTCATAGCAGAAAATGGAATCGTGCATCCGGGCGGAAGCATTGCCGAGAAAACTGACGATCCCCACGCTTTTGTGGCCCATTTCCCGGAGCTGTTCGCACAGCGACTGCGCGCCGGTCGCCACATCCCCGTAAACCGCGCCGATATGCGGATACTCCGGGTAACCGGAAATGAAAATCTGCGGCACTTCCGTGTGCTTGAACAACCTCTGCATTGGCATATCGTTTGGACTTTTCCGGTGTCCCAGGTGAATTACTCCGCTCAAACGTCCGATCACGGTGCTCAGGAAATCCCGGATATGTTTTTCATCGGCGTCATACGGCGGCAGTTGAACCATCAGTGTCGATATATTGAGCTCGGCGGCGCGGTCAAAAATTCCGCGCATATAGAGCATGGGCACTTGTGAATTGCGGTCGATGAAATCGGAGAAACGCTCGGGGATGATGATCCCGATGTTCGGGAACGGCAGCCGGGTCTTCTGGCGGGCGTCGGCGGCCACGCACAATGTTTTATTCGGACCCTGCGAGAGAAGTCCGGCTTTTTTCAGTTCGGAATAGGCGCGGTGGGTGGTTGAACGGTCCAGCACCAGCAGATCGGAAAGTTTGCGTTCGGACAGCAGGTTTGCGCGGCTGTTCGGCTGCAGCAGCCGGATTTGCCGATGCAGTTCCTTGCTTAGCTGAAGGTGCAGCGGTTCCGGTGATTCTTTATCGAGTTTCAGCTCGGCGTAGTTGATTTCCGTTCTCATGTGGTAGCGTCTTTTCCTTTAAAAACTCAATCAAACCATTGAGTGGTTGCATATATACTACCACCAAGCCGTGATTTTGTCAATACCCCCAATTGAAAAAAGAAGTAATTAAGAAAGAAAAAAGAAAAAGAATAATCCGCTAACGGAGCTTAAAAAAATTGAGAATTGAGAATTGAGAATTGAAAATTAAAGAAATTCGCCACCGGGTGCTACCCGGACGCGGTCCAGCGCGCGGACAGCGCTGGTCGCCTATAGGGCGAAACAAATCATAAGCTGCATAGCGGCGCGACTTTGAGATATCACAACTCACCTGAGAGCGAGGTTGAAAAAGCGCAAAGCAGATTTTTCAATATTGAGCGGTAAGGTGGAGCCGTCATCGCCTTTTCGCTCAATATTGAGTTGAAAAGATAGCTGCCGCTTTATCTTTTCAGCGCAATATCGCTTTCAGGCGAGTGGAATGTGTTACTTTAGCGCCGCTGCGCGGCTTACAGTTTGTTCCGCCTTGGGGGCGGGCAGCGTTCCGGCGCTGCGTCCCGTCCGGGCAAGCGCCCGGTGGCGAATTTCTTTAATTTTCCACTTTCCATTTTCCATTTTCCATTTTTTTAAGCTTCGCCACCGATTCGCGGATCATCAGCGTTCCCGGAATCGATATATCCTTCAGCCCCGTCTGTCCCGCAATCAGATTATCCAGCAATTCCAGCGCCGCATGGCTCATTTTAACGTAATCCGGACAGATCGTCGTCAACGGCGGCGACCAGTATTCCGATATATCCCTGTATTCGCGCGTTATGATCGACATATCCCCGGGCACCCGAATCCCCATGCGGTTGAGCTTGCTGCAAATCTGTATCGCCAGATCCCCCGGAAATATGATCAGCGCCGTCGGCTTCAGCGCCAGAATACGCTCCAGCCGTTCGTCCAGCGGTTCATCATGGCCAAACGATATCCAGCGTTCGGGCTCCTTCTCCCCCGCATTGATCATTTCGCGGATGAAGTATTTGTACGTGGGATTGATCATATTGTCATAATTTTTCCGCTTGGTCCCCAGAAATGCGATATTCCGGTGCCCGTGCTCCGTCAGCAGTTTCATCGCTCCGTTGATCAACGCCTGCATGCCGGTATAAACCGTATAAATATTGTCCTGATGCGAACTCTTCGATTCATAGCGCACCAGCGGCAAGGTGGTGGTTTCGCTCCAGCGCTTGTTCAGCGTGGCGTCGTTGGAAATGGCGATCGCGCCGCTGATGATCCGGGTATTCAACATCCCGAGGTCGTTGTTTGAGATGATCTCCATGCGGTAATTGCGCGAATATGCCGCCTCCTTGAGCGCGGATACGGTCATGGCGTAGAAACTGGTGATCGGCGATTCACGGGTCATGATGATCCCGATTGTTTTTGACTTCGACTGCGGAATCAGCGGATAATTCAGTTCGCGCGCGATGCGGATCACCTTGCGCCGGGTGTGGGTATCGACCTGCGGACTGTTGTTCAGCACACGCGAGACCGTGGCCTGTGAGACCCCGGCAGCTTCGGCAACCATGATCGACGTAACCGGTTTCATATCGCTCCTTGCAATGATATGCTAAAGATATCCCGTCAAAACGCGATTTCAAGAAATATTCATTTTTATTCATGACAAATCGCCTCAAACTGGTTGATGAATCTTTATTCAACACTATATTGAGTTGCATCAACCTCCAATCACGGTTATCCAATTTTTTATGATCAGTTGGCGCAGAAATCTGTTTATTGTCTGGTTTTCGCAAATCTTATGCTCCGCGGCGTTTGCAGCAATCCTGCCGTATATTCCGCTTTACCTCCGCGATGCGTTCGACATCACCGATATTTCGGTGCGCGGCGCGTGGGTGGCGGCGTTTTCATTCAGCGGACAGCTCGGTATCGCGATGTTCGTGCCGGTCTGGGGCTCGCTGGCCGACCGCTATGGACGCAAGATCATGCTGATGCGCGCCTACCTGGTCAGCGCGATCCTGATTCCTATGATGGCGCTGATGCCGGCGGCGTTTATGCTGGTGATCCTGCGCTTTTTCGTGGGGGCGTTTGCCGGGACAATCAACGCGGCACAGACGCTGATCTGCAGCACCACCCCGGAGCACCGCCACGGCTTCGCGCTCGGCACCCTCAGCTCCGGCTGGTGGAGCGGCAATATGATGGGTTTCATGATCGGCGGATTTGTCATCAGCAAATGGGGTTACACGTGGTCGTTCATCATCTGCGGGCTCATGCTTTTTCTCGCATTGGTGATGGTATTTTTCCTGGTGGAAGACAACTTCGTGCCGCGCACTCATGAGCGGAACACCCGCCGCCGCGAACGGCTGCAAAAGGTTTCGCGGGTAAGGCGGCTGCTTCCCCGTTTCGGCACCTTCACCTGGAGTATTCTGATCGTGTTGATGCTGACCGGGCTGGCGCGATCCTTCGAGAGCCCCTATATCGCACTGCTGGTAGAGAAGATCAACGGCATCGACGGGGCGCCCAAGTGGACCGGCGTGATCAGCGCGACCACGGCCGCCGCCGCGATCCTGTCCGGCCCGATGCTGGGGCTGCTGTGCGACCGCCTGTCGCCGGCGAAAATCGTCATCCCCGCCGCCATCGGGGCGGGAGTCATGCTGCTGTGCCAGGGGGCGGCGGCTTCGCTGTTCACGCTCGGCGGCGCGCGGTTTTTCCATTACTTCATGGCGGGCGGTATCGAACCGGTGTTCCAGACCATGCTCTCGCGGGCCACGCCGCCGGGCAAACGCGGCACGGTTTTCGGGTTTGCGGCCTGTTTCCGTTCCATCGGGATGCTGACCAGTATGGCGATCAGCGGGTATATCATTTACAATTTCGGTGTGCGCTTCACCTTTTTCACCAGCGCGGCGATTTTCTTTGCCCTGGCGCCGATCATGTTCATAGTGATTCGTCGGAAACGCTGATTTTTCCACTTGCATAATCGGCACCGCAGATTATATTGCCCTGAATTAAACTGTGAGACTGCCCTATGTTTGACTTTGAGATCATCGATGCCCATATCCATCCGTTTGTCGACCGCGCCGATTGTTTCGGTCCCTACGGCTGGCCGGAAACGCCTCAGGAATTCGTCAGTGACCTGCAATCCTGCGGCATCCGACGCGCCTGCGGTTCCGCCATCATCAAAAGCCGGGCCGAAGATTTCGATACCGTCCGGGACTGCAACCGCGACGCCCTGAAATTCCGGGAACTCTACCCGGATTTTTTCCTGCCCGGCATTTCGGTGCATGCAGCTTTCCCGGAAGAGTCCTGCCGCGAACTCGAAGAAATGCATCGCCAGGGCGTCCGCTGGATCGGCGAACTGGTCTCTTACATGGCCGGCACGTCGGAATATTCCGTTAAATCGCTTCACCCGGTTTACGATCTGGCGCAGTCCCTGGGTTTACCAGTAAACATTCACCAGCACGAACTTGATGATATCGAGAAAATCCTGCTCGATTTTCCGGGCCTGAAAGTGGTCATGGCGCATCCGGGCGAGGCCCCGACTTACCTCGCGCGCCTGGCGCTGATGAAACGTTACCCGAACCTCTACCTGGACCTCTCCGGCACCGGGCTTTTCCGCTGGGGCATGCTGCGGCACGGAGTCCGGGAAGTCGGTGCGGAGCGTTTCCTCTTCGGGTCGGACTATCCGGTCTGCAACCCCGCCATGTACGTGCACGGTGTCCTCTGCGAGAAGCTGTCCAAACGCGACTACGAACTGATTTTCGCCGAAAATTTCCTCCGGATCAGCGGTTACTGACCCTTTTCTACTTAAGCTGTTTAATTCTTCAAAAATTTTTGTTTAGGGTGTTGACAAAGTGCCGGGAGTCATGTATAATCTTAATATCTAGCACGTGTTAGATTGCATTTTGAGCTAAGGAATATTTTATGGTCACGATGAAGGATATTGCCAAAGCCAGCGGGGTGAGCCGGGCGGTGGTTTCGCTGGTACTGAACGGCCGGGAACGGCAGGTCGGTATCGCCGACAGTACCCGCACCAAGGTTCTGGCAGTAGCCGAAGAGATCGGTTATTGCCGCAACGAGCTGGCGCGGGCGGTGGTTACCGGCTGCAGCAGGGTGGTGGCATTGGTTACGCCGGTTTCAATCGGGGGCCATGAGTATATCTCCAGGATCATGGGGGGCATTTCCGATGAACTGAGCGACCGCGGGTATTCGCTGAAAATCTTTTATCTGAAAGACCATAACGAGGCACAGATCGTTCGCAAGATTCGCGAGAACCAGGTGGCCGGGGTGATTTGCCACGCCGTGCATCACCAGGAGCTGGACGCCTTGCGCAGCGAGCTGCTGGATTTGCGGATTCCCTGCGTCACCGTCAACCTCAGCGCGGATAAATTCGGCATCGGCGTGGTCAGCGACGACGCGGCCGGAGTCGAGCAGGCGGTGGATTATCTCTATGAATGCGGGCACCGGCAGATTGCCTATCTCGGCAGCGACGATGAAGTGGAATATATCCAAAACCGTAACCTCGGGTTCAAGCATGGAATCGAAAAACATGGTTTGGAAGCGGAATATTACAATGTTCCGGAATTCGGCAAATTCCCGGACAAACTTTATGCCAAAGCGGATAAAATGTATAAAGAAGGTTTCCGGGCCGTGGTGACGGAGACCGATGCCTTCGCCGCGACTCTGATGCAGTGGGCCTATATGCGCAATATCCGCATGCCCGATGAACTGTCAATCATCGGATTTTCGAACGCCTATTTTTCCAATATTTGCGTGGTTCCATTGACTACGGTGGCGCAGCCGCTGGACACGCTTGGAAATGTCGCGGCAAAACACCTGATCGACTGGATCGAGAGCAAATCGGAGAAGGAATTTGAGGAAGTATCCAATATCGTGGTTCCGGTGGAGCTGGCGGTCAGAAATTCCGTCAGCCGAATTGAAAATTAAAGAAAGAAAAATCAGCAACTAATCAAGGAGGTATTCGTAAATGAAGCAAAGGAAAAATTTTACACTTATTGAGCTTCTGGTAGTAATAGCTATCATAGCAATTCTCGCTGCCATGCTGCTGCCGGCTTTGAACAAAGCCCGGGACAAGGCCCGCGCCATCTCATGCACCAACAACATGAAGCAACTTGGCACGTTTCAAGGATTTTACGAGAATGATTTCGACTACCTGGCCTGGAGCACCTGGGATGGCGTGACTTATCAGTATCATCCCGGCGTATGGTTCCGTTATTATGCCAAGGTCTATATGGGGGTCAGCGATGACGCCAATATTCCGACCCTGTACTTCTGTCCTTCGCAACCCGACGGCGAATGGGTCGGCAACCGCAGTTTAAAGGCAGGTTCTTACGAGCTTGGCATTGTCGGCGGCTACTTACGGACTCTGGAGTCGGGATGCATTACGCAGAATTGGTACGGCGCCCTGAAGAGTGGTCAAGTTAAATCACCGTCGGACTTTGTCTGTACCGTGGAGAAGAAAGACGTCTATCAGGTTTATACGGGGTGGGATACCGGCACTTCTCCTGACCGTATTCATGTGAGACGCCACGGCAATGTGTCCAATTATCAATTTGCAGACGGACATGTGAACACGCTCCAGATCGCCGAAGACCAGCTCGGCAGCACCGATTTCGACAAATATTTTTTTCCTAAGGGAGAAAGACCATAATGATAAAGTATCTGTTACTGTTCGTGTGCCTCGGTACATTTCCGGTTTTCGGCGAAACGATCACATTGGCGGCTGACGGCAAAAGCAACACGCAGATCGTGGTCGGCGAAAAGCCCTCTTTCGTCATTCGCTATGCCGCGCGGGAGCTCTCGGAATTCCTTGGGCGCATCGGTAAATGCCAAGTTCCCGTGGTCGCCACTTCAAATGCGCCAGTACGGATTTATCTCGGCGACTCCGCTCCCGCCCGTGCTTCCGGCTGGCTGCCGGAGCGCGGCAAGGGGCTGATCTCCATTCGGCAGGACGGCACCATCCTGCTGGCCGGGCTGGATGATTCGGGACAGGAGGAAAAAGATTACGTTACATTTCTGCGCCATGTCCGGGACCGGGGAACGCTTGAAGCGACCTATACGTTTCTGGAAAAATACTGCGGCGTCCGCTGGACAGAGCCCGGTCCCGCCGGTGAATTCGTGCCCGAACAGGCCGTATTCACGCTCCCGGTCGTCGAGGAACAGCTCATTCCGGCCTTTACCGAGCGGAGAACGTTTCATTTCGACAAGGTGCTCTTTCCGGACGTCGACCAATACGGCGGGCGGGACGGATTGTGGCGCTGGGCATTGCGTCTGCGCAGTTCGAGCTGGTGCGAACCGGTTTGCGGCTGTCACCCAGGAGGTTATCTGGAGCTGGAGAAAAACTTCGGCAAGGCTCATCCCGAGTACTTCGCCCTGCAGCCGAACGGTACCCGCAATTTCATGTATCTCTGCTGGACGAATCCCGACGTGATCAACTTCTGGGCTACGCTTGGCGACGCTTATTTCGCCGGCGAACCGAACCCGCGCCGCGCCGGGATTCAGATGGATTTCTGGCCCGGATTCTACGGGGTGAACCCGCAGAGGATCGACTTCATCGTCGACCCCTATGATATGTATGAAGACTTCGCCTGTCAGTGCGACCGCTGCCGCAAATTCATGGCGGAACACCCGGAAAACGGACTGTCGGAACTGATCTGGCGCGCCATCATCGAGATCGCGCAGAAAATCGATGCCAAACACCCCGGAAAAATGGTCACCACGCTGGCTTATCCCCCCAAACAGTTCATTCCCAAAGACACTCCCATGCCCGGCAATATCCAGGTCCGTCTCACCGGCAGCGGCCCCAACCCGCGCATGGCAGCGCCGGAGTCCTACCGTCGGCATCTCGAATTGCTTAAGGATTGGAAGAAGGCTACCGGCAAGGACGTCCCCCTCTGGATTTACCTCGTCAGTACCTTCGGCGACGGCATGACCGGCGTGCCCGAAATCGTACCGCATGAATTCCAGCGCTTCCTGCATGACATCCGTTCGTTGAGCAACGGCATGTTCATCGAATACGGCCAGCCCAGCCATACCGTCGGCAACATGGATCTTTACGCCATGTTTCACCTGATGTGGGACCCCGATCTGGACCTGGACGCGCTGCTGGATGAATATTGCCGTATTCAATACGGCGCAGCTGCACCTGAAATGCGGAAATTCTTTGCCCGGCTGGAGAAAAACTGGGCCGAGGTCCTGCGTCTGACCTGGGGTGACAATTCTGGTTACGCCCCCTGGTACACCAGCGACAAATACCGCAAAATCGTGTGGGAAAATGTTTATAATCCGGCGGAAATAAAGAACCTGAACGCCATCCTCGACGCCGCGTCCCAACAGGTTTCCGCGTCCGGCATTGAGCGCCGGCACATCAACCTCGTACGCCGCTGGGTCGTGGAATTCATGCAGAACGAACGCGCCGGTTTGATGGTGAGCGATTCGGAACATGAGGCCATGTCCGAACTTTTCGTCGGCCGCAGTGAAACGACCGTGCAGGAAAGCGACTGGGAAAGCGTCCCGTGGCTGCCGCTGGTTTCCGCCACTTCTCATCCGCTGGCCAATCCGGGCCGGGTCAAGCTGCTCAGGGACAGTGAAAACTTCCACATCCGGGCCGAGTTCACGGACCCGATGATTGCCCGCAGCAAAACCGCTGAGCGCTCCGGCGACAACTGGAAAAACATCTGGGAAGACAACGAAGTCGAACTATTCTTCTACGCCGAAAGTACCGGCACCCCCATCCAGATTCTGATTAACGACCGCGGATTTGCCGCCCTGCAGCACCTGGACGGGAAGAATCAGTTCAATACCGGCCTCTCCTTCCCGATCCGGGCGGAGCGGACGAACAACGGCTGGACGCTGCAGACTTCCGTGCCGCACGCCATGACCGGGTTCGGCTCTTCCGGCGAAAACCGTTTCAACCTGATTCGTGCCCGCAACGTAGGCGAGCTTCCCCCGGAATACTCCACGCTCATGCCCCGGGCACGCAAAGGCAAATGGATGGACCGCGAGTATTACGGGAACATCCGTTACATCTACCTGACGGAGCGCAAGGGCACGGCATATGACCGGCTCGCCGCGCCGCCGAGCGGCAATACAACTTCCGTTTACCGCGAAAACTTCGATTCGGGCGTATCCGAATCCTGGGGCAAATGGGTAATTCCGGGCGGCAAATCCGAATTGTCCCGCGTGGCCGATTTCGGGCACAACGGACGCGGCTCCCTGTTGATCGATATGAGCAAGGACCGCCCCGCCGGCAAAAACCCGGGCGCGACATGGTTTTTCGTCCATCCGCAGAAAACCGGGGAACGGATGCGGGTCCGGCTCTATTTTTACGCCGAGACTTCGCGTCCGGACGCCAGGTTGTCTCTTGCCGTCGCGTTTCAGAATGCCAACCGGACCTGGGTTAAATACGAGACCTTGCAGGGAGCCGTCACCGTTCCGGCCACGCCGGGTGTCTGGCAGGAACTGAGCATGGACATCACCGTGCCGGATAACCCGGACATTGTTTATCTGTCCATACAGGCCGGTTCACAGAACGCCTATCCCGGAAAAATCTATCTTGACGATCTTGAAATCAGTAAAGTTTCAAACTGATACCAATTTGTTTTTTAATTGAGGTGAAAATGCGTATTCCAAAATGGGGCGTGCTGTATGATTTCCATACCATGCCGACTTTTCCCGAGGTGGGGAAAGATTTCGACTGCGACGCGATTGCGGAGCAACTGAGCCGTTGCGGGGTGGACTTCGTGGTCTTCCCCGCCCGCTGCAACCTGGGCACGGCCTATTACGACACCAAGCTCGGCATCCGGCATCCGTCGCTGCAGTTCGACCTGTTGCGGCAGATGATCGACGCCATGCACAAGCGCGGCATCATGATCAGCGCTTATATGAACGTGGGTTTGAGCCATGAGGAGGGGCTGCTGCACCGCGAGTGGACCACGGTTACCCCCGAGGGCTACGCCTACAAGCCGCCGTATGAAAACCACTTTTTCCGCCAGATGTGCTACAACAGCGGTTACGCGGAGCACCTGCTCGGCATGGTCGGGGAACTGCTGGAGTATTCGGTGGACGGCTTTTTCTTCGACTGTTTCACGCCGCATCCATGCATCGGCGCGGAGTGCATCCGCGAACAGAAGAAGCTCGGTATGGAACAGGACGAATACGCTCTTTTTTCGCGTCAGCGCCTGGCGCACCGGATCAGCGACCGGATTAAAGCCGGCGGACGCGATTACCTGCTGTATTTCAACGGCATCCGCTTCGACCAGCAGCTCGATATGGCGACTTATCTGGAGTACGAGTGCCTGCCGACCGGCGGCTGGGGTTACGAGTCGCTGCAGCTGAACGCCCGCCAGCTGCGGACCCTGAACATGCCGGTGCTGAATATGACCGGGCGCTTCCACGAATCCTGGGGCGATTTCGGCGGCATCCGCACCCGCGCCAGTCTGCTGTATGACTGCGTGACCGGGCTGGCCCATGGCATGGGTACCAATATCGGCGATCATTTTCATCCGCGCGGCGACATGAATATGGCCGTTTACGACCTCATCGGCGACGTTTACGGCGAGCTTCAGAAGCTGCAGCCGTGGCTTGACGGCGCCCGCGCCGTGACCGATACCGCGCTGATGATTTCCGAGGAGGTCCAGGACAATACGATGGCCTCGGTACCGTTCATCCATACCGCCTGGGGCTATGGACGGATTCTGGCGGAGCTGCGGCAGCAGTTCGATGTGCTGACCCCCGATCAGGACTTCAGCACCTACCGGCTGCTGATTCTCTCCGACCGTATCCGGTTCACTCCGGAACTGGCGGCGCGGGTCCGCAAATTCATTGCCAACGGCGGCAAAGTGATTTCCTGCGCCTGGGCCGGACTCCGTATCGATACGGAGGCGTTCGCATTGCCGGAGCTCTGGGGCGCGGAGTGCCTCGGCGAATCGCCGCACGATCCCGCCTACTTCCGGCCGCTCGCCAAAATCGACGGATTCCCGGAAATGCCGGTGGCCCTGTACGAGCCGGGCATCGCGCTTCAATCCACCTCCGCCGAGACCGCCGCGGAAATCATCAAACCGTATTATAACCGGCATTTTGACCAGGAGCACGCCTATCTCTACCTGCCGCCGGACAAGCCGGACGGCACGGCCGCGCTCACGGTCAGCGAGCACGTGGCGCATTTCAGCCATCCGATCGGCATGAGTTATTACCGGCACGCGCAGGTATCGTTGCGGGTGTTTCTGGAATCGGTGATCCGGCGTTTGCAGCCGGAGCCGCTGCTCCGCGTGGACAAGCTGCCCAGCTACGGCCGCGCCACGGTTACCGAACAGGAAAACCGCCGGATCGTCTGGCTGACCGCCTATGTGCCGGAGCGCCGCGGCGCCAAAATCGACATGATCGAAGAAGGCAGCGAAGTTTCCAACCTCGAAATCACCCTGCGCACGGACGGCCGCGAGATCCGCAATGTCTACACCGCCCCCGACTGCACCCCGCTGGAATTCAGCATGAAAAACTGTTTCTGCAAAGTGCTGCTGCCGAAAATGACCGGCTACGCGGTGATTGTGCTGGAAGAATAGAATTTCAGCCGGAAAATATTTGCATTCCCGAAGATTCATTTTATAGTAAAAAAAACGGAGATTCGAGAATGCATGATATTCATATCCATACCTCGCTGTCCAGCTGCGCCGGAGCGGATTCGACCCTGGCGGACTATGCGCCGGCCATTCGCGCAAGCGGCCTGGTCGCAGCGGGCTTCGCCAATCACCTGTGGGACAGTGCCGTGCCGGGCGCCAGCGAATGGTACAAACCCCAGGACATCGACCATGTCCTCCAGCTGAAAAATGAACTCAGCCAATACGATTTCGGCTCCACCCGGATTTATTTCGGCTGCGAAACCGAATACATCGGCAACGGCGTGGTCGCGCTGCACCCCGACAATGTGCATCTCTTCGACTACGTGCTGGTGCCGCCGCATCATTTCCACATGGCGGGCTTCACCCGCCCCGCCGACCTGGCCGATCCCCGGCAGCTGATGGTCGAGCGCTTTCTTGAAATCTGCGACATCGACTTCGCCTTCGGGCTGGTGCATCCGTTTTACCCGATGGGCTACATGGACCACGCGCGTGAGGTTCTGCAGGGCATCAGCGACGCCGAATTCGAGAAATGCTACCGCTACGCGGCGCAGAAAAACAAAGCCATCGAAATCAACCAGTGTATTTTCCGTTACCTGCCCGCCGAGGCCTTGCCCGAGTACAAACGTATGATGACCATAGCCCGCCGCTGCGGCTGCAAATTCTTCCTGGGCTCCGACTCCCACAGCGCGCAGACCTTCCGCGAGGGCGCCAGAGAAGCCGTGGAATCCTTCCTCAAAGACTGCAACATCGAGCCCCCCGAAAATCCCTTAATTCATCCATAGGAAAAAACAAAATGAAGCTGTTATCACTATTTTTTGCTTTACTGTTCCTGTCGGTTCAAATCTGCGCCGACGACAAAAGCGACGTCGCCCGGTATTTTCAACAGGGATTTGAGAAGAGCCTGGAAATGGACTGGCCCGGCGCGATCGAAAATTATGATAAGGTGCTGGGAATCGACCCGAAGCATGTTCGGGCTCACATACTGCGCGGTGACGCCAGAATGCGGATGAACGACAATCAGGGAGCAATGGTCGATTACGACAAGGCCCTGGAGCTTTTTCCCGGCTATTCGGTAGGCTATGCCCGGCGGGCGGCTTTGAAAAATAAACTGAAAGACAATGACGGGGCGATGAGTGATTACAACAAAGCCTTGCTGCTCGACCCCGACAACGCCGAGATTTATCTGGCAAAAGGGCACCTGTTTCAGCAGATGAAAGAGAAAGAAAAAGCCATGCGGAACTTCAATAAAGCGATTCAACTCGAGCCAGGAGAGCCTGCCGGATATTGCTATCGGGCAGGGTTGAAAACCGGGCAGAAAGACTACTCCGGCGCCCTGGCCGACTTCAACAAAGCCGTTGGAATGGCCCCGGATGCGGCCTATATATATGTCTCTAGGGCTTATGTGAAAATCATGCTTCGCGATCTTGAAGGCGCCATGGAAGATTATAACAAAGCTCTTGAACTGGACCCCCGGTTTGCGCAGGTTTATGAAGGGCGGGCTCAGCTTGAGGAACTGCTTGGTGATGATACCGGCGCCATGGCGGATTACAACAAAAGCATTGAAATCTATCCTTACGATGGCAGTGCATATAGCAGGCGAGGCCGCTTGCATTATGATCTTGGAAATCCACGTGAGGCTGTCAAGGATCTGAAAAAATCCGTGGAATTGCTTCCGCCCGATACCGCGAGATTTCTGGTCAACCGCGGCATCATAACCTATGAAGAAGGAAACTTGGAAAAAGCTATCGCCGATTTCGACAAAGCGATGGAAATGGAACCTCGAGATCCAAGCCCATACCTGTATAAGAGCATGATCCTGCGCAAAGTCGGAAAAATCAAAGAAGCGAAAGCAGCCCTCGCCGCCTATAAGTTCGAAGATGAAGCATTTCCCGAGCCCCCGGTCTGGAAAAGACTGCGCGAAACCCTGGGCAAAGAGGATAAGTGACAATAGCGGAACGGATTCGAAAAGCCAATCTTTTTCTATCAAACATGATTGATGAAATTTGTAAAATCACGAATCCATTATATAATATGATCCCGCCAAAGATGATTTTCATGAGACGTATGGAAAGCTATGGATAAGCTCAAGATGTAGCTTCCTATGAGTCCCAGGAGGTCCCATTCGTCCCATTGATTAATATTACCGGACCTTGCCCTTGGCGATGTATGCCACTGGTATTACAATCGGCGCATCTGCCAGTTGACATGGGGTGAGTTTTCGAGCTTCAGGGTCGATTTATCCGGTGATATTTCAAAATGCTTTTTCGTTCGGGAATCGCCGTATTCACATTTGATGACCAGACTTCCGTTATCAATATGCCAGGTACCTTTCTCATATAGAGCCAGAGCGAAGCCAGTCCTTGTTGTCGTGTGTCTCTCCGGGTCGGAAGGCGCGGGCAGATAGCGGTTGGTGATTTCCAATGTGCCATCTGGAAAAAGCTCGACCTCCGGGTCCGTGGCGCACCAGTTTCCATGGCCATCGACCAAACCGCATTGCCATTTACCGGTGAGGTTTACCTCAATCGTCTGATCTCTACAGGAGGTCATTCCGGCAAAGATCAAAATGGCAATTGTGATATAGAAAATTCGCATAATCTACCGGACTTTGCCTTTGATGATGTGTTGTTCCAATAACTTCGAGGCGGTTTCGTAGTTCCGCGAGAGGATCGAGTCGATCACCCGGATGCGCTCGGTGTTCAGCTCTCCGGCGGCGGTGTGGTAGTTGCGGTGCGTCCGGAAGGGCGCGGTCTGGCGGATCAGTTTCTCCAGAATCTGGCTGAGATAGCGGTTATCGCAATGCTTCGCAATCAGCAGATGAAATTTCTCGTCGACTTCCAGCGAGGTCGGCAGCGAGTCGTCGTTCTCAAGTTGCTTCTTCAGCTTTTTCAGTTCCGCCTCCGGAATCCGGCCGATCGCGCTTTCCAGCGCCAGCAACTCGACACGGCTGCGGCAGTTATAAAGCTCGGCGATCGCGCCGTTGTCCAGCTGGCGCACCTGAAAACCGCGTTTGGGCAGCGGCTCGATCAATTCCTCGCCCTCCAGACGGCGCAGCGCATCCCGCACCGGCGTCCGGCTGATCCCGAACTCGCGGGTCAAATCCTCCTCCACCAGACGCGTTCCGCCCGGATACTCCCCCGAAATGATCTTACCGGCCAGAATCTGATAGGCCTGTTCCGCCAATGAAACTTTTTTCAACATAGTACTTGACTTTTTGTTTTATTTGTATACAGTATACAATATTCAGTATTTGTAATTTTAAATGATATAATACTGCGGGAAAGTGGATTATGCAAATAACTTTCTCGAACAATAAAGTCCAAAGGTGCAGGTTGTGAAACCTGCCGCAGGGAGCGCGAGGGGGCGCGGAGCCGCCCTCGCATAAACAAGGCATATGATTATGAATGAAATGATTTACATTGTAGCGCCGGTCATCGGGTTCATCGGCATGATGTCGGGCGGGTATTGGGGAGTCGGCTGCGGCTGGGTCGTGGTGCCGACGATGATGATTTTCGGGGTGGACACGCTGCAGGCGGTGGGGATCGGGCTCTTGCAGATGGTGCCTTCGACGATTCTGACGGTACGCAGACAGTTCCCGGAAATCGGTTGGGAAAAAGGTGGTTACGGCTGGTCGCTGGCGCTGCCGATCGGGGCCGGGGCGCTGATTACTTCATTGATCGGCAAACAGGTCAACAGCGATATCGTGGCCTGGTGCGGCGACGACCGTCCGATCAAATGGTTTCTGATTGTGTTCATCGGCCTGATTGCGCTGCAGACGATCTTCAGCCGCACGGCACATCATGACGCCGCGCCGCCGGTGATCAGCCGCAAAAAGAGCGGAATCGCGTTCGGCACGGGCCTGGCGACGGGGTTGGTCTCGTCGATGCTGGGGGTGGGCGGCGGCATCCTGATCCGGCCGCTGCTGGCGTCGGGGTTCAAGGTGTCGGAATATTTCACCAGCCGCATTGTCCGGCTGCTGGTGCTGGTGACCACGGTTACCGGGGGAACGACGTATCTGATCCGCAATGGCGGCATCGATTATTTTGTCCTGGGGCTGGCGATGCTGGTGGCGCTCGGCGGTATTTTCGGATTCCCGCTGGGGGCGAAAATGCACAACATCGTCTGCAAGGCAGGCTATGCGCAGCATATTCACAAGAGCTTCGGCATCATCACCATTTCAGTGCCGGTGAATACGATCCTGAATATGTACGGGTTCAGCGAGCTCAGCCGTGTGCTGATGATCGGCACCGCGGCGGGGCTCGGCGTCTATCTCTGGTGGTTCACCAACTACGCGAAAAAGCATCCGCTTCACTGACGGCGCGGACCGGCCTTGCCGCCCAACTCCTGCGGCGGATAATACTGTTTTTCCAATATGCCGGACATCCGGAAATTGTAGGTATTGAAATAGGACAGGAAAAGGTACGATACCGCGGCTTCCTCGCCATAGACCCGATGAATCAGGAATTGCGTAAAGGCCGAATCCGGCGCATGTTCATAAGAAAAAGCCAGCAGGTTGCCGCCGATGGAATTGCGCACCTGCAAATCCGCCCACAGGGCACTTGGGCTCCGCTCGTGAGAGCTCGGCCAGGGGGTGTATGTGCCGATCAGCGCCACCGCGAAACTCCAGACCAGCAGCACGGTGAACAGCCAATGTTTCAGGTCCCGCCGCCAGTCTTTCAGGTGCAGGACGATGTAATAGAACATCAACGGGCCAACCGTCAGCAGAAAGCGGTTGCCATAGCACCAGCCGCCGCCGTCCGAGGTCAGTATCCAATACGCGGCAATGGTCAATGCTATGGTACCCAGGATGAAGGTTTTTTGCCGCGGCCACTGTTCTTTCGGCAGCTTCAGCCAGACTGGAATAATGAACAACAGCGTCGGGGTAAAAATGAAAATGCCTTTGTAGCCGAAAAGCAGCGACCACAAATCCGGCAGGAAATTGCGCGCCAGTGAAACCGAGTGAGTTTCCGAATACAATGGCAGCGGTGAGCCGTGCGCGATCAAATTCAGGATCGGGATCAGGCTCAGCCCGGCCAGAGCCGTGACGGAATAAAACGCCGCCTGGCGGTAATGCCGCGGTAAAAATATCAGCAGAAATGCAGCCACCCCGAAGATTCCGCCGACTACATACTCCAGGTTCACCAGCAACCCTGCGGCCAGTCCAACCAGCGCGGCATGTTTGCCGTCCGGGCTTCGCTCGTATTCCGACAGCGCATGAACCAGCCAGAGCAACACCAGTACCGCCGGCACCTGATTGCCGATGGTGAGGCTGTACGGGAAAACCAGCGTCGTCAGCACCACCGCCCAGCTCATGCCCAGCCGCCACGCAAAAGACGCTTCCGGAAGCTGTTTCGACACCATCCGGAAGAAAAGCAGAAATATCCCGACCAGAAATAGATAACCGCCCAGGTAATAAATCAGAAATATGGTTTTGAAAATTTCCGGGCTGGAAGTATCCAGTTTCAAACCGGCGATATGATAGAGCCCCCAATAGATTCCGGCCTGAAATACGCTCAAAAGATACGGTTTGTCGCTGTAAAAATGGCCGTTCCGCATCGCGGCATCGACCGTCGGGAAAGAGGATTCCTCGATGGCGAAAGTGCCCCGCTCCACCAGGCTTTGAATCGTGGCGAGGCGCGATGTTTCGTTGCCGCTGTGCGTCGGCCAGTTTTTGACCAGAAACAAGCCCAGCAGCAGCAATATCACTACTGAGCCGATGATCATGTATCTTTGTTTCTGGGTCATAATGAAATCAATAGTTGATCGTGACCGTATTGTCCGGGCTGTTCAGCAGTTCCACGAAGCTGGCCAGGTCCACCATCATGCCGCCCTGGCGGTACGGATTGCTTTCGTAGCCCTTGATTTCCAGCGGCACGGTGTTTACCAGCACGGCTTTGTGGTCGCTTTTGATGAACTCATAAGTCACCATTTTGTCTTCGACGCACTGCTTGAGCTTGACCGTGCCCAGCGATTCGGGCAGTACCGGGTCGATCACCAGCGTGTCGTAATAGCGCCGGAGTCCCAGCATGCGCGAGACCAGCAGATGCACGAAAATGCCGGGACCGTTTGAGCACACGCGCCAGCCGCCGCGGTAGCCGATGCGGCCGTCGCGGACCTTGGCGAACTCATTCTGCGCGTCGTAGCGGTCGTTGAACGCGGCGTCGGAGCTGATGAAATACGAGTTGCTCTGGCGCGGCAGCGCGGCCGGCACGGTATCCTGCAGTTTGACCGGGTCCGCCTGCAGCAGCGCCTGCAGCAGGTCGTCGCCCAGTCCCATCTGGGTCAGCGACTCGGCGTAGCGTAAATGCGCGTGGGTATTGTGGGTGCCGACTTCGCGGCCGAAAAAGGCCGACGCATCGGAACGCTTGAACATGTCGGCCACTCCGCCGTGGTACGCGGTGGGCGCATCCATCAGGTGCATGCCGTCGGCGCACAGCAGATGCTCGCGAATAGCCCGCAGGTGCGTTTCGGCCTGTTCCTTGCTGAGCAGTTTGCCGATGACGCTGCGGTTAAAGGGCAGCAGCCGGTATTGGATGCCGCAGCTGTGGTCGGAGGGATGCAGCAGCAGTTCCGGGTCCTGGCCCTCTTCCTTGAAGTAGGCGAATCCGGCGATGACGCCGTCGCGAAACAGGTATTTATTGAAATCGTCTTTGATCTCGGCGGCGAGCTGGTCGAGCTTACGCGCCCGGCCGTTTTCGCCGATGCGCCGCTGGACCTCGGCATAGCGGCTGATGTTCTGAAAAAGCAGCGACACGGTCCACGAGCTGACGAGTTTGGCGGAGACCTCGGCGCTGGCCGGCAGCAGCGCATTGTTCCAGTCGCCGGAGCCGTAACGCATCAGTTTGGTGCCGGGCATGAACTGGCTGCAGATATTGTCCAGCTGCAGTTCGACGTGCCTGGCCACGGATTCGTGGTCCACGGTGAACGACAGGTCGGGTTGGGTGTACGGCAGCATTTCATCGAGAACCTTCAGGTCGTTGGTCGCTTCGATGTAGTCGCACAGCGCTTTCAGCGGCCAAATCACGATATCGCCATGGCTCTCGAGCTGCTGCGACTTGTAATACTGGTCGAACATGAACCACTGCGGCCAGGCGCCGTTGCTCAAATATTGCTGTTCGAAAATCCGCAGCAGGATACGCTTCGCCACGTCGTGCTGGCGCAGTGCCAGCAGCATTTCAAACGGTCCCTGGCAGATGTCGCGGATACGCCAATAGGCGATGAAGAATTGCTCCAGCCCGTAGGGCGTGGCAAACTGGACCATGGCGTTTTGCACGTACCACGGGAAAATTTCCACCACTTTGCCGAAATCGACGTTATTTTCCGCCTCGATCTCGGTCTGGCAGCGCAGCGACTTCCAGAAGTCGGACGACTGCAGGTGCGCCTCCATATACGGCACGTATTCAAACGGCTCGTCCACCATATCCTGGTAATCGTTGCGGCCGGAATAGGTAAACCCGAAGTTCGTGCACGGCTTGGTGCGGTATACCAGATACGGATAATTGCGCGAAACGCCGTCGGCAAAAAGCAGTTCGTCCAGCCCGGTCGCGGCGATCACGTCGGGGTTGCCCGCGCGGACACGGAATACCGCGTTCGGATATGATTTGGCGACCGGGGAGGTCGAGTCCGGACGCACCAGGAATTCCCCCTTCGCTTCGTCGCAGGAAACTTTCTGTTCGTACTCGAATTCCTTGCCGCCGAAGGCGATATTGGTGGAGACCAGGAACTCGCACGGTTCCCCCTCGGGCACGCTGATTTCCAGCGCGAAATTGGCGTGCCGCAGCACACTGTACAACTTCACCTCGATCGTCCGCTCGGGCGAGTAATAAACCCAGCGGCAGAAGTCCAGCCCCATCTCAAACGCCGAGGGCAGCCCCAGTTGTTCCCAGGTGCTGCCGTTGCCGCTGCGAACCAGTATCCGCGTGCCGCCGGAGCGCTGGAAATTCAGCGCGCCGCGCGCCACCGTGGTGCAACCCTGATAAAGCGTGTTGCCAAACGCGAAATG
Source organism: Victivallis vadensis (assembly GCA_040394635.1). Lineage (GTDB taxonomy): Bacteria > Verrucomicrobiota > Lentisphaeria > Victivallales > Victivallaceae > UBA5239. Next base: position 4,391 of record JBEBRW010000064.1, on the reverse strand, counting down.
CGCATTGAACACTCCGCACATCCACGCCGTCACCGAGCCGATTTCCATGTCGGGGTAAACGGTCGGGCTGCTCTGCAGGATCTGGCCGTGCGGACGCTCGACCAGCAGTTCCTTGTCGCGCAGCACCACGTGGTGGTTGATCTTGTAAAAGAACGACTGGATTTTGCCGCCGGAACTCTGCTGGTGCCGCTTGTCGCCGGGGAAAAATTGCTCCAGCTGTTCCGGCAAAAGGTCCAGCGACGGGAAAAACGAACTGCTCGAAATGTGATCTTTCTGAACCGGTCCCGCGTAGGACGGGAAATTGACGAAGTCCGCCTTGCGGAAAAATTCGCGCACCTTTTCCACATAGCCGATATCTTTTTCCGAAGTAGCCGCGGGGTGGTCCATGACCAGCGCCGAGAAAAATGTCGCCGCGGCGGTGTTGCCGGGCGCGATGTCGAAGCGCCGCGACCTTAAACCGTGCGCCGCGAATTCATATTGACGCCGCACATTCGGGAAATGCTCCTCCAGCAGCGCTTCGGGTTTGCCGGTGGCGCGGCTGCTCAGTCCGTAGAACTGGAAACCGTCCGTGACGAACCCCGGCGCACGGTCGAGGCAGCCGGACATCAGCCACGGATGCTTGCCGCCGGGCTGCGGCGTATTCTGCCGCGTACAGAGGACGTATTGCAGCCGCGGGTCGTTGTAAACCTGGTGATCGAGGAAATGGCTGATCGACGCTTCATTGTTGCGGATATGTTTGCGCTGCGCCAGCCCGAGGTCCTGGAAATAGACCACGTCGAACGCGGCGTGGCGCGCCCCGATGTTGTACACGCGGATTTGCCACAGCCAGATGTCATGTTCGTTGCAGGCCAGCCGCAGGTCGTACTGCAGGTCGCGGAAAACGCCGGTGGCGATGATGCCGCGCGCGCCGACGCTGAAACTGGACGCCGAATTCTTGCCCAGCAGCGGCGCCGAATGCAGCACGCCGTTTTCGAATTTGCGCAAATAGATGTTGGCCGGGCTCTGGTCGAAGACGGTCCCGGTATAAAGGTTCACCATGAATTCGCCGTTGCGGATGTCATAAAGGTCCCCGCCCGGCAGGAAGCGGAAGCACAGACCCGATGGGTATTTTATCTCATGTAGCGCCAGGTCTTTTTCGGCAATGCAAACAGTTTTTCTCATATTGGCAGCTCCCCTGTTATTATATTTGATACTTACTGTAAACTGGATTCAATACAATTCAAGCACAAATTCAAGGAATTTTGATGTTAGCTGAGCGCGGGCACGGACTGACACGAACGTACATGGAAGTTTTTTGTAAATAAAAAGATTTTTCCGTGATTTCCGTGCTTTCCGTGGTTTAAATTCTTCTTTCTCCGGTTTCGGGGGTTGACATTTCGGGGATTGGCTGTATTCTTAGTTTAACGTCAAACTAAAGATGATTCATTATGGCTGCAACAATCAATGATATATCGAAAATCGTCGGCGTGTCGAACATGGCCGTGTCGCTGGCGTTCAAGGGAAGCCCACGGGTCAGCAAGGAGACGCGCGAGCGCATCCTGGCGGTGGCCAAAGAGCTCAATTATGTGCCGAACCAGACGGCCCGCAGTCTGCGCAGCGGCCGCAGCAATACGGTCGGGTTCATTGTCTGCGACATCACCAACCCGTTTTATGGACTGGTCCTGGAACAATCCGAAATCATGTTCAACCGTCACGGCATGGAGATCTTTTTCGGCAGCAACTCGTGGGACTCGGAGCGCGAAAAGGCGTTGATCAAGAAGATGATCCAGATGCGGGTGCGCGGCGTCCTGATCTGTACCGCCAGCCGTAACGGCGACAGTTTCAAACTGCTGGACGAGGCCGGAATCCCCTATGTGCTCACCGACAGCGCCCCGGAGTTTTATCATGGGCCGGCCGTGTTGAACGACCTGCGGAAGTGTGCACAGCTCGCCGCCGGGCATTTCCTCGACATCGGCGTGCGCCGCCCCGGACTGGTGAATGCGCTGGAGAAATTTCCGAACTGCAGCGCCTTTGAACAGCTGGAAAAGTCCTTTCGCGAGTATCTGACCAAGCACAAAATCAAGATCGACGCCCGCAATTACGTCAGTGGCGGCGTGTCGATCGAAGCCGGTGCCGCCGCGTACCGCCAGCTGCGCCGGCAGCGGAGCGATGCGGACGGCATTTTCTGTATCAACGACCTGTGCGCGCTGGGGCTGATGGACGAGGCCGGACGGCACGGTCAAGTCGCCGGACGCGATTTTGCCTTGGCCGGGGTCGACGACCTGAACATTTCCGCTTTGTCGCGCATCGGGCTGACCTCGGTCCGGCAGCCGTACGCGGAGCTGGCCAAGGCGGCGGCGGAACTGCTCTACGCGCTGATTCAGGGCGAGGAAAAAGAGAACCGCCGGATCATGTTGGAACCGACTTTATCCATCCGGGAAACCACCCGGTTATTTCAAGCCAAATAAACGAAAAACTCAGGAGATAAAAAATGATTTTGCAGAAAAGTGATTTCCAGGAGCGCATCGAGCGCGCCCGCAAACAGTTGTTGACCACCGATCTGGACGCCGTGCTGGTGTTTTCCACCGAGAGCGAACCGGCAGGCGTGCGGTATTTCGCGGATTACTGGCCGAGTTTCGAGACCACGGCCGTGCTGATTCCGCGCAGCGGCGAGGCGGCGCTGATTATCGGGCCGGAAAGTTTGACTTACGCGAAGTCGCGTTCGCGGCTGGACCGCATCATTCAGGTGATGGATTTCCGCGAGTCGTCGCAGCCGGATTATCCGGGCTCGACACATCCGGACTGGAGCGCGATCCTCAGTGAATTCAAGGTCAAAAAACTGGGTATCAGCGGCTGGCACATGTTCCCGCATTCGATCATGGCGAACATCGCCGGGGCGCTGGGCGGCTTCGAAAACGTGGTCAGCGCCGATGAATTGCTGCGTCCGGTGACCATCAAGAAAATGCCCTGCGAGATCGAATGCCTGCGCAAGGCCGCCAGGATTTCCGAAGTCGGGTTCAAGGCGATATTGGAAACCATCAAGCCGGGCATGACCGAGGCCGAGCTCTGCGGGATCGCCGCGGCGGCGATGCTGGGCGCGGGCGCCGAAGCGACCGGATACCCGATCTGGTGCTGCAGCGGCCCGAACTCGAATCAGGCGATCAGCCGTCCGTCGCTGAGGCAGGTACAGACCGGCGAAATCATTCATTTCAGCGTCGGCGCCAAGGTCGAGGGCTACAGCGCCAGCATCGGCCGTCCGGTCGTGCTCGGCAAGTGCCCCGACGAAATTCGCAAATTCATGCAGGTGGGGCTCGATGCCGCCAACCTGACGTTTGAGCTCATGCAGGCCGGTTCACATGCAGGCGAAGTGGCGAAAAAGATCCACGGTTACGTGATCGAAAAAGGTTACGGCCACGCGCTGCTGTACGGTCCCGCCCACGGCTGCGGGCAGATGGAGTGCGAGTATCCGTTCCTCGAAACGTCGTCCACCTATATTCTTGAGGAAGGAATGGCGTTCATGCAGGATATGTTCCTCTCGCAGAACGGCATGGGATTCCGCTGGGAAGACGGCTTGATCGTCCGCAAAGGGCCCGCCGAGCAGCTCTCCAATTACGGCCGCCAGATCAACATTATCGAGGTGTAAATCATGATTATCGACGTTCACGGGCACCTTGGCAACATCAATTTCGCGCCGTTCTGGCAGGCCGACGCGCCGACGCTGGAGCGCTACTGCGCCGAGTCCGGGGTCGATACGCTCTGCGTGTCGTCCTCGCGCTCGCTGATGTACGACGTGCGCGCAGGTAACGCCGAGCTGGATGCCGCGCTCAAAACCACGTCGAAACTGCTCGGTTATGTGGTAGTGAATCCGATGTTCCCGGAATCGCTCGCCGACCTCGCGTTGCTGGAGAGCAACCCGAAGTTCCGCGGCGTGAAAGTACACCCGGATTACCACGGCTACAATCTCGCCTCGAAATCGCGGCAGCAATTTCTCCACGAAGCGGCGAAAAAAACGAAACTGATGCTGTTCCATGTCTCGTGCATGCCCGGTACCGGTTTTGCCGACGCCATGCAGGTGGCGGAATTCGCGGCGCAGCACCCGGAAACCAACATCATTTTCGCGCACATGGCGGGGATTTTCCAGAACGGCAATTACCCGTACTTCCCGAATCAGGACAACCTCGAAAAGGTCTGCGCCTTGAAGCTGCCGAACGTTTATATCGACACTGCGCATTACCTGATGTACGTGTATCCGGGCGTGATGGAGCGCATGGTGGAACTGGCCGGGGCCGATCACATCGTTTTCGGCACCGACGTGCCGCTGCAGGGCCCCATGCAGATGCGCTTCGCCATCGAAGTGATTCAGGCGCTGCCGATCCCGGAAGCCGACAAGGAAAAAATCCTCTGGCGCAATG
>JBEBRW010000063.1:0-30240 GCA_040394635.1 Victivallis vadensis | reverse complement strand
GCGAGGGCGAGAGCGCCGCGTCGAAGGTGCTTCGCGCCATGAACGTGGACGTGGACCGCGTCCGCAAGGAAGTGATCCGCGCGCTCGACTCTGACTATCTGCCCGAGCCGGACGACGACGAAAACCAGGACGGCGAAGGCGCGCCCGGCGCCCAGCGCAACCAGTCCGAAAACAGCGGTTCCGGTGCCGAAAACCTGAACGCGCTTAACGCCTTCGGCCGCAATCTGACCGAAATGGCCGCGCGCGGCGAACTCGACCCCGTCATCGGGCGCAAAAACGAGATCGAACGTGTGGTCCAGGTGCTCTGCCGCCGGACAAAAAACAACCCGGTGCTGATCGGTGAAGCCGGGGTCGGCAAAACCGCCATCCTCGAGGGCCTCGCCCAGGAAATCGCCTCCGGCAAGGTGCCGGATATCCTCGCGGACAAAATGATTTATGCGCTGGACCTGCCGCTGATGGTGGCCGGTACCAAGTACCGCGGCCAGTTCGAAGAACGCATCAAGGCGGTGATCGACGAAGTACGCACCTCGAAAAAGGTGATTCTCTTCATCGACGAGCTCCACACCATTGTCGGCGCCGGCGGTGCCGAGGGCGCCATGGACGCGGCCAATATCATCAAGCCCGCGCTGTCGCGCGGCGAGCTCCAGTGCGTGGGCGCCACCACGCTGGACGAATACCGCAAAGGCATCGAAAAGGATTCCGCGCTGGAGCGCCGTTTCCAGCCGATCATCGTGGAGCCGCCATCCGTGGAGGACACGATCCAGATCCTGTTCGGCCTGCGCAAGAGCTATGAGAACCACCACGGTGTTCATTATACCGACGACGCGCTGCGCGCCGCCGCCAAGCTCTCCGACCGCTACATCTCGGGCCGTTTCCTGCCCGACAAAGCGATCGACGTCATGGACGAAGCCGGCGCCCGCGCCCGCATCGCCAACGCCCCCAAGCCCCCGGACACCTCGCAGTTGACGCAGGAAATCGCCGAGGCCGTGGCCAACAAGGATAAGCTCGTCGGCGAGCAGAAGTTCGAAGAAGCCGCCGAATGGCGCGACACCGAGCGCATGCTGCGGCAGCAGCTCGAAGACGTCAACGCCAAGTGGAGAGCCGGGCGCGCCGAAAACCAGCCGGAAATTTCCGCGCTGGATATGGCGAAAATCGTCGGCAAACTCAGCGGCGTGCCGGTCCAGCAGATGGAAGAAGGCGAAAGCATCCGCCTCCTGAAAATGGAGGAGGAACTCAAGCATACGGTGGTCGGCCAGGACGATGCGGTGACCAGTATTTCGCGGGCGCTGCGGCGTTCGCGGGCGGACCTGAAGAATCCGAGCCGTCCGATCGGCTCATTCATTTTCCTGGGCCCGACCGGCGTCGGCAAGACGCTGCTGGCCAAGGCATTGGCTGAATTCATGTTCGGCGATCCCGATTCGCTGATTCAGGTCGATATGTCCGAATATATGGAAAAATTCAACGTCAGCCGCCTGATCGGCTCGCCTCCGGGCTATGTCGGCCACGGCGAAGGCGGTGAATTGACCGAGCGCGTCCGCCGCCGTCCCTACTCGGTGGTGCTCTTCGACGAAATCGAAAAGGCCCACCCGGACGTGATGAACATGCTGCTGCAGATTCTCGAAGAAGGCAAGATCACCGATACCCTCGGCCGCCGCATCGATTTCCGCAACACGATCATCATCATGACCAGCAACATCGGCGCGGAAAAGATGAACAGCACCACCACCCTCGGGTTCGGTACCGGCAAGGCGGAAGCCGCCGCGGAAAAAACCACCGAGCGGCTGATGGATATCGCCAAGCGTTATTTCAAGCCGGAATTCCTGAACCGCGTGGACGACGCGATCGTGTTCCGCCAGCTGAACCGCGACGACCTCCGCAAGATCATCGACATCGAAGTCGGCAAGGTCAGCGAACGGCTCAAAGAACGCGGCATCGAACTGATGATGGACGACAACGTCAAGGATTTCATCATCCAGAAGGGCTTCCAGCCGGAATACGGCGCGCGCCCGCTGCGCCGCGCGGTGGAACGCTACATCGAGGACCCGCTGGCCGAGGAAATCCTGAAGGGCGACCTGAAGGACGCGAAGAAAATGCGGGTCATGCTGGACAACCAGAAGCTCCTCTTCTTCCCGGAATTCGAAGCCGAGGAACCCCCGCCGAAAAAGAAGGCGGCCCCCCGCAAAAAGAAGCCCGAGTCCGACGGCAAGAAAGACAAAAAATAAGCGGCAACATGCCGCTGCGATAAAAAAATCCGGGGCCCAAAAAACCCCGGATTTTTTTTTGCCACAGCGATACGCCAGTCCGACTGGAATATCGCGGCTTGCTTCAAATCAGCCGACAATAGAAATAAAAACGTTTGAAAAAATAATTTTAAGCTTAACATCCATATTTTTTATACATATTTTTCAAACGTTTGAAAAAGTGATATTGACAATAAGCGATTTGGTGTTATAATATTTTGCATAGTGATAATGAAACAGGGCACAAATCCGTTATGAACCAATCGCGCCGAAACGTTATAACAATCAAAGATGTGGCTGCGGCCGCCAGGGTATCGGTCAGTACCGTGAGCCTGGCATTGCGCGACGATACCCGGCTCAAGCAGGAAACCCGTGACCATATCAAGCAACTGGCGGCAAAGTTGAGGTATATCCCCAGCGCCCAGGCGCGGGGCTTGCAGTCCCGCCGTTCACAGTTGATCGGTTATCTGCTGCGGGGGTTCGACTCTTCGTTTTTTTACCAGCTGCTGGGGCACATGTCCCGGGTGGCGGCTTATTCCGATTACGGTATATTGACCAGCTGCGCCAGTACCATCGAGCTTGAGGCAAGGCAGATTGAATTGATGCGGAGCAAAAATATTGACGGGCTGGTGGTGTCCGGCTGTTTCAAGGAAAACATTCCTCTGATCCACCGGCTCAGCGAGGAAGGAATACCGGTCGTCGGCTGCTGCTGGTTCAACCGGATCGCCCCGTACCCCAATGTGGAGACCGATAACCGTATGGGCGGCGTCCTGGCGGGCGAGCATTTTTTATCGCTCGGCCACCGCCGCCTCGGTTTTTGTTCGTTCAATATTTGCGTGATCGAGAATCGCTATATCGGATTTCTTGAGGCAGCTCAAAGCTGTGCGGATGCCTCGGTGAAGAGGGCCATCGGCCAGGAGGAAATCCGCGAAATGCTGCTTCAGCCGAACCGGCCGTCGGCGGTTTTCGTGCATTCCGACGAGGATGCGGTGAATTTGGTTTCGCTCGCCCGCGAGCTGGGGCTGGAGGTGCCGCGGGACCTCTCCGTGATCGGATTCAACGATATGCCGATCGCGTCGATGATGAATCTGACCACGCTGTCGCAGGCCCGGGAGGACCTGGGACCGGTGGCTTTCGAAATGTTTATGAAAATGCGTAACGGCGAGGAGGTTTCCGATTTGTACCTGCCCCCGCAATTGATTGTCCGTGAATCAACCCGGCCCTATACAAAGCAACCGTTGAAATAAATAAACGAGGAGTTATGGAAACATGAAGGAAAAATTTTTCACACTTATTGAGCTTCTGGTAGTCATAGCGATCATTGCGATTCTTGCGGCAATGCTGCTGCCTGCCCTGAACAAAGCGCGGGAAAAGGCGAATTCGATCAAATGCACCTCTCATCTCAAGGAAATCGGCACATATAATGCACTTTATCTGCATGATTATAATGACCGGTATGTCCAAGGCGACATAAGCGGTGTATATTGGTGCTCAGGTGGATCGAGCGGGCACCCATTTGCACGCGATTACCTCAAAGCAACTTATGATCTGAAGAAAAAGACACTCCTGGATTGCCCCGGAAACCCCAATATATGCAGTATTTACGTTCATCACATGAACTACACGTACAACGTTACCCCGCAGAGGTTTCCGACATGGAACATCGCCGGATTCAAAGGCATTGCCACAGCGGCGAAGACCCCGAGCAAGCTGATCATGTTCGGAGACAACGGCCAGCCCAATGCTTCTGCGCAAGTGCCCCTGGTCGGAGTCAAAGCCGACCCATACGTGGGATGGTTCGACAATACAAGTTCGAACAACATCTGGGGGATCGGGTATTGGGTGCACAGCAGCCGGGCCAATGTGGTTTACCTTGACGGGCACGCGAGCTCCGTCAAAAAAGAAGAAGTCACCGACGATAATTTCAATTCAACCAAATGATGATGACCATGAAAAAATATCTTATCCTTCCGGCTCTGCTGTTTCTCGCCTGCACTGTTCTCGGCGATGCTCTCGTAACCGTAAGCGGTACCTCCGCCGCACCGAAACTGAACGGTACTTTTGCCGGCGAGTGCTGGGAAAAAGCGGCCGGGTTCCAACTCCTGCCGAATATGCCCGGCGGCATCCAGGTGGAAAACGGCAATATCCGGCTTGCTTCCGACGACAAATTTCTCTATATCGGCGGCCGCCTTGATCAATCCTACCTGAACCCGGTCGCCAACCGCTTGGAACTGGTCCGCCCTCATGCCAAAGGGGATGGGGACGCGGCGATCTACCGGGATGACGTCATCGAAATTTTCTGGCAGGTTCCGGGCGAAAGCGACTATTATCATTTCTCATTCAACCAGGCCGGGCACCGGATATTCGGGAAAGCGCGGGGGTACGGAATCAATTCTCCGCTCGATCCGAAGCAAATCCGCGTCGCCACTCATCTCGGCGAAACCTTCTGGAGCTTTGAGCTGGCGATTCCCCTCGGGCTCGCCGGCGGCGGCAAGGATACGGTGAAATTCAATTTATGCCGCAACAACAACCCCAAGGAAGAACTCTCCGCCTGGTCGCCCACCGGTTCCAATTTTCATCAGGCGGATAAATTCGGCACGCTGGCTTTTGACCGGACGGCACCGGCTGTCCAGCCGACCCGGACCCGGTTTAGCGCAGGCGGCATCGATTTCTCGGTCCGGTTCGCCTCCGGCGCATTCCGTTTCGCCGGAGCCTCCGGGACCGGCGCACTGGCAAAATCGGATTCCTGGCGGAGTACCATCCTGCGGGCCGCGCCGGACGCCGCCACCGGAACGATCCAGATATCAGTTTACAATGCCGAAACCGACCGGCTGCTGTGGCGGACGCCCCTGATCACCGTCAACTCGAGCGAATCCGGTATCCAGGTGTCGCTGCAGCTGCCGGGAGCCGGAAAACTGTATCTGGACGGCCAGGAGATCGAATCGAATGTCCGGAAAATCGAGCGTAAATTGATCCTCACCGGAAACCTGCATGCGCTCGCCTTGGAAGTCGAGGGCGAATCCGGCACGTTTTCCGGGTATCTGGATGTCGGCGGGCTGCAGATTCCGGCTGCGCAGTTTCTGGAATCCGCATCGGCGAAGGGCAATTGGAAATCGGCCGGATATGACGACACCAAATGGCGCGAAGCCGATACCTCTGCGCTGGTCACCGGCCGCCGTTATTACCGCTTCTCCATCGTCCGCAACCATGCCCTGTTTGCGCCGCAGCGCCCGAACCGCGAGCTCTACGTGAACAACCGGGCCAGCCAGCAATGGACCTTGCGAATCGGCTCCCCCTTCGAGCACCCGGCGGCGAACTACCGGATGAATATCGCGATGCCGGAGGCCGTCACGGTTCCGCGTTATGATTTCGAACAACGGGAGTACAATCGTTTTAAACATGAATTCAAGGATTCGCCGGTCGCAGGCAATCAGCGGCAACTGACCTTCGATTTCCGGGAACCGATGGCGCCACTGCCGTATAACTGGGGCTTTTATGTGGTAAACTTCATTCTCACTCCCGGATTCGCGGAAATTCCGGATAAACCGCTGCCCGTGAAAGTCTGGCAGAGCGGCCGTGGATTCACCGAATTTCCGCAGGAATATAAGCTGATTGTATTGCCGGAACTGAAAAGCGGTACCCCGGAAAAAATCGTCATCAATCTCTATGATGTTGAGCGGGACAACTGCTTCACCGTCGATGAAATGAAATTCACCATAGATACTTTTGCCGCCTCCGGGATCAATTTCTGTGGGGTAAATGCCGGAAAAATCGGCAACGATCAGATAATCAGCGACTATGCACATCAACTGGGAATGAAAACCGTTTTCTGCTTTTTCGGCCCCTATTCGACCTGGTTCAACCGGCACCTGAGGCTACATCCCGAGCAGAAGCGGGTCAATCCCGTTCATCCGGCGCCGGGATGGCTGCCCGGCGTATGCCCGGAATATTTTCTGACGGACCCGGAAATTAAACGGATGATGCAGGATGCATTTGCCCGGAACGATGTATTCATAGACGATGTCGAGCGCGGAATTAACGATGTCTGCCTGTGCGACCGCTGCCGCCAGCGCTTCGCCAAACGCTTCAAGCTCCCGTCCGTTCCCACTGCCGAAGCGATCTACAAAGAACATCAGAAACAACTTATAACCTACAATCAGGAAAATAACCTGCGCATGGTCGAGTATGAACTGCAGCTGGCGAAAGAAGTGAACCCGGCGATCCGGTCAGCCGTTTATTCCGGCTACGATTCATCGGATGCTCCACGGATCTATGGCATCGATTGGAAGCTGTATCGCGGCAAGCTGGATTACCCGAGCGCCGGCTACGAGCTTAATACTGCGTTTATCAACAAAACCCGGCAAGCCCTGGGCGGACAGCCGATAATCTGCGGCTATATTCTCGATACTGCCCAGTACGAGCGCCCCCTGGCCAGCCAGAACATCAAGGGCATGCTGTTTCACCAGCTGCGCAACAGCGGTTTCGGCGGGGTGCTGATCTGGTCATGGCGCGACCTGGATGGCAGGGGCTGGCAGGCGATCAATGAATTCGCCCGGGGAACCGCTGCATTCGAGGATTATCTGGACGAGCAGAAAGCGATTCCTTTCAAAGTCACCGGCTGGGATGATGAGTCACTCAGTGCCTACCGGAATGGTGATTCCGTAGCGGTGATGGCCGTCAACCTGTCGTCCGCCGCCCGGAAGCTGACGGCAAAACTGCCCGCCGGTATGCCAAGCGCTTCAATGAATGATTTTTATCAGGATACCACGGTGGAGGTCCGCGATACGTTCAGTGTAAACGTCCCGCCGGGCGGCGCCGTATTGTTGAACTTCAAACCTCTCAAGGAGAAAAATCGATGAAAAAAGCATTGTTGTTTATTATCGCTCTCATGACCTTATCCATCGTGAGAGCTGAGCCGGGCCCGAATATGGTGATCAATCAGGATTTCAGCAAATTGAATGCAAAAGGACTGCTGCAGGACTGGAATTCGTACGGCAGCGGCTATGAGTTGACGACGGACAATCTGCAGCCCGGGCGGCAGAAAGCAATCCGGCTCGGCGGGGAAAAAGGAAACCGCGGGCTCTATCAGGTCATGTACGGCAAACCGGGCATGACTTACCGCCTTGAGCTCGATGTTCTGCCCCAGGCGATTTATGAAGGAAAATTGATCGCCATTTACGTGACCTTGCCCCAGAAAGACGGCACGACCAAGTATCTGACCCTGGCGGAATTCAGCAAAGACAAGCCCGGCAAAACCGGCGAATGGCAGCATGTTTCAGCCGATCTGGACCTGTCGAAATATCCGAACGCCAATGGAGCTTTCGGCTTCTGGTCCATCGCGACCGGCTTCGACGGTGAAGTTTACCTCGATAACTTCAGCTGCCGCCAATTACCCGCCTTATGATTACGGCTCAATTCACCGGTACCATTACGCAGCGGTCGATGTAGATGGCGTTTTTCTCGCCGGGCCGGCTGTGCGGAAAATCGGGACCGGTGAACTTGATGCTGACCCAGGCTTTATATTTTCGTCCGTCGGCTTTCGAGGCCGCCACATCCTGGGTGAACTGGATGGTCCAATCGTTCAGGAAATAGATGTATCCGGATGGCTCCGGGGCAAATTCCGGGGTGCTGTACCAGTTGTAACCCGGTCCCTTGACCTGTGCGGCAGCGAGGACCTTGCCGTATGGGTTCGCCTTGGTGCTGGCGACGTAAGCGCCCATCAGCAAGGGCAGCCGGTGAATGCCGAGGCCATCGCTCAGGTCGACCATCGCCGCATAGCCGATCGGCGACTCGGGGTCAAGGACGATTTGGCGGCCATTCGGGTTGCCTTGCTCTACAGTAAATTCGATGCCGTCTTTGAATTGATCGCTGCCGGGCACCGTCATGGGCAATTTCGCGTATAAATCCAGTTCTTTCTTCATCTGATCCAAAGCGCCTCCACGGTACGGCAGACCGCCATAGTTGAAATCGATGGCGGCGGTCCAGGTTTCCCTCGCACGCTTGATGGTATCCGGCAGGGAAAATGGAAATTCAGCCATGCTCCGGCCTGACTGCCGCCACTCGCGACTGAGTTCACGAATCCGTACATAAACGGCCTTGTCCAGATTCAGCCGTTCGCGCCGGACCCGGCGCAGCAGGACCGGATCGTCCTTGACCGCGTTCTCCGCCAGGTCAAATAACTCCTGACTGCGGCTGACCGTTTTCAGGTCGAGGAAGTTGAATGCGCCGACATTCGGGATATAGGCGCAGGCCATCGAGTTGTATTTTTTCACCGAGGCCCACAGCAAGCGCCGGTATTCGCCAATGAACTTACCGCCCGCGCCGTAATAGGAATTCAGGAAATCGGTGAAAAGCTGTTCGAAATCGGCATCGGGATTTTCCAGAAACTTGGCTTCCAACCAGGATTTCATGGTGTGCATATCGGCCCGTTCCGGTTTCTCGTGCTCCATGAACATGAATTTCACCTTGTGATCACGGTAAAAACGGAACTGGTCGGGATAGGTGAATTCGCTCGGATACGGCAGGTCCGCCACGTCGTAAGTAATGGCGTATTTCCAGATGTAAAGATGGGCGCCCGCCGCGGACCAGCCGAGCAGCTTGTCACGAAACACTTTGTTTTCCGGCGCCTGAATCGAGCTGAAATTGCTCGAACTGGTATCGCACAGACGAATAACCACATTGTCCAGTGGACGGATGTGGTCCGGCGCCTTTTCCGTATTCATATAAGCCAGCGTACTCATATAAAGACCGGGACGGAACTCCTTCAATTTCGCCGCCAGCTGATTGACGAAATACAGGATCAGCCCGGCATCGTCTCCCTCCTTTTTGATGATGGACCGGCAGGGCTCGCAACCACAGATCCGGTTGTTGTCATTGGCCGAAATATCGTAAACCAGCGGTGCTTCCACTCCTGTGGCGGCGGCGGCTTCGTCCTGCAGGATATAGGCTTTGAGCTTTTCCCACATTTCGGCAGTCATGGCGGCATTGGTCAGGCATAATTGTGATTGCGGACCGGCCAGGCGTTTACCGCCGACCAACGCGAAATATTCGGGATGCTTTTCGAAGTAATCCTTTTCCGGAAAATAATGGTTGAACGTATGGACGAAATACGGCCGCCCGAACGCGAAATTCCCGCCGTACTCTACCCCGATTGGCTTGTCGCCAATGCTGTTCAGCCGGTTGAAGACCGCGAAGCGCCCACCGTCCGCCGGCAGCGCGAAATCGGCATAAATATCGCGCTGGATGAAATACGGTTTGCCGCTGATGTCGAACGGCTGCAAATCCAATCCCTGCGGATATTGCGGAATCAGCTCTTCGAACTGGTTCCAACATCGCACTCCGAGCATTTTTTCCATGAATACCGACACCGCGTAAAGGGTAGCGCGCGGGCTGCCGCCGGCGAGGATGATTTTGCCGCCCTCGGATTTGATGCGCCACTGTTCGCCGTCAAGCTTCCAGCCGGCGGCGGAGCCGATCACGAATATCGGCTTTTTGCCGTCGATCCGCAACTCGAAATTCAATGCTTTTTTCAGTTCCGCCACAGCGGTGGTTTCGGCGGGAGCGGGCTTCTCCTGCATCGTGAATTCATAGTCGGCAGCCATGGCGCACAGCCCAAGACCCAGCAACGTTAAAATAAATAATTTTTTCATCATAATCCCTATATTATAACCACATGCTAACCTTGGTCAAGTCCGGTTCCACCACAGCACAGAACCAGGGCGTGTTGCGGAGGGTGTGAACGGCGTCTTTTACGCCCTGGTGCTCGATAGGCGCGGCATGACCGTCGAGGAAATAGGTGTTGGCGCGCCGCGAATGCCGCAAGTGGAAAGTACCCTCCGAATCCGAATTCGTGATGGGATAGTTCAGACTGGTCTGATAGTTCTTTTTCGTGCCGTTGCCGCCGTAAGCCGTATCCGCCAGCAGTGGAAAAGAGGTGGTTTTGGTGACTTTGCCGGAGGTGATGAAATAATCATATCCGACATTTTGGGAATATTCGGCAATTGGCACCCAGGGATTGATCACGCCATAACAGTAGTAACGGTTGTACTCGAATGGTTCCTGCATGGCGCAGCGGGCCAGGGTGAAATTTTCATCCATCGGCAAATATCCGGTGTGTGTCGAAATAATTTCCTGCCAGTACCACTCGTTGCTTCCAGTACTCTTCAAAATCCATAAATCGCCGTTGTAATCGTTGCCGTAAAGCATGTATCCGTTGCCGCATTGCTTCAGATTGCTGAGGCAACTGACGGCCCGTGCTTTGTCACGTGCTTTATTCAGTGCCGGTAACAGCATTGCCGCAAGTATAGCAATAATTGCAATAACAACCAATAATTCGATCAGTGTAAAACATTTGACTTTTTTCATTTTTCATACCTCATATTTTAGTGGATTCACCTTTGATCAATTTGCTGTTTTTAAGTTCGACATAATCCGGCATGGCGTCATCGTTATGCACGGATTCACAGATCAGGCGGCAGGCATTGCGCCCCAGATCGTAGAAATCAATATATAGATAAGTCGCCGCAGGATTTAAATTGGTAAAAACAATACCGCTCCCGGAGCCGACGATGCCGACGTCCCGCCCGATGGCCAATCCCTCCTGCTGAATCATCCGGTAAACCGACGGCATCGTGACCGTATACAGATTGACCAGGCAGGTGTCCGGCGCATAGTACTGCCGCAAAGCGTCCCCGGTTTTCTTTTCGTCCGGCTCATCGATCACGCAAAACTCAAACTCAACATCCGGATGCTTTTCGTTCAAATAAGAGCTGATGGCATCATGCTTGGCCCGGACGTACGCCTGGACCACAGGAAATTCGTCGCTTTCGTTGATGAAAACCAGCCGGCGGTACCGACATTGTTCCAGCAGATAATCCAGCAGGATTTCCACCGAATACTTCAAATCGTAACTGATCGCGCATCCCTGGCGGTTATGAAGCGGGTCGGGCAGGTTGATCTGTACGCAACGTTTGTTGTGGGCGACCATGCGTTCACAGAGCCTGCCCAGCTGCCAGCCGATGAAAATCGCCCCGTCAAACCGGGCGCTTGTACGTATATGACTGTTCAGCGTGACCTCGTCCTCCCCCTCGGAGTAGTGCTGAAAAGTCATTTCAGCGCCCTGCAGCATGCACTCATCCACGATTCCCCGCTGAATTTCCGATGAAATCCACCAGTTTTCCGGACTATGCACAGCCTCCGGCGAAATCGATTTTTCCGGAAACGGCAGCAGCAGCCGCAGCGTCTTCTTTTCCTTGCTTCCGTCGTAAGTGACAAAGGTACCGCTCTGTGGAACCCGCTGCAGATAATTCTGCTCCATCAGCAGCTTCAACGCTTCGATGATCGTGCCGCGGCTGGTACCGAAACGCTCCGCCAGGACACGGTCTCCCGGCAACCTTTTGCCGACCGGCAGAATTCCCTTTCGGATATCGCTGATCAGGCGCTGGCTCACTTGTGTGATCAGCGGCCGCCGGTTTTCGATTTTCTGACTTGATGTCGCCATGCTATTTCCCGAATATCAACTACCTATAAATTCTGGACTAGTCCAATTTATATTTAGTATAACGCCGATTCCCGTTTTTGTCAACAGCCCGATGAGATATTTCCAGATTATTTCTTTTCACCGGAGCAAAATTAAAATCACGGAAATTTTGCGGTGGGGTTATTGACAAATCGCAGAAAGAGGGTTATAATTTATATATACAAAATAGTTTGTACAAGGTAATTTGGTAAATATGTCAGTCGCCATCAACAAGAAGAAAAACCGTGTGACGCTGAAGGACTTAGCGCTGGCTTCCGGGCTGTCGGTCCCGACCGTGTCGCAGATTCTGAACAATAAGGGCAATAATTATTGTTCGCCGCAAAGGCGTGAGGAAGTGTTGCGCTTGGCTCGCGAGATGGATTACCAGCCGAATATCGGTTACAAAATCATGACCGGGCAGGCGACAAATATCGCAGCTATCATTTTCTCGCAGGAAAGAATGGTGCGAGAGGAACATATTACTGCGCTGGTGATGTTGCTGGCCCGAAAGCTGGAACAGGCCGGTTATGCGGTTTACACGGTGGTGATGAGTTGGGAAGCCGGTACCAATTTGAGTAAAATTTCCGAGCTGGAAGCGCGGGGATGCCGTAAT
This sequence comes from Victivallis vadensis, assembly GCA_040394635.1. GTDB lineage: Bacteria > Verrucomicrobiota > Lentisphaeria > Victivallales > Victivallaceae > UBA5239. The sequence continues at coordinate 17,870 of JBEBRW010000063.1, read as the reverse complement.
TATGTTTTCATCGGCACGCCGGTAGGGCATCTGCAGATTATTGATTTTATTTATGAGTCTGGTTATTCTTATATTGGGTTGAACTACCTGGATTTGGACAAGATGGTCAAATTGAATGAAGCGGCAGCGAATGTCAAATATGTGGAATATTTCAAGAAGAACGGAATTGATAATTTTAAATTCATCAAGCGCGACAAGTGGTCGGATGAGCTGGAATGGAATGCTTGGATACCAGAAAAAGACCGGGAACTGTACAAAAAGAATTGGGTTTCCGTGGACCCTGAGATTGTGCTGGACAAGAATCTGAGCGAAAAGCGGTTCCAGGTCGGATATCAGGCGACACAGGAGCAATTCAATAAGAACCCGGGTTTGCAGGCCGTGATATGCTCTACGGATTACCACGCACTGGGAGCGGCCAAATTTTTCTCAGACAAAGGGTTCAGGCCCGGAGAAAAAATGGTTTGCGGCATTTTCAATACCGATGCGGCAAAATTTTCCGGGTATTCCATTATTTCGGCGGAATACGACATATGGCAAATTGCAGAACACATGGTAAATAACCTGCCGGTTTCCGGCCCGGTATCAATCGATGTCAGGCCGAAGTTTATGCAGGATTTTAAAGAAATCATGATCGACTAATCAAAAGGAGAAAAAGAACATGAGAACCAGAAATTTCACACTGATAGAGCTCTTAGTCGTTATAGCTATTATTGCCATATTAGCAGCAATGCTGCTGCCGGCCTTGAATTCGGCAAGAGAAAAAGGCAAAGGGGTAACGTGCAAAAATAATTTGAAACAATTGGCGCTGGGATTTTCACTTTATACCAGTGACTACGAAGATTATTGCCCCAGTGTGTACATCGTCGGAGTACGGGGCGGTGGTTGGGCCAGCGATGTCTGGACCAGGGTCTTCAGGGATCACGGTTATATCGGGGGCAATAAAAATATCACTTGCCCAAGTGAACCGAATGCGCCGGAGTATGAGATTGGCGACGAGGAAAACAATCGCCCCGGGATTCAGAGCAATTACGGGCTGAACCGGGTATTCGGGCTTTATCCGGGACACACTTCCAGTCCAGAACCAAGTAAACTCGCGGTTATAACCCGCTACCGGGGCTCCAGTTACCTGTCCATATTCGCCGATGCCAGTTGCCCTGCTGCTTCCGGTATAGCAAGTTACGGCTATGCGGCCGGTTACAAACTTAACCAGGGGGCGATTTATTTCGATCATGTTCCAAAGCGCGGCGTCATGGCACTCGGCGGAACACCGAGTGCCATGCATATGTATTTGCGCCACCGCAACGTAGCCAACGTCGCAAACTTGTCAGGAAGTGTACATACGATGGATTTATATGATAATTACGAGAGATTATATACCGGTTCCAGCGTCTATAAATTCTTTTCTCCCTCATGGTCGGGAAAGGATATTGTGGAATGAGTATGCAAATGATCAGAATATTATTGATTGTATCATTGGCGGCATTCTTGCTGGTTGCCCATGGTGTGGAAGTTGTATGCGACGGCAAGTTGCAGTTCGACGGAATTGTCATTCGCCAGAACATGACCTCGGCGGAAAAACATGCCGCCGCCGAAATGGCTTACCACCTCAAGAAGTCGACAGGGCAGGAACTGCCGGTGATCGTGGAAAAGACGGATTTGCCAAAGGGAAATTACATCTTCATCGGCGATTGCGAAATGAACCGGAAAGCGGGGCTCGCTCCCGCCGGTATGGAAAAAAATCACGGTACTATCCTGGCTAAAGACGGTAATATTCACCTTGCCGGTAAAGATGACGTCAATCATTTCTGGGTGGAAAATACCAGTATCGGGACCTTGTTCGCAACATATGAATTTCTGGAGAAATATCTCGGCGTGCGCTGGCTGTGGCCGGGCGAACTCGGCGAAGTCATACCCGAACACCGGAACCTGGAAATCGACGATATCCGGGCAGACGTGAAACCCAGGGTATTGTCGAGCCTGTGGCGCGATTCCAGTTTTCTCACGCCCTCCGGCTGGGCGGACCAGAAAAACCGTCAACGTTTTAATCAGGAACAGAAAATCTGGTTGAAACGCCACCGCTTTAATTGCGACTCGGAGTTCCAGTATGGACATGCCTTCACCGATTATTATCAGCGCTACAGCAAGGAACACCCCGAGTTTTTCAGCCTGCTTCCGGATGGCACGCGCCGTTCGAATCCCTACGCCTGGAGCCGCGGCGCCCCGAGTTGCGTAAGCCTGTGCGTGACCAATCCGGAATTGATCCGGACCATTGTCACCAACTGGCAGGCGCGCAACCCGCGGATGAAGACCATTAACCTCAACGAAAACGATACCGGCGGCGAATGCGTCTGCGAGGCCTGTCTGGCCGCAGATAATTCACCGTTCAGTGCCAAGCTGCGCCAGGTCCGCGCCAAAAGGCGATTCGACAAAAAAGAAATCGAATGGGAAAACGAACTCGGTTCACTCACCGACCGCTACTGCCAATTCTACCTGACGGTACAAAAGGAGGCGGACAAGATCGACCCGAACCACCGGATCATGGGCCTGATCTACGCGAATTACAGCAAGCCCCCCAGCGCCAAAATCAAACTAAATGAGCGCATTATACTGCGTTTCTGTCCGCCATACATGTACCCGTGGACCGACCGGAAGATCAAGGAGTACAAGGAGACCTGGAGCGGCTGGGCTAGAAGCGGCGCCAAGCTGATGTTCCGTCCGAACTTTACGCTGGACGGCAATTATTTCCCGGTTCAATATCAGGATGTGTTTTACGACCTGTATACATTTTCGGCCGAAAGAGGCATGATAGCGGTGGATATGGACAGCCTGACCGGCCATTATGGCGCGCAGGGTCTGGTGAATTACGTGATCGCCACGCTGAACCACGACCGCGAAACACCGCTCAATGAGCTGGAAAACACCTTTTTCACCGCGTTCGGCGCGGCCGGGCCGCAGGTTCGCGAATACTTCGATTATGTGAAGCAAATCAGCATGAAATCCGGCTTCAAAAGCCCGTTTGCCGACAACAGCGTCGAGGGCGGAATCCTCTATGTGGATTTGTTTCTGGTGGCCGATACCCTGTTCACGCCGACGGTTATGGAAAAATGCTGGTCGCTCCTGAATGCGGCGGCGGAAGCTCCCGACCTTGACCTGATCTCCGCACAGCGGGTGGAATTCCTGAAAAATGGCCTGAAAAACACCGAGCTGGTCATGGCCGCCCAGTCGGAGTTCCGCAAGTATCAGAAAAACGGCAAGATCGATTCATTCGCTAAAGCGGTCAGGGAGCTGGATGAATTCCGGGCCTCGATCGAGTCCACCAACGCGGTGAATATGGGCAATGCCCGCTATCTGGAGGACCGCAAATGGCCGTCGCGCGCCTCGTTGACGATGATCGGCAAAGATCAGGTCCAGTTGACCGACTGGAAAATCCGGTTCGACCCGGAAAACACCGGCACCGCCGCCAAATGGTTCGAGCCCGGGGCCGATATGGCCGGAGCCGCGGATATAAAGACCGATTCACACTGGAGCAAACAGCAAATCGGGCAGAGCTGGGAGAAGCAGCACGGCAGGCAATACCTCGGTACCGGCTGGTATTACAACACATTCAGCAGCCGCCCCAAAAATCCGGTCATATGCTTCATGGCCGTAGACGGCACCGCTACGATCTACCTGAACGGCAAACAGATCCATCACCGTCCGTACCCGTTCGAAGGTAACCGGGATTCATGGAAAGAGCCGTTCCGGGTGACGGTTCCGCCGGAACTGTTGAAATCCAAGGACAATCTCCTGGTAATCCGGGTAGAGAAGCATGAAGGGCAGGCCGGAATCTGGCGCCCGGTTCACCTGGTATTCGAACCGTAACTTAAAAAAGACACACAGCGCACACGCTTATTGGATACATTATCTCAATTCACCAATTCATCTTTTTGAGCCAGGTGCCGCAGAGCTCCGGCCAGACCCGGATTTCGGGAATGGCATCATCCACGCCCAGGCCCAGCCCGTGGCGCCCGGACGGGAACACGTGCAGCTCAAAAGGTATGCTCTTCGCACGCAGGGCGGCGGCGTAATTCAGGCTGTTTTCCACCGGCACCGCCTGGTCCTCGGCGGTGTGCCAGAGAAACGACGGCGGGGTATTGTCCTTCACCCGGCGTTCCCACGAATACGGCAGCAGCGCCTGCGGCAGAAGGTCTTCGCCAAGCAGGTTCTTGAAGGAGCCGCCGTGGTACATGCTCACGCCGCTGATGACGGGATAGCACAGGATGGTAGCGTCGGGGCGGGCCGAAACTTTGTCGGCCGCGTCGCCGTTGTCGGCCTTGACTTCATCGAATACGATCCCGGAGCTGCAGGCCAGGTGTCCGCCGGCGGAGAAGCCGAGCACCGCGATTTTGTCGCCGGCAACTTTCCATTCGGCGGCGCGGCTGCGGACGATTTTCACGGCGCGCAGCACGTCTTCCTGCGGGGCCGGATAGCGGTACGGAGCCACCCGGTACTGCAGGACAAAGGCATGGAAGCCGAGTTCATTGAATTTCTCCGCGATCGGTTGGGCTTCGTGGGGCGCACGGCCGCTATAACCGCCGCCAGGGCAGACGATGACCGCGCCGCGGACTTTGTCGCCCGCCAGGAGATAGGTTTCCAGATACGGCTGAAAATCGTTATCGCCGCCGCAGGATTTGCGGTCGCTCCAAAGCATGATCTTTTCCATGATTATTTATTATCCTTCTTTATTCTGAATCTTGGCCCAGGAGTCCTTCAGGCCCACCGAGCGGTTGAAAACCTTTTTGTCGCCGGTGCTGTCGGAGTCGCAACAGAAGTAACCGACGCGCTCGAACTGGAAGAAGTCGCCGGGCTTGGCGTTCGCCAGGCTCGGTTCGATCAGGCACTCGACGGACTTCATTGAATCGGGATTCAGCAGATCCTTGAAGTCGAGTTCAGAATCCGACGGATCTTCCAGCGTGAAAAGCGGCGCGAAAAGCCTTGCCTCGGCCTTGACCGCATGTGTGGCGGAAACCCAGTGAATCGTACCCTTCACCTTGCGTCCGTCCGGCGAAGTCCCGCCGCGGGTGGCCGGGTCGTAGGTACAGCGCAGTTCGGTGATATTGCCGGCGGCGTCTTTGACGACTTCCTCGCATTTGATGAAATACCCGTAGCGCAGCCGCACTTCCTGTCCGGGAGCCAAGCGGAAATACTTCTTCGGCGGGACCTCCATGAAGTCGTCGCGTTCGATATAGAGCTCGCGTGAAAACGGCACTTTGCGGGTGCCGGCGCTTTCGTCCTCGGGATTGTTGACGGCGTCGAGTTCGTCCACCTGCCCTTCCGGGAAGTTGGTGATCACCACTTTCACCGGGTCCAGGACCGCCATGGCGCGCAGCGAACGGCGGTTCAGGTCGTCGCGCTGGAAGTGCTCGAGCAAATTCAGATCGGACATGCCGTTGTTTTTGGTGGCGCCGGTGCTTTCCACAAAGGCGCGGATCGCTTCCGGGGTATAGCCGCGGCGGCGCATTCCGCTCAGCGTCGGCATGCGCGGATCATCCCAGCCGTTGACGATATTTTCCTTGACCAGCGTCAGCAGTTTGCGCTTGCTCATGACCGTGTAGGTCAGGCCCAGCCGCGCAAACTCGATCTGCTGCGGATGGCACGGCATCTCGAGTTCGTCGAGGAACCAGTCGTAGAGCGGACGGTGGATTTCGAATTCCAGCGTGCAGATCGAATGCGTGATGCCCTCGATGGAGTCGCTGATGCAATGCGCGAAGTCGTACATCGGATAGATGCACCATTTGTCGCCGGTGCGGTAGTGGTGTTCGCGGCGGATGCGGTAAATGGCGGGATCGCGCATGTGGATGTTCGGCGAAGTCATGTCGATTTTGGCGCGCAGCGTCTTGGCGCCGTCCGCGAATTCACCGGCGCGCATGCGGGCAAAAAGGTCAAGGTTTTCCTCGATCGAACGTCCCCGGAAAGGGGATTCGCGCCCCGGCTCGGTCAACGTGCCGCGGTACTCCTTGATTTCGTCCGCCGAGAGATCGCAGACATAAGCCTTGCCGCGCTTGATCAGCTCCACCGCGCAATCATAAAGTTTCTCATAATAATCCGAGGCGAAAAACAACTTATCGCCCCAGTCGTAACCCAGCCAGTGAACGTCCTTCTTGATATTCTCCACGTACTCGACGTCTTCCTTGGTCGGGTTGGTGTCGTCCATCCGCAGGTGGGTGATCCCGCCGAATTCGGCGGCAATGCCGAAATCCAGGCAAATCGCCTTGGCGTGACCGATATGCAGATAACCATTCGGCTCAGGAGGGAAACGGGTCACCACCTTGCCGTTATTTTTATTGTTTTTGACATCATTCATCACAATCGCGCGGATAAAATCGACCGGCGCGGAGTTGGTATTTTCAGTTTCCATAAGTCCAGAATTCTCCATTTAATTATAAACAAATAACATACATTCACTTAACAAAAAATCAATCGGCGGCGGTCAATTTTGAATAAATCTTCAATCGCGGCTTTAAAAATCGCCATTGACGGAGTATCTTATAGTTTGAGAAAGTATATCGCAGCGGCATGTTGCCGCACGCGGTCCAGCGGCGGATACGCTGGTCGCCCGCAGGGCGAAACCAAACAGGAAACATTTATGCGATTGATGATACTATGCCTGGCGGCGGCGCTGCTGGCGGCGGGCTGTTCCGGCAAAAAAGCCAGGGACCCGCAGCTGACCAACCTCCGGCTGACCAACGACCTGATCGAAAGTCTGGCCAAGGAAGATCACAAAACCGCGTTGACGCAAACCATCAAACTCCGAACCGTTCTGCCGGAAAGTACCTTCCTGAGCCAGCTCGAGGAAAGCGAAATCAGCAACATCTATATCAAGCAGGCCCAGCCCCTGCTGGATCGCGGCGACCTCGAAGGCACCGCCAAAGTCATCGAACGCGGGCTCAAGGACCACCCCATGAACCGTCATCTGCTGCGCTGCAAACAGCAGATCGTGCAGCTGGGTGAGTTTCGTAAAGTCATCGGCGAAACCCTCAATCCCCTCGGTGCCGCTTCGCTGCGGACGGCTATCGCCAAGCTCAAAACCATGAGCGCGGCCTATCCCCAGAGCACCTTCGTCACCCAGCTTATCGCCGACAAGGAGCAACTGGCCGACGTCATGGAAAAACAGGAAATCCGCCGCGCTTACGACAGTTTGATTTACGAATACCGGATTCTCTCCCAAACCGAACCCGCCCTGGCCGGCGTGCTCGCCGCCGAAATCGCGTATGAGAAAGATAATATCGAAGCTTCTCGCCAGTAGCCTCTTGCCGCTGCTGGCCCTGAGCGCCCTGGCCGCCGAACGCGACTACAGTTTCCTGCCCGACCCCGTGGCATCCTATGTCGGCGGCGACGGCGCCAAGCGCGGCATCAGCCGTGAACAGGCCGTTCAACTGCTGAAATCCAAGTTTACCCCCGAACAGCTCAGCATCAAGTCCGAGGGCGAAATCCGAACCGAGGTCCGGATGCTTTCCGACTCCCTCTTCGAGCGCCGGGTCATGTCGCGCATCCTGCGCGAGAATAACGTCAAGCCCGACCCCGATACCATGCGCAAAGAGCTCCGCCACCTCCATAACTCCCTGCCCCCCGCCGAGCGCGCCGGCATCGAGAGCCAGCTCATCCGCCAAGGCAGCACCTACGAAGATTCCCTGCGCGAAATGGTCAACGATCCCGACCAGGTGACCCGCTACGCCTTCATCCAATGGGTCAAACAAAACACCGAAAAAAAAATCGTCGTCACGGACAGGGAAGCCGAGGACTTCTACCGCGCCAATCAGGCGATGTTCCTGCTCCCCGAATCCTTCACCCTCTCGCGGATTCTGCAGCCAACCAAAGCCGATGCCGACGCCCTGTACACGCGCCTGGCCCTCGGTGAGAAATTCGAAAATCTCGCCAAAGGACGCGGCGGCAAATACGGCGAATTCAGCCGCAACGACCTCGACGATCCCATCCTTGCCGCCGTCGACCCTCTGAAGGAGGGCCAATACAGCAAAGTGATCAAACAGAACGACGGCTGGGCGATTTTCCACATGGATTCCCGGCAGAAAGCCTCATTTGTGCCCCTGGACGAAATGCGCGATTTCATCGAAAACCAGATCCGCCTGCTCAAAGTGCAGGTCGAGGTTCAGCGCATCATTCAGGCCGAACGCAAAGCCTTCAAATTCGAGTTAAATCTCTAAAGTTCAAACGCCCCGGGTCGTACCCGGGCGGGGTCCAGCGCCGAAACGCTGGCCGCTCGCAGAGCGGAACTATTTCCCCACAATCTGGCGGAAACGCTCGCCGCGCTCCTTATAGTTCTTGAACATATCCATGCTGGCGCAGGCCGGGGACAACATCACGACGTCACCGGACACCGCTGCGTCCGCCGCAGCCCTCACCGCGGCCTCGAAACTGTCGAAACACTCGCAGGGACAAGCTCCCTGTAGCACGCTCAAAATCTTCTCGCGGCTCTGTCCCATCAGATAAGCCTTGCGGACAAACTTCGCTCCCGGCAGCAATTCCGCGAAATCCATGCCTTTGTCCAGCCCGCCGAGAATCAAATGCACATTATGCTCCTTGCCGACCGCGTTCAGCGCCGCAATCACGGCGTGCGGATTGGTCGCCTTGGAGTCGTTGATAAACACCACGCCGCCGCGCTCCGCCACCACTTCCAGACGGTGCTCGCCGGGCGAGAACGATTTCATCGCCGCGCGGATTTCCTCGCCGGACAACGCCTCGTCACCGCAGGCGCAGCGCACCAGTTCCAGCGCAGCCAGCAGATTCTCGCGGTTATGCGCACCCTTCAACTTCGTCTCGCTCAACCGGATAATCAGCCGTCCATCCAACTCGATCCGGTCACCGTCCGGCGAAACGATCCGGTTACCGCCCGCAGGCAGCGTCAATAACCCCTGCAAAGGCGATTTTAACAGCGATTCGCCCAATATCCGGTGTTGGACCGGGACATTGGTGAAAATGCGGCTCTTGACCGCCGCATACTCCTCCATGCGCCCATGATAACGGTCCAGATGGTCCGAAGCCAGGTTCAGCACCACCGCCGCCTCCGGCGCGAAATCCCGCGCCAGCTCCAGCTGAAACGAACTGACCTCCACCACCGCAAACGGTACTTCCCGCTTTCCGCTGATGATCTCGGCCGTGAGCTCGCTCCAGCCATTGCCGATATTGCCGGCACTGACCGCGTTCAACCCCAGCCCGCACAACAAATGCACCGTCAACTCAGTGGTCGTAGTCTTGCCGTTGGTACCGGTAATCGCCAGAATCCGCCCCGGGAAATGCCGCGCCGCGAACTCCAGCTCGCTGATCATCTCAACACCGCTGGCCGCGGCCGCCTGATAAAGCGGCGACTTCGGCGGAATCCCCGGGCTGACGACGATCAACCCGCACGCCTTCAACGCCTCCGCCTCAAACGCCCCATCCTCAAAAAAACAAACCTCGCCACCCAAAGCCCCCGCCAGCGCCTCGGCCGACCGCCCGCTGACCCCCTTTCCCAAAACCGCAAATTTCATAAAAAACACTCTCTTTTTTAAGCCACAAAAAAAAGAGAAGAAATCAACCAATCTCTTCTCTCTCAACTGTTCTCTCTTAACACTTAACTCTCTACTACTTATCCCCGTCAAACAACGTCTGTTTCCCGCTTTTAGCTCTTTCGGCAGCTTTTTTCTCACGCAGATATGTCTGCTTCTGACGCTTAAGTGCCTCCAACCGATCCGGTTTGGTTTTTGGAGGGACCTGTTCCAGGATACCTTTTAAATTTGCCAATCCTTTTTCAAAACGCTGCTTAAGTTGCTGTTTTTCGGGAGATCCTGCTTCCTGAAAGCCTAAATCATAATCCTTTTTGGTATTCTGGAAGAAAACAATAAACTCATCGATTTTCTTGAACCAGCTGATTGCAATTTCAGAGTCGGCTTCAAGGAATTGATAATTCAACCATTTCACCATGGTATTATGCAAATAAGTGTAACGGGTGTAAGAAGGTTTTCCAAAATTCTGAAGATCCTCTTCGGCATAATTGACTAACTTATTGGCAAATTCCTTGGCAATCTCAGAAGTAATGTCTCCTCCTGTCGGAGAATCCTTAGTAATAACAGGTTTCGCCGGGGCCGCCGGTTTAGGTCCTGGTTTCTGCGCGGTTTGACTCCAACATGAAATTGTCAAGAAAACACAAAATGAAATGAAACAGATTCTCATGAAATTACTCCGAAGTTCGAATACTGATCAGTTGGACTTCATTATTCTGGTTCAAAAAGCCGCGAACACGGATTTTCCGCCGAGCCAGAATTTCATCGGCAATTACTTGGTTGGTACCATCACTCCAGTTGATTTCTCCAATGTATGCATCTATTGAAACCGGAGTCTGTAGACGATGATTAGTGTCGTAATAGCTCTTGCTGATTGGCACTGCAGTAGACAATGATGTCGGATTTCCGACATCTTTAATCGCTTGAGACAAAACAATAATTTCAAAGAGCTGTAAACTGGGATAAAGATCCACAAGGTTGATCACCTTACCAACGAGTTCCTCAAAATCAGCTTTTCTGGTGACAGTAGGAATAGTTCTACTTTCATCCGAAAGGATCTTGGCTATTTCCGCACGTGTTTTAAATCTTGGCGTTTTCAATTTAAGAAGGAGGGAACTGATAAAATCCGGAGTGATTTCGTCAGTGGCAGTGGTACTTCTGGAAATATTTACAATTGTTGATCCCGTTGATCCCTTAGTGACTGGCGAGCAGTTAAGGAAAATGTTGGAGAACAATGCATTCAAAATTTCATCATCGGCGCCGGATAAATTCACTTTTACCGGGCTCTTGGCTTCAGGTGTCATTTTTATCTGATCAAGGATATTTGCATCTCCCGCATCATACCTGCCGCCGCCAGGCAGGAACCATTTAGTACCGCCTTCTACTGCCTTGTTGGCCTTGTCCGTATCATAATCTTTCAAATTCAAAGTCTGCCACTTCTTTCCGCGATGAATGAAGCCAAGCTCCCACGGAGAAAGCATCGGCGCATTGCGAATGTAAGCTGTAGAAAGGTGCTGATTTGAACTATCACCTCTGAAAGCCGGATCGGTCGCTTCTTCAGAATCATAACCATCATCTAACGATGCGGCTTCCGGGGTACTCGGATTGCTTTTGATATTCGGAAGTCCCAGGTTTGTGATGGTTGAATCGCTGACAAAACCTCCAGTATCGTACCAATCAGGAATATTGAGATTTTGACGGGGATCTTCCGTCTGGACGGAATAAATATGAGTCTCCTGGCCAATTCCCGCATCAGAAGCGCAAGTCGCTGTACCGTCCACATCAGCCGCATCGACTTTCTTGGGTATGAATTTCAGGGTTTTCCCGATTTTTGAGTAATCAACATTGTAGTGATGACCTGAGCCGTCCACACCGTAAGCCAATACAGCACCCACAATTTCCAGCTCAAAAGACAGACTGAGTTTTACTTTATCCGGCAGGCCGGCTTCAGTTGTACTTATTCCAGACGTCGCCTTGAGGTTATCAGTGTTGGTATTGACTATTTTAAGAGGCGCTGAGGTTGACAGAAAATAGCTCTGTGAACTGCCATTTACCCAGGCTCCGGCGGTACCTTCCAGCACAATAATTTCGTTCTGCAAAGTGATCGACTCGGAAACCGTTCCATCCACGCTGCTACCTTTCAGTAGTTCCAGCGTGATTGAAGGCGTGCCGACGAGTCTGCAGTAAACTTTTATTCTGGGTTGGTTGGCGTTAAGGTTTCCGAGAGACAGTGGGCCGGTACCATCCTTGTAGATATTGACTATTTCGGCTTGAATGCCAAACTCGAAAGTTGCCTCCACCGAACGCTGGTATTCCGGGCTCAGGAGGTCGTTGTTATAAGTGGTCTGGGCTGCGTCCACGGAATAGGTGGTCGTCACCTGGAATTCGTTGATATAGGGAGTCTTTTCATTGCCGGTATATTTGGGAACGCTGCCGTTGGTACCGAATCCCCATGCTGAACTATTGACTTCGACATCTTCATAAAGGCCGGGGGTAACGTCGGAGGTGGGAATATTATCATCATCGCAATAATCCTTCAAATTGGCGGCGATTTGCTGCCGGCGAAGAAGGATATCAGCAAAAGTACCTTCTATGCCGGAAATGGGTACCCCATCTTTATCAAGACCGAAATTAGCCAACCATTGAATGCCGACACCTAACGCATCATCATCTGCATGAATATCCGGAGAAGAAAGGGTACTATTCTGCCAAATAGCACCGACAGTGCTCGCATTAGTCAAATCAACCCCTATTTCATATGGCGGAGTAGTAGCACTGGTACCGGGCGTCAAAAGAATTTTCGTATTGATGTCCAGGTTGTTCCAAAGGTTTTCTTCTCCGACATCATATTCCCCGTTTCGCCGCGGCGGTACTAACGAATCCTTTTTATCATTGAATCTCGGCAAGTAAAATCTGTGCAGTTTCAATGTTCCGGGCGGCGGCGGCGAAGGAATTCCATTGTCACAGATCATGGTATACTCTTCATTTCGGGTAGTTCCTATCGAATCGCAGATGAAATAAGTATTGGCAAAAGTTCCGATATCCTTCATTTGGTCTGCAGATATAGGATACTGTGTCTTCATTTCAGTCAGGAGATCATTTACTGTCGCCCAGCCTACCTCTGTTTCCGGTCTCTTTCCGCCATTTTCATTCCAGTAATTCAGGAAGCCTGCCCTGCTGCCATCAAAGAATGATTTGACCGTGCTATATGGTTTGCGAATGGATTGAACATTTATTTCACTGATATCCTGACCGCGACGATTCTCCTGCGTGAGATCACTTTCATTAACTCCTCTCTTCACCAGAAAGGAAGGGTCCAGTTGCGAAGAGCCCAGAGGGTGGAGGATAAAAGCAGTACGCCCGATAATCATATTGATCGGCTTGGTTCCATCCTGACCAATATTTACCCGATGCAATTTCCATCTCAACTGACTTTTGTCCGTGAACTTCTCCCATTCAAGAATATAGACTTTTGAACCGCTGATGATATCAAATGTGTCAAAGGCGGAAAACAGTTTATCGTAACTGTTGCTTCCAGTAGGATGTAAGACGTTTGAATTGCTATTAGTTGCTTTACCATTGCGATAGTAGTCCGAATTTGTCATAACCGATAATGTATCTTCTGTGGCAGATACGTTGGTTCCGGTTTGGATTGCGGCAATAACTTCTTCCACAGTAGACATGGCAAGCTGTTCTGCCAGAGCCCCGGCAGTACTATGTGCCGCCGACCGCTGGTCAAAAATAGATGAATTCATGAAAGCCAAGGCCATGGCTATCAACAAAGCCAGAATCCCCAGAACGTATAAAATCGCAACGCCTTGTTCTTTATCTTTTTGCATATGCTAGTTCCTATCCAGCTGGTATTTTCCTATTTCCCGGCATCAACATTGTTGATGTAAAATGTCCGACTGAAATGACGAAGTTTCAGAGACAGTATTTTTCGTGCAGCAGCTTCATCGCTGAATTTCGATGTGTTAAAGTTATAATAAGCCATCAATAAATTCCAGTCTTTCGGGCTCAACATATATAGATCGACTTTGACCATATCCGGCAAAGGATGTCCCAATTGCAGCAGTTCGATGCGCGTATCATTGACAGGATACTTCAGTTCATTTGGAGAAGAGGGCGGCCAATCAAAATAAACAGAATTGTCATTATAGAAATCATCCTGTGTGGAAGGCACGTCAGTATTGATATCATGAATATTGTACATGCGTATTTTTAGATAACGGTTGCTTAACGGATCAAGCTTATAACAAGTGATATTCATTCTGTAAACATGGCCGATCACTTCCTCATATGGAAACGAACTCGCGTCACCGAAAATAAACTGAGTTCTTGCCTTATATTTCGGAGAAGTACTTGTATCGAGAACCGTTGCTTCACCATCCTGGTCCACTAGCGGAAAATTCTCTGCATCATGCGGATGTCGATTGACAGGTTTTCTATGGGTATTAAGATGGTTTTTACCACTGTCCGCATATGTTATACTTCGCAGAATTTTGCCACCTTTGAATTCACCAGTTATTCCCGGGTAACCCGAAGCAGAACTTCGATAGTTGAATTTTGCAATCTGCGGCGGAGTTTTGCTGTCCAGTCTCGCTCCCATCGGCGTAAAGGTATATCTGATTTCGCATAATGGTTCATTGGCTTGCGGCATATGGCTGGGATTGGCCATGAAGCATAACAACGGAACATAGTTACGGGAGTTATGGGTTCCGATTTTAAACGCAAACTCAGATCGCAATCTCACTGGAATCATGTTTTCGTCATAGAAATTTTCGATATTGGTAAGGTAACTTGTAAACGGGGAAAAACCAGAATTCTCAATAGGGTAAAATGAATTTACAAACGGATGGTTGCCTTGGATGCTGATCTGATTGTTATAGACAATTGCCTGCAGGTCACTTCCCAGAATATCGAAAAACGCGCGCACGTCGGCATACATTTCGTTGCGGCTGTTCGACGCAGAAGTCAACTGCTGAGCGCCATTGAAAAATCGAAGCACCACCAGGCAAATGATCATAAAGACCGCCATGGCGGAAATAATTTCAATCAGGGTATACCCGGATTTTTTAATATTTCCATTTTTCTTCATTGGATTGCTCCTCATAATTTCAGCTTCGGATTGGCAATTGAAAATTGGTAATAACGTTTTTCACGTTCAAAATAAGGAGAACTGATAGGCCAACTGACCTCGACATTCAGAACCACCCCATGCTTATAGTGACCCCATTGCGTAACTGTATTCAATTCATTCATATACGATTTCCAGACAAGTATTTGGGCTGTAAGTTCAATATTTCTATAGTCTTCATCGCCTTTAATCAAATAAAAATAAGTTTTCCGCGGATTTGGCTGAAATAAATTCAAGCCGCGCTTTAATCCGAAACTTGCATCAGCAACAAGGCCATCTCGGACAGCATTTTCACCTAAGCTATCTACTTTGTTCCGCAATTCTACAAGGAACTCTTGCCCGTTCCATTTGTCAGTTGAATCATTGGGCTCCCCATCAATCAATTTGGTCCTCAACTCGTTTATGCTGTTTATTCCCGTACCGTCCTTTAGAAAAACTGAATAATTGGCTAGATTGTATTTCGTCGTAATGAGAGGATCAGTGAAATCGGAAACATTGTCATAAAACATCAACCCATACCAGTATTCCCCGTCCATCTGCTCAACTTCACCGGAAGAGGGAGTAGGATCATTCAATGGCGCATGGGCCATGCTGTAAAAATAAGATTGGAGATCTCCTACCGCATCCGAAACAACCCCTTCCGTTTGGCTGTTGCGGACAATTTTTACAGCCACAGGGAAAAGACCAAGTACACTGGAAAACCCGACCGTAAGAATTCCGATCGCCAGTAATATTTCAATCATGTTGAAATAGTGCTTAATTATCTTCCGGCTGCCCATAACTTATCCTCGTCCGTCCCGTGAATTTGTTGATCTTGACACACCAGCGGCTGGTGCCAAGCTTGGTTTTTGAATAATCGTGGCTTCCGTTTTGGGTATTGATCCAGTCGGTGATTCCCAGGTCTCTCATATCCGGGTTGCCATCAGTGTCCGAATTTGGAATTGCCGTGTAAACATGAAGCATGACATTAAGACTCTCCGCCAAGCGTCCATTTGGAGCAAAAACAATTCCAGTACTTTTTACATTGCTGCCGGTGGTAAAAACAGGTATATCCAAAATAGACTGAGATTGATACACCGGAGGTGATGTCCCTGCCGCATTATCACTCCCCGTGATAATATTCATACAGGTTCTTTTGGGAAGTTCAACCCATTCATACCCCATGATCCATCCATCAAACTCATAATCCGATGAACTCGTTTGTTTCTTAACAAAACATAACCGCATTTTATTGCAAAAAAACGACTTAAAATTAGTATTATTATGAGTTGTTAGATTGGAATCGGGGTCGGGAACCAGCAATGCCACATAACGATTATTGGAGACTGCCACCGAACGAGCTAAATTCACTTGTGAACTGACCACAGAAACAGCACCATTCAAACCGCGCTTTCCCGTCAGCGCCGAAATAGAAGCACTGCCAATACCAAATAAAATCATCAAAAGCGCCAGCACAACCAGGATTTCCACCAGGGTGTATGGCCTGCATCTGATTTGTTTTTTACGGATCATGGCAAAAACCTCATTTGGTGTTGCTTGCTTTCTTCAAACCCGGCGGCCAAATATCGTCTTTAGAATCCTTCTCCCGGTCGTGGCCTGCAGAAAACAAATCGTATGAAGCCGGATTGGTCTCTCCGGGACATTTATAATAAATGACAGGAGCTTTGATTGCAGGGCTGCTGCTGATATTATCCGGACGATTACTATTGCTCAACCCAATTGATGTCTTATAGCCATCTGGCACGACCAGAACGTCGTAATCAGTACTGCCAACCTTGATTTTCCCATCGACAATCGCTGATTTTATCAGAGAAGAGGGAAGCAGTGAGTAAAAATCTGCGCCAAAAACCAAAAAACCGGATGTTTTGATCGCTTTAGGAGATGAAATTGATACCGTCGGTACACCTGTGGTCTGCACGCCTTGGCAAATAACTACGGCCAGAAATTTTCCATCTGTTTGCGGGTAGTAACCGTATTTGGTTTTGAAAGCTTCGAGGGCGCCTTGGACGGCGGCCAGATTGCCTTCGGTGATCGAACGGGCTTTAGTGTTCTGGATGCCGTTGTAGGCGCCGATGCTCAGGCCCACCAGGACCAGAAGGATTGCGATCACGGCCAGCATTTCGACCATGGTAAAATAATAGGCCCGGCAGGCCAGCCGGGGTTTTGCCCTGTTTAGCAGTCTCATATGGTTCTTCTCCATAAGTATGTAATACGTTTCCTACAGCTAGTATATCACGGTCAATTATTAAAGTCAAGCAATTGTCCGTTTGTTCGTGAAATTTTTATTGAAAATTCTGCTCGCTCCGGCTGAGCACAAGCAATTAAATATTATTTATGACCAAAATGTAATATTCATTATCAATGAAGAAAAAGAGCATTATTTCAGGATAAGAAAAGCATTAATATTGGATGATCGCCGGGGCGGTTACGGCCGGTCTTGAAGGGAAAAATGCCGGGGAAGTCGGTTTGATTGAGTTCAGGGCCGGATATTTACGATTTTCCGGGGGCTCCGGAAGGCGGGTCGGACGGGAGGGAACGGGAAAGGTTTTGCTATGGGAATATGCGGAAAAATGTTGCAAAAGGCCGGAAAACATGCTATACTATAAAACATCGGAACCGGAACACAGTGTTGAGTCCGGATTCATGGAAAGGAAGAGTAATTATGGCATTGATACAGAAAAAATATGAATTTATGAACAGTGATGGATTGTCTCCGCACAAGTTCCTGATTTGTCCGCAGTGCCGCGAGTATATCACTCAGATAGACATTGAGAACTTCTCTGCCTGTCCGTTTTGCAATTTCCGGCTGAACCGCAACAACGAATTGGAAGATTTTGTGTTGCAGCCGCTTGTGGAGCGTTGGGCGGAACAGTACAATGGCGGCATGCGTTTCCGCTGAGCTGCGCTGATAAATCGCTTGTTTACCCGAATTGTTTTCTGTCCGTTAAGCGGGCGGCGTTCCGTCGTGCCCGGATGGGAGGGGACGCCCTTTCGCTCAATGTTGAAAAAGTTGCTTCGCACTTTTTCAACCTCGCTTTCTGGCGGAAGGTGATTATTCGGGTGGCGCCGCTACGCGGCTTACGTTTGTTCCGCTCTGAGGAGCGGCCAGCGCTGTCCGCTCGCTGGACCGCGTCCGGGTAGACACCCATACGCGTCAACCTAAGGGATTAAACTATTACGAGAGTGACCTTTAGGTT
>JBEBRW010000062.1:0-30752 GCA_040394635.1 Victivallis vadensis | reverse complement strand
CTTCCGGACGGCAAACCGCCCAAGGGCACGATTGTCGATTCCGGCACCGCGCCCGTCGCATCACTTTCCGCTGCCGCCGCGGTCAACAAGCTCTCGGACGCGCTGACCGTGTATGGGCTGAGTCGGCTCGGCGGCGCCCGTCTGGAGCTCAAAATTCAGGACGGAAAAATATTTCGCCCCGAAATCCACCGGATTCTCCAGATCGCCGGCGGCACGGTCCGCTTCACGGTGGTCGATTCGGAGCCGGATTTCCTCGTTACGGCGAATTTCACCGATCCTGACGCCGAGTCCGGCATTTCCCAATGGAACTTGAGCCTGGCCCGGAGCAATGATCCCGAAAAGGTATTGTGGCAACGGTCCGCAACCGTAAATATTAACCTGCAGGAGAAATAAATCATGAGATATTTTGCCTTGATTTCCGCACTGGCAGCACTGGTACTGCTCACCGGATGCGACAACCTCACGAAAACAAGCACGAGCAATACGATCGTAACCTCATACGATGCGAACGTCCGCTCCACCGCCCAGGCTGTGGAGGAAATGTCGGATTCGCTGACGGCGTTCGGCGGCTCCCGCCTCAACGGCGCAAAAATACAGTTGAAGGTCATTCGCGGCGGCGGCCTGAAAAGCTATGCCGAAAAAGCCTTGCGCGACGCCCGCCCCAACCTCAATTTCCAGCAGGTCAAAAGTAATCCGACTTATATCGTCACCGCCGATTTTAACGAAATCTCCCCGGATGCCTTTGACTGGAAAATGAGCCTGGCCCCGGCCGCATCTCCCCAAAACACCCTGTGGTCCAAGTCCGTGCGGGTTTATACACTGAAAGCAGATTAACCATAAAAATAACTCATCAAGGAGAACAGAATCATGGCTGGAATTTTCAAAGCATACGATATCCGAGGCATCTACCCGGATCAGCTGAACGAGAAACTCGCGGCGGATATCGGCCGCGCCTACATCCAATTCACCAAGGCGAAAAAGATCGTCATCGGCATGGATATGCGGACGCATTCCGAGCCGATTTTCGAGGCGCTCGCGCAGGGAATCACCGAAATGGGCGCCGATGTCGTCAATATCGGCCTCTGCTCCACCCCGATGTCTTATTTCGCCAACGGCACGCTGAAGGCCGACGGCAGCATCATGATCACCGCCTCGCACAACACCGCCGAATGGTGCGGCCTCAAGCTCTGCCGTGCGAACGCCGTTCCGATCGGCGGCAACAGCGGCATCGCCGACATCGAGCGCATGGTCGGTGAAAAATCCTGGAAGCCCGCCGATAAAAAAGGCAGCATTTCGACCTATGACATCGAACCGGAATACACCAAATTCCTCCGTTCGTTTGCCAAAATGGATCGCAAATTGAAGATCGTGGTCGACTATGCGAACGCCATGGGTTCCTACGAAATCAAGGGCATCGAAGATCTGTTCGAGCTCACTCCGCTTTACAAGGAACTCGACGGCAACTTCCCGAACCACGAAGCCAATCCGCTCAAAACCGAAACCCTGGACGCCCTGCGCGCCAAGGTCAAGGAAACCGGCGCGGACTTCGGGGCCGGGCTCGACGGCGACGCCGACCGCTGCGGTTTTGTCGATAACCAAGGCGAGATCATTCCGATGGATATCTTCACCGCGCTGATTGCCCAGGACATCCTGTCCGACGGCCCGGCGACCATTCTTTATGACCTGCGCAGCAGCCGTTCGGTACGCGAATGCATCGAGGAGCACGGCGGCAAGGCAATCATGTCACGGGTGGGCCATGCGTTCATCAAGGCGCAGATGCGCGAAAACGACGCTGTTTTCGCCGGTGAACTCTCCGGTCATTACTATTACAAGGAAAACTTCACGGCCGAATGCCAGGGATTGTCGATCATCAAGTTCGCCAATCTGATCTGCAAGTCGGGCAAAAAAGCGCATGAACTGGTGGCTCCGCTCAAGAAATATTTCTCCAGCGGCGAAATCAACACCACGGTCAAGGACGCGGCGGCGATTCTCGACGAAATCCGCGCCAAGTACAAGGACGGCAACCAGTTCGAACTGGACGGCGTCTCGACGGAGTATGCCGACTGGTGGTTCAATGTGCGCTCGTCCAACACGGAGCCCCTGCTCCGGTTGATTGTCGAAGGCAATACGCAGAAACTGATGGAAGAGAAGCGCGACGAATTGCTCGCAATCATTCGTAAATAAAAAATAACTTGCCACCCGGCCGGAAGTGATGAACGGAAGGCCGGGAAAACTTTAGATTATGGAAAGTCGTCCGACGGGCTCGACTCGTCCGACAAGTCACTTCAACATTGACTACCCGGCCGAGCTGCCGATATCAAAACATGTCAGCGAAATCGCCGGCCTGGTGCGCAAACACCCGGTGGTGATCGTCTGCGGGACCACCGGTTCCGGCAAAACGACCCAGCTACCGAAAATCATGCTCGAACTCGGGCGCGGCAGCAAGGGGCGCATCGGCTGTACCCAGCCCCGCCGCCTGGCCGCCACCGCTATGGGGCGCCGCCTGGCTGCCGAACTCGGCGTCAGCTACGGGGCCGAAGTCGGCTGCAAGGTCCGCTTCGACGACAATACCTCCAAAGAAACCGTCGTCAAGTTCATGACCGACGGCATCCTGCTGGCGGAAACCCGCAATGACCGCAGCCTTCGCCAATACGACACCTTGATCATCGACGAGGCCCACGAGCGCAGTTTGAACATCGATTTCGTGCTCGGATATCTGAAGAACCTGCTGAAAAAACGCCACGACCTGCGCGTGGTCATCAGCTCAGCCACGCTCGATGCCGAACATTTTTCGGCGTTTTTCGACAATGCCCCGGTCATCTCCGTAGAGGGCCGGATGTACCCGATCGACGACCATTTCCTGCCGCCTCACGAAGACGAGGAACTCTCCTCGCATGTCTGGCGGGCGGTCCGCTGGGTTTCCGACCTCGACCGCAACGGCGATATCCTGGTGTTCCTGCCGGGCGAGCGCGAGATTCGCGACACCGCGGACCTGCTGACCGGCCACAAGCTTCCGAATACCGAAATCCTGCCGTTATTCGGCCGCCTCAGCCTCGGCGACCAACAGAAGGTATTCAACCCCGGGCGGCAGCGGCGCATCATTCTTGCGACCAACGTGGCCGAAACGTCCATTACGATCCCGCGTATTCAGTATGTGATCGACTCCGGGCTCGTCCGCCTCAGCCGCTTCAATCCGCGCACACAGATTCAGGAACTGCAGATCGAGCAGGTTTCGCAGGCCGGGGCGCGCCAGCGGCGCGGTCGCTGCGGACGCCTCAGCGACGGCGTGTGCATGTACCTGTATGACGAAGACACTCTGAAGGGCAGCCCCGAATACACCGATCCCGAAATCTGCCGGACCTCGCTGGCAGGGGTCATCCTGCAGATGGCGCTGCTCGACCTGCCGCATATCGAAAAATTTCCGCTCATCAATCCGCCGAACCCGGCCCTGATTCGCGAAGGCTACCGTTCGCTGATGGATATCGGCGCGCTGGACGCCAAAGGGCTCCTGACCGATACCGGACGCCAGCTCGTCAAGTTCCAGATCGACCCGCATCTGGCCCGGATGATCTGCTGTTCAGAAGATTACAAAGTCACGCCCGAAGTCATGGTTATCGCCGCTTACCTCAGCATACAGGACCCTCGCGAACGGCCGCTGGACAAGCAGCAGGCCGCCGACCAGGCACACGCCCAGTGGCGCGACACCGATTCGGACTTCATCGGCATCCTCAAACTGTGGAACCTCCTGCACCAGGAGAAAACCTCAAACGGCGCGCTGCGCCGCTGGTGCCGCCGCAATTTCATGAACTTCAACCGCGTCCGCGAATGGCTGAACCTCTACCTCGACCTCTGGGAGTCGGCCTCGGACCTGAACTTCATGCAGGACGACCTGGTGCCCCAGCAGGTTTTCGACAATTACAACCCCGACCTGATTCACAAGGCCATGCTCTCCGGCATCCCCGCCAACATCGGGCTCTGGGACCCCGAAATGCTTTATTACCGCGGCGCACGCGACCGCAAATTCTATGTTTTCCCGGGCTCCGGCCTCTTTAAGCGCAAGCCTGTGGCGCAATGGGTCATGACCTGCGCACTGGTCGAAACCACCCGCGTTTACGCCCGCCAGGTCGCCGTCATCAAGCCCGAATGGGTGGAAGAAGTCGCCCCTCACCTGTGCAAAAAGGTCTACGATGGCGTCCAGTGGAACGCCAAAGCGGGCTTCGTTTACGCCCGTGAACGGGTGATCTCCGGCGGATTGTTGATTCACAGCGGCCGCCGCGTGCACTACGGGCCGATCGACCCGGTCGAGTCCCGCAAACTCTTTATCAAGGAGGGACTGGTTCCGGGCGAGCTCAGCAGCAAAGGGCGCTGGTTGAAGCATCACCAGCAAATGCTTGAGCAAATCAACAGCCTCGAAATCAAGATCCGCCGTCCCGGCTCCCTGCTCGACCCCGAGGCTATTTACGAGCATTTCGAGCAGCTGATTCCGGAAGATGTCTGCTCCACCAAATCGCTCGACAACTGGCAGTACAAAACCCATGCCAAGCTCAATATGAAACCGGAAGATGCCATGCTGCCCCAATATCATCCGGTCAATTTCGCCGATTACCCCGACAAACTGACCTTTTCCGGGCATCCCTTCAAGCTCAAATACCTCTACGATCCGGGCGAGGAAAACGACGGCATTTTCCTGCTGGCCCCCGAGGCCGAATTGAACCTGCTTCCATCCTGGGCGCTTGAATGGCTGGTACCCGGCTGGCTGCCCGAAAAAGTCGAATTCATGCTCAAATCATTGCCGAAAGAGCTCCGCATCGCCTGCAGCCCGCTCAACGAAGCCGTCAGCGAATTCTGTGCTCAGGTCGATGCCGGCAAGATTTCCACCGAACAACACCTCGATACCGCGCTGGCGGAATTCCTCGAGGAACGCGCCGATGTGCAAATCAACCGCAGTGACTTCAACCTCGATCAGCTCCCGTCCTACCTCAAAATGCGGGCGGCGGAGCTGAACCGCGACGGTCGGGTCGTCCGTTATCACGACACCATCGGGGGCCTCGGCTCCGGTTCGCGCCTGAGCGCGGCCGTCAGCGGTGCAGGCAAGTGGATCACCGGCAACTGTACCGGCTGGCCGGAAGGCGATTTCCCCGCCGAGGTCACGCTTAACGGCAAAAAAGCGTTTGTGGCGCTGGTCGACGAGGGCATGAGCGTGGGCCGACAGCTCTTCCTGAACGAAAACGAGGCGCATTTCGAGCACCGCGCCGGTCTGATCCGGCTCTTCCGTCTTGCCGAAGCCGCCCATGTCAAATATTTCGAAAAATGCGTCAAACTGCCCCGTCAGCTCATGCTCGACCTGTATCAATACGACACCTCGCGCCGTTATGAAAAAGACTTCACCGACATGGTCATTTACGACGCACTGACCGACTCGGAAGCCTTCGAAATACGCGACGAATACACCTTCCTGCGGCGCTGCGAAAAGGCCCGGGAAAATATGGCGGAGCTCGCAGAGAAACGCATTGCCTTGCTCACCGAATTCTTCGCCCAGGCGGACGCCATCCGCGAAACCCTGCGCAAATCCCCGCCCGGCAGTGACGGCAGCCGTGAGGATATCGAGCTCGAACTACAGTTTTTTTTCCGTCCCGGCTTCCTGACTGGCCCCGAGCTCTGGACCCGCTATCCGCGTTACCTGAAGGCCCTGAATCTGCGGACCGGCCGCTTCATCGCCGCCCCCTTCAAGGACAACGAAAAACTCGAGCAGGTGCTGCCGTTTCAGGATCGTTTCGATGCGGCACTGCTTGCGGTCGACTTTGAACGCTCCCATTCCCTGCGTGATTTCTGGCTGCTGCTGGAGGAATTCCGGGTCATGCTGTTCGCCCCCGAAGCCAAAACCGCCGAAAAGGTTTCAGCGGCCAAATTACAGCAGGCCTGGACCGATCTCCGGTTTTGATACTCCGGACCACAGCCGGACCTTGCGCATCAGCGGATAATTCGATTTGCCCGCGACTCCGGCAAGCATTTCGTTCAGGCACTCCTTGAGCTCGGAATAATCCGTATTCACGTGGGTGATTCCGGTCCCGGCATCCATGGTCATCAATTCAATATCGGGGTAACGCTCCCGGGGCAGCAGGGTCCGGCTCGTGTACGCCTCGGAATTAATCCCATAAGTGATATACAGCGTTTTGCCGGAGCAATACCAGGCCACCATCGGCATCTGAACATGAAAATTATGCCTGATTTCCTCTTCGGACCGTCCCTCGATGGCAATTTTGCGCAACTTGAGCTGACGAGCCCGCCCCAACTGCTCCATACGCTCCACGACATCCTTCCGGGCGCTCTGCTCCGCATAAAACAACACCGTTTCGCGGTAATTCCCCTGCCCGATATAATTCACGACCAGCTCCGCCAGCGCCGGATAATCAGGCGACACCGCGCCAAAACTCAGCCCGGCGTAATCACCTGTGGGCACATCGCCGATCAGGATGACGGGGTACGGCAAGCCGCAAATCTGCCGGATATTTTCCGGCGTCAGATATGAGGTGGAAACAAGCGCGCAGTCCACAAACCCGGAACTTTCCAACCGCTTCAGCTCAACGCCCAGGCGTTCCTGCCCACCGGTCGCGACCGCGATTCTGGCTGTATAATCATACTCTCCGGTACTCAATAATTCATTGACGGCATTGATCAGCGGGCGGCATTCCCCCTGACGGGTCAAGGCGAAAAACAGGATTTCGCGCAGATTGCCAGTGAAGTTTCGGGATTTGACATAAACCCCTTTGCGCGGAATTCTCACGATCAGGTCCCGCGCCTCCAGAATATCCAGCGCCGACAGCACCACTTGAAACGAGACATCGAACCCGCGCGCCAACGTCCGGGCACTGGCCAGAGGCGCGCCCCCTTCCAGTTTGCCGGAGTAAATATCCTTTTCGATAAGTTTCGCCAGTTGCGACGAAAGGGATTCCTGTCTTTTTAATTTTCTCATTAATTGATCCTGATCATATATTACTATAAAACAGTATAGATCAATAATCAAGTATAAATTATCAGAAATTGAGTAATAAAATTTTTAAATAATCTGATTTAATCTGTTTCAATAATAAAATCAGACAGTATCAGATTTTTCACAATATGGACTGAATGGACGAGATGGACACAATGGACATTATGGACAATTAAAACGAGGTACAAGATCCATCCATGAAGTCCATGAGGTCCATAAAGTCCATCATGTCCAATAAGGGAATTGATCTTTTATGGCTTTAGTTTGCCAGCAGGTCGGCGGCGGCTTTTTCGATAACGGCATCCTTGCCGTCCAGAAGACCGGCGGAAGTCACTTCGATGATGACATCCGGCGTGACGCCTACTTTTTCGATATGGCCGCCGGAAGCTCTTTGTTCGGCGCCGATCAGGGTCTGCAGCCGGAATCCGCTGGGCAGCGTGATGAACATGGAAGGCAGGCATTGCCCTCCGGAAGCAGTACCGTAAATCCGCCCGGCTTTGGCGTCCTGAACGCCCGCGGCAAATATTTCGGCGGCGCTGAAGGAGTTTTGATCGATCAGCACGGCGACCTTTTTCTTGAACCCGCGCGCCTGCGGAGTCGAGGAGAGCGTGAGCGGAATCCGGCTGACGTTCAGAGTGCCGAACGACACCGGCTCGGCCAGGGTCCAGCTACCGAGCCAGTCGATGCTGTTAAAGGTGCCGCCGCCATTGCCGCGCAGGTCGATAATCAGCCCGACGGCGTCTTTGAGTTTGCCGCGAATGTCGGCGCGGACATCCCGGATCAGCTCCATGGTGAACCAGTTGAAATGGATATAAGCAATATTGTCCGAACGCAATTCGGAAAAATAACTGCCGCGCAAAAGAGGGCCGCCCGGCAGTTGTACCGGCGGCTGCGTTTCCCGGTCCGGCATGAATTCCAGCGTGCGCTGTGCCGTCCCCTCCTGTACCGTCAGGCGGATTTTCCGGTCACTGCCGGCAAATCCCAACAGCTGCCGGGTCGCGCCGAGCCACATGGGCGAACCGTCCGGCAGAATATCGAGTCCATTTATCCGGCGGATAACCATGCCGGGTTTTACTCCGGCCACGGCGGCGGCCGAATCCGCCTCCACGCGCAAAACCAGAATCCCCTCCCCATTTTCCAGCAGTTCGATTCCGGAGTGAACCGGCAGGCTCCCGCTCGATACGGTCGGCCGGGTCGCCTGATCCAGCGCAGTGGACAAAGGCGGCTGCAAATAAAGGTGGCTGTCGCCGAAATCCTTCAGCATGGCATTAATATTTTCGGCTAGTTCCCGGTCGTTGCTGCTTTTCAGGATCGCCGGCTGATGCTGCCGGTAATACTTGCGGTAATTTTCGGCGAAGCCGCTGTCGTAGTGCCGCTTGGCGATCTCCTGATAAACTTCATCCAGCACCATCTGAGCTCGCGCGGGAACAGTTTCCGCCATCAGGCCCAGGCAGCAAAAGAACAAAAGCAGACACTTAATCGTCTTCATCCGGCACCTTGAACGTATCATTGCTCAAGCTCGGGTTGAATTCAACTTTGCTCACGGTTATGCTCATGGTGGAACCGAGGAACCGCGCCACTGCGCGTGTGCTGACGAATAACCCTTCGATGTCGCGATAATCGAAACTGTCCACCGACATGGGAACATCCCCCATCGGCGTGGGCGTCACCATCTCCTGGCGCACCATCAGGTAAGTTTCGGCATCGAAATACATCTGCACCGGTGCGAGCTTGAACTCCGGTGCCGGATAACCGGTCAGGTGATAACAGGATTTGCCGTTGACCGTGACTTTTTCCGGGGCAAGCGTAATTTCCGGATAAGCCTGTTTCATGCTCAACTGCGGATTATTCACCAGCAAATCGAATTTCTTGTGCAGCAGCTCCGCTTCCGTCAACTTCCGGCTGCCCATGTCCTTGGTGACTTCCACGCCGTTCTGGCCGTCAAAAATCGTGACGACGTTCATCATCCCGGCGAAATCGCCCTCTTCCCGGACCTGGTTCGGGAAACGGTACGTCACTGACGTGCGGACTTTCATATTCTGTTCGGTGAGCACCGAATCCATCGTCACCCGCATGGCCTTGATTTTGGCCCCGGCATTTTCCGGGTCAACCGCCCGCTCGATTTTTTCCAGCAACAAATCCAGCTCGGAGAGCGGCTTCTCCTCCACCTTCGACGCACATCCCCCGGCCAGAACAAAAGCCACCGCCAATAAAATCAGCTTGAAAATTTTCATGAAATCCTCCTCGTTGTGTGTCCTTAATATCATCCGCCAAGGGCTAATTTCAAGCAAAATAATGATTTTATTTGCCGGGTTCATAAAAAAACATCCCCTTGACCGCCGATTTTCGCAGCCAGGGATGTTCGTGTGTTCTTCGTGGACAAAAAAGATTTATTTGAAATGCTTGATAATGCCGGTGAGGTCGGCGAGCTGCTTCTGGTCCTCGGCTTTGTAAAGCTCCCAGATCACTTTCAGCCCCTCGAGGCTGGATTCGGCATCGGTCAGCGGAACAGTGCCGTTTTCGATGCAATCCAGGAAATGCGCCATTTCGATGGTGGTCGGCTTGGCCGACGGAGCTTCCAGCAGAACCTTGACCTGGCCGCCGCCGTCCTGGACACCGGGTATGTGTTTTTCCAGTTTGCTGCGCAGCAACAATTGCCCTTTGGCCAGGTCGATCTCCAGCATGCCTTCCTCGCAGTGAGCCTGGAACGAGTAGCCGAGCTTCGTGCCGCGTGCGCCCCAGGTGCCGAAATGATAACCGCAGGTGCCGTTTTCGAACGCGATGCTGACATTGCTGGTGCCTTCGCGTTCCATCCACGGCGTGCCGAGGTTGGTGCCGATGTGCGAACCGATCACCGGCTTGCCCATCATCCACAGCATCAGGTCGATATAATGACACCCGTGACTGAAGAGCTGTCCGCCGCCCAGCAGATCGGCCCGGCACATCCAATTGGAGGGATCGCGTTCGGTGTGCTGCTCGGTCCAGATCGAGAGCTGAAACGTCTTGCCGTAAGCCTCGCTCTGGATCAGCTCCTTCAGCTTGATCACCAGCGGATGGAAACGCATGCAGTACGCCACCATCAGGACCCGGTTGTTCCGGCGGGCGGCCTCGATCATCTGACGGCACTCATTTTCGGAGTTGCCCAGCGGTTTCTCCGCCAGCACATGCTTGCCGGCGTTCAGAAACGACAGTGTGTATTCGCAGTGCAGATGATGCGGCAACACCAGCAGCGCCGCGTCACACACCGGAAACGCATCGCGGTGATCGGTCGAAATCACCGGATCATTGGGCAGCAGTTCCGCCACGGCTTTCGCCCGTTCAATGTCGATGTCCACCACTGCGGTCACTTCCAGACGGTCGAGCAGTTCTTCAAATCTTCCCGCGTGCGACTTGGCCATGCCGCCGCAGCCGATCAATGCGATTTTATGTTTCATACGTTTTCCCTTAATTGGTTGCTTATTATAATTATAATGCATAATATGCGTTTGCAAAACACCCGTTACGATGTAAATTACGATCAATCAATTGTAAAAAGTGTCTTTTTATGACGAAAGAATCCGTTGTCAAATACGATTTTCGCCTGTCGGCCCGCAAACCGTTCGATTGCATGCCCACGGGCTCGCAAATATTTTCGGCGGTCCCCTCCCCGCTGGACATTCATCAGGCAATTCACCTGGGCTTTGTAAAAAACGGCAAAATGCGCAGCCTCACCCGGGGCCGGATTTACCCCATGACCCAAGGCGACTGCTACCTGATCGCGCCATGGGAGCCGCACGGCATCCTCGAACGGGACCATGCGCTGATCCTGCTGTTCAGCATCTCGCAGGAGGAACTGCTGCGCTCGCTGCTGGATGCCGGCGCCAATATCAAAAAGCTGCTGCAGCTCGCTCCCGATGAACGCATGCAGCTCCTGAATACCCCTGCCCTGCGCCCGCTGCAGCAAAACCTCCGGACCGCAGCCGATCAACTGCTGGCCGCGCCGGATGAATGGACGCAAGTCCGGCTGTGGCACCTGCTCTGCGGATTTTTCATCGACCTCGATTCACGACTCGACCTTCCGGCAGGTTCGACGCCCGACCGGCGGCTGGACCAGGCGCTTGAGCTCATCCATCAAAGCAACGGTCAACCCGTTTCGCTCGAAGATGCGGCGGCGGCATGCTCGCTGGGAGCGAGCCATTTCCGGCATTTATTCAAGAATCACTTCGGCATTTCCTTCGGCTCCTACGAACTGCAATACCGCCTGAACGGCGCGGCGGAATCGCTGCTTCACCTCAACCGGACCATCAAAGAAACCGCCGAACGCTGGGGGTTTCACGATGCCGCCCACTTCAGCCGTTACTTCAAGAAACACTACGGCCTGCCCCCCGGCGACTACCAGAAAAACGAAATAAGCAAAAAATCTCAATAATTTTCCAGAAAATTCCATATTTCGATTTGACAATATCCGCCGCTGGAGTATATTTAAGCTCCTCAAAAGATCCTGAGGGCGTATAGCTCAGTTGGCTAGAGCGCAACGTTGACATCGTTGAGGTCACTGGTTCGAGCCCAGTTACGCCCACCATATTGACTCCTTAGTCGAACTTTTGAGCAGGGAATGATTCAGTTTTATCTGATACATGCCATCTTCCCTAAACTGTATCCGATCAATGTAGACGCTTAAAACGCGTCTCATTGCGTCTTTATTTTCCGCTTTGGCCAGTGCCTCCGAGAAATCGCAGATGTTTTGGAAATACAAAACCGAGGCTTCGAAATAAGCAGAATCATCATTATCGAATTGCTTTATGGCCCTGATGCGGTTCTCGATGGTTTCCAGTTCCGAATCAAAGGCGGTCAATTTTTCATTGGCCATGTTCTGCAGGGATTCGGAAATTGCATTCTGCATGAGGATGCTGAATACTTTTTCCTTTTCTTTCATGATCTTCTCACGGATCTGCTGGAGCTTGAGCAATTCGGGCTTCAACTCGATAAATATCTCTTTATTGCGTTTCAGGAGTTCTTTATAGGTCGCTTTGGTTATTTTCGGGGTAACCTTGAGCTTATTCGCCACAACGAAATCCCAAACGGTCTGTTCTAATTTCTTTGCTGATTTACGTGTACGGCATTCCGGATCAGTGCAGGTATAATAGGCAAATTCGCCCGATTTGGCGGTGCCGGGCGTGAGGAAGCGGCCGCAATGACACCGCAACAGGCCGGACAGCAGGAATGGGTACTTCTGAGCCTTGGGGCGTATCATGATCTTATCGCCGTTGCTATTAACCTTGTTATCAGTGCGTTTATACTTGGCGCGCTCAAATAACTCCTGGCTGATTATCGGCTCGTGCTTTCCGTTATATATTTGCCCGTCATAGGGAATCTTTCCAATATAGACTGGGTTCTGCAATACCAGCGCAATGGCATTCCGGGTAAGGACATGCTTGTATTTTGAATTGATATCGTGGACCTCGTAGCGGTCACCCACATACATTTCGTACATATCCCGGACCATTTCGGCCTTGCGCTCATCAATATGGAGTACGTTATTATGCTTCTCGATCCTTTTATAGCCGAACGGTACCCGGCTGGGCCATTCGCCCTTCTTGGCGATGGAGCGCATTTTATCTTTGACGTTCTTGCCCGATATCTTCCGGACATATTGATTGACGTGAGAAATTACGCCCATGAGCATTTCGCCGGCAAGGGATGTAAAATCAAATTCAGGCTCGGAGATGGAGATAAATAATTTTTTGTTGGCTGAAAGTGCATCCATGACGGCGTACATATCGCGCGGGTTTCTTGTCAGCCGGGAGAGGTTATATACGCAAAGGCAATCCCATTCCGCGGTACCGCTTTTAAGTTCGGCCATGATTTGCTTCATCGATGGGCGCTCAAGATTTTTACCCGAAATGAATTCATCGTAAAGCTCGGCATAAATCGTGCTGCCGTCATTTTTCTTTTGAATATGCTCGCGGCAATACTGAATCTGCATTTTGATGGATGTTTCGCCCTCGAAATCACTTCCCCGAGGGGATACCCGAGCATAAATCAAATATTTCATACCTCAATACCTGCCTGATGTTTTTCTTTCCATTTGAGTACTTGCTTATTTAACCGCCTCAAATATGCGGCATCATCGACGGTGGTAAGATTGGCCACCAGTTCCTTGAATTCCTCTCCGTCATGCTCCATGAAACAATGAGCATAACCAAAAGGGCAATATGGTTCAAACAGCGTCTTGGCCTTATTCCACAATTCATCTGAAATGCTATTCACCTTACCTTTCAGAATGCGGGATAACATCGAATCTGAGATACCAAGTTCACGCGCCATCGCGGCTGTCGATCCGAACCTTTCACGCGCGATTATGAAAGGTTTTAAATTATTTCCACCAAGATTTTTCATAGCAACCTTGCATATAGAGAATTTTTAGTTCGGGTTTAATGGTTAATTCCCTCTCCCGTCTGGCTGTCATCAATCAAAGCAAAAGTTACTTACTCTTGCCGCCGCAAATCTTGCAGTTTCTTGAATCGGGGATATCCCGGAAATGTATACAGGAGCTGTTATGAACAATTCCCTTGGAACTCACATAATATGTTTCCGCTTCCGCTTTGCCTTTTGCATAGCCGATAGCGTTCCCTTCTGCGTGTCCAATAGCCTTACCTTCTGCATGTCCTGTTGTTTTTCCTGAATAATACCCAACTGCGCCCGAAATTATTGCTACTACCGCAAAGCCGATGATCAAATACGGAATCCATTTTTCAATGGGTGCCGGTGGCTTTATCGGCTTCGGAATTTCCGGGGCCTCGATTCTTACCGTTTGCGCTGTGATTGACGCTCCGCCTGGTGACTTAGACTCTGACATCTGAGTCACAAAGATAATTTTACACCTCCAGTTTGAACTTGTTGTATATTTCCAGCCTTATAGCCGGGTCGAGTTTATCATATTTTAAAATTTCATCAAGCAATTTTTGCCGCTCATCGGCCCGGATTGCTTTTTCTTTTTCTTCATCCATCGCCTCAAGAACAACGTCATTTGCCTGGATATTATGGCCATAGCTGGATGAGCCGTTGTTATAGTAGGCATTTATCCCCTTCTTGGGATCTTGCAACCGTTTTTCAACTTCGGCCTTTACTGCTGCCGTTACCTTATCCTGACCATCAAGGGAAAAATTTGATTCAATCATTCGCTGAGCATAGCACTGCAGGATTGGCTCAAGTGTCTTTTCGTCACTCACGCCGATTACTTCCATGATCTTGTTGAATCTGGTTATCGGCAAAGGGGCCACGCCTGATAACATTTGAGATAAAGAGGATTTGTTTATCCCCAAGCGGCTCGCTATCTCAGTTTGCTTAATGTCGCTGGATATGATTAATTTCTTAACTTCCCGGCCAATCTTCTGATCTATTTTGTTCATATTTTTACATCCTTGTAAGATTGCGATATTACAGTATACAGCCTAAATGTTAGATTTCAAGCAAAATTGAATTATTTTTTCAAATAATGGTTGACTTTATCACGAAGTTAGATTATAATATAAACCATCGACAACATAAGGAGTCTATCAATGTCAAAGCTACGAGAAATGAGATTATCCAAAGGCATGACGCTGGCGCAAGTCGCTGAAATTGTAGGCGTAACGAAGCCAACCGTACACGCAACCGAAATGAAAGGAATCTATAACGTGCAGACCGCCAAACGGTATGCAAAAGCATTCAAATGTCCGGCTTATTTTTTGCTCGAGGGGTTAGATAATGCATCAAACTAATTCAAATAAAATAGCAACTCCGGCAATAATACATCCCTCCATGTACGATACGACCACCGAAAGATATGAGCACCTGCAGGGCTTGTCCGAGGACGAAATAAAGCTGGTTATGGCTCTGGCTGATATCATCACCGACAACATCCAACGTGAGCTTGATGCAAAAAAGGGGGCGAAATGAATCACTTCTTTACCTGTCGCGATGGCTTCTGTGGGGCGACTGACTGTCGCCGGTGCCATCCTGAGAATCTGGTGCCGGTGGTCTGCGTATCATGCGGCAACCACGCCCTCCCCTCCGACACCGATGATCGCGGGCTTTGCCGCTCCTGTCATGATCAGGAGCAATGCGATTTCTGCGGCGGCTGGTTCGATTGCGCTATGCTGAAAAAGGGCTTATGCCACAGTTGCTACGGAGGTTCTCACTATGAATAATCGTCACAGAAGTCTTATTCCGGTAAATGACCGGATTTACGCCAAGGCGGCCCGCATGCGTGAGTTGACGCGGAGGCGGCAGGCGGTAACGCTGGCGCTGGTTCTGATCGGAATGTTTGGTTCGCTGTGGATTCTGACCAAATAAAAAGCCGGGTGAGGAAAGCACCCGGCCCGGAGTAGAAACATTCTACCCTTCACAAACTAAGGAAAGTATACATGTCCCGCCCCAAAAAATCAAGCCCTCATGTCAAAAAATTGACCAAAGCCGACTACCGGCGCTACGAAAACGGTCAGCCTGAGCGGCAAATCAAATTCACCGAATTGGTCGAATATGCCCGGAGTATCCGGCGCATCAGCAATAAATACTTACCCAAAAACAAGCAAAAAAGGAGCTGAAAACATGATCGAATTAACCACCATCCAAGGAAAGCTGAACGCCCCGAAAAATCAGCGCAACAATTTCGGCGGGTACAATTACCGCTCGTGCGAGGACATTCTCATGGCGGTAAAACCGCTGCTGAGTGAAACCAAGACCGCGTTGACCATTTCCGACGAAGTCGTATTGATCGGGGATTTCGTATTCGTTAAAGCGACGGCAACCATCAAAAACGCCGCTGGAGAATCTGAAAGCACTATTGCATATGCAAGACACCCCGAACAGAAAAAGGGCATGGATGACAGTCAGATCACTGGCGCGACCTCCAGCTATGCCCGAAAGTATGCCCTGAACGGCCTTTTCTGTATCGACGACAACAAGGATGCGGACGCCACCAATACTCACGACAAAGAAGAACCCACACAAGCGCCACAGAACCACGGCAACCGCCAAAACCGGGGAAATGCCCGTGGCGGCAACCAAAACGCAGGAGCGGGGGCAAGCAGGCAGGATAACGCCGCGCCGCCGTCACCGATTGAACAGCGCTTGCAGTTCCTTGCCAGCATGGGAATCAGCCGTGAGCAGATCGAGGCCGCGGTGGGCGCAGATTTTGAGAATTTCAATGCCGATGACAACGCTCTTGTACGGCAGTGGGTATCAATCATGCGCGAAAAAAATATCAGCCTTGAAGATGCTATTGCAGAGTATCCGGGGGTGCAGGGATGATTTACACCAACAAATACAATATCCCTGACCGGGTATTCAAATGGTTGATCGCGGATGACTATGACCATGAACCCGGCGTAATATCGGCAACAACGATCATCGGCCCGGCAAGAGCTTGGGCCTTGAAACGGAAGTTCGAAAACGAATTGACCCAAGACTGCAGTGCTATGTTCCGGATGCGCGGCGGTACCGCGCTCCATGACAGTATGGAAAGGGCCGGAGTGTTTGGCGACGATGATTTCCGCGAACAGCGTTTTTATGCTGACCTGATGGGGTTCAGGATTTCCGGCAAGATGGACCTGGTCGAAAACGGCGTGATCTGTGATACCAAATCAACCTCGGTATGGAAAGCGGTCAATCAGGATTATGACGATTACATCAAGCAGTTGTCGATTTACAAATGGCTTCTGCACATGAATGGATTCGAAACGGCCGATTATGGCCTCATCGACCTGTTTTTCAACGACTGGAAAAAGGCCGATGCCCTGAAAGGCGGTAATTACCCCCCGATTCCGTATCAGGAGCAACGGATTGAGCTGTGGAGCCTGCAACAGACCGAAAAGTACATCGGTGACCGCCTTGTTGATTTCGCATTCGCGGAGTCGGTACTTCCTGAATGTACCCCCGAAGAGCTTTGGCAGACTCCGAGCACCTGGGCGGTGTACGCCAAGGCCGGAAACGTCCGGGCGGCGAAAGTCTGCCACAGTGAAGCCGAGGCAAATGAATACGTCGCGTCCAAGGGCGGTGTAGTTGAACCCCGGCCCGGCAAAGTAAAGCGTTGCGGTTACTGCACGGCGGCTCCGTTCTGTGAGCAGTTCAACCGTATGAAATCGGAGGGCCTGATCGATGATTAAGACAGTTTTTTATGCAGTCGTGCAGGATAACTGCGAACTGAAAATGGTCAACCCGGTGCAATTCAAAAACCATCTGCTCCCCCTCCGGGGGCAGACGGTCGAGATCACGGTGGAAAAGCGCCGGAAGCGCCGTAGCGGGTCTCAAAACAACTACTACCACGGCGTGGTACTTCGGATGATCGCGGACCATTGCGGTTATCGCGGCTCCGATGAGCTGGAGGGTCTGCACGAAGAATTCAAGCGGAAATTCCTGCCGAAAGTCGGCTTGCTGAAAATCTCCAAAGGCACCAGCGAACTGACCACCGTTGAATTCGAGGATTATCTCGAATCCATACGCCAGTGGGCGGCTACCGAACTACAAATCTACATCCCCATGCCAAACGAAGTAACCGAATAATCAAAGGAAAATATCATGGCTGAAAAAATCTATGTCGGCAAGGCGCGGTATCATCAATTCCGCGACGGCGGTGAAATCTGCAAAATCTGGATTCCCGATATGGATCTGCTGAATCAGAACGTCAACGCCAAGGGCGGCGTAAACCTGATCATGTCGCAGATGCAAAACCCGGACAGCGCCGGAAATACCCACACGCTGTATGTCGATGATTACGTGCCGAACCAGCAAGGCGGCGACAGTAACCGTCAGAACCGCGCGCCGCAGGCACAGCGGGGCGGTTATCAACAACAGCCGCCACAACAGCGCGGCGGCTATCAATCGCGCCCGCAACGGCCTTCGGGACGCGATAACGGCGGTTTCGATGAGCCAACCGGGAATTACCGGCAACAGCCAGCCGCCTCCGACCACTACGAAGACGACATTCCGTTTTAACCGGGAATAACCCCGAAACATAAACCCAAAAGGAAAAAAGTACCATGAAAGAAGAAAAGGTCGAAATCAGCAGAGAAGAAAAAATTCAGGTGTTGCGCCAGAAATTGATCGACAATTTTACCAATACCCTGACCGACCAGACCATTGATGATTTGCTGGATCTGCTCGAAAAAACGGCGCGGGAAAACGTTCAGAAGAACGGCGGTGAGCAGAAATGCAATTTCACGCTGATGCCGAAATTCCCGATCATCTACAAAACGCCGAACAAATTCAAGGTTCAGTGCAAGACCAAATTCAAGGAAGAAAACGAATACGGTGAAGTTTCCGAAGAGGAATTCACCATCGGCGGTCCGGTACAGGGCGAATTGAATATGGACGGTCAGAACGCCGAGGGATCGGACGAATCGGACGGCTCCGACGAAAACGAAGAATAAGCGACACCCCATGCCCGGCCGGTTAAAATCCGCGCCGGGCGAATAGGAATGCTCCCCATGGAATACAACGAATATTTTTTAAATTGCGAAATCTCATTTACCGCCAAGGGCCTGTTGGCTTTGGTGCTGGCGATTCCGGCCGATCGGAAAATCGGGGTAAGAGATTTATCTGATTTTACGTCTGGTCGGCAGGCTGTTTTGGAAAATGCCAGACTGGAATTGTTAAAGCATGGTTGTGACATTTGGGAAGTCCGAAAACAGATGCGATCTCTCGCGTATGCGTGCGATGCGGGCGGGCGACCGCGGGCTACCGCGGGCGACCGCGCGGGGTTGGAGGGAGATAATATTATATATAATAATAACTCTATACAAGAGATAAATAATATAAATAATAACCCTCTACCTACCCCTCCCTATAATCCCTCCATGAATACATCAAAAGCATTCCCGGATGACATTGAAACGGTCATTAAGGTTGCCGGCGACAGGGCATATTGCATGAGCATTGAGGAAGCGGCGCGTTTCCTGGATGATATGAAATCTGCAAACTGGGAGATTGATGGTCGCCCTGTGACCAATTGGCGAAAGCTGTTGGACTATCGGAAAGCGCGTCAATCCCCGGCTCAGTTGAGAATGGCGGTGGTCGAGCATGACCGGAGAAAAACCGGGCTTACACCAGCGGCGGCCGGGGTTTTGCCGGAATACGAATTCTACACGGACAAACAGAACATCAAATGGCAACGTCCCTTCGGGGATGAATCCGCGCCTTGGGAGCTTGCTCCCGATGGCATGAAACAGGCGTGCATATGAAATCTTTCATGGATTATGGAATCGATCTTCCCGATAATTTCAGCGGCGACCGCAAAGTACGGTGCCCGCAGTGCAGTCACCTGCGGAAAAAGAAAGGCGATCCGTGTTTGTCCGTAAACGGCGAAACCGGCGTATGGAAGTGCCATAACTGCAGTTGGAGCGGCAAGCGGGATGACAGCGATTACGATTTCACCCCGCAGAAAAAGATTTACCGCCGCCCGGAGCCGCCGAAGCCGGAGGAAGTATCCAGTATCGCCCCCGGTATCGTGGCTTTCTTCCGCAAGCGCGGGATCAACGAAAGAACGCTCACGGCGGCGCTGGTTTACTCCACGTACCATTGGCTTCCGGCCACACAGCAGGAAACGCTTTGCATGGCGTTTCCGTACTACAAGGCCGGAGAGTTGATCAATGTCAAGTACCGCGATGCCCGGAAGAACATGGCGCAGGAAAAGAACCCGGAGCCGTGTTTGTGGAATATCGACGCCTGTGCGAATGCGACCGTGATTTACATCACCGAGGGCGAAATCGACGCCCTGACCCTGATTGAATGCGGTTACCGTGCCGCGGTAAGCGTAGACAAGGGCGCGCCACAGCCAAAGGACGCCACCGTAGACAAGAAGCTGGAATGCGTTGATAACTGCATCGATATCCTGAAAAACGCCGAAACGGTGGTTCTGGTCACCGACAAGGACGAACCGGGCCTGTTGCTGGAAAAGGAACTGATCAGCCGGATCGGGGCCGCCAGGTGCAAGCTCGTGAGTTATCCGAGCGATTGCAAGGATATCAACGACGTGCTGGCCAAGCATGGAACGCCGGCAGTCATCGACGTAATCGACAAGACGGTACCCGCTCCGGTCCCCGGACTGCGAAACATGGCTGACTTCAAAGCCGATATCGAGAACTACTACCGCAAGGGCAAGCCGAAGGGCCTGAGTACCGGCATCCATGAACTCGACAAGTATTTCACCATACAGCTCGGGAGCGTGAACACCATCACCGGCATTCCCACCAGCGGTAAATCTGAATTCGTCCATCAACTGGTGGTCAACGCCATTGAACTGCATGGATTCAAGACCGCGATATTTTCCCCTGAAATGTTGCCGGTGGAAAATCTGTTTGCCAACTTTGCCGAGAAACTGGTCAAGAAAAGCTTTTTCGGCCATGGAACCGATCGGATGAGCTGGGGAGAAATGCAAAGCGCCATCACCAAAATCGATGATCATATCAAAGTGATCTTGCCGGACGCGGACGATACGCCGACGCTCGATGAACTACTGGCGGCGGCACAGGTTTCCGTGGTACGTGACGGCGTGAAAATGTTCGTGCTGGACCCATACAACGAAATCGAGCATACCCGCAACCAGTGGATGTCCGAAACCGAGTATATCAGTTATTTCATGGCTCGGTTGCGGAAATTCGCCCGGCAGAACAAGGTTTGGATCGGGCTGGTGGCCCATCCTACAAAGCTCAAGAAAGATGAAAGAACCAAGAAATACCCGGTTGCGACCCTCTACGACATTTCGGGAAGCGCCAACTTCTACAACAAGACCGACAACGGCTTGAGCCTGTGGCGCGATGCTACGGCCGAGGGCAACAAGGTTCAGGTGCACGTCTTGAAGATCAAAAACAAACACATCGGGCGAATGAACACCCATTGCGATCTCGTTTGGAATCGCGCCACGGGCAGTTTCTCCGCGGAATCCCATTATCCGGATGAAATACCGGAATCAGGCAAAGATAAAGCATACAAGGATTGACCATGAACAATGCAATCAACTACCTGCTATCGGAAGCGCGGCGGCATCACCGCAACTGCCGTGATTACCGGGTGTATGAAAACTACAAGCGGCAGTTCTCACAGCTTTCCGAGGGATGGGTCGAGTATGAGAATGCGATCGCAAAACTTACGGAGATTTTAGGATTATGAGCACAAAAAAAGAAAAAGTTATTCACGAAGCGGACGGCATCACCTTTGACAGCCGGGAGGAATTGGAGTTTTACTTCTGGCTGCTGGTGGCTCAGCATAACGGCATCGTCGAGCGCTTCGAGTACCATCCGCAGACGTTCGAGCTGATCCCGCGCCAATCGGTCACGGTCACCGTGCAATTGAAAACCAAAACCAAGCCCAAGGACAAGTTTTTGTTTCATTCGTGCGAGTATACGCCGGACTTCATGATTGTACCCGGTGAACACTGGCACCTGCTGAATCTCGACCTGAATCCGGACGAAAACGGTTGCTACTGGATTGATATCAAAGGCAACTGGATGGAGATCGGCCTTGAAAAGTATTTCAGCGTGATTCAAAAGCTGTGTCTTTTCCGTTGTGGAATTTACGCCAATAAGATCATCCCGCAGGATCTGTTCAAAAAAACCTATGTCCCGAAAAAGGCGGCGTTCAATCTGAACGGCACCCGCCGCAAGCGTTACCAGAACTGCAAGTTCTACAAAGAATTTACCCAGGCGCAAAACAGCCTGATTTAATCCCCTCACAAACTAAAACAAGGAGTAGAAATCATGACAAGACGTGAACGATTGGAGCGGAAGGTTGAACGCCGCGAAGAATGGGCGCAGAAGCGCACGGCACAGAGCAACGCCGAATTTGCCAAGAGCGATGCCATCGGAAAGCATATTCCGTTCGGACAGCCCATTCTCGTAGGGCATCACAGCGAGAAAAGAGCGCGCCGCGATCAGGAAAAAATGTGCAACGCCCTCGACCGGAGCGTTGAAAATGCGAATATGGCCAGCCATCACGTGCAGAAAGCGGCGGGCCTGCGCGATTACCTCGACAAAAGCATCTTTTCCGATGATGAGGACGCGGTCGAAGCCATTGATGCCAAGATTACCGAGTTGGAGGAAGCCCAGGCGTTCATGGTGGCGGTCAATAAGATCTGCCGGTCGAAAAAGCTCTCCGATGTTGAAAAGGCTTGCGAAATCAAGACCGCCTACCCGAAACTGTCGCATGAGACCATCGACGGCATTCTACATCCCAAACGTGATTATGAGGATGTCGGCTTCCCCCGGTGGGCGCTCAGCAACAACAGCGCCAATGTCCGGCGTTACAAACAGCGCCTTGAGTCCATAAAAGCCCGTCAGGAGCGCCAACAGCGCGCGGAGAATGCCCCGGACGGTATTTTGATCGAGGGCAACGAATACGTGCGGGTAACGTTTACGGAAAAGCCGGAACGCGACATTCTCGACGCTCTCCGCGCCGCCAATTTTTACTGGAAGAACGGATGTTGGCACGGCAAGCGCGAAAACCTCCCGGATATGTTACCGAAAGGCGGTGAGTCATGAGCGAGGATAGAGCCGAATACCATACCGATAGCTCCGGCCGCAAATGGAACGTGAACAAATTCAACCAACAGAAAGAAAGGTGTATTGCTATGATGAGCAGAGAAATAAACAGATGTCCGCATTGCAAGGGTCATGTGATAATGTTTGATGCTGATAATGATTATTGTGAGAAGTGCAAGAAGATATTACTCCCCAGCGAAACAGCCTGCAGTGTAAAAGATACACTGATGAGGGAATCAATGATTGGCGATGAATCCATAATCAAGAAAATCGAGGATGTTTCCAGAAAATACCGCGATAAGGGAACTTTTGTGGAAATCGTCAAAGATCTGTCACATCGAGGATTGGTTAGAAATCATGCTCTAAACTGTTTAGAAGAAATCATACTGAATTTCATGACCCCATCCGACACGGCAATCAAGGAAGCGGAAAGGTTCGGTATTGATTTAAACGTATCGAAACAACGCCTGAGTAAACAGCATGAAGCCACATGCAATAAATTTTTGGTGGCACTGAAAAATGTTGATGATGCACTTCGCAATCACTGCCAGACTTGCGAATATAGCTGCATGTCGTGGCCGAATTACTGTAACGATGGTTGCAACATTCATATTGCGTTAGGGATCGCCAATAAAGCGCTGGAGGGGAACGCATGAAAAAAGAAAAAGTTCCCTGCGCAGATCTATTCTGTGGTGGAGGCGGGACCTCCACCGGAATGCTGAATGCGTTCAAGCGGGCCGGGCTTGAGTGCAGTATCATCGGCGTAAATCACTGGGATGTGGCAATCGCCACCAACAAAGCAAATCATGATGGCACCTATATCTGCGACAGCCTCGAAACCCTGAGTCCGCGCAAGGTGGTACCGGGCGGCCGGTTGTATATCCTGTGCGCCTCCCCGGAGTGTACGCATCATTCCGTGGCCAATGCCAACCGTCCGAAGGATGAGCAGAGCCGTTCTACAGCATGGTTTGTGCTCAAGTGGGCGCAGGAGATATACATAGACCGAATCTATATCGAAAACGTCGAGGAATTCACGAGCTGGGGGCCCATCGACGAAAACGGCAGGCCGATCCCCAGCGAGAAAGGAGAGGCATTCAAAGCATATATCAAAGCGATCAAAGCAGCATTATTTTCCTGTCGTCGAAAACAAAACTGGCGGCATGAATAAGCTCATGCGATAAAAGACTGTAATCATCGGGATCGGCAATATCAAACTTTGGAAGCCATACCAAAATACCGCCTTGGGGAAATCTGAAAGCGCGTCCGCTGGCTTCCGGGACATCTTCAAAGCTGTCATCGTATTTTAGGGCGTATTCTTTCAATTCGTCCGATGTCCCGATCATCAGGCGAATTTCAACGCGATACACCTTATCGAATATTTTGTATAGCTTCATAGCCTATTCCTGAATTCCAGTGCCGGAGCTGGTATTTGTGAAGCCATCGCCGGTGACGGTTAAATCCTGTTTGGTGGCAAGAATGGCTTTCGCGATGCCATCCCAATTCTTTTGTCCGGGCATGGCGCTGATCAGACCTTTGTCGGCTTTGCCGGCAAACATCTTGGCCGTGGGGGTTGGGTCCTCGATGGTGGCCGTACTCAGGGAGATGTAGGCCATCCAGCCGCTTTCCCACATGATGACGGTTTTATTTTTCGTGGATTCGGTGAGGGTTTTGATGACCGATTCGCCGGTGACGGTCTGTTTGATTACGCGACCCTCCAAATCAAACTCGGTGACGGTTGACTGCGTGGCGCTGAAACAGCCGGTCAGGGTGAGGCAGATGCCGATAACGATTATAATCAACAGGAGACCTTCGGAGGCGTTTTTCATGGTCGGATTCCTTTATTTTGAGGAGATGAATATTTTGATGCCCTCCCATACTGCATACAGCAGGGCACCAGCGGCAACGGTGATCAGTGCGCCGGTGAATTTCCGGCGCGCCTGTTTGTAGTCGTCGGCAAAGCGAATCAGCTCGTGCGCCGTTTCGGGTTTGATGCCGAGGGAGCAATGAGTATCGCATTCTTTCATGACGCGCAATACAATATCCGCAATGTCGTTTTTTTCCTTTTCGGTCATGCGGCCACCTCTGTTTGCCAGCTTGAGGAACCGCCGATGCGGACCCCGGTATAGGTGAGATTGCTTTTGACCCAACTGTAACCATTGGCGCGGAGGTCATTGTAATACAGTTTGTCGCATTCGGCGCGGGTCATGAACTTC
Organism: Victivallis vadensis; assembly: GCA_040394635.1. Classification (GTDB taxonomy): domain Bacteria; phylum Verrucomicrobiota; class Lentisphaeria; order Victivallales; family Victivallaceae; genus UBA5239. The sequence continues at coordinate 6,054 of JBEBRW010000062.1, read as the reverse complement.
TTCTTTGTCCGGTAAATGAAATCGTGTTTGACGGACGGAATCAGCGTGGCGGCGGTGATCGGGGGATCGACCAATCGCCAGAAGAAACGCGGCACACTGGCACCGTCGCTCACGAACCCGGCCGGGATCACATGCTTTATGCCTTTCCATTCAAATACCAGCGGCTCAAGCAGTCGGATTTGGGTGCACCCCGCATCATCTTCAAAGATTTCAACATTCAGCGTTTTTTGTGTCATTGCATTCTCTCCTCGAATTCTCGGGCGGCGCGGATGGAGTTCAGGTTGTCGAAAAACTTATCCGCTTCCGTCTGTATGCGCGTGGCGTCAACTTCAATCGTGAACTGGCGCAGGATCGGCAGGCAGCAGAGCGCGTAGAGCCATTTGCAACGGCGGTACTGCCAGGCGTGGCGCAGTTCGTGCGCCAGCGTCGAGGCAATGCAACTGATCCAGCTCGAACGGTGTTCAACTTCCGTTCGGGAAATCGGGGCGCTGAAATCGGTGTTGGGCGGCGGCATCAGATAGATGGTGTTCGGCGCGGTCACGACAAACGCGCCCATGATGTCGCTGTCGGCCATCTTCTGACAGTATTTGAACTCGAAGTTGCGCCAGTTCATGCGATTGAGCCACGCGCCTTTTTTCGTGGCGGCGTAGCTGGTCAGCAGGCTTATGATATCCGCGCGGTCGGTAACCGGTACCGGATAACTGACGATCAGATCAAAGGTGGTCATGGCTTATTCCTCCAGCCGAGCGTCGGCCTCGATGTTGTCGGTTTCGGAATCGGACGTGTCGGACTGGTCGGACGGCGTTTCTTCAAAAGAATCATCGCTGTCCGTCGCACGGACCGGCAGGTATTTGAGCAGTTTGTCGAGGTTGTTCCACGCGTCGAGGCCGTTGCCGGTGACTTCGTTGTAATTCACCTCGATATCATGCATCAGCGGTTGAATCAGCCGGGAATCCATATCTTTTTCGGCATCGGATATGGTTTCGTTGCCGAGGATCGCGGCGGCAATCGCATCAGCGTTGGCGGTGGCTTCGAGGCCGTATTTGCCGAGCAACGCGGCGTAATCCCGGACGCGCTCGGCCAGCGTCGGATTGATTTCATAGTACCCGGTGAAAAGCTCCTGATCGAGTTCCTCCTGGGTGAAGCCGACTTTCTGCAGGCCCATTTCGGCAAGAATCGCATCCGGGAGCAATTCGCCGTTTTCGTAGATGGGAACCATGCTTTCCTTTTTGATGATGATTACGTGAGGCACATAAACGGTATCTTCCGGCAGGAATTCCCCGGTTTCGGTGCTACGGACGCGGTATTTGACGATTTCAGACATGATATTTTTCTCCTAAATTGTTTAGTCTGTTATTGCTAAGGAAAAACCCTCTCCGCATGCAGCGGCTTTCCAATTTGAGGCTGTACCGATTCTGGTAAGTGTATAGCGAGCAGTAGTATCACCAAGTCCAAGTACCCCCGAGTAATTGTCACCAGCCCCATATAGTTCACCCAAAGTATTAATAGCAAATAATTTTGAATAATTAACGCAGGCAAATTTCCAGTTTTTTGCCGTTCCGATTTTAGTAAGCACATTGAAACTATTGGTATTGTCAAACCCAAATCTTCCAACTGTCGAACCAGTTATATATAATTCTCCGTTACTGTTTATGGCCGTAGTCACGGAATCGCAACAATATACAGACACCCAATTAGATGCAGTTCCAATCCGGGTGAATGTATTGCGATCATCATTATCGCCAAGTCCAAGTACACCGTGATAATTATCTCCGGTTCCATATAGTTCACCATTTTTATTAAGTGCAATAGCATGACGGAACCCAGCGGAAATAGCTTTCCAGTTAGATGCAGTTCCCACCCTATAGGGCTCATGATTCCACGTACCGACTACAGTACCACCGAGTCCAAGTTCACCATAGAAATTCGACCCATATGAATAAAGTTCTCCATTGCCTACTATAAAATAAAAACACCCCCCAACATAATTTCTATTATGTGCTGCTGCTATACAGTTTGAAATACCTTCATGTTTTGTAAATACCCCCCCCCCTTTTTCATTGACTGAACCAGCCGTATAAACATCTCCCTCTTCGTTGATTGCGAAAACACCATATTCACTACAACCTTGCACATGTACCCAGTTAGAAGCCTCTCCAACCCTGGTAAACGTTGTACGGGATTCGCTAAGATCAAGGCCAAGACCAAGTGCTTGATGAGCATTGCTTCCGCAAGAATAAAGTTGTCCACTTTCGTTGATTGCGTATGAATGACTATACTTGCCGCATGAAATAGCTTTCCATTTACCATTCATCTTTATTGGAGTGAATATGTTAGGTTCAGCTTTATCATCACCTAAACCAAGCTGTCCGTAACGATTGGAACCGCAGGAAAAAAGTCCTCTACTATTATTTTGTGATTGAATTTTGCGGTAAATATCAAATGCACTCATTATACCACCTCCACTGCAGGATAACGTCTCGTAGCTGTACCATTCCACGCCCAACCGATTTGCCATATACCAGTAACCGCAGATAAAATATCAATCCCCCCAATTGTCACTGTTCGAGCTGTACTGCCACAGTTGATTTCGAGCAACAGGGTTTGATTTGTGGCACTCAGAGTCGGCGCGGTGATTGCACAGTTTCCGGTCAGGGTGATCTTCTGCTGAATGCCGTTTGCTACGTTCAGTGCGACGCTGGCGGCATAGGTGATCGTGTACCATGCCGGGCTTTTCGGGGCATAATCCGAATCATGATTATGCGAGCTTGCGGCCTTGCCGTCCAGCGTGGTCTGCAAGCTGGTGATATTCGCTATCGTGTGGGTATGCGAACTGGCGGCTTTACCGTCCAAACTCGACTGTAAGCTCGTGATGTTGGCGATTGTGTGCGTGTGGCTGGCTTCGGCTTTACCTGTCCATGCGGTTTTCTGAGCTGCCGTAACGTGGAGGTCGCCGTTATTGCTGTGTGCTATCGGGGCATAGGCGGTATCATGATTATGACCACTGACGGCTTTCGCATCGAGTGTGGATTGCAGACTGGTAATATTGGCGATGGTATGGGTATGTGAGCTTGCCGCCTTGGCATCGAGGGAAGATTGCAGGCTGGTGATATTCGCTATCGTGTGGGTATGACTGGCCTCAGCCTTGCCGGTCCATGCCGTTTTCTGAGCCGCCGTAACATGGAGATCGCCGTTGTTGCTATGAGAGATCGGCGCATAGGTTGAATCGTGATTGTGTCCGCTTGCGGCCTTGCCGTCGAGTGCCGTCTGCAGGCTGGTCACTTCCGAGATCGCGTGTGTGTGGCTGGCGTTCGCCTTGGCGTTCCACGTGGTTCGTTCGGCGGCGGTGATGTGGATGGTGCTGTTGTTGCTGTGCGCGATCGGCGCGTACTGGCTTGCCGCGTCGGTTTTGGTCAGGTAGTTCAAGGCACTGACATCCGAAAGGGTGATTCCGGCATAGAACGTGTCGCGGGCATACACAATGCCGTCGATCTTCCGGAGTTCGATGCTGATGACCGCGCCGAGCGTAGGAATCTTGCCGATCCAAACCCATTCGGCAGGCCATTGGATGTAACTGCCGCCGTTGTAGATGATCAGTTCGCCGGTGTCGTTGTCGTTCCAGTTTTCCAGCGTCGGTATGGTCGCCCGGGTGGGGGTGAACTTCCAGCGGTTGAACTGGTCATGGTCGAGCGTGACGTAATTGGTCGAGCTGGTCAGCGTGGCGGTGGTTCCGGTCAGGCGGCCCCGGAACTGCGCGGAGAATGCCAGCTTCGGGATGTACTGCCGTTCGCCCTTGCTGTCTGTGCCGGTCTTGGCGGTGTCGAGCGAGGGATTGTACAGCGGATTGATGACCGCCTTGCGGGTACGGAATATCCATGCCAGGAGCGGATTGCCGTTTTCGCCCCCGGCGAATGCGATAGCACCCTCGTTCTCGGCTGAAGCGTCCAGTTCGCCGTAGCGACCGAACAGGAACGCGTTTTTCGCGCGGACGGTCAGGGCGTGGCCGATGGCCTTGGCATAATCGGCCAGCACTTTGAGCCGGTTGCCGAATGCGAACGAATCGCGCCCGGTGATTTCCTTGTTCATGCTGCCGATCACGGTCGCGCCCATGCCGGTGACTTCGTTGCCGGTGCCGATAATCGTGATGCTGTCGCTGGCGGCGGTGTTGCCGTTGCCGCGAATGAACGTATAGCGTCCGTAGCCCTTCGGGGCAATCAGTTTGTTACTGACGCCGCCGATGTCGGCATGGTCAGCCGTGTTGATGTTGAGCGTACCGCTGATGACCGCGCCATCGCCGCTGTTCTGATTCAGCGATCCGGCGACATGGGCGTAATCGCCGTTGTTCAGGTTCACCGCGCCGTCCACGGTCGCGCCCACGCCGGTATTGATGTTGTACGAGCCGATGGTGGTATTGCTGTCGTCTGCGGCCCAGCGTTCGGCATCCATCACCGGCAGGATCAGGAGCGGCGTTTCCGCACCGGAATTCGCAACGATGGCAAGGATGACCGATTCATCGGGGAACAGCGGAGCATCGAACCAGACGCTGTTGCCGTCAATGGCGGTGATGGTGGCATCATACGGCGAATTCTCATCGTTGACGGTGGTATGGACTTTCACCTGCTGACCGACCGCCATTTCGGGGCGGGCTTCGGACAGTGTGAGCGCCCCGGTGACCGCGCTGTACCCGGTGATCAGCACCGGAATGCCGCCAGCGATATTGCCGTAGCCGGCAACAAACAACTGTTTGGCGTGTTTGGTGTTTTCGTAGCCGAGGGCGATGCTGACGATCATTTCCCTGTCCGGTATGAGTTCGAACGTATCGACCGCGGCATCGGCCACCGTGACCGCGCCGATTTTCTTTGAAGTCAGTCCATTGATGATGTAGGACTTCTTTTCAGCGGAAACATACACCGGAAGCCCCTCATAGGGATTCTGAATCGAATAGATATCTTCGAGATTGTCCACGCGCGACCGGGCATCGAGCGGCGTATTCAGACTGCCGGGCATCAGGGCTCCGGCAATTTCGATTATTTTGGCTATCAGGCTCATAACTATAAACTCCTTATTTTAAATCAACGTAAATGAACAATTCGCCATCGGAAACCTTGAATTCGCCATATATATCATAGGGCAGTCCGTCAATAACCACGGTCGAACCGTTCGCGCCGGTGCCGTTCTCGGCGGCGTTTTCGGCAAATCCGGTACGTTCGCCAAAGCCGTTATCCTTGAACGCCCTCATCCCGGCTGAATACGGAATGACCACGACCACCAGCGAACCGGCAGGGACGGCGCCGAGCGATTCCTTGAACAGAATCATCGGGTCGGTTTTGATGATCGAGCTCCGGGCATCGGCCAACATCGCGGAGGTGATCTCCGTCACTTTGATGGTGTCGCCGGACACTTCATAGGGGATATATCCGTAGTACATATACGCCTCGGGTTCGGGTTCAGGTTCCTCGGAATCGCCGGTGCATTTGCAGATCGGCTTGCCGTCCATGCACAGAACATTGTTCCGGTTCACGGTCAGGCGGTTCAGGATGGACAAATTCTCATGGAAATGCGTAAGCGTGAGCCAGTCCTCATAGGCCAGCGTGCCGCCGTTCAACAGGTATTCCTGATATGGGGAGATCGCGCCGATGCCCTGCGCAAACCGGATTCTGCCGCCGTGGGCGTACTGATCCGCGTCGAGACTGCCGAGGTAAACGACGGTATGATCTTCCGGGTAGCACGTGCGGATCAGCACCTCACCGGGGCGTGGCCCGCGATGCTGGACAATGCCGTTGCCCTCCTCATCGTAGAGCTCGACCGCCGCAATCGGCCTGGTGCCGGAAATAACGACACTGCCGCCGTCGATAAACGGCATTTCGGGCCGTTCGGGGTCGGCTTCCGGCAGGAACTCAATGTCGAGCACCGGGAGCGCGTTTTCGCCGTTCTTGCCGGGCTTGCCCTCCAGCGATTCGAGCTGTTCCGTGGTGAAATCCTCGAACGTGAACGGCTTCCCCTGTTCGCCCTGCTTGCCGAAATACAGGATAATGCCGTCCGTCCAGTCGCCTT
>JBEBRW010000061.1:0-34435 GCA_040394635.1 Victivallis vadensis | reverse complement strand
GTAAGTTTAAAAGTAACCATCTGAGCTTATTTTTTCACAAAGCGCAGAAGAGGCGTTTTTTCACTCCGGAGTCGATCGCCTGCTGCAGGCATCTGGTCGCATCTTCCTTGTCGAATCCCCACCAGGAAGCAATGGCTTCGGTCCGCTTGCCGGCCTTGATTTCGTCCAGCTCTTTCCGGTAGTCCGCCGCATTTAATACAATCCCGGAAATGATTCCCACAATCAGCAGAATTCGTTTCAGCATAATTATCCCCTTTATTTCTTTTAACATTTAATAACTCGATAAGATCAATTGGTTTATGTTTTCTATTGATTATACAATCGTTAATGACGGTACTTGTTCTCCGTTTTGCAGGTCTTCCAACTTGTCGAACGCGATATGTACCATGGCCTCCACCATCTGTTCATTCACCTGAATGACCGGCGCGGGCAAGGTGAAATAACGGATCTTTGCGCTGGTCACGATCAGCGGATACAAATCTCTCCGGAATCCGAAGCGGCAGCCGAACAGCTGGCAGATTTCGTTGGCAACGCGGAAATCGATGGCCATGACGGCGTCGAACGGCAGTTCCTCCGCCATAAATACGTCGGCCATGGTGTCAAAAATTCCGTGCTGGAACCCCGTGCCCCAGTAAACGATCGACTCGTCGAATTTCTTGCCGTGCTGCTTCAACGCTTCCTGATAAACGGCAAACCGGTCCTGTGCGTGCTGCGGCTCCCGGCATTCCTCCACAAAGGCCAGGCGCTGCACGCCCCGGGCGAAGCATTCATCCAGCGCTTTCATGGTCGGGCGCCAGCTGTCGCCGCACACGACATTTACGCTGCGGGTCAGGGAACTATCATATTTGCCGATGATGATCATTGGAATCCCCAATTGCCGCAGCACAGTGGTAATTTCCGCGTTGATATTGCCGCTGACCAGGATGCCGTCCACCCGGCCGTCGCGCAGCACGGGCGGCAGCTCGTACACGGAACCCTCATTGCCGCCCAGTTTGACCAGCACCAGGTGCAATTGGCGGTTGATCGCTTCGATGGCCATGGGATTGACCAGATCCACGTACGCCGGGTCGGAGAAATCGCGGTCGACCAGGACAAAGGCGATGTTGGAGGTGTAGCCGTTCCGGCTCTTTTTCGTCAGGTCCTGAATACTCGAGTTCAGCTTGTAATTCAGCTCGTCGCAGACGGCCAGCACCCGGTCGCGGGTGGCCGCCGATACGCTGGTACTGCCGTTGAAAACTCTTGACACCGTGGCTTTCGACACTTTCGCCCGGTTTGCCACATCATCCATGCTGATCATACTCGAAAATTCCCGTTGAATTAGATTTCATGAAACCTGTTACATTGCTAATTATACAGTCAAACTTCAATCTTGTCAACACCCCCTGAATAAAAAATCAGAGATTTATCATTTACAATAAATCGCGCATTTTTCAGTGCTCTATACTTGTCATTTCCGCCGCCGGGGTTATAATATAGACATAGAGCAGAATATAGAGCACTGATATGATCGAAACAAAACATACTGTAATCACGGAACAACTGAAGCAGCGCATCATCGCCGGAAGCTATGACAAAAAGCTGCCGCCGCTGCGTTCGCTGATGCAGGAATTCAACGTCTCGATGCAGACGATCAACAAAGCGATCAAGCCGCTTTCCGCCGGGGGGCTCATCTCGTCCGGCCCGCGCGGCAGCGTCATCAATTACACGGCCGGCAAGCGGCCGAAGCACTATGCGCTGGGCGTGTTGTGTCCGAGTATGGCTTCCACGGGGGAAGCACAGGTCGCTTTGCGGCGGATCAGCGAATATATGCAATTTTTGAACTACAACACCATGTTGATCGACCAGCAGAATGAACGCGTGAAGCGCGACCCGGATTTCTGGCAGAATTGCCCGGTCGATATCCTGATTTTTGGTTTCCGTACATTGACGCTTGAGCGGGCTCTGGCAGTGCAGCGCTCGGGGATTATTTCTCTGGTCCAGCACTATGCCGGAGACTTGCCGGTGCATGTGGTTGAATACGATTCGCTCAATACCATCGATTCGGCGGTGGGGCAGCTGAGGGAAAAAGGTTATCGCCGGATCGCGCTGCAATTCAACGGACCGTTGATCAAATACCATGAATTTGCCATTGACAAATGGACCCGGACCCGTGAGAAATACGGTATCGAATGCCCCGGTTACGAAAAGCCGGTTTATTACAGCGAAGAGGGGTTCGACCTTTCGAAGCCGCTGCCGGAAGTGATCGTGTGCTGGCATACCAGTTATGGAGAAATGCTGGAAAAAGTGAAAGCCGCCGGGCTGTCGGACCGAATAAAAATTGTTTCTTACTCACATAATTCCTATGGGTATGAGAACTATATTCCCATGAATCCGCCGCCGGAAAAAGAATTCTGGGGCAAGATCAGGGAATGTTTGACGAAGGTCATCGCCGGAGTGCCGGGGTATCTTCATTATTCCGTTCCGTTTGACGCCGTGTTTCCGGCGGGGATTCCGGATAAGAAATAAAAATAAGCTCTTTGCAACATTTGAACTATAAGTATTAATGGACAATATAGGGAATAATATGAAAATCTGCAGCATCATGAGCCTGATGGCGGTTGCTCTCTTCCAGCTTTGCGGGGGCGAGATCAATATCAAAGAGTACAAAATGCTCGAAAAGGAAAAAACACCCCCGGTGAACGTGGCAAACCCCGGATTTGAGGACGGCGACAAAGGGTGGAAAATGAGCGGCGGCAGCCGGGTGGAAGACGGCGCGGGCAGCGTCGCTTCGCGCGGGCTGGTTTATGAACGGACCGATTCGACCAGGTACCATACCCTCGGTCAGCGGAGGCTGGATATCGTGCCGGGCAAAACGTATAATTTCAGCGTCATGGTTCGCGGCGAGGATATCAAAGACGTCAACAACACCAAGATCGGGCGCGGCGCGACGTTTTGCGTGGAACTGGTCGACAAGGACGGCAAATGGATGACCGGCGGCATTCACCCGAAGGGCGTTCGCGGCACCGCCGACTGGACGCGTATCGAGATCAACAATTTCAAGATTCCCGAGCACGCGGGCGGCGCGACGCTGACCTTTTACCTCGACCGGAACATGGTCGGCAAGGCGTGGTTCGACGACGTGAAGGTGACCCCCGCGGAAAGCAGCTGGACCGTTTACCCGGCGAACACCCCCATGCTGCGGGCCGCGCCCGGACAGCAGGTCAAGCTCGTTTTCAGCAACGACGGCAAGAGCATCATGAAGGAAGCCGCCCCCGGCAAGCTTTATGCCTATGCCGAATGGAACGGCCGCCCCATGAGCGCCCCGATCCTGGGCGACCGCGCGGAGCTGCAGCTGCCCGCCGATGCGCTCGGCGAAGGCAAAATGAACGTGAAAATCCTCGATTCCGCCCGCAAACTGATTCTGGAAGAAAGCGAATTTCCGCTGAATATCGGCCCGGTTGATTCCAACGCTCCCTCATACTGTCATTTCGACGGCAGGAAACGGGCGATCGTCAACGGCAAAAAATTCCTGCCGGTCGGGGTTTTCGGCAATGCCCACAAGAAAAGCGAACTGGCCCTGCTGAAGGACGCCGGCTTCAATACGCTGGTCCTGTATAACAGCACATCGATGGGGTTCAGCAGCGCGCCCCGGAGTTACGAGCGCGCCGCGGAAGTTTTTGACTTCTGCGAAGAAAACGACCTGAAAATCGTGTTCGCCATCAAGAATATGTACGCAAGCGCCGGCCGCTTCGCCATCACGTCGCTGTACGGCGACGACACTCCGGAGAAAATCGTCCGCCGCATCGTCTCGATCTTCAAGGACCGCCCGGCACTGCTGGCGTGGTACACCTGCGACGAGTTTCCGAACCAGATGATTCCGGAGCTTACCGAGCGGCGGCAACTGCTCAATCAGCTCGACCCGAACCATCCGGCATGGGCGCTGTGCGCCCTCGGTTACACCACCGAATCGCTGGAAATTTACGGTCCGGCCGCCGATGCGATCGGCGCCGACGCCTACCCGATCCGCAGCGAATACTCCATCCGCTCCATGATTCCCAAGCTCGAGGAAGGCGTGCGCACCGGGCTACCGCACTGGTTCACGCTGCAGATGTTCAACATGCGGCGCTATTTTCCCAAAGCTACCGATGCCGAACAGTGCCGTTTCCCCAGCGAAAAAGAGTTCCGCGCCATGATCCTGCTGGCCGCGGGTTATGAAGTGAACGGCTACTTTTTCTACTCGGACGTGGCGCTGACCCGGCCGGATGCCCAAAAGGATGGTGACCCCGCCGCCAACATGGACGCGGTTCGCAAGGGAATCAGGTTGCTGCACGGGCTCGAGCCGTTCCTGCTCTCCGACAAACCGGTGGTCAAGCTGCCGGTCAAGACCGTGAAGGGCGACGTGCTGGCGTGGCGCTTCAGCGATGACGGCGGCAAATCCAAGGTATTTGCCGTGGCACTGGGGCCGGGCGGGGCCGAAGCCGAAATCACCCTTGATTCGCCGGAAACTTACCGCTCGGATTACGGATTGAGCACCTTGACCGGCGGTAAATGGATTTTTAAGGCGAACGATATTGACAGCGACATACTCAGCAATTAAATAAACGGAGGACCGTATCATGAAAAACGCGAAGAATTTTACCCTCATTGAACTCCTGGTCGTGATCGCGATCATCGCCATCCTGGCCGCCATGCTGCTGCCGGCGCTGAACTCCGCCCGGGACAAAGCGCGTTCCGCCAGCTGTATCAGCAACCTGCGGCAGACCGGACAGGTCATCAATCTCTACGCCAGCGACAACGACTATTGGTCGATCAGTTACAACTCCGGTAAATCGCAGTATCCGACCAGTACCAACACCTCTTATCTCGCCTGGTCGACCCTGCTGCGTGTCCGTGGCTATGTGCCCGGGCAATACTTTGCCACCGGGGGCCAGTATGCCGCCAAATTTCTCTCCTGCCCCACAGTCAGGGAGTTTCCGACCACGGCCCGGATCATTTTCCAGGGCGGTTTCGTCGGTACTATGTACACGTATGGTATCGCGAATTATTTCTATGACCGGGACGGCGTCGGCGTTTATATGCCCGAGCTGGGGTTCAAACTCTCCCGGCCGGAATACTCGCAGCCCTCGACTTTCGCCTACGTCATGGACTCCGTGAACAACGGTTCCTCCCCGGCCTTTCCGTGGTACCTCTGGGATTCCCGGAGCACCGGAAATCAGCGCCCGGCGGGGCTTCACTCCGGCCGCGTCAACGGCAATTTCCTCGACGGCCACGTGGAGAGCAATACCCGCGACGATTTGCACTCAAAATACCGGATCGCCAATTACGCCCCGAATATTTATTGAGCAATGATGAAACGCATTGACCGCTTCAAGGGACCGCTGGGCGAAGCTCTCCTCAAATCCGCGAATTTTTTTGAGCTTTATCCGTTTGACGGCGGAGGCTGCTTCGTCATGTACGACCAGCTGGGGTCGTTCGACGATTTCGAGATCGCGGACGCCATTCTGAAGCGTCAGGTCATGGCGGAATTCGGCACGCTGCCCGGGCTCGATTTCCGGAAGTTCGAGCGCTGGAGCACCATCGAAAAAACCGCGTGGCTGAACCGGCTTTATTTCCTGGCGCCGCTGGCGAGGGTGGCGGCACTGCAGCAGGACGACGCCATCGCCGCGCTGGTCAAAGACGTCATCCTGTATTTCCACCGCAATTACCCGCCGCCGCAAGGCAAAGACGCCGTGTGCGAACTCTCGCGCCGGGTGCTGGCCAGCCGCGACCGCGACTATAATCAGAAAAGCGCCGCCGAGGACGGCCGAACCGAATACCAGTGGTTCGACTTCCAGCCCGCCAGCCGTATCGTCAATACCGTGAACGCCATGCTGTTCCTGCGTCACTCCCCGGTGATTTCGGAGGCGGAATGGCGGGAATTCGACGACTTCGTCCGCGCCCATGCCGAAACGATTTATCTGGATGAGAAATACAATTCGAAGCTGGCCCCGGGGAACCATCAGGCGTTACGCGGGCTGGCGTTGCTGTATGGAGCCGCCTATTTCGATGGCGAGGAATGCGCCGCGCGCTGGGCGGAAGAGGGCGAACGCCTCTGCAGTTTCCACATGCACCATGATTATCTGGCGGACGGCACGCTGATCGACATCAGCCCCTCGTATCATGTGTTCGAGACCTGGATCGGGCGCGACGCCGCCAAACTGGCCGCGAACTATCGGTTCAAGCTGACCCCCGAGGCATTGGAAACATTGCATCGCGCCTATAAAGTTTGCCGTCAGCTCTGTCAGCCGGATGGCAATTCGGTGGTGATCGACGACGGCTACTCTTTGAACATGGATGTGTTCCTGTCGAGTTTCGGACCGGCCTTCCGGGCGGAGGAGCGACCGGAATTTGTGTTGCCGGCGTCGAAAATGGCTTTTCACCGCGATGAAAAATATTTCGCCATTCTCGACGCCTCGCCGTCCATCGGCAAATATTCGCATTACCACGGCGGCAAAAACGCGGTGACGCTATGGTTCGACGGGCAGCCGTTCTGCGTCGACAGCGGCTGCTGCAACTATGACGACCCGGATTTCGCCGCCTGGTTCAAGCAGCCGCAGGCGCACTCCACGCTGCTGGTCGACGGGCAGGGCGAGAGCCTGTTGAGCGGGCGCTACGACTGGCAGTACCTGCCGGAGATCTCGCTCGGCGAGTGGAATGCGGGAAGCATCGAAGCAGAGCTGACCTCTGGCGCGCCCTGCTGGAACGGTGCCGCCTGGCGGCGGCGCTTGACCATTGGGGACGGCATTGAAATCAGCGACCGCGTTTCACTGCCGGAGGCGCGTCAACTGGAATTCATCTTCAACCTGCACCCCGGTGTCGAGGTGGAAATAATGCCCGCCGCGATCCGGCTGAATAACCGGGGCGCGAGCGTAGAACTGACCTGGGAAGCCAATGCGGAGATCCGCTGGGCGCTGCAGCCGGGGATGGTTTACGAAAACTTCCGCAAGCATCCGTCGAAGCGCCTGACGGCCTCGGCTCAAACCGCCGGGCTGCGGTTCCGAACTCTCTGGCGGATTCGATAGAGCGCCACCACATTTTTACTGGCCGGTTGTGAATGGCGGTTGAAAAAGCATCGCTCCAAGATTATATTTATGTCATGATGAATTTGAATGAAATATATGCGGAGAATGAACGGAAACTCCACCGGCGGCTCTCGCTGATGGATTGTCCGGAGCCCGGCACGCCGGAGGCCAGGGCCGAAATCAAGGCGCGGCTGTGCAAGGTGCTGGGCATTAAACCCGAGTGGGTTCCGCGCATCAAAATCAATCCGCTGGCACACAAACAATACGGCGGCTACAAGGTCGTGCCGTTATCTTTTGAATCCTGGAAGAATTTTTACGGTATGGCGACGTTGTACCTGCCGAACAAGGCCCGCGGGGCCATGCTGCTGATTCCCGGGCACAATGAATTCAGCAAATTCGGCTACGACTACCAGCGTATGGCGCAGGTCCTGGCCAATAACGGCGTGGCGGTTTTGATACCCGACGTGATCGGCAGCGGTGAACGCTCGGCGCTCGGTCATTATCAGGCGCTCGGGCCCTTCGCCTGCGGCACTACCGTGGCCGGGCTGATCGCGCTGGAATCCGCCGGCTGGCTCCGTTACCTGGGCGAGACGCTCGTCGGCAAACCGGTCGGGTGCCTCGGCAACTCCGGCGGGGCACAGGCGGTGACGCTGCTGTGCGGACTCTTTCCTGAGCTGATTTCGGTGGCGGTGGCGTCGGGATTTCCGGGTACGTTTGAGTATACCGCGCGCAAAGAGCGCCGTATCTGCGGATGTTTCCTCATCCCCGGCATCGTCGGCGAAGTCGAGATGTACCATTGCCTCGGCTGCATGTGTCCGAAACCCGTGATGATCGCCAGCGGCAGCGGCGACGCCATATTCCCGCCCGACGTCGTGCGGGCACTGGGCAAGCGGCTGGGCCGCCTGTACGAAGACAAACCGCTTTTCCGGCTGGCCATGACCGCGGGCGAGCACGGCTGGTCGGAGGACATGGACCGCTACCGCGAAATCAGCAATTTCATCTTTACCCATTGCGGCGTGCAGCAGCGGAACCTCGAGCGGCTGCCGGAGCCGTTTTTCCCGGAGTCGCACCAGACCTGGAAACTCCCGGCGGAGGCGATCGACATCGATCAGCTGGCTGCCAACCTGACCGGCAAACCCCTGACCGGCAAGCAAAACCTGTGGGAAATTTTCCCGCCCGCGGCCCTGCCGGAAAATATCACCGACGACGAGAAATACCTGCTTGCCCAGTACGGGCAGTTCATCACCGGCTGGCCCGAATAATTCATCCTCTTCTCTTGAAAATCTCAAATTTGGCAATTAAAATGCCAGATATGGTAAATCATTGTCCCGTTTGCATCTTTGCCTGATCATGGTTTGGAACTATAATAAACTTGCACGAAAAAGGTCCAAATATGGAAAAGATCAAAATATCAGCGGATGTGGTTGTAATTGGCGGCGGCAGCGGCGGTTTCCCGGCGGCGCTGACGGCGGCGCGGCGCGGTTTGAATACCGTTCTGGTCGAGCGCGATACCATGCTCGGCGGGACCTCGGTCAATGCGGGGGTCAACTGCTGGGAGCCTACGGTTGACGGCAGCGGAGTGCCTTATGAGCTTTATGAGCGTATGCGGCAGGTGCCGGGCGGTGCCGGGATTTACCGGATTCGACGGCACTGCAGTTTCATGAAAGGGCTCGACCGGCTTTTTCCCGGCAGCGATCAACGGCTGGAACCGGAGCTTTCCTATGCCGATACGCTGAACGGCGACCGCGAGCGGAATCCCGGCAAAATATACGCCGGAGTCATTTTTGAACCGGAAGTCTGGCACAATTGCGCAGTGAAAATGCTGGAAGAAACGGGGAAGTGCCGTATTTTAACCGGCCGGGAAGCGGTCCGCCTGGAAATGGCCGGGCCGCGAATCAGCCGTGTGGAATTGAGCGACGGCACGGTATTGGAGGCGAAAATCTGGATCGATAACTCCGGGACACTCGCCAAGATGGCCGGTTGCACCCTGTATCGCGGCGAGGACCCGCATTCGCTGTATGGCGAACCGGACGCGCCGGAAAATGCGACCGGACGCAGCAACGGTGCGTCGCTGATTTTCCGGGTGACTCCCGCCAAGGCAGCGGCCGTGGAGCCGCTCCCGCCGGGAATGGGAGCCGGTTGCGATTGGGCCGAAGCGTTTCCGAAGGTCGTGACCACGGAATATCCGAATGGCGACTTAAACTGCAACATGCTGCCCACCATGACCGGTGAGGAATTCAATAAACTGGATTGCCGGACCGCATACGACGAATGCCGCCGCCGCGTATTGGTGTACTGGCATTATCTGCAGTCCGAATGGACCGATTTCCGTTATTTCCGGCTGAAAAGTATTTTCCCACGGATCGGCGTGCGCGAGGGGTTCCGGGTCAAGTGTGAATACATGCTCACGGAATTCGACCTGATGAACAAACATTGCCACCCGGACATCATCGCCTGGGCGAATCATATGGTGGACCGGCACGGCATGAAGCACCCCGTCCGGGTGGTCACCGAACCATACGGCATCCCGTACCGGGCGCTGTTGCCAGTCGGCACAGAAAATCTATTGCTGGCCGGGCGAATGGCCGGGTTCTCCAGCCTGGCGGCATCGAGTTGCCGCTTGTCCCGGACCATGATGCATCTCGGCGAAGCGGCTGGAAATGCCGCCGCCGATGCGGTCGAGCGGCATATTTCATTAAGAGAAGTTAAACCACAATACAAGGAGTTGAAATTATGGAATGCAAAGGAAAGAAGATCGTTGTCACCGGAGGCTCGGAAGGATACGGTTACGGCATAGCCAAAGCGCTGAAGGCGAAGGGCGCCGAGGTCATCATAACCGGCCGTAATCAGGCCAAACTGGACAAGGCCGCCGCCGAACTCGGCGTGGAGGCCGTGGCGGGCGACGTGGGCAATCCGGCGGACTGGGACAAACTTTTCGCCAAACTCAACGGCAAGCTCGACGTGTTGATCAACAACGCCGGGGCCGGGGTACGCATCAAACCGCTGGCGGAACAGACCGATGAGGAAATCGAGCGTTCGATCAGCACCAATCTGCTGGGCGTACTTTTCGGCTGCCGCCGCGCCGCACAGGTCATGACAAAACAAAACTCGGGGTTGATCATCAACGTTTCCAGTGTCTGTTCGCATTACGGTTGGCCGGGGTTCACGCCGTACACGGCGGCCAAGGCCGGTCTGGACATGATGAGCCGCGCGCTTTATACCGAGCTGCGCCCGCACAATGTCCGGGTCACGGTGGTCACGCCGTCGTGGGGAAACACCAATTTCGGCGAAGCGGCCGAGGTCGGCTCAGCATCGGATGACATCCGTCCCAAAACCATGCAGCCGGACGAAATGGGCCAACTGATTGTCGGAATCTGCGAATTCCCCGAACACCTGGCGTTCCCGGAAATCATGGTGCAGCCGCTAGTTCAGGAAATCATTCCGTTCTGATTGCTGCGTATGTGCGACGGCGGATGCCGGCGGAACCGGGTGTACTGACGGGTAAAGCCCGAAATCGAGCTGTAGCCGAGTTTTTCCGCAATCTCCTTGATCGAGAGCCGGGTGTGCAGCAACAGCGCATCCGCCCGGTCAAGGCGGCAGAGAATATGGTATTCGTGGGGCGGTAAACCGGTTTTGCGCTGGAATTTCTTGCGGAAATTGTCATAGCCGAGCCCGAGGTTCCGGGCGAATTCCGGCATATTCAAGTTGGGAATATCGTGCGAGAGCAGCTCGCGGGCTTTTTCGATCAGCAAATCCTCGTCGGTTTCCAGCGGCTGCGTCCGGTAATGAGCCGCCTGCTTGAACGCGGCCAGCAACTCCAGAAAAGCGCTGTAAGCCATGCAGCGCCCGCCGTGACGGTTGAAAAAGCTCAGGCTGTCGATATACCGGTTGGCGGCGGAGAGCACATGCGGCGATATTCCAATGTCCAAATAAGATAAATCCGTGGAAATAATCCCCGACTCGACCAGCGTCCGGTGAAGCGTCGCCGGCAGCGCCGCCGAGAATTCGAGCCATTGCCCGTTTTCCGTGTAATGCTTCGAAAAGAAAAATTTCTGCCCCGGATGCCGGAAAACCAGCGTACCCTGCGTATAATGATGCCGCGCATCGTCATGGCCGGCAAACACGCCGTGCCCCTCAAGAATATAAGTAATCGCAAAATATTCATGGCAGATCCAGCCATGGGAGGACTCCGGAATATAGTGCTGATCGTAAAACCCGCCGGAAAGCTTGTCGGACATGTTCGAACCGAGGTAGTAACAGTTAAAGCGCCGTTCCTGCCGGCGGAGATCGGACGAATCATTCTCGAGTCGGTTCTTTTTTCCCATGCCCGTTTTCCTTCTGTTTGGAAGTAATATAACCGCAAACCGGCAAAAAGTAAATGCCAAATCGGTAAAATAATAAGATTTATGGCCGGTGATTTTTCTTCTTTTTTCATGAAATGAGGGTTGTTATTTCCGGGGTGGCTTGTATTATTAGATATTATCCAAAAAGAGGACACATCATGAATCAGGAAGATATTTCAAAGTACAGTCATATCCCCCAGCCGAGCCATGAAGAGCTGGAATTCGTCCGGGATCTGGCGAAGCCGGAGGAGCTTTGTTTCAATAACCGTCCCGGCTGCCCGCCGGATGCGGATTCCCCGGATCTGAGCGGCGGAGTGGAGTTCGATATTCAATTTCCGGAGGGAAACATCGGGACCGCCTATGCTTCGCTGCGGCGGATTCTTGACGCCAAGGGGATCGACGAAAAAGCGGGCGGCGTTCCGGTCCGTTTCATCCGCGAAGCGGAGCTGGCGCGCGAGGAATACCGGTTGAAAATCGGCCGGAACGGCATCGAACTTGCCGCCGCGGACGAGGACGGCATGCGCCGGGCGGTGTATTTCCTGGAAGACAAACTGCGCGAAACCGCAGGCAAATCGGCCGCCGCCGGGGAATGGCGGCGCAAAGCGTATGTGCGGCACCGGATATCGCGGTGTTTTTTCGGGCCGACTTACCGCGCGCCGTTTTATATTGACGAACTGAGCAACGACATTGATTATTATCCGGAAGAATACCTGAATAAACTGGCGCACGAGGGGGTCAACGGCTTGTGGCTCTCGATGTATTTCCGCGACCTGGAGTCGTCGGTGTTTCCGGGGCGTGGCGGGCAGATGGGGAAGCGTTTCGCCAAGCTGCGCGAGACGGCGGCGCGCTGCGCCCGGTACGGCATCCGCATCTATGTCTATATCTGCGAACCGAAGATGTGGGGACGCAGCGATTTTGCCATTTCGGCGGAAGACGCGAAGGATCATGCCGAGCTGATCGGTACCGATACGTTTTCGAATTTGAAATGTTTCTGTACGTCCAGTGAAACGGCGAAGAAGTATTTCGCGGAATCGCTGACGCTGCTTTTCACCGCGGTGCCGGAGCTCGGCGGGATCATCAATATCATGTTTGGCGAGGATAACGGTGCTTGCGTCAATTACATGATGTACCCGAACACGACCTGCAACTGCCCGCGCTGCTCGAAACGCACCCCCGGCGAGATTTTCGGCGAGATCGCGCGGGTGATGTCCGACGCCATGCACAAGGTCAGTCCCGAGGCGGAATACATCGCCTGGTTTTACGCGCCCGGCATCCGCGACGATTCGGAACTGGCGCGGCGGCTCGACGAAGCCGTGAAAAACTGGCCGGACAACTGCTCGCTGATGTTCAATTTCGAGTCCGGCGGCGTTTCGATGCAGCTGGATAAAGGGCGTAACGTATACGATTATTCGCTGGCCTATATCGGCCCCTCGGAACTTTTCCGCGCCACGGCGGAAAGGACAGCTAAACCTGCCGCCAAGCTGCAGGTGGGGTGTTCGCACGAGGACGCCTCGGTGCCGTTCATCCCGGTGCCGGGCAATCTTTACGAGAAATACAAGATTCTGCACGAGCTCGGCGTCGGCGCGGTCATGCAATGCTGGTATTTCGGCAATTATCCGGGGCTGATGAACAAGGCCGCCGGTGAATTGTCGTTTGACCCGTTTCCGCAGAGCGAGGACGAGTTTCTGCGGGCGCTGGCGCGGCCGGTCTGGGGCGCGGATACGCCGCTGGTCGTGCGTGCGTGGAAATATTTTGCCGAGGGCTACCGGCAGTTCCCGGCGAACATCGCGTTTGCCTGGTACGGGCCGCTGCACCAGTCGATTTCATGGCCGCTGCATCTTTTCCCGGCGGATGCGCCGATTTCGCCGAGCTGGCTGCTGAAAAACTTCCCGGAAGTTTCCGGCGACCGCATCGGCGAATGCCTGATTTACCAGCATACGCTGCCGGAAGCGCTGGAGCTGTGCCGCCGGATGCTGGATTCGTGGCAAAAGGGCATGGCTATTTTCTCGTCGCTCTCCGAACGCTACAAAGACGACCCCGAGCGCCGCGCCGATATCGACCTGGCCGAGGCCATTTTGCTGCAGATCAGCAGTACGTACAATATCCTGCAGTTCTATTTCCTGCGCGAGGACATGCTGTTCAACCGCCAGAACCACTTGGAGCCGATGAAGAAAATCGTCCATGACGAAATCCGGAATTCGCGCCGGATGAGCGAACTGTGCGAACGCGATTCGCGCCTGGGCTATCACTCCGAAGCGGAGGGCTACCTGTTTTTTCCGGCCAAACTCAAAGCCAGGGTTCAACTGCTCGAGCAGCTCCTGAACGATGATTTCCCGAAATTCGACCTGAACGCCCCGTGGATCGACGAATACACCGGCCGCAAAACGACCGGTCCGCTGGCCATGTGCCCGTTCGGCCAGGCAGATGCAAGCAGCGCGATGACCGTCGATGGCCAAGTTAAATGGCACACGCACCACGATGGAAATATGCTCTATTTACATCTGGACGGCAAGCTGGATAAATGCCTGAAAATCGAGATCGAAGCCTGCCGCATGTGGCCGCCCTTTGTCCTGACATTCCGTGAAAACGGCAGTTGGGATCTGTACCAGATCATTTTCCGCGAAGTTCCGGAGGTGACTTACGAAGGCACCGGCGACCGCCTGACCATCGGTATCCCGCTGAAGATTTTCGACGGTTACCGGCGCGAAGGCTTCCCGATGCGGATCAACATCAGCACCAACGACGGCGCCTGGGTCAAGCGTGACCCCTGGCCGCCCCGGCTGCTCCAGGAGGATTACAATCCGGCCTGCGCCGGCTGGCTGGTCCTCGGCAAGTAAACCGCGGAATTTTTGTCCACGAAATACACGAAAAGGCACGAAAATGAGCGCCCGTTCCGGCGCTCATTGGAAATTTTTTATCCACAAATACACAAAACAACACAAAATTCTCTGATGGGGGATTGACAATTGCTATACATTGCTGTATAATGAAGTATATTGATGTAGCTAGTATGGTGATTTATGACGAAGTTGGAACCGTTAAAGAAGAGCGACACACCGCTGTATTTGCAGGTGCATGAGCTGGTTTTGAACAAAATCGCGGCGCACGAATGGGTGCCGGGGCAGAAACTGCCGTCCGACCGCGAGCTCTCCGCCATGCTCGGCGTGAACGCCATTACCTTGAGCAAAGCGCTGAACATGCTGCGCGACGGCGGGTATTTGACACGTTTCCCGGGGCACGGCACTTATGTGGCCGAGAGCAGCCCGGAGCTCACCGTGTCGCGCAAAACCGTGGCGCTGGTTTTTGACGACGCCAATACCGATACGTTCCAGAAAAACTTTTTCCTCGAGCTTCATAAGCAATTCGACGCGGCGGGCTTGTCGCTGTTGTTTTTCTCCTCGGACAACAACTCGGAAAAGCAGCTGCGCCAGCTGAAACAGATCGTCAGCGATCCCGGTCTTTCCGGGTGTCTTTTCTGGTCGATTTTGAACCGGGCGCAGGCGAAGGAACTGCTGGAGTGCAAGCCGAAGAATTTCCCGCTGGTATTCATCGACAAATACTACGAAGGGCTGACCCATGATTACGCCGCATACAGCAATTACAACTGTGCGCGGGAGATGGGCAAATACCTGTTAGGCAAAGGCATCGAACGCTTCATCTGGATCGAGAAAGATACGGAGCAGAACTACAGTTCGCTGAAAGATCGCTACAATGGTTTGCTCAGCGCGATAAAAGACCATCAACTAGAGAGATATCAGTGCAAAGACAATGATTTTCCTGCGGTCGAAATCGACAAAAAGCAGAAGACGGCAGTGATATTTTCAACATATTCAATCGCCATGCTCAATGCCGGGGATTTTGATAAATTGAGCAGGCAGGCGGAAACAACGATCTTTGAAGTCGACATCGAAATGAAGAAAAAATTGTCGAACTATACGGGATTCCGTTTCAATACGACCGGATTGGCGGACGAAGCCGTCGATATCCTGTTGAAACGGCTGAAGGGCGATAAAAGCGCGGCCATTTGCCAGACTGCAGACTGGCAGGTGATCAGATCATATGCGGAACAAACCGCCGAGCCCAAACAATCATACGCAATGGTATAATCTGAAAATTCAAGGAGGACAGACAATGTACGGACACCGAAGAAGTATTTTCACACTTATCGAGCTGCTGGTGGTCATCGCCATTATAGCAATACTGGCCGCCATGCTGCTCCCGGCACTGAACAAGGCGCGCGACAAGGCCAAAGCTGCCAATTGCATCGGCAATCTGAAGCAACTTGGGACCCTGCAGGCCTTTTATCAGGATGATTACGACGGCTTTCTCCCCGCATCGAACAGCGGCGCCACGACTGCTCTGGCCGGTATTTTGAATTCATCCAACATTACCTGGTACAGGGGATTCGGCAAAGTTTACCTGGGAATACAGAATAACCGTATTCCGGCGGTTTTCTTCTGTCCGGCGCAGGGGCCGGCCAGTGGTGATCTGAATAACCGCAACCTTGCGTATGACCTGCAGGCCACCGGGCAGGCCATCGGATATATCTGGAATTTGGAGGTATCGCAAATCATTGGCTCACTGACGGCATTGGATTTCACAAAAATGCGGAAAAGCAGTGGATTCAAGAGCCCGTCGCAATGCGCGACTTTGTCCGAAAAAAGATCGGCCTGGGTGAATTATGGGTACATGTGGATCAATGTGTCGCCGAATGGGACTTCCGGTTGGAATTCGATTGAAGCCAATCGGCACGGCCTGGGTATGAGTAATCATCTTTTCGCAGACGGACACGCATCGGTATTGAATATCCCGGAGGCCCTGAAAGGCAATGCCTCCCTTGATATACATTTTTATCCCTCCGGCTCACGATAAGGAAATAGGCATCCATGAAAAAAATCCTGATTCTGCTGGCATTTTCCGTTGCAGTTTTGAACTCGGCGGGCACGTTGCAGTTTGAAAAACTCGAAATCGTCACCGGGGAAAATCCCTCCACGGTCGTCCGCTTCGCAGCAGGCGAACTGGCCACATTCCTCGGACGCAGCGGTAAATGTAGTATTCCTGTGGTTGCAGTTTCTTCTGCCCCGTTCAAAATCGTCCTCGGCGCGAATGCAGAAGGATTGATCCCGGAACCTCATGAATTCATCATCTCGGCCAAGCCCGGCGGGATCGTTTACATTGCCGGTTTTGACGACCCCGGACATGATGAAAAATCAGTGGCCAATCTCCTCCACAAGGTCCATTACAAAGGGACTTTAGAAGGCGTTTATTACTTCCTTGAAAAATATGCCGGCGTCCGCTGGACCGAACCCGGCAAGGACGGTGAATACGTGCCGGAAAAAAGCACATTGCAGGTCCCGGACGGAACGGAACGGGTAAAACCGGTTTTCACCGACCGCCGCATGTATCATTTCGACGGCGTCAAGTTCCCGGATCTTTCCGAATACGGCACACTGGATGATCTGTATCTATGGGCGCTCCGGCTGCGCAGCGGCAGCTGGCTCGAGCCGGTTTTCGGCTGTCACCCGGTGAATAATATCAAAATGAAAGAAAGCTTCGCCGCCGCGCATCCCGACTGGTTTGCGCTGCAACCGGACGGTAAGCGTAATTTCAGCTATCTGTGTTGGAGCAACCCTGAAGTCGTCGATTTCTGGGTGAAGTTGGCGGACGCTTTTTTCAGCGGCAAAACCCCGGAAGCCGCCGGAATCAAGATGAACTGGTGGAACCATCCGTATATCAACCGTGACGAATTCATGATCGATCCGCATGATATGTACGAGAAATTCGCCTGCCAATGTGAGCGTTGCCAGGCATTCAAGGCCAAATTTCCTGAAAACGGGTTGTCGGAACTGATCTGGAACACCATTTTGCAGGCCGCCGGACGCATCGGCGAAATGCATCCGGATAAAGCTGTCACCACGCTGGCATATCCTCCGAAAAAAGCAATTCCGACGGTGGCTCCGCTGACAAAAAATCTCCGCGTCCGGATGACCACCGGCGGCCCGAACCAAATCACCGGCGCCCCGGAAGGATACCGCCAGGAGCTGGAGCTACTGCGGAATTGGTCGGAAGCGCTCGGCAAGCCGGTACCACTGTGGATTTATATCAATTCGCCTTTCGGCAACGGCATGACCGGGCCGCCGGAAATCACCACGCATAATTTCCAGAAATTCCTGCAGGATATCCGTCCGTGGTCAAACGGTATGTTCGTGGAGCTGAGCGAACCGAGCCATACCGTCGTCAACAAGGATATCTACGCGATGTTCAAGTTGCTGTGGAACCCGGATACCGACCTTGTTCCGCTGCTGGACGAATACTTCGCGATCCAGTACGGCGACGCGGGGCCGGCCATGAAAGAACTTTTCGCCGAGTTTGAGGCAAACTGGAACCGAGTCCTGACCGAAACCTGGACGAAGGAATCCAGCATTCATCCGACCTGGCACAGGAGCAGCAAATACCGCAAAACCATGTGGGAAAAAATATACACCAACGCTGAACTCGACCGCCTGACCGCCAAGCTCAAGGCCGCCGAAAAACTGGTCAAGCCCGGCAGCATTTATGCCAAACGCATCAACCGTGTCGAGCGCCGTGTCCTCGAATTTATGCGCGGCGAACGTGCCGCGATGATGGATGACAACGCCGCTTACCGCCGGAAAACCGTGATTCATGTACGTAAACTCTCCGAAGCGCCGTCGGAGGCCGATTGGAACTCGGTGCCGTGGATTCCGATGGTGTCGGCGGAAACCGTGCGCCGCCCGGTTCAGCCCTCGCAGTTCAAGGTGTTGGCCGACGAACGCAATTTTTATCTGCGCGGTGAGTTTACCGATTCGGCGATTGACCGGAGCCTGTCGAAAAAAGACCGCAAACAAGGTGACTGCGAGGATATCTGGAACGACAACGAAGTAGAGTTGTTTTTCTACTCCGCCGACATGGGATTTCCGGTTCAGGTAGTCATTACCGACCGGGGTATTTTCGGCGTCAACCGTCTTCGGGAGGATCGCAGTGAACTTTCTTCAAATGAACCCGTCAAAGTCAAGGCGGAAATTCAGGATAAGGGCTGGACGCTCGAGGCGGTCATTCCCAATGAGGTCAGCGGATTGACGGCTTCCGGCGACAACCGCTTCAACCTGATCCGCGCCCGCAACTCCGGCGGCGTGAAAAACGAATATTCCACCTGGTCGCCGGAAGCGGTCCGGGGCAAATGGATGAGCCAGGCGTATTACGGGCAAATCAATTTCATGACCGGCCCGCTGGCCGAAAAACAGGTGAAATACAGCGGACAAGCCATGCCGCCGCAGGGTGAGGCCGTGCCAAGCTGGTCGATGGATTTCTCCAGCGACAAGCTGGTGGAGTGGGCCAATTGGCGCAACCCCGGCGCACGCACGGTGTTTTCACGCGATCCCAATGTCGGCCGGACCGCCAAAGGTTCGCTGCTGATCGATATGAGCAACGATTCGCCGGACGGCAAGGACCCCGGCGCCAGCTGGCACTATTCGGCCCGCTACAAACCGGGTACGAAGCTGCGCATGAGCGTTTGGGCCATGTGCGAAACCACCAACCCGGACGCCATGGTGCTACTGCGCGCCGGTTGGCACGACAACACCCGCCGCTGGGTCAAATTCGGCCAGTTGTTCGGCGCGGTGGAAATTCCGGCAACTCCGGGCGAGTGGCAATATCTCGCATTTGATATTATAGTACCGGAGAATGAAAATGTGGTTTTGTCGCTGATGTTTTTCGGTTCGCGCAATGCATATCCTGGCCGCGTCTGGTTTGACGATGCCAAAATTGAAATAGTGAAATAGTAAAAGAAAAAATTTATGGCTGTGAAGAAAATTTTCATGGTCCATCACACCCACATGGATATCGGGTACACCGATCAGCCGCTGGAAGTGATGGACCAGCAGTTGTGCTTTTTGGACAAAGCGGTGGCGCTTTGCCGGGAGCATGCCGGGTTCCGCTGGACCATCGAGTCGGCGTATCTTTTGAAGGATTACATGCGCAACCGGCCGCCGGAAGCGGCGGAGGCGGTGTTCGACTGTCTGCGGCGCGGGCAGATGGAGTTGATGGCGTTTGAGATGCAGCCGCTGACGGAGCTTTTCGATGCGGACGGGCTGTATAATTCGGTGCGCTGGGCGGTAGAGCTCGGGCGCGAAAAAGGGTTCCCGGTGAAGTGCGCCATGCTGGACGATATCGGCGGATTCGCCGGGTACACGCCGAGCGCGTTGAGTGCGTCCGGCGTGCGGTATCTGGTGGCCGGGGTCGGGGCGCTGCAGGTGTTTTTGCCGTGGGCGGATTTGCCGCATTTGTTTTATCTGCGCGACCGCGGCGGCAAACAGGTATTGGTCTGGAACCTGGGCATCGACCGCCACAAAACGCCGCAGGAAATGGGGGCGCTGCTGGCTGTTTACGGGCTGGGCGCGAACTTCGTCATCCTGCCGTATCTGAAGTATTTCCGGGCCGGGGCGGACCGTCAGGTCGAAGCGGAGGGAAGCGCTGCAAATGCAATTGTCCCGCCGCACGAAAAATACCGCGAATTCGCAGCCCGGCTGGAGGCCGAAAACTATCCTTATGAAGAGGTTCTGCTCCAGTATGGCGGCGATAACCGCTGGCCCTCTGCATTCCTGCCGGAACTGCTGGAGAAAATCAATGCCGCAGGCGAATTGCCGCCGATCGAATTGACCACGCCGAGCCGTTATTTCGAGTTCATGGAACAGAAATACGGGGCGAAAATTCCCGTTCGCGAAGGGGTCATCACCGATCCGTGGAACATTCGTACCAATCCATCGGCGGAACCGCTGAAAATTTTCCGCCGGGCGCAGCGCAATGCCCGCTTTGCCAAAGAGCTGGCCGCGCGCGCCGGAATCCGTGACGCCGACCCGGTTTTGCGCGATGCCACGGCGCAGCTGGACCTGTATGTCGACCATACCTGCGGGTTGAGCTGCTGGCACGCGCCGGAGCTTAACACTGACGCGGCGCCGGATGACCCGGTGTTCGAGCCGTTGCGCCAGAGCTGGCAGCGCAAGCGTGCTTATGCGATTCAGGCCGATGCGCTGGCGACCGATGCTTTGCGGCAGCTGCAGAACCGTCTGGCGAGCACCGTCGACGGCCCTTCGGTGGTGGTGTTCAATCACGCACATCAGGCGCAGTCGGGGCCGGTCGAGTTCAAGTTGGGGCGCGACCTGCCGGGTATCACCGGGTTGCATACCCCGGACGGCAAACCGGTCAAATTCCAGATGATCGATCACAATCATTACCTGGCCGCCATCCACGACGTGCCGCCCGACGGTATGCTTGCACTGACCGCGACGCCGGACGCGCTGCCGGATTATTTCGTCAAACAGGTCGCCACGCTACAGCCGTTGCCGGAAATACTGGAAACGGCACATTACCGGGTCGAATTCGAGTCAAACGGCGGCATCCGCAAACTTTTGTCGAAAGACGGTTTGCAGTACGGCGGCGCGGGCATGTTCGAGCCGCTGCTGCAGAATCCGCGCGATTACACCCTGAGCTGGGCCGGAGCCGGTATGGTGCCGCCCGTGGGATACGATTATCCGCAGCCCGTGTATACGGCGGCGGGGCTGCGCTGGACCGGCGAAGTCGGTACCGCCATCGAACGGCGCGGGCACTTTCCGGACGGTACGAACTTCCGGCTGATCGTGATTTTCTACCGGGAGTTTCCGCGTATTGACGCCCGGTTTTACCTGAACAAATCGGCGCACCGCAATCTGGAGAGCATTTATCTGGCGGTACCGCTGCATGGGCGCACCGTCAACTGGACGCTGGAACAGAACATCGGCAGCATCGACCCTGACCGCGACCTGTTGCCCGGAGCGTTTCGGGACGCGTTTTACGCGGCCGGTGCCGCCCGGGTGCAAACCGAAGCGTTCGCCGCCCTTATGCATAGTCCGGACGCCCCGATCCTGCATCCGGGTACCCCCGCGCTTTTCCGGTGGCACACCGAGCGCAGTTTCAAGGACGAGCCGCCGACATTTTTCTGGCAGATTTACCACAACATGCTGATCACCGATTGTCCCGCCTGGCAGGACATCCACACGGAGTTCAACTTCTCGCTGTACCTGGCCCCGGATGCCGCGGAAACGGACTCCCTGCGCGCCCTCTGGCACCAGTGATAAAAAAATTATGGGCCCTGTCCGGTGATTTTGCCGGACAGGGCCCTTTTGTTTATGGAACGGGGTTACACGGTGACTAGTTCTTCGAGGAGAAGGTCGAGGGCGTCTTTGAAGTTCTCGGCCTTTTCGATGACGGTCACGTCCGCGAGGTCCATGCTGCTGAAGTTTACCACGTTCACGCCGCTGGCGTCGATGTTGATGTTCGACGGCATGTTGTGCATCGGGTGATCGCTCACGAAGCTGGTGTTTTGGCTGGCGCTGAATTCACTGGTCGGAACCTGAACCCGCGTGCCGCCGGTTTTATCACCGGATTTGTATTGCGATTCGACAATGCTGGTCTTTTCGCCTCGGGAGAGAGAGTCGGATCTGGTCAACAGTGAATTCGATTTCTGCTGTGCCGCTTCCTGGTCGATTTCCTCGAAGCTCTTCTTCTGACTGTCGTCGCGAAGATTGCTTTTGGCTTTTTCGCCGGCCCGGGTCGAGGTTTGATGGGAGACGCTGTTGACGTTGCCGCTGGTCTCGGTATCGAGCACGGCGTCCGCATCGCGGTTGGCGGTCATGGCGGACACGTTGGTGATCAGTGTGGCCTGGTCCATGCCGTTGATAACGTAGTTCCTGGACGAAGCATCGCTGTAGATGTTGATCGGGGCTTCCGACGGCGTCGGAGCGGTGATCGTCAGCGTGCCGTTTACCACGGTCACGATGTTGTAGTTTTCGCCGCCGTTGCCGTCGCTCAGCGTGTACTGATCGATGACATATTGACCGACGGTTTCGCCCTTGTCGGTACGGTCAAAACCGTTCACCGTGTCGCCGCCGGCCAGGCCATGGCCGGTGCCGGTGAACACCGGGTCAGCATCCCCCACCATTTTGCCGTGACTGTCGATGACGATGGTCAAATCGGCCTGGCCGATCACCACCACGCCTTTTTCGTAGGTGATGTCGTAGTTGCCGGTCATGTCTTCGCCGTTTGCATTCGTGATGATTGCGCTCGACTGAAGATTGGTGTAGCTGCCCGCATTGCGCCAGCTGTTTTCGCCCTTGATCGAGTAGATGCTGTCGCCCGTTGCCAGATCGACCGGCTTGTGGCTGTAGTCGTGATACTGACCATCATAGGTACGGCTGTCGCTCTCGCCGGTGATGATCAGCGTGACCTGAGCGATCTCCACCGTACCGGCAACATAGTCGATACTGTAGTTGCCGGTCATGTCTTCGCCGTTCGCATTCGTGATGATTGCGCTCGACTGAAGATTGGTGTAGCTGCCCGCGTTGCGCCAGCTGTTTTCGCCATCGATCGAGTAGATGCTGTCGCCCGTTGCCAGATCGACCGGCTTGTGGCTGTAGTCGTGATACTGACCATCATAGGTACGGCTGTCGCTCTCGCCGGTGATGATCAGCGTGACCTGAGCGATCTCCACCGTACCGGCAACATAGTCGATACTGTAGTTGCCGGTCATGTCTTCGCCCGCGGCATTTTTGATCAGCACGCTCGACTGAAGATTGGTGTGAGTTCCCGCATCGCGGAAGCTGTTGACCGTGGCCGAATCGATGTAGTCGCCGGTCACCAGGTCATTCGTGGGAATGTAGCTGTAGTCGTGATACTGTCCGTCGTAAGTGCGATTGCCGCTCTCGCCGGTGATGATCAGCGTGACCTGGGCGATTTCCACCACGCCTTTTTCGTAGGTGATGTCATAGTTGCCGGTCACGTTTTCATTATTCGCATTCAGGATGACCGCACCGTCGATGATATTGCTGTGAGTGCCGGCATCGCGGAAGTTGTTTCCGATCACCGAATAAATATCGTCACCGCTGAGCAGTCCGCTCTGGTTGCTCCAACTATAGTCGTGATACTGCCCGTCGTAAGTGTGCTTGCCGCTCTCGCCGGTGATAGTCACCCGGACCTGGGCGATTTCCACCACGCCTTTTTCGTAGGTGATGTCGTAGTTGCCGGTCATGTCTTCGCCGTTGCCGTTCAGGATCACCAGATTGCTGATGATATTATCGTGGCTGCCCGCGTTGCGGAAGCTGTTGACCGTGGCCGAATCGATGTAGTCATTGAACCGGTTGGCCAGGCCGTCCTGCCCGATCTGACCGGCGATATAACTGTAGTCGTAATAATGGCCGTCGTAGGTGCGGCTGTCGCTCTCGCCGGTGACGGTAATACTGCGTTTAGTCGTGCTGACTGAAGAAGATGAGCTCCGCGCGTTCCAGTTGGCGTCGCCCAGGTAATCGGCAATGATTTGTACGCTGCCGTCGGCTTTCACCGCCACGGCCTGTCCGTTGACAATCGCCACATAACCGGTGTCGCTCGAACTGAAATTCCAGTTATTGGAGCCGTATCCGTCCTGCCCGGCGGAGAGATTGCCGCTGGCGTTGCCGTACATGATATCATCCAACAGTCCGAAATCCACGACCACATTGCCCTTGTGGGCCGACTCGTAAGCACCCATGTCGACGATGCCGAGCTGAATGCGGTCCGCGCCGCCGAGGTCGGTGGCACTCACGTTAGCGTTGTCGCCGCGGTTGATCAGGTACGAGCCGCTGTTCAACGTATAATCACTGTTGAAGCAGACATAATACTCGTTCAGGTTGTTGAGGTTGCTGACGCCGATGCCGTCCGCGCTGTTGGCCGACTGCAAACTGACATTGCCCTGCGTGGCGTAATCGCTGTACGCCCAGCCCTCGATACCGCTGTTGAACACCTTGGTATGATCGAGCCCGGCGTACTGATTGCCCTTGTTGCCCCACAGGATCGAGTTCCGCACGCTGACATTGCCGCCGTTCGTGTAGATGCCGCCGCCCGCCGCCGCGGTGTTATTCGCGATGGTGAGGTTGGTCAACACCGCCGCGACCGCCGCGTCGGCGAAGTAAATCCCGCCACCGTTGCCGCTCGCGGTATTGTCGGCGATCAGCGTATTGTCCATGTTCGCGGAAGCGCCGCCCACATAAACCGCGCCGCCGTCGGTCTTCGCCGTATTGCCGGTGAATTTCGAATGCGTAACCGTCAGGTCGCCCTGGCTGTAAATCGCGCCGCCGCTGCCGCTCAACGCCTGGTTGCCGCTGAACGAGGTGCTGAGGAGGTTCAGGTCGATCTCACTGTAGATCGCGCCGCCGTCCACGCCCGCTCTGTTGCTGTTGAACGCCAATGCTCCACTATAACTGAACGTACCGCCATTTGCCAGGTACAGCACCCCGCCGCTGTTTCCGGCGGAGTTGTTGGTGAAAGTTATATCCGTATTGACATTCAAAGCCGCACCGCCGGCCACATAAATCAGCCCGCCGTCATGACCGGCCGAACTGCCGTTGAACGTATTTCCGGCGCCGAGGTCCAGCGTGTTCCTGGATACATAAATCGTGCCGCCGTCATTGCCGGCCGAGTTGTTCTCGAAATTTACATTGGCCAGCGACATATTGAACTTCGTGTAGATCGCGCCGCCGTCGCCGTCGGCATGGTTGTCTTTGAAGTTCATGACGGCGCTTTGGGTAAACCCGGTGGCGGTGTAGGAATCCACGTACAGCGCTCCGGCGTCGCGCCCGGCGGTATTACCAGTGAAATTAAGCGTACCGCTGCCGCCGTCAAAGTTCGCCGCAACAATATAAACCGCACCGGCATCTGCTCCGGCACTGTTGTTGAGGAAATCAACCGTGGCGCCGCCGGTACTGAATGCGGCCCGGTAAGCGTAGATCGCTCCGCCGCTGCCGTCGGCGTTATTTTCGTCAAATACGATGCTACCTTTCAGCGTCAGCGAAATGTCGGTGGTGAAATGATGACCGGTCCAGATCGCGCCGCCGTCAGCTATAGCACTGTTGTTGATAAATGAACCGCCGTTAACCGTCACATGGCCGCAGGCATTGATCGCACCGGCGTTGTTAACGGAAGTATTATTTTCGAAACGCGTGTTATTGATTTCAGCATATGCATTATTGCCCCATACGCCGATCGCTCCGCCGCCGTTCATACCCTTGGCTTGATTATTCGTAAACAGGCCGCCGTTCACTGTCAGGGAACTGCCGTCGCTGGTACTGTAAATCGCACCGCCGCCGCCGGCACTGTTATTGGTAAATATAACGCCATTCACGACCAAAGTGGCATAAGCGGAATAGATTGCCCCGCCGGAACCATAAACGGTACCACTATTATCCGTGTACGCTTCATTGTTGCTGAACGATACGTTGCTGTTCAAGGTCATAACGGACTCGTAAAGGGAAATTGCTCCGCCTTCCTGGGATGCTTTATTATAGCTGAATACGATATCGCCGGTATCCTTAACCACAACATCGCTGTAGCTCAACAATATTGCACCGCCACTGAGCGCTTCATTTCCATGGTTTTCCTTGCCGAAAATAATATTTCCTTCAAGCGTCAATGAAGCCTTCGTCGAAAAAGTATCCGTATCGCCGCTATTATAGATCGCACCGCCGATGCCGCCCGCGATATTGCGGTAAAATTCTCCGCCGTTAACGGTCAGGTCACCGCAATAGTTGAAAATCGCGCCGCCGGACTGGTTGGCGTCGTTGCCGTCGAACAGCACGCCTTTTACGCTGACGGTACCGCTGTTGTTGTAGATCCCGGCGCCACAACCGGCCCACCGGATTCCCGCTCCGGAATAAAGCGCGGCATTGTTTACGAACGATCCGCCAATAACCGCCAGAGTGACGCCGTTATTGAAGATCGCACCGCCCATGATCGCGCTGTTGCCGGTGAAATTACTGCCGGTAACAGTCAGGGTGTTCGCATTGCCGTTCATATGAACCGCACCACCTTCGAATTCGGCTTTGTTATTCTGGAAATCGGTTCCGCTGATCGATGAATCTTTGTCAAAGCCATTTCCCAGATAAATCGCACCGCCGTACCACCCTGCAGCATTGCCCAGGTCTTCCGTCGCGCCGCCGAAACGGCTGTCATTGATGCTGACTGAACCGTATTGGGAATAAACCGCCCCGCCATTGCGGCTTGCAGTATTCGAGGTAAAGACGGTATTATACGTGGTCAGGTCGCCCCAGAGCCAGATGGCGCCGCCATCTCCGCTGAGCGCCCCGTTGCCGTCAAACGTCACGTCCTTGCCGCCGTCTTCACCGATATGAAGCTGCTCGGTGGCATATTGATTACGGGCATAGATCGCACCGCCGTCATTTGCCTTGTTGGAGCTGAAGGAGGCTCCTTCCTTGACGGTAAGCGTTAACGTGTTTTCTCCGACCAGGTATAAGGCTCCGCCTTCCGCATTCGCCGTATTGCCGGTGAATTCGGAATTGGCGCCGACCGTGAAGTCTATTACGCCTTTGGCCTCGCCAAAGACCACGCCGCCTCTCCAGTTCGTGGCCGTATTGTTCTCGAATTTACCGGAAATATCCGCCTTGATTTTGCCATTGTCGCCAACAGACGACAGGAACATGGCTGCGCCTGAATTTCCGGCGGTATTGTCCTTGAACACGGAACCGGCATTAACCGTTATGTCGAGCGCCAGATCCGAGCTCCACCATGTTTCAGCAAAAATGGCGCCGCCATCGGTTGCGGCAGTATTTCCTTCGAACTTGCCGGTGATACCGAGGTTAACATTGTTCCAGTAGGACTGGACGAAAATCGCACCGCCTCTGCCGTTCACGGCCCGGTTTTTCAAAAACTCGGCGCTGCCGCCATTGGTGCTGACGGTCATATTGATTTCACCGCCCCCGGCGATATAAATTGCCCCGCCGCTCTGTGCCGCGGTATTGTTCTCAAACTTCACGGTACTGGCGCTGCCGTCGCCGATGGTAACATTCTTGACGCCGTCCGAGTCACTGAACATGACCGCGCCGCCGTTGCCATTCAACGCCTTGTTGTTGGTGAATTCACTCTTTCCGCCCACATACAAAGTAACGGCATCGCCGCTAAGGTAAACGGCTCCGCCATCACCATGAGCGGTATTCTGGTCAAACCCCGCATACAGGTTCAACACCGGATTCTGAACGCCCAGATATATGGCGCCACCGTTACCGGCCGTGGCATTGTTATTGGCAAAGGTCACCTTGCCGCTGACCGCGCTGCCGATATTAATCGGGTTGACCGTGGCGGTACTCGTGGCACCGATGAACATGGCTCCGCCATCAACAGCGGAATTCCCGGTAAATGATGCCTTGGCTCCTTCACCTGTGCCGATTTCAAAGGTGTTGATACTTTCCTCGGCCCCATATAAATAAATGGCGCCGCCGTAGTAATCCGTGCCTTTATTATTGGAGAAGGTAATATCGCTGTTGGCCGCAGTGCCGATATTGACATTGAAGGTTCTTTGTTTATATGCAATCGCATAAATTGCCCCACCGCTCCATCCGGCTTCATTGCCGTCAAAAGTGGTTTTGCCGTTAATCGTCAGATTATAGATATCGGTTTCGCCAATGCCGTTTTCACTGGCGACAATTACGGATATTGCTCCGCCATTGTTCTCGGTAGCAGTATTCTTAATGAAACGACTGTCAGTAATCACCACATCGCCCGCATTTTTTGCGAAAAGAGCTAACGCGCCGCCGGATGTACCGGCGGTATTGGAGGTAAACGTGCTGTCGTTTATGGTCAATTTATAAACCGTGTTTCCATACGTGTTAATTGCTCCGCCTTCGAAGCGGGATTCATTGGAAGTGAACTGAACATTATCAACATTCAATATATTTTCAAAGTAAATGGCCCCGCCGCTGTTGCCCCAATTCCCTTCAAACGAAGAATTTTTCAGCGTCAATTCGCCCAATGAATAAGCGGCGCCGCCTTCGGTACGGGCCCGGTTCTTATTGAATTTCGAACCATCGACGGTTAACACGCCGGTAGCAGAGAGATAAAGCGCGCCGCCCTGTCCGGAGGCATTGGAGGCTCCGACCGGGTTGCTTTTGTTCTCCAGGAACTCGACGCCACTTATGCTGCCGCTCCCGCTGACATAAAGGGCTCCGCCATGGGAGTCAAGCGTGGGAGTACCCTCTACCCAGTTGTTGCTGAAACTGCCGCCGGTCATGGCAAGAATGCCTGCGGCATAGTAAGCTCCGCCATGCAGATTGGTGCCTGCCGTCGAGTTCAAATAGTTACCGTTGAATGTCACATTGTTCAAAGTGGCTTTGCCGGCCGTATACAGCGCTCCGCCCTCGGACCGGACATCACCGGTCGCAGTGGCAAAGTTATAAGCGATCTCACTGTCGATATAGTTATTTTCGAATTTGACACCGTTAATTTCGGTGGTACCGGCCACATAAAGGGCGCCGCCCTGCATGGCAAGAATTTTGTCGCCATTGTAAGTTGTGGCAACGGACTTGATATAGTTGCCGTCGAACAGGACGCTGCCGGTATGCGTCAGGTTCCCGCCGACATAAACCGCGCCGCCCTGCAGATACTCGGTCACGCCGGTACTGGTGTTGGAAACCGGATTCACTTCGATATAGTTCCCTTTGAACTCGACACTTCCGCCAAGGGTCAGGTTGCCTGCGGCATAAACCGCGCCGCCACGGGTGCTGGTGTCTGAATTGGTGTGTTTGACAAAGTTGCCGGTGAACGTCGAATCCGTGATATCCGCATTGCCCGCCGCGAAAATCGCCCCGCCGTCGCCGGTCTTGGCCGTATTATTCGAGAAGGTGCCACCCTTGATCGTTGCATCGCCAACAGCATAAACCGCGCCGCCGCTCTTTTCGGCGGTATTACCTTGGAACGATAAATAACCACTAGAGGTAATTTCAAGCTTATCATTGGCATAAACCGCGCCGCCGTTATTTCCGGCGGTATTGTTGATGAATGCTAGGACAGGATTCCAGCCCCCAGAGATTTCAAGCAGACCATTATTGACGAAAATTGCGCCGCCATCGCGATCGGCATGATTGTCCTCAAAATATAATGACAAATCTATATAAGTCCCTTCCTTGATATGCACAATTCCACCACTGTCCTGTGCATTGACATAAAGTCCACCGCCGTCCTGCGTGGCATTATTGCCGTAGAAAGAAGCAAGCATGCCATCAAAATAGCCATTGACATAAATCCCGCCGCCATTGATTGCGCTGTTGCCCTTATCCTGACCCTTTTCACCGCAAGTTATAGGATTCCAAGCTTCAAAATCTCCGCCGACATAAAGCCCGCCGCCATTACCCTTATCCGCGGTATTGTTGGTAAATGTACTACGAAACCATAACAGATTCCCCTCTACATAGAGCCCGCCGCCGGAGCCCTCCAAAGCCTTATTGCCGTCGAATATAGCTTCAGAGAACATCGCATCCGACAAACTCCAGAATTCCGCCGTCACATACATGGCCCCGCCATTCCGACCGGCCTCGTTGTCGTTGAAATAAAGTTTGCAATCAACTTCGACACCGCCCACGAGGTTAGTAGTTCTGCATAGGGTCAAGAAATCACCGGCATATACTGCTCCGCCGTCATTGCCGGCCTTGTTCTCCCTGAACGTGACATCGGCGAGGATATATAGTAATGCATTGCTGTCACTGTAAATTGCCCCCCCGTCATTGCCGGCTTCGTTCTTGACAAAGGTTGATCTGCTGATCCGCAGATAAGTGCCCCAATAGTACGTGCCAGTACCGTGGCCCCTATTCTCCTCCACAACCTCAATACCGTTATAGATCGCGCCGCCGTTGTTTCCGGCAGAATTCCCTTCAAACCACATTTTCGCATTTTCGCCGTAGAGGTAACGGATTTCGTCCATGTTAACGTCCTCGTTCTCGTCGCGGTACCCATTCAGCTCTCCGCCCTGGAATATCTTGCTGCCCTTGGCCAGATAAAGGGCGCCGCCGTCGCCGAGCGCTTTATTATCGGTGAACGTGTATTTATTATCCAGCTTGTATGTCAATGACCCATTTTGGTCTGTGGTAGTTTCGTCAAACTTCAGTACCCCGGCGCTGTAGATGGCCCCGCCGTTGCGCCCCGCCGTTCCGCCGCCGAATGTCATATCTGCTGCGGAACCGTTCTCCACATCGCTCCGAATGTCCACTGTGGCACCAACGGCCACATAAATCAGACCGCCGTCCCGACCGGCTTCACTGCAATAGAAGAAGTTGGCTCCGGCATCGGATTTGATATACGTCGTTCCGCCGGCCGCGTAAATCGCGCCGCCGTCGAGTTTGGCATAGTTGCCGCCAGATCTCACCCCGCTGCCATCGATCCTGCCGAAAGTCGCATTGCTGATGGTCCCGCCATTAGACAGATAAATCGCGCCGCCATTGCCGGTGGTAGCCTTATTGTCGTAAAATTCACCGCCGATCGAGACCGTGGCAGTGCTTAGTGCCACATAAATCGCGCCGCCGTTGAGCGCGCTGTTGCCTTTACTGGAATCCGTAGCGCTGCCGAATACCGCATCGCTTACCGTCAGCCCGGCGTTCGTGTAAATCGCGCCGCCCCGGTTACTGGCCGAATTGCCGGTAAAGGAAGCACTTCCTGCCGTGGCAACACCCAGTATATCCACGCCGACCAGCACATTGTAATAATAACTGTAAATCGCGCCGCCGTTTACCGCCGAGTTGCCGTCGAACAGGCTGTCGCCCTTGACGATCAGATTGGCGGTATTGCCTTCTTTGCCCTGCAGATACACCGCGCCGCCAAGCGATCCCGATACATTGTCCGTAAACTTCACATTGTCCAGCACCAGGGTCACATCGTCCGAAACCACATGACTATACAGGCTGACGGCCCCGCCGTAGCCGGTTCCCAGAGACTGGTTTCCGCTGAAAACACTATTCGAAATCACCGCGTCGATCGCGCTGTGACTGCCGATATAAAGAGCGCCGCGCGTAGCCACATTTCCGTGGTCGTTGCTGATATTGTCGGTAAATGAACAATTATCGACCCGGACCACAACCTCATCCGGCACGCTGTTCATATGAATAGCGGACCCGGAGTACCCCTTATTTCCCTTGAAATCAACATACGCGATATCGAGTTCCATTTTAGTCTTACCGTTGATATACACCGCTCCGCCCATACCGACATTGGTCAAAGCCAAATTATCTTTGAACAAAATCCGGTCGGCAGCCGTCCCTGTGGCCGTAAATACCGCCGCCCCATAGACCGATTGCAGGTGAATGGCACCACCGTAATCCGCCGTGCAATTGACGAAAGACGACTTCCCGGTAATACCGATACTGGTATCTCCATCGCTGACGATATAAACGGCCGCGCCCAAGGTTACTGTCCCGGTTGTCGTCGAAGTATCGAAAATCACGCTGTCCAGAGTCACATCGATGGCCGCCCGCACGGTGTTGTGGCTAGTCT
Source organism: Victivallis vadensis (assembly GCA_040394635.1). Taxonomy (GTDB): domain Bacteria; phylum Verrucomicrobiota; class Lentisphaeria; order Victivallales; family Victivallaceae; genus UBA5239. The sequence goes on along the minus strand of JBEBRW010000061.1, from coordinate 2,703 downwards.
TCAAGTACAAACCGGCGCCGCCGCCCGCATTGAGATTCGTGAAAGAACTGTTGGAAATATCGACCGTGGAGTCAATCTGCGTACCTTCCGCATATATGGCCCCGCCGCGCCCAGTGCCGACCGTGCAGTTTTCAACCGTGACGTCATCCATGGTCAGGATGAACCCTGTCCCGAACATATAAACGGCCCCGCCCTGAGTGGCGTTGCCGCCCGATATGCTGACCTCACTCAAGGACAAATTGGCCACGCCGGAAGTCGGCCGGATATAAATGGCTCCGCCATAAGCACCGGTCGTGTTGTCAATGAAATCGCTGTCGGTAATCACCAGTTGTGCACTGTTGGTATAATAAACGGCACCGCCGCCGACGGATGCATAGTTGTCCTCAAAAGTAGCGCCGTCGATCGACAGCAAAGCTTTTGAATAAATCGCACCGCCGTTGCTGGCTTCATTGGAGTAATATTTGCCGCTGATTGAAGCGGAAGAAGCCCCGGAGTCGATATAAATCGCACCACCGTTTCTTGCACTGTTGCCCTTGGTGTCATCCGTGGCATTACCGAATACCGAGCTGGCATCCACCGTCAGCCCGGCGTTCGCGTAAATCGCCCCGCCGTTGCCCTTGAGGGCCGTATTATTCGTAAAGGTGCCGCCGCTGACCCCCAGCGTGCTTTGGTCACTGGCGGACGGCGAGCCCCAGACGTAAACCGCACCGCCGTCGCCATTCGTGGCCGCGTTATTCATGAATGTGCTGTTCGTAATGCTGGCGACTGCGTTGTCGCTTTTCGATAAATCGTCGTATACGCAAATGGCGCCGCCGTTTTGGCTCGCCGTATTGTCGGTGAAGGTACTGCCGGTGACCGTCAGCGACTTCCAGACGTGGATCGCGCCACCGTTGCCGCTGGAAACCGTATTATTCGTGAATGTGCTGTTGAGTACCTCCACGTTTCCAACATCGCTGGGCTTGAAAATTGCGCCGCCGCCGTTTACTGCCGTATTATTCGTGAAGGCTGAATTCTTGACCGTGATATCGGAATAACCAATGATTGCTCCGCCAAACATATAACTGCGGTTGTTATTGAATTCTACATTATCAACGTCGAGAGCATTGTGAGTGAGTATCGCTCCACCTGAGCCCAAGGCTATATTATTATCGAATGTGGAATTGGTGACCGTTACTTCCGTGGTTCTGTCAGAGGTGCAAATCGCGCCGCCGTTCAGCTCCGACATGTTGTTATAAAATGCTGAATTGTCGATTGTCAGGGTGCTGCCGTCATGGGCTATCGCCCCGCCGCCGCCGGCAGTGGCTTTACCGTTGCTCATGATGAGGTTTTTGATGATTACAGCATTGTCCGTACCGAAATTGAAAATACGCGAATTGCCGTCTGCGTCAATCGTAAGTCTTGTTTCATTCGCCACCTTTCCGTCGATCGTAATGGTCAATCCGCTTCGCTGCAGAATATTCAGTTCTCCGCCGGTAAGTGAAATTACGGCATTGGCATCGAGATCGAAACTCAGTTCGTATTCCAAATCCGCGCCATTATCGATCTCCGTGAAAGCATTTCGCAAAGACGCGTCGTCACTTACCGAAATTTGGATCGGCACCAAACTGTAGTCATAACTTTCGACCGTGATGGCGGCGGTTTCGATGGTGCCATTGCTATATTCCAATACCCAGTCGCCGTTTAATCCGGTGGCGTTGGTGCTGGCGGCCACGTCCGCGCCGCTGGCGTCCGCGATCATCGCCACAAAGTCCTGCCCGGCTTCTCCTCCGGTCAGGTTGCAGCCATACAGCAGGATATCGCCGCCGTCGGTCAGGTGCGAACCGATGGATACCCAGTCCGCCAGCTCGAAATTCGATGCGTCGTAGCGCTCGCCCGCCAGCGTGATATAGCCGTCATTGCCGTGGCTGACGATGTGGATGGCACTGTATTCTTTGCCGGAAGCGTCGAGATAATCGTTGATCTGGTCCATGGCATCGCGGCCGTTTTCGAGGGTCAGCACTTCCTGATTTTCAGCGAGGGTGCTGATAATCTGATCTTTGTCCTGTACGGAGGAATTGATCACCACCAGTTCGTAATCGGCGGCCTCGCTGGCGTCGACCGTAATGGCTCCGGTTTCTTTCTCGGCAAACGCATCATGAATAACATCTTCCACCGCGTTGGCCCCAAATTCATTGAGCAGGTCACTGACCGCATTGTTTGCTGCATCGGAAAATCCGATTTCTCCCTCGATCAACGCCTGTATTTCTGCATCGATGCCCGACTTGTCCGACGGGTTCGACAGGTCCGGTTGAGCGCCCTGGACAGTCGCATTTTCCACCGGCGCATTCTTGATCGCGTCTTTTTCTTCCTGGGCCTGACGGTCATTTTCATTCATATTGGCGTTCGGATCATTCTCCATGGCCTCGACAATTTCCGCGACAGCCGCCGCTTCGAACAATACCCGGTCTTCCAGTTTGAAAATCTCGATCTTCTCTTTCATCTTTCCAAATTCTCCATCGATTTTATTTATAAAAATTTTTAACTAAACACATTGCCGCACGGTCGAAAATCCCCGGAAATACGAATGCCGAAAGGCCGCTTTGGCAGCCGGGCTCTTTACGCATGTGCGTGGTACGATTCATAGAGTAGACTCTTGCAGTTTTGATTTGTTACTAGTAGTCCGTTCATAAAATAACATTGCAAATATGCGAATATGTGCTATAT
>JBEBRW010000060.1:0-35253 GCA_040394635.1 Victivallis vadensis | reverse complement strand
ATGGAAGAAATGCGGACGATGTGATATGTTATTTTATGAACGGACTACTAGTATTCACCAGGAGTTCGATAAGTGTGAATCGATGATTTCGGGAATTAAACATTTTTATCTCCTTGTCTGTTTTTATCGTTGAGCGAGGTTGAATTCGGAATTCTGGGAAACCGGAAAAGTGCTGAGCCGCCCCAGGCCGCGCAGCGCCAGCGATTCATCCGGATAAAAGTAAAACTGCCGCGCCATCAATGCCGCGCCCCAGCAGAAATTGCGGTACGGATCGTTGTTGACCGTCAGGCTGATTTCCAGCAGTTCCTCCGGGGTGTGCAGAACCCGGAGACCGTCGCGGAAGGCGTTTTCGTAAATGCCGAACGCACCTGAATAAGCACCGGTGAAGATGATGGTATCGACCCCGAAAAGCTCAATCAGCCAGTATTGGGTTTCGGCGATCAGCCTTGCGGCATTACACAGCGTTTTTTGCACTGCGATATCGCCGTCGAGAGCCTTGCGCAGCATCTCTTTGTCGTTTTTGCAATTGAGTTCCGGATGCTGCTCCCGCAGGGCCCGGCCGCCCACATAGGCTTCCAGGCAGCCCCGGTTGCCGCAATGACAGGGGCGTCCGTCCGCCTTGATCCGGATATGGCCCATATCCCAGATGCCCCGGCGGCGGCGCGGATAAACCGCCGGCCAGCTCAGCAGTTGACGGTTGCTCACGACCATGCCGCCGAAGCCGTCGCTCCAGTTGATGATCAGCGCCGTGGATTCCGGCGAGAGATTGCTGGTTTCGCTCAGTACCTGCGCATGATGCGTGGCGTCGCTGAAACATTTGAAGCCGAAACGGCTCTCCAGTTCCCGCTCGAGCTGCAATCCGTTCAGTGCCGGGAGGTTGACCACATTCAAAATCGTGCCGTCCTGCGACATCAGCCCCTGGACGCCGATAAAGCACTGCAGAATCCGCCAGTTATTCTGACCGGCCAGGGCGGTGGCGAGTTCGGTGATCTTGAGCAGTTTGCCCAGCAGTTCCTTCTGACCGTCTTTCGGGGAAATGGCCTGACTTTTGTGCCACAGGACCTGGCCCTCGAAGTCGAGGAGCATGGCGGAGAGGGAACCGTCATAAAAGATGATGCCGAGGAAGCAGTTGCCGTCGTTGTTGATGCGCCAGCTTTGCGAAGGGCGCCCGCCGCTGCTGGTCGGGTTGGCACAGGGAATGATCAGGTTTTCTTCGATCAATTTCTTGAATTGCCGGTTGCTGGCCGCCACGGAAACGTTCAGCAGTTCCGCGATCTGACTCTGGCGCAGCGGGCCCTTTTCGTAAAGCAGCCTCAACACGTCATGGGCGCTGGTCCCTGCTTCCACCGATATGTGCGGCATAATCAATATGCGTCATCCTTTTTCAATGTTAATTAAATATTGAATACGTTCAATCATATATTAATTATACATGAAAAAATAACTTTGTCAATATATGTTTAAAAAGTTTTCAATGAAAAGTTATATTATTTATAAACCAGGGTGATGCCGTCGCGGCCGGGGAGGTTGAGGTCCTCGCCGTAGATGACTTCGCGGACGAGGGCGCAGTTGGCCACGAACTCGCGGATCGCGTGTTTCAGCGCGCCGGAGCCGCGGCCATGGATGACTTTGATGCTGCGGAAGCGGTTGCTGTAGAGCGGGCCGTGGAGGCGGCGCAGGGCGTCGTCCACGGTCAGCCCGTGCAGGTCAAGGGTGATGTCGCAGGAAGAGCGCTCAGCCATTTTTGATGAATTCGTTCTTCTTGAAAATATATTCGTGACGGCAGAATTCGCATTTGACCTTGACGGTATCTTTTTCCGAGAAAATATCCTTCAGGTCCGCCGGCGACAGCAGTCTCATCGAGCCCAGCAGTTTGCCATGGTTGCAGCGGCAGCGGAACCCCGGTATGGGGCCGTAGCTGAATTCCGGGATGCCCTGCGAGAGCACCGCCGAGATTTTGACCAGCTTCTGTTCGGGCGAAATCTCCTCGAGCAGGATGGCGCGGAAATCGTTCTTGCGGATCAGTTCGCGAACCGGCTCGAAGGCGATCAGGTCGCAGTCCGGCATGGCCTGCAGCATCAGCCCGGCGGCTTTGCGCACCGGGTTCAGCGGGTCGGCGTTGAAGCGGATCGCGCAGGCGAATTCGGTTTCGATCTGGTCGCTGGTCGAGAAAAAGAACCCGGCGTCGGCGGTGATGTCCGCCAGCGGTGCTTTGGTACTGCCAGAGTTGATGATGCTGCCGTTGTCGAACTTGATGACCTTCATCAGGCCGTCTTCATGGCCGAAAATATCGTCGGGCTTCAGGCTCTCCGTAACCAGGTGCGGGGCGTTGAGAATGCCGCGCACGTCGCACTTCGCATTGACGTCGACCAGCAATTTACCCAGCAACCCGGGGTATTCCCATTGGCAGGAGTATTTCTCGGCGCCTTCCAACAATGGAGCGAGCAGCGCGCCGGTGGTCAGCGCGCTCGAAAAAATCTCCGCCGCCAGCGGGTCGGCATCGAAAATCCGGATGCCGTCCGCACACAGCGCCGAGGTGTCCGACAGCGAAAACCGAACTTTTAATTCCTTGAAAATGCCACGAATGGCGTAATCGGCATGCATCGCTTAGATCACCCGTTCGATGACGATTTCGGGATCGACTTCTTCGTTCAGGACGCGCTCGAGGCCGCCTTTGATCGTCATGGTGGCATGCGGGCAGCCGCCGCAGGCGCCCTTCAGTTTCAGGTAAACGGTTTTGCCTTGGATTTCCACGATTTCCAGGTCGCCGCCATCGGCTTGCAGGTAACCGCGGAGATCATTGAGTTTGTCGCGAATCTGCTGTTCCAGATTGGTCATGGTCTTGTTCTCCTGTCATAACCGGACGAATTGCTTCTTCTCCGGGTTCCATTCGTATTGGGTTTTGCTGCTGATCGAGCTTTCCGGCACACCGATCATTTTCAGCGGATTGCTGAACGCAAGCTTAACTATATCATTCGGAGACAGAAAATCAAGCGAAGCCAGATAATTTACACACACAAGTATGGTGGCGGAGGAACCGACCAGGCACTGTTTCTCCGGATTGTGGAGCAGACCATTCGGCTCGAGAATCGCGTTGTTGCCAAGGGTACTGTAGCGGCCGGGAGGCATGCCGGCGATGGGGGAGGCGTCACTGGTCACGATCACTTTGTCGACGCCCTTGGCGCGAACCATGGTTTTGATCAGGGCAGGGGGCAGGTGGTGGCCGTCGGTGATGATCATGGCGGTGAGCTGGTCGTCGGCCAGCCCGGCCCAGATCGGGTTGTTGTGGCGGTGAATCATGTTCGGACAGCCATTGCCGAGGTGGGTCAGCAGTTTGGCTCCGGCCTTGGCGCACTTCTCGATATCCGCCGGAGTCGCCAGGTGGTGCCCCAGCGAAACCACGATGCCGAGGCTGTTGGCACAGGCAATCAGCTTCTCCGCTCCTTCGGCTTCGGCGGCAATGGTCAGCACTTTGATCTGACCTTCGGCCCAGTCCTGCAGACGCTTCAGGTAATCGCAATCCGGCTTGCTGACGGCGGCGGGATTGTGCGCGCCGACCGCGCCGGGCTGGTCGGAGATGAATGGTCCTTCGAGGTGCAGGCCGAGCACGCAGCCTTCGAGGTCCGGGTCCTTCATGGCTCGGGCGAGCATCGGCAAATTGCGGCGGTAGATTTCCTCGTGACTGGTGATGACGGTGGGCAGGAAACCGGCGGTACCGTTTTCATGCAACGCCCTGGCGGAACGAATAAAGTCCTTCTCGGTCAGTGTGGTGTCGGAATAATCCACGCCGATGTAACCGTTGATCTGCAAATCGATAAAGCCCGGAACTTTCATATATTACCTCATAGTTGACTTTGTTAAATTATTTAACAATGATAATATAAGACGTTTTGCCGAGAATTCAATTCCGGGTTTTCGTGGAATGCTGAAATTATGAGACTTTTTTATAGGACGAATAGGACAAATAGGACGAATAGGAAATAGATGATAAGCTCAAAAATAGATAATACTTCTATGTATTTTGCAGTTTCAAAATTTCCGTGATTTTCCGTGCCTTCCGTGGTTAATAATATCCGGGAAACTTCCGGGAGCGCGGCGGGGGCGAACGCAGGGCCCAGAACCGTTCGGTGCCGAACTCGGATTCAATCAGTTCGCCATTCGGATTATAGGTCCAGAATTTCTTTTCAATAGATTCCGCGATCATGTTGACGAATTTCGTCATGGTGTCGATTCTCGCGATATCGTAGTAGACACTACCCTGTTCTTCGGTCAGAAGCAGAGAATAACCGTTGTATTCGTCCTGCAGAAGCATCATCGACCGGGCCCGCTGCGGGGCTTGCAGACGGAGCGGCAACCTTTGACCGGCCCGGCGGGTTTCCAGGGCGAAATCGAGCTCCACCGGATTGGCCGTGGGAATGATCTCGTATTCCTCGAGCCCGGCGAAAAAGGCGTACCACATTTCCAGGGGTTCGATGGTTTTTCCGTTCAGCGAGTTCCGCAGGGTTTCGAGTTGCTCCGGCGGGAGCGGCTTGCGTTTTTCCAGAAGAACCGGAGCGTGCTCCTTCAGGGCGGCTTCCAGCCGGTCGAAGGCTTTTTGCAGGGCTGCGTGCTCCGCTTCGGAAAGCGGTTTAAGGGCGACTTCAAACGTCGACGGAGCGAAATGTTTCTGGTAAATAAAATAAGCCGCTCCGCCAAAACAGACGATTGAGAATACGGCGATGCTCCCCATCAGTAAACCGACTTTCCAGAGCGGCCACTTTTTCCGGGCATCCAGCTTGGCCGGGGTTCGCCGGTCATGGAGTTTGCGCCAGTTTTTCTGGGTTTCGGTGAGCCCGAAGGCGTCGCAACGGACCTGCAACCCAAGCAATTGATCGTACCAGGTATGGCCGTATTCCAGCAGTTGATATAGCGCGAAGATCGGGATGAGGAAGAATACCCACTGAACCAGCTTCAGGAATTCGCGCGTGGAGGCCCGCAGGAAGCCCGGAGGATTGCTGTGATACTCCACCGTGACCCGGAAAATGAGCTTGCCCAGTGTTTTTCCCCAGATCGCCGTGGGGATGACAAAATACAGAAAGACAAAAAACAAACTTCCCAGAAAGATCAATATCCCGGTAGCCCCGAGAAGAATCATTTCCTCCATGCCTGCCGCCCCATCCTGCTGCAGTTTCATGAAAAAGAGCATACTGAGCAGGCTCAGCACGAAGCTGACGATCTTATAAATACCATAACAGATCACGGCATCCGCACCGAAGGCAAAAAGCCTCTGCATATCATTATTCATCGATACCCCTTTGTCAGCGGTTCATACCGAATTGCAATCATAAAGCTTGTAACCACCTTGATCTTGCGGACATAAATTCGGCCTGACTCGCAGCCGCTAATCTATTAGCGGCAAGCTCATTAAACCCAATTTCTGATCCGCAATTCCAGCGGCAGTTACTAACCTTCTGAATGCAACTCGGTATCAATATCAATTTAGCAGAGGAATTTATACTTGTCAAGCCATATAATGGTTGGCTGGGAAATTTTTGAACAATGGAAGACTTTTGTTCTACTTCTTGAGCATTTTGATCAGGCGGCGGCGGTCGCAGCGGTACATCTGGATAGCGTTCCAGCAGTTGTGCCAGAGGACGTAGAATACCGGGCCGAGCGCGGCCAGCGGATTGGCGAAAGTGATCGCCATGAAGATGATGAAGGAGGTGTTTTTCTGGCCCAGTGATTGGCTGGCTTCGCGGCCGTATTTGCGTTTGCCGAGAATTGCACCGAGTACGAAATTGATGATGCAGAGTGTGAGTGACAGCAGGGCGATCTCCAGGACCAGGATTTTGGGTACGTCCGGGTTGGAACGGAAGAAGTCGCCGGCGCCGGCGGCAATGATGAACAGCATCAACGACCACGCACAGAACGTCACGTTGCGGCACTTGGCCTGCCAGCCCTTTGACTTGGGGTAAAGATAACGCGTCACGACCGCGGCTGCCACCGGCAGTCCGATCACCAGCACCAGCATCTTGAAGATATCCCACACGAAGGCGAATGAGGAATTGCCCGTGACCAGCGGCAGCAGGGGAATCAGCGCCGCCGATACCCCCAGATTGGTGATGACGAACGCCGTGACCACAAACCCCGGGCGTCCCCGCAGGAAGTTCATGATGACCGGCGCCGCATTGGCGGTCGGCGCGATGCCGACGAAAAACGCCGCCATCGCCAGTTGAGGTGCTCCGGCCAGTGTCAGGAGCAGGCAGGGGACAATGCCCATCAGGATATTGGCGGCCAGGAGCTTCCAGTGCAGGGTTTTCGGCTTCAGTTGATGCGGCTCAAGCTGCAGGCAGATCAGATACATCATGCCGATCAGAATCCAGCGCAGCAGGAAGTTCAGCGAATGCGCCGCCGGAAAAGCCAGCCCCAGAATAAACGGAATAAAGACCATTGACGGTCTGATCAATGTTTTCAGCATCGCGTACAACCTATATTTTATTTGTACTACAAAATAGCGCGAATTTTCAAAAAAGCAAGTACCGGAACGTTTTCCTATGCGTCTTATCGGGTCCTATTTGTCCTATTCACCGATTTTTAACTTGAACATGGTGCGTTGAGGCATTATAATACCGGATGAAAACGAAGAAATCAACAACTTTGGAGTATGCGATTGCGGCAATCCGCAATTATATCCTGAACAATGGATTGCAGGCCGGGGATGCTTTGCCCACGGAAAACGAGCTGGCGCAGCGCCTCGGGATCAGCCGAAACATCATCCGCGAGGCCATCCGGCACTACCGGACGCTGGGGATTATCAAGAGCAAAACCCGGACCGGGGCGGTCATTGCCCGGCTGATGCCGGAAAATCCGTTTGATGCATTCATGCCGTTTTTTGCCGCCAGTCTGGAGATTTTGCCGAAGCTGGTCGAGGTCCGGGTGCTGCTTGAAGTCGGCGCGGCGGAGTTCATCGTCGCCAATATCACGGAAGAGCAAATTCTGAACATCGAGGAGATTTGCCGCAAGCGCGAGGAGTCTGTCAACGAGGAGAAACGCGTGGAGTTCGACCGTCAGTTTCACGTGGCCATGCTGCAGGGGGCGAACAATCCGGTGCTGGACAGCCTGATTCCGCTGGTGACGGATTTCTTCTTTAAGTACAAGAATGTTAACCAGTTGATCCGGGAAGTGAAGCCGCGGGTCGAGACGAACCTCGATCACCGGCAGATCATCGAGGCGATCCGGGCGAAGGATGCGGCCGCCTTGGCGCAGCGGTTGCGGGATCACAACCAGGTCTATTTCGAAATTGCCGCCGGAAAAGAATCTCCGGTAATACAAGCTGACTGATTTTTTATCCACAAAACACACAAAAATACACAAAAATTTTTGAAATAATTTTCCGTGATTTCCGTGCTTTCCGTGGTTTAGTTCCCATTGGACGGGGAAAATTGAGGAAAAGTCGCGGTCGCGGTCGCGTTTTGATTTGACATTTTCGCGAATTGTTCTAAATTCGATAATATAAATATATAAACCGGAGACGTATTATGGAACTGAAAAATTTATTGGAAGAATTGGAAGAGACAATGATGCAGGCCGAGGAGTCGATGGTCCGCGATTTTACGGGCATTCGCACCGGCAAAGCTTCGGCGGCTCTGGTCGACAATATCCAGGTGGATTATTACGGCAGCCATGTCCGGCTCAAGGAAGTGGCCGGTATCACCACGCCCGATCCCAAGACGATTGTCCTGCAGCCGTGGGACAAGAACGCGCTGGGACCGATTGAAAAGGCGATCATCGCTTCGTCGCTGGGGATTTCCCCGGTGAACGACGGCCGCGTGATCCGTCTGCCGATTCCGGAATTGAGCACCGAGCGCCGTGCCCAGCTCTCCAAACAGGTCAAGGCCCGCGGCGAAGATGCCAAGGTTTCGATTCGTAATCACCGCCGCGACGCCAACGAAATTGCCAAGAAAGGCGAAAAAGCCGGCGAACTGACCGAGGACGATCTGAAGGGCATGCTCGACGAAATCCAGAAAATGACCGACAACTACATCAAAAGCATTGACCAGCATATCGAAGTCAAAGAAAAAGAATTGATGTCGATCTGAGTTCCGTCAAGCATTGAATGAATAGAAAATTCTATATCTGGCTGGGGCTGATCGCGTTGGTCGGGGTGGCTATCCGCCTCGCCGTCGGGTTTGAACTGGCATGGTTCCGGGGCGGAATGAACTCGGTTATGATGCCGTCCAGTCAGACCGATATGGCGACGTATTGGCACATTTCCGGGGAAATTGTCCTGGGTAATTTCAAGGGACCGTTTTATTACCAGCCGTTTTATTACGCCGTTTTTCTGCCGGTGATCCGGTGGTTGCTGGGGGATTCGATTTATGCGGTGATTGTCATCCAGTCATTGCTTGGCGGCGGTGCGGTATTTCTGGTCGGATTGTGCGGGCGGCGGCTCTGGAGCCCGTCGGCGGGCCTGGTTGGCGCGGTAGTCGCGGCTTTATCCAAGGCGCTGTGCCTTTATACGCCGTTTCTGCTGATCGAAACGTTGCAAAGTTTCTGGATAATCCTGATTCTGTATCTGGCGCTTCGCGGATTCATGCGCAAGGACCCTGTCGACTGGGGACTCTGCGCGCTGGCGGTGGGGTGTTCGATCCTGACGCGCGGCAACAGCTGGTTTTTCCTGCCGGGATTGTTGACGGCGGCGGTCTGGTCGCTTTGGATGCTGGGCGCGCCGTTGCGAAAAAATCTCATCGGCAGCTTCCTGGCCATATCCATTTTCCTGATTCTGGTAATCCTGCCGCAGTTGCCGTTCATGATCCACAACTCGCGGGTCACGGGCAAATTTTCCGGTCCGTCGACGGCGGCCGGGGAGGTTTTGGCGCTGGGCAATACGCCCGAGGCGCCGCCCGGGGGCCGCGAACCGGGGTTGCCCGCCGGTCCCATGGAGTACCCGCCCGCCTGGCACAGCTGGATAAATACCCAGAATGAAGTGCCGGTCGGGGCGCGTATCTGGGAATGGTTCAAGGAAGAACCCGCGGCTTACCTGGAACTGACTTTCCGCAAGGCGCTGTTGTTCTGGGATTACCATGAAATCCCGAACAATATTTCCATGGTCGGCGAGGGGGCGAACAGCAGTTTCCTGACCTATCTGGGGCTGGTGCCCACTGGGTTGCTCCTGGTTATGGCGCTGGGCGGCATCATCGGCGTGATCATCTCGCTTTTCCATAAGTCCAACAAATGGCTGCTTCTGCTGCCGGTGTATATGGTGGTGGCTTATTGGGGGGCGACGACGCTCTTCTACATGCTGGCCCGTTTCCGGGTGCCGGCGCTGCCGCTCCTGGCGGTATTTGCCGGGATTTTTTCGGTCTGGTTCCTGGAGCTCCGCAGGAAGAAGTCGCAGGAAGCCTACATGTGCGGCGGAATCGCGCTGGTGGCGTCGGTATTCATCTGCATCGTGGCCTATGATTTCTATCGCGGCAAGATGGAGCCGGCCATGATGCGCTGGGCTCGTCCGAACGGTGTGCATATGAAACTCAACGACGGCCGCATGATGTATCTGGACAATGGTCCGGGGACCCTCGGCGGCTGGCAGCTCCTCCCACTGGCGCCGCAGATGACGGTGACCAAAAAATTTGTCGTCGATCCGAATATTTCCTGTAAGTTTGCGACATTTGAGCTGACGCTGTATTCGGCAAATCCCGGCAGGGTATTGGTGTCGGTGAACGGCGAACAGCATGAATTTGTCTTTAACAGGCCCGGTGACCTCAAGCGGGATATTCCATTGCCGAAGCCGACCGATACCGTCGAGCTGAAAATGCTGTCGTACACCGAAGGCGTTTCCTGCGCCATTGATTACCAGCGCAACTATGGCCGGACGCGGGTCGCCGGAGAACCGTACGGGGGCGAGCTGGTCTGCCGTCTGTTCCTGTTCGACGAACCGCCGAAGCCCACGGCCGCGCCGGCTATGGCTCCGGCGGAGGACGGCAACCAGAATCCGGCTCCCGCCGAATCGCAGACCATCGCGAGCTTATGATCCCGACAAAAAAATTCGGGTAACCGGCGGTACCGATTACCCGAATCATCAAGTGAATTCCGTTTACTAATTCAACAGCAACGGGTCCTGCAGCAGGCCGCAGGGCACCAGCTGGCGCTCCGGATGTTCATAGAGCTTGAACTGATGAGGGCCGGTCCATGAGGGCCATTTTTCATTCAGGTAGAACGGTCCGTGCGAATTGCGGCGGTGCCCGAAGATCGTGATGGCGATCGTGTTGGTACCCTCTTTGACCAGGTCGGAGATATCCAGCCGGTAGGGGGGCCAGGCGATAACCTGACGCTCGGAATCGTTGACCCGGATGCCGATGGCAATGCCGCGCCATTCGGGAATTTCCACGAACAGGGGCTTCGCATTTTTGCGGCATTCAAAGGTCTTGTTGTAGGTGACGTCGCCGGCGTAATTCGGCAGGCCCTGCAAACACCAGTCGCCACTTTCCAGCGTGGTGGGCATCTTGACCAGTGTATTGCCGTTCACCCCGAAACTGCCTAGAATGAACAGCGATTCCAGTCCCGGCAGGTACTGGTGATAACGCCCCGCCAGGGTCAGGGTGTTGGTACCGGAGCGGAAATAATCCGCCGGCAGCGCCAGCTTGCGGAGCGAGCGGTCGCACCAGTAGCCCTGATCGTCATGACTGACCTCGCGGCCGTTCAGTGAAATCCGGTACAGGTCGGGGCGCTCGATGCCGAGATAACAGGTCTCGCGCGGCAGTTCGCCGCATTCGAAGGTATACTTGAGCGTCAGTTCGAGCGATTTATCGGCGGTGCGTTCGCCGCTGAGCCACGGCTGGACCATGGCGCCGCCGCGTGGCCGCACGCCGAGCTTCTCGCGGACCTGGTCGTCGATTTTGATGATGTACTCATTGCCGGAGAGCTCACCGCCGTCGACGGCGTAGCGGGCGTGGTCGAGCACCAGCACGTTGAAATCGTTGAGTACGATTTGCCAGGGTGTGGCACTGAATTTGCAGCCGGTGAGTGCGCTGGTGTCGATCTGCCGCGGGGCAGGGGCGTTTGCCAGGTTTTCGGCGGAGGCGAAGAACAGCCGGGAACCGAGCGCGTCGAAGGACGTGGTGAAGTTATAGGCGTTGTCCTGGAACTTGAAGTCGAGCGGCCAGATTTTGCCGGAGCTCAGGTCGAGTTCGAAGATTTTCGCCCCGGGCGCAGCCTGCCAGACGACTTGCACCTGCGGGTAGGCGAGGTGGCGGTCGCGAACCAACTGGACCTTCATCGGCTCTTCCGTGAACTCCATGGAGGTGTTGCAGATGAACAGCGTTTCGAGCTTGTCCGCTTTGCGGTAAATGTGCAGCAACGGCTCGATTTCCCGGCCGGAAGCATCGGTCAGCGAAACTCGGCGCACCAGCGGATTCAACGCTTTGGCGACGCCGTCAAGAGTGGTTTGGACAAAGCTCTTGTAGATTGCGGCCGGTTCAGAGGAGGGAATACCGTCCATGAGGGCCGGGGCCTGGCCGATGTAGGCGACGGTGCCGCCCGCTTTGTGGTATTTGTCCAGCAGCGTCAGCGTCGATTTGCGGATCGTCCGCAGCTGCGGGACCAGCACCGCCTTGTAAGAGGCTTTGTTGACCTTAAGGACCGCACCTTCGACCGAGCCGTAACGCGACATCAGTTCTTCGTCGCCATAGTCGAAATCGATGTTTTCGCGGAGCACGGCGTTGCTCAACTGAACCATGATCTTGTTTTCAGCGACGACTTGTTCCGGGGTCAGGCTCTGCTTCGCATACATACCCCAGGTCGATTCGATGGGGTGGATCACCAGCAGGTCGCGGACTTCCGCACCCACGGAGAGCGCAGCGCCGAGGCGGGCGAAGTAATCCTCGACCACCGGATAATCCTTGTACCACGGGGACTGATACGAGATGCTCGAGGGATAGTCGCGCTTGGCTTCCGCCTCCATCGAGTACCAGGCCAGGTGCTGGCAGCGCAGGTTGATACCCAGCGCGTATTGCCAGTCGCCGAGCGCCTTGTGTCCGGCGAACGGGAAATCCCAGCCGGTACAACCGTAGGTTTCAGTCAAGCGCCATTGACGGTCGAACTGACGCGCCACGGAGGTGCACTGTTTGGCGGTATCGAAAATGTTCCAATGCTCGGTCAGGAGGTCGATTCCGGGTGTCTGCATGTATTCGTAGAAACGCATGGGGCTGCCCGAGTAGCTGGTCTGGTCGGTCAGGTTGTCTTCGGCCAGCACGTGACCGGTCATCTGGCAGTCATGTTTCCCGCACCATTCGCCGATCTGTTTGGAAAACGCATTGACGAAAAGTGTAGTGGCGAGGTTGAAAAAGTCCAGCCGGGCCTTGGAGAACTCCGCGTCATCCACGACGTAGAACAACTCCGGCAGGTGTGCCATGATGTCGTAACCGTAAAGCTCCTTGAAGCGTTTCGGAATGGACGGGGTCCAGACGGTTCTTTCGAACTCGGCTGAGACATGCAGGTAATTCGGTTCGTCGGTGAAAATGCCGGGGATGCGGCCGCCGAACTTGGAGCCGACTTCACGGGCATAGGCTTCATGCGTTACTTCGATGAATTTCTGCACGGCCTCGTCGTTCATAGTGTCGAGGTAGGTCTGGTCATTGTACCAGGAAGAGGTTTCGCTGATTTTTTCGAAAAAGGTCAACAGCTTTTCGTTCGGGCGCAGCTCGTCGTTCAAAGATTCCAGGCGGCGGACATTGTAGAGGCGTTTGTCACGGAGTTCGCCGGCGAACAGCGCGTCGTAGTGCTGCTGAGTGGCTGCTGCCGCTGAATCGAGGACTTCGTGAGCCATCATGCGCATGCGGTATTTTTCGTCGCGGGTGACCAGGCCGCCGGCGGCGCCGGAGGGCCAGCGGTCCTCATCATAAAGCCAAGCCAGCATGTCGAGTTTTTCCGCTTCGTCGATACAGGCGCGAATGCATTCGAACCAGTCTTTGCCCAGGTATTCGGTATTCAATCCCACCCGCGAATGCATGAAAAAACCGCCCAGCCCCATCTCCTTCATGATCCGGATCTGGCGGCGGAGTTCTTCGGGTTCAAGTTTGGCATTCCAGGCCCAGAACGGGGCTCCGCGGAACTCGGCGCCGGGAGCGGACAACTTTGCTAAAAAATCTTTCATCATTTTTATCAATCCTTTTTGATAATTAATGGATGTTGCTTATATTATAGTTGAAATAGAAAATAACTCCTTGACTTTCTGTATGAAAATTAGCATTATCTGTTAAAATATGAATGCGTTCAAATACATACACCGTTGGCAGAACCTGAAGATTCACGTGCAGGCGAATTTCCATTGCCGCGACAAAGAAGGGGAGCGTACGCCGAGGCACAGCCATCAGGATTTTCTCGAACTGGTGTTTGTGCGGTCGGGCTCGGCGATTCATGTGGTGAATGAGCAGGAATTTCCGATCAAGCCCGGCAATATTTTCCTGATTCGCGAGCATCGCGAGCATTTTTACCGGAAGCCGCAGGAAATGGAGATTTACAACATTCTGCTGGACCGCGCGTTCCTCGATTATTTCAGCGAGGATCTGCAGAGTTTGCCGAATTACCAGTTGGTTTTCAACCTCGACCGGGCCGTCGAGCGCAATGTTTTGAATTTGGAGAGCAGTTACTTCCCGGAAGTGATCAAGATTCTGGAAGATATCATCATCGAGGAGGCCAGCGAGACACCGGGGGCCCGGACCGCCGTGCTGGGCGAGGTTCTGCGGCTGTTTGTTTTTCTCTTCCGGCATGCCGCACCGGTTGTCGGCAGCTCCGGCGGCAACAGTATCCATGCCTGCAAAATCAGCTTATTGCTGGCGGCGCTCGATCAGCGCTATCCGGAAGACTGGAGCCTGGAGAAAATGGCCGCGTTCGTCAAGATGTCTCCGGTGAATTTCCGACTGGAATTCAAGCGGCTGACCGGATATTCACCGGGTAATTACCTGCTGAAAACCCGCCTCGGCAAGGCGTCGCTGATGCTGATGCTGCCCGGCAAAACCATTGCCGAAACCGCTCTCTCCTGCGGATTTCATGACAGCAACTACTTCACCCGGCAGTTCCACAACGAGTTCAAAGTAACCCCCCGTGAATACCGCGCACAGCATTAAGGCATGCGGTCGATGTCCATGAAAACTTCCCAGAGGTGACGCTCCAGATTCACGTAACCGTTGGGCTTGAAGGTGACGCCCTCGCGTTCCAGCAGCGCCCGCTGCTCGTGCCAGCCCGGCGCGGTCCTGCCGGCGTGGTTGACCACCCGGTGACAGGGCAATTTGGGGCGGGCAGGGGCATTGGCCATGGCGTGGCCGACCATGCGGGAGCGCTTCGGACAGCCGGTCAGAAAAGCGATCTGACCGTAAGTCGCCACTTTGCCTTTCGGTATGGAGGCGACGATTTCATAAATGAGTTTGTCGTATTCGCTGATGCCGGTCATTCGGGTTATTTGGCGGCGGGGGCGGCTGGTGCAGCCTCGGCCGGTTTTTCCTCGGGTTTCTTTTCTTCCACTTTCGGTTTCCGCGATTCCAGGATCTGACGGAAAAACGGATCGTCGTTCACCAGATAATTTTTCAGGTCATCGATATTGTCGCGGTTCAGATAATTGAGATAATCCGCCGCGGTGAACGATACTTCCATATCCACGCCGCCATGCAGCACATCTTCGGCTGTTTGGCAGCGGGTCACATCCAGCTGGGCCGCCAGCGAAATCACCAGCTTCGAATTCGGCAGCGAAAAGAAAAACAACGTACTGTTCATGCCCAGCGGCACCGAACTGCGGGTACCGACCGTCGTGACCGTGGGCAGCATTTTCGCCATGCTCTGCAGATTGCCGGCCGCCGAAAACACATCATGCGAAATCACATATACCGGATAATTGTTCCGCTCCTTGAGGCGCGTAAACACCCGCAGCATGTACAGCCGCCGCGGAGTCGAGCCGAGGAACGGCGATACCACCGGCACGCCGCGGGTCAGCAGCTGTCCGCCCACGGCCGCCATGGAGCGGTCCATGAACTGGAAAGCCATCTCCGAATCTTTCGTCACCAGTGCGAAGGATGCATCCAGTTCCGGCACGAAAAGTTCCAGCAGCCGGTTCCAGACCAGGTCGCTGCCGTTGAAGCAGCCGCGCACGTCGAGTACCACGGCGGCGATTTCCTTGCCGGACATTTCGTTGCGGATGGCTTTGTCGTAGAAGGCGATATCGTCTTCGTTCATGGCAGGAACGCGGACATACAGAATCTTTTCGCTATCCAGATAAGTCACGCTCTTTTCGAGGCTGTTGAAGCCTTTGGCGGGCTCCTGATTCACTACCGTATCATTCAGGCCGACCGGAATTTCGATATTGAGGTTATCCGCGCCCTGGAACACAAATTTGCGTACACCGTCCTCCGGCACCGGCATCAGCCGGTAGAAGTTATGGGCCACTCCGATTCCGAACGGCCTGCCGTAGAAAATCTTGCGCGAAGCATCGAAACTGGTGAATTTACCCTGAAGGCTCTCAATGGCTTTCAGGGGCTCGACGCCGTCCACCGTGACCAGCTTCATGCCGTGTTTGTAGGTGGTGCCGTTCACGCTGAAATCATATTTATTATAATAAACACCGTCAAAGTAAATCAGTTCGATGGATTTTGGCGGCAGGATATCCTGTTCCCGCATGGCCTGCATGATTTCGTAGGTTTTCTGGATGGCGTCCGGCTGGACGTAGCCGGCGATGACTTTCTGAAGCGGATCGTTTTCCTCCAGTTCATAGAGGCAGGGGTTGATCTGCAGGTATTTGCCCTTGCAACTGCGCAGGGTTTCGTCGATGAACCGGGCGAATTCCACTTCGGTCATGTCGTCGCGGACCCCGTTGCGGGCATCGAAGAGAATCTTGGCGACGTCGATATTGTATACTTTCTTGTTGAGTCCCTGAGCAGGGAACATCTGGTTCAGGGTTTTCACCATATAATCATAATCGTCCAGCATCAGCTGTTCCGGACGCGGCGGCGCTTCCGATTTGCACGAGCACAAGGCGCCTATCAAAACGGTCAGACAGATCATCGGGGCAAACTTAGCAAGCATAACAACTCCTTCGGATATTTGTAAAAATATATTTATTAATATGCCATTTCGACCGTCAAAAGTCAAGCCGTTATTGACAAAAACGATAACGGTGTTATTCTATAAAAAACGAAAGGAGCGAGTATGAAGCAGACGCGAATGACCGTTCTGGGGCCGCTGACCGCCGTCGAGGACAATGGCATACTGACCGGACTTGAATTCGGCGGCGGCAGTGAAGACGGGGAGAGTTGCGATATCATCGACGAAACTTTTTCACAGCTGGAAGCTTATTTCGCGGGACGGTTAAAGGAATTTTACCTGCCTCTGGCTCCGTCCGGCACCGCGTTCATGCTGAGTGTCTGGGCCGAACTCCTGAAAATTCCCTACGGCCGGACCTGCTCGTACAAAGATATTGCAGTGGCACTCGGCAATCCGGGGGCCATGCGGGCGGTAGGGCTGGCGAACAACCGTAACCCGATCCCGATCATCATCCCGTGCCACCGCGTGGTCGGCGCCAACGGCAAACTCATAGGCTACGCCGGCGGCCTGGGGCTGAAAGAACAGCTGCTCAACCTCGAATGGACCTACGCAAACATGTGATTTACCGGCGGTACTCGCGCGGGGTCATGTTGTATTGGGCCGTGAACTTGCGGGTAAAGTAGTTGGAGTCGGAGAAGCCGCACTCGCGGGCGACTTCGGTGATCGAACTCGAGCTGTGCGTCAGCAGCGCGGCGGCGTGCCGCAGGCGGATCTGGTTCAGGTAGTCGATCGGCGTGGTACCGGCGGCGGCGCGGAAAAGGCGGAGCAAATTGTTGACCGACGTCCCGGCCAATTGCGAGAGTTCGGTCAGTTGCCAGTTGCGGCGGTAATCGGACTCCATGCGGCTGATCACTTTGCCGATGCGGAGTGCGGCGTTGGAACTGCGTTCCGGTTCGATATCGTAGCTTTCGGCGATGAATATGATCAATTCCTGCAGGCGGAGCAGCGATTTCAACGGCGAGCCCGCCGCCAGCTCTTTCTCTAACCGGTGGCACAGCTCAACCGCCGTATCCAGTGCCGCCGGGTCGAGTTTCAGACGGTGACGGAAGCTCTGGCGGCTGCGCCGGGCGGGCTCCAGCTCAAAAATTACATTGTAGCCGGGCAGCCGCCGCAGCCAGTCGCAGGGCAGGGGCAGCCGGACCGGATCGTACATGACGTTGATCAGGCTGATGCGGTTGCGCTCCTTGAAATAATGCTCGGAATCGCCCTGGATCAGGAAAACGTCGCCGGCTGCGACCGGGTATTCTTCGCCGTCGATGACCTGTTCGCCGTGCCCTCGGGTGATAATCACCAGTTCGGCGAAATCGTGCAGGTGCGGTTCGGTGGTGAGATCGTAAGGATGGCGCGCCGAAGAAGCCGCTTCCACCACCTTCAGGTCGATCGGCAGATCCGGACTACGGAAATAATATGTTGCTTTGGCGTATCTGGTTATATTCATGATTTTCTCTTTTGGTGATATTGTACTGTTTTTTGGTGATATTTTCAAGGTTTTTTTGCTGTTTTCCTGTATTTTAATTGATAAACAATCTTTAAGGAGAGCTTATCATGCAATACAATCAGGATTTCATCACGCTGCGCTCCATGCCGTTCTGGTGTGTCGGTAACCCGCTTGCGGACCCGTTCGGCGGCAAGGTTCTGGACCCGATTTCATCGGTGGAAGTGGCGAAGATCATCGCCTGGGGGGCCAAAGAGGGCTACCTGGAAGCCACCGGTTTCCATGACGACGACCTGGTCGAGTGGGACCCTGCCACCCCCGAGGACGACCTCGACAAAAACAGCAAAACGTACGCCACGCTGCGGGAGATCAAAGCCATTTTGGACGAAGCCGGGGTCACGATGAACTCCGCGGTCTGCAGCCTCCACGGCCACAAGATGTTCCGCGACGGCGGGCTGTGCAATCCCGACCCGGAAATCCGCCGTCTCGCACGGTTGAAGGTCGAGCGTGCGTTGCGCATCGGTCACTTTTTCGGTGCCAAATATTATATTTACTGGGTGGCCCGCGATGGTTTCGAAGTACCGGTGGCGGTCGATTGGAACAATGTTTACGACTGGCTGGCAGACGGCCTGAACCATGTCTATGATTATATCAAGGCCAACAATTTAACCAATTATATCGGCGCCACCGTCGAGCCGAAGCCGAATGAGCCGCGCGGCCATATGTTCCTGCCGACCAGCGGCCACGCCGTCGGTTTCATCCTCGGCAAACTGAAAAATTCCGAGTTCTGGGGCGTGAACCCGGAGCTGCTGCAGCATGAAAGCATGGCGCTGCTGAACGCGGTGCTCACGGTCGGCTACCTTTGCAGTGTCGACAAACTCAAGTTCCTGCATTTCGGCAGTCAGATCAAGGCGCAGTTCGACAACGACTTTCCGCCGCTGATCGGGCCGGAAGGGCTCAAGGAAACCGTCCAGATGTTCTGGGCGCTGAACCAGATCGGCTGGAAGGGCGTGCTGGAATTCGACTGTCATATGCTGCGGGCCGAAGGGAACCTCGACGATCAGATCGGCTGCCGCAAACAGTTCATCATCAACTGCGCGGAGGCCACGGAAATGGCGCTGGCGCTGGCCCGGCGCATCGAAAAACCGGATTTCAGCCGGAACCAGAGCAGCATTGACCTGGCCGCGACCCGTCAGATGTGCGGGCTGGGTGAGACTACGGGAAAACGCGCATGAGTTTCTATCTTGGAATCGACGCCGGAACGCAGAGTCTGAAAGCGCAGCTGATCGACGCGGTTTCCGGGAAAATCGCGGCCGAGGCATCGGTGAAGTTCGGCAAGGAATTGCCGGAATACCGGTCGCCGTACGGCTTCATCGACAATCCCGACCCGGCGGTGCGCGTGGCCGATCCCTGCATGTGGCTGGACGCCTTGGATATGCTGCTGGCAAAGCTGCAGCGGTCCGGCGCGCCGATGGCGGAGGTGGCCGGAATTTCCGGTTCGGGCCAGCAACACGGCTCGGTGTACCTGAATGCCGGATTCGAACCCATTCTCGCCCGGCTCGATGTCCGTTTGAAATTATCCGAACAGTTGAGGCCCGCGCTCAGTCGTTCTTGTTCGCCGATCTGGATGGACCGCTCGACCCCGCAGGAATGCGCCGAGCTCGAAGCAGAATTCGGTTCGCGGCTGCAAACCGATACCGGCAGCCCGGCCATCGAACGCTTTACCGGGCCGCAGATCCGCAAATTCGCCAAAACCGAACCCGAAGCCTACCGGGAAACGGTCTCGATTCATCTGGTCAGTTCGTTTCTTGCCTCGGTGCTGGCGGGCAAATCCATGCCGATCGACTACGGCGACGGGGCAGGGATGAACCTCCTGAATCTGCATACGCTGCAATGGGATGAGGCGATTGTCAACTTCACGGCCCCCGGTCTTGGTGGTAAACTGCCCCCGGCGGTGCCGTCCGGCACCGTGGCCGGGACACTGTCTCCGTACTTCGCCAAATACGGCTTGAAGCCCGGTACGCCATTGGCCGTGTGGTCCGGCGACAACCCGAACAGTCTTGTCGGTACCGGCGCCACTGAACCGGGCACGTCGGTCATCAGCCTCGGCACCAGCGACACTTATTTCGGCGCAATGCCGGAGTTCCGTACCGACCCGGACGGCTACGGGCATGTGTTCGGCAACCCGGCGGGCGGTTTCATGAGCCTGATCTGTTTTTCCAACGGTTCGCTGGCGCGTGAAAAGGTCAAGGACCAATGCGGCGTGGATTGGGAATTTTTCGACCGTACCGCCGGGGAACAGACTCCGCCCGGCAATAACGGCAAGCTGATGCTGCCATATTTTGTCCCGGAAAGCGTGCCGCTGGTACTGAAACCGGAAGTCAAGTATAATTTCGAGCCATCGACGGCTACTCCGGCCGAATTGATTCGCTGCATTTTTGAATCGCAGGCCGTGAGTATGTATCTGCATTCGCGCTGGATGAAGGTGGAAACGCGGAAAATCCGGATCACCGGCGGCGCATCGTCCAGCCCGGTATTCCGGCAGATTCTGGCGGATGTTTTTCAGGCCGAGGTCGAATCGATCGCGGTGGCGGACTCCGCGGCGCTCGGGGCCGCCCTGCGCGCCGCCAACGCCGTCGGCAAATTCGCCTGGCCGGAGCTTTACCGCAAGTTCTGCGCCGCCGTCGGCACGGTTAAGCCGAACCCCGCCAACCGCGAAATCTACCGGGTACTTGCCGAGGGCTACAGGAAACTGGAAATGTTCTGATTAAATCTTTCAATTTTTCCAGATCACCCTATTGACAAATGTCGCGCTACATGTTATAATTAATGTAGCGCGACATTTTTATTGAAGGAAGAATGAAGTTTATGGTAACATTGACAGAAGTAGCCAAGGCGGCCGGAGTATCCCGTTCGGCGGTATCGAAAGCCTTGCTTGGGGGAGGCGGAAAAACCACCAAGGTCAGTGAAAAGAATATCATCAAAATCCGCGAGACCGCGGAGAAGCTCGGTTACCGCCCGAACCTGCTGGCCCAGCAACTGGCCAATAAACGCAACGACATTATCGGGGTGATTATCGACAGTCAGTGCTGCGGCCTGTACAACAATATCATGGCTACGATCGAGCGGCTGACGTTCAACTCCGGTTCCCGGATTCAGGTCGGTCTGGTGCATGACAGTTACGAGGCAATCCGGAAATACGTCGATGACCTGCTCGGGTACAACATCCAGAGCGTGATCTGCCTGGCGCATTATTACAAATTTGCGGAAGAGATTCCGTCGTTGTTCAAGCCGTTCAAAAATGCGTTGTTCATCAGTAAGCCGATGACGGACGAGAAATTTTCTTTTGTTTCGCCGGATTACTACGGTACTTTTTACGAGGCCACGGAGTATCTGCTGAAGCAGGGGCACCGGCGGATTGTTTTCGCCAAGACCGCTTACGACACGTACGACGCCCGGGTGAGGGCGCAGGCGTTCCGTGATGCGCATCATAAATGCGGCGTAGCGTTCGACGAACAGCTGATTTACTGCAAGGCGCTTTCGGAAATCGATACCCCGGAACTGGTCGATGAATTTCTTCATGATGTCTTGCCGTTGCGGCCGGATGCTCTGATCCTGGGGAATTCGGTTACCATCAACTGGTGTATCCGCAAGCTGGAAAAACGCGGAATCCGGGTGCCGGAGGATATATCGATCATCGGTATGGATTCCTGGAGCGGCAGCGAGGCCATGACCCCGTCGATAACGGTGATCGACAATAATTACGAGGAAATTGCCCGCAAGGCGGTGGAAATCATTCGCGGCAATGCTGAATCCGACACACCGGCGTTACAGGAAATATTTATCAAAGGCAGTTTAATCAAACGGGAATCATGCAGCAAAAAATAATGGAGGTTTCTATGAAAAATTTATCAAACAGAAAAAGATTCACACTTATCGAACTCCTGGTAGTCATTGCCATCATCGCGATTCTGGCGGCAATGCTTCTGCCGGCTCTGAACAAAGCCAGGGAAAAAGCGCGCGATACATTGTGCAAATCCAACATGAAGCAATTCGGCACCGTGGTTAATTTTTATTCCGATGACAACGATGGCTACTCCACGGCGGTTTATCCGGATGCGTACGGCGGCAGCCGCTGGTGCGTGGAGTTCAACCAGTATCTTAAAAACAAGGCGGTATTTCTGTGTCCTTCCGAACCTCTGGCGAAATGGGGGGAAGATGATTGGGAGACCGACTGCGTTCCTTACGGCGTGCCCAAGGATATCGTCGGCATGTACGGAACACTGGCCTACAATAAACCGCTTCCGGTCAAGCTGGACAGTCTTCTCCGCAACGGCGCCACACCCGCGCTGGTCGGGGAATCGGTGATAGGCAGCAAGCCGGGAGCGACGTACCCGGGAGGGCTTTTTTACGATGTCCAGCCTCCGGCCCCGTTCGTATCTCTTCCGGCGGCCTGGTACCCGATTGATTCGCGTCACAATACGATGGCGAACTTCACGGTGATCGACGGCAGCGTGGTATCCCTGAGTCCAAACGGGATCCAGAGCGAGGTGAATAAATATTTCCGCCCTTATCAGGCCTGGAACGGTTCCAGCTTTACCTTGATTTTCGATTGAAGCAAATTTACTACTTATGGAGTTTTCGATGAAAAAACGTCTCACCCTTTTTTGCCTTTTTCTTGCCTTCGCCGCGGTCGCTGAGGACCCGTTTCCGGTGATGGATGGTACCGGCGCCACGCCCGATAAGCATGGCAATCCGCTTGTCTACGGCCATGCCGAATTCAAACTGGCGGAAGCCTTCCCCGGCCTGCCGCCGGATGAGCAGGAAAAAGCCGCCGGTTTCCGGGCAACTTTCATCGATCTCAACACCAACTGGCAGAAGCCGTTCCGTTACGATGAAACCGCGCTTCGGCATGAATTGAAACTGATCGCGCCGCAGGATGATTATGTGACCGCCGGGCTTTCCATTTTCATGCTCGCTTCCGGGAAATCGCTTGAGCTGCGTACCATGGACTTGACCGGTCCCTCCGGCCAAAAGATCGCGGCGGACAGAATCCGTTTCTTCACGATCGTGCCGGCGGATTACAACAAACGCTACCAGGGCGTCTGCATGTTGCTGGAGCCGAAGTTGACGGGGCTGAAGGAGGGGGAGCAGATCAATCTCATGGTCATGGTCGATGTACCGGCAGGTACGGAAGCGGGGCTTTATAGCGGCAATATCCAGATTAACGGGTTGACGCTTCCGGTCAGCGTGCGCGTCATGGGTTTCACTTTGCCGCGAAGCGGTTCCTTCGGGTTCTATTTGAACGCGAATTTTTATACGCCCGGCGACAAATCCATTCAGCAGTGCGGCTATGTCGAGAAAAATCTCGGGCGGTATTTCGATTTTTACCGGACGCGCCGCCTCAACTCCGTCACACTCTATGACAGTCTGCCCGACCTGCGTTATGTCGACGGCAAAGTGACCGGTGGTTTGGACGATATTTCGAAAACCGGCGCCGCCATGAAACAGGCCGGACTGAACGGACTCCTGATCGTCGACCTGCGCAATATCTCCTACTGGGCCAACGCCGTCGCTATCAAGCTCGACGAACTCGAAAAAAGCGGCCAGCCGATTCCCGCCGGCGACCTCGGCGTGACCATAGGAAACCTCATAATTCAGGAAACGCCTTACAGCGAACGCGCCAAAAAAGTCTTTGAACAGACTCTGGAATATATTCTCGAATATGCCGAGAAGGAATCCTGGCCGGACTACCGGCTGCTGGTCGAAGAAGAGATCAGCAACAATTATCCGTACAAACTCGCGGGTTATGAATCCTTTATGCCGGTGTTGATGAAAGTCTGTCCGGAACGTGCCGCGGTTGTCGACAATGGAATCGGCTATGGCCGCAAAGACGCCATTGACTACGGCGCCCGCGACCGTGCGCCGCTGCGTCAATACAACAGCTGGACGGATGAGGGGCTGGCGGATGCCCACAAGAATGGCGCGGAAGTCCTGGCTTTCAATTACGCTCTCTCCCGTCTGTCATTCGGCTTCCAGATGCAGCGCCTCGGGGCCAAGGGCAATCATCAATGGGCAGATATGTGGGATTCCTACAATTTCCAATGGCAATACACCAAACTCTCGGAAAAAGGCGTGGTTTCCTCGCTGGATGTGGAAAAAGGACACGAGGGCTGCATTGACTTCGCCGCCTGCGAGTACTTGAGCGAGCTCATTGCCGCACAGGAAAAATCCGGCAACACCGAGTTGGCTGAATTCGGACGCCAGGTGCTGAAAGACGTCAGCGCCGATCTGCCGGTGCTGGGGGACGCCGCCAGAACCTACGGACTTCTGCTCACCCATGAGCATTTGAATGCGCGCCGCTGGCAGGTGTTCCTGGCCATCGAAAAACTGTTGGCCCACCCGGCCGCGTCGAACATTGTAGCAGGCAAGCCGGCTGTCCGCGTCCAGAAAGCGCAGCAGGCGCCGCTGAAAGAGACCAACTATGTCGTTACGTTGAAAAACAACACGGGCGAATTCGTCGCTTCCGGCGACAAAGTTGAACAATTCTGGAGCGATACGCTCGGTCCCCTCACTTTCATGACTGAGCACGAAGCGCACCTCAAGGCCCGTGCCAGCACCAGCGAGGAATATCAGAGGATGAACCAGGCGAGCTATACGATCGTCAACCTGGCTTGCCTGCCGGAAGGGCTGGCGATTTATTCCCTCACCAACAATGTGCGCCCCGAGGGCACATACTACCGCTATGAACGCGTCGACGACGACGGCGACATGTGGCAGGATGACTGCATGGAGTATTTCTTCGGATTGCCCAACGGCAAAATATGCCGTCTGCTGTACAATGCGGCCGGCGCCAAAACCTTCATCAACAACGGCGCGATCGTCCCGGCGGCCGATATCCGCAGTTACTACACGTCACCGGTCAACGACAGCGGCGGCACCAGCAACAAACTGCTGATTCCGTGGCGTTATTTCGGGTTGAAGCAAGCTCCGCTCTCCGGCACGGTCTGGGAGTTCAATGTCGGACGGGAGTTCCATACGCACATGACGGTTCTTTCCTGGGCGAGAGTCGCAACCAGTTTCCACGAACGCGACAAATGGGGACGGCTGGTTTTCTCCGGCGGCGGCACTATGCGCGAAGTCAAAATCGCCCCTTCGATCACCGTCACGCCAAATGTCAATCTCCAGGTCATCAGCGGCGCCGATGTCTACTTCCAGCTGGAATCGCGCGCCTCCGGGGTTCAGCAATTGCCGCTGGAGGGAATGTTGACACATTCATCCGGGCGCAAAATGCAGCTCCCCAGGCAGACTCTTCCGGTCGGTGCGGCGGAATTCTTCCTCAACACTCAAGGATTGGAACCGGGCAACTGGACGCTGCAGCTGTGGATCAAAGGGACGACCCCGGCTCCGGCCAATGCCGTACGGTTCATAATTCTTCCGTCTCCCTGGTTGTAACAGATTGCAAAATTTCGTTTTCCGCGCTACATTATGCGCATAAGGAAAGGAATCGAGCATGAAAACAGTGATTATTACCGGGGCCAACGGGCTGATCGGTTCGGAGGCGGTGCGCTTTTTCGGAGCCATGGATTTTAATATTGTCGGCATCGACAACGATATGCGGAAATACTTCTTCGGTGAAGAAGCTTCCTCCAAATGGGTGCAGGGCGAGCTGGAGCGGGATTTCCCGAACTTCCGGGCGGTCAATGCCGATATCCGCGATTTCGGCGCGCTGCAGAAAATATTCGGCGAATACAGCTCGGATATCGCACTGGTGATTCATACGGCGGCGCAGCCCTCGCACGACTGGGCCGCCCGCGAGCCCTTTACCGATTTCTCGGTGAACGCCACCGGTACATTGAACATGCTCGAAGCCGCCCGGCAGTATTGCCCGGACGCGGTATTCATTTTCACCTCGACCAACAAGGTTTATGGCGACACGCCCAATTCGCTGCCGCTGGTCGAGCTCGATACCCGCTGGGAAATCAGCGAGGACCATCCGTATTACCGGAACGGCATCGACGAAGGCATGTCGATCGACCACTGCAAGCACTCGATTTTCGGTGCGTCCAAGGTCGCCGCCGATATCATGGTGCAGGAGTACGGCAAATATTTCGGCATGAAAACCGGGTTGATCCGGGGAGGGTGCCTGACCGGGCCGCGCCACTCCGGCGCCGAGCTGCACGGCTTCCTCGCTTATCTGATGAAGTGTGCCGTGACCGGGCGCGAATACAAGATTTTCGGCTACAAAGGCAAACAGGTGCGCGACAATATCCATTGCCATGACCTGCTGACGGCGTTTCACCGTTTCTACCAGAACCCGCGTTGCGGCGAGGCCTACAACATGGGCGGCAGCCGGTTCAGTAACTGTTCCATGCAGGAGGCGATTGCCCTGTGCGAGAAGATCACCGGCAAGCCGATGAACTACCGTTACATGAACGACAACCGGATCGGGGATCACATCTGGTGGATCAGTGACGTGTCCAAGTTCCAGAGTCATTATCCCGGCTGGAAGCTGGAACACAACATCGAAGACATCCTGCGCGAAATCTACGATTTCAACCAAGAAAAATGGCTCAGTGAATAATTAACTCACTGAGCCATGAATGGTTTGAACGAATCTTTTATTTCATCTCGTTGACGAGCTTGCCGTTCATGCGGTACTGGTACATGTATGTGCCGACTTCGCGGGCGGCTTTGCAGAGTTCGGGGTAGGGGGTGTCCGCCACGTCGACGAACCCGATCTGGTAGCCTTCTCCGTCCCAGCGGCCGATCAGCGGCTGGTCGCGGAACTGGAACCAGTGAGCGCCCACGAGGTTAGGCACGGACAGGGCGCCCTGAACGTAGCGGGTGAAGGCGACGGCTCTTTCCTGCTGGTCGGCCACCGGGGCCAGGCCGGGCATGAACATGCCGCGGTCGATGGCGCCGAAGTGGAATTCACCGATGATCACCGGCTTGTCGTTGAAGCTTTTCGTAATCACATTGGCGATGCTGTTGGTATAGGTGTTGACACTGATCACATCGCAATACTTGGCCGCGGCCTTGTAGACACTGTCGCCCTGGCGGAATCCGACGAAGCGGCAGCCGAGGTAAAGGCGGTTCGGCGCAATACTCT
Organism: Victivallis vadensis; assembly: GCA_040394635.1. Classification (GTDB taxonomy): domain Bacteria; phylum Verrucomicrobiota; class Lentisphaeria; order Victivallales; family Victivallaceae; genus UBA5239. Next base: position 8,641 of record JBEBRW010000060.1, on the reverse strand, counting down.
TGATGCCCTGACGGCACATTTCGAAGTAACGGTCATAGAATTTAGCTTCAAATTCCCGGCTGTCCTTGCGGAATCCTTTGGAATCCTTCGGCTCATCCTTGCTGGCGGCCAGCGCATCCCAGTCGCCATAGGAGGTACCCCAGGCTTTGTTGAGGTCATTGATCGAACTGTACTGCTCCTTGAGCTGCCGGATAAACTCTACTTTGGCCGGCTGGTCGGGGTTGGACTTGACGGTGGCCGCAATGATGGAGCCGAATTTGAGTTCGTTGTCGATGAAGTAGCCGATGCACATCGGGTCGGTCATGGATTTCTTGGCCAGCGGATTGGTTTCGGCAAGATCGCGGAGGATGTTACCCATCTTCACTTCGAACTCGGGATCGTACACGTCATAGAACTTGACGTTCTGGCCCTTGAAGCGCGGGAAGCCCTTCGGCAGTTCGCCCAGCGACATGGTATAGGGTTTGTTGCCGCGCATGATGAAGTCCATGCGGGCCCAGTTGCCGATGGTGTTGATACCCCAGGCGGACATGCGGCGTTCGAGGGTCGTATAGAAGTCATTGGCATAGTCTTTTTTGCCGTATTTCTTCTGCAGGTTCCATTCGGTGAAGGGCAGGTTGTCCTGTTTCGGCACATCATCAGCGAACCATTCCGGGTGTTTCCGGTTGGAAGCGTCCGTATGCGGATACATCACATCGAGGCCGAGCGACCAGAAGAGACGTCCTTCCGGGTCCACAAAGAACCATTTGCCTTCGTATTTTTCCGTGCGGAAACTGCCGGTGGCTTCGAGTTTGGGGCCATTGGCCCAGCCGCCGTATTTGTCCCAGGTGGCCGGGGCAGGGGTCTTGTCGAGTTCGGCGAGTTCACGCTTGTGCTCGGCGACCAGGTCGGAGTCCTTGTGGATCTTTTCCGGCCATTCGGTGTGGATGTACTGCCCGTAACGGTCGATGAAGGGGAAATAGTTCTCCGAACCGGCTATTTTCTTGTCGTATTCGGGTTCGCTTTCCAGGCGGAAATTGGAGATTTTGCAGTCCACCAGATATTTCCGGGGGGCCTCAAATACCCACTGGAGCTGGAATTCGATGGAGTTGATTTTGGAGGTGTCGAGCACGCGCAGGTTTTTGCCGTTGCCGGGGGCGCGGAAAAGCTCGGCGTGCGGCAGATAAATCCGCATAGTACGCTTTTCGCCGGGGTTCAGGCCGATGCCGCTGTTGGCTTCGCGGTGCGCCAGATCTACGTGACTGGAACCGCCATTGCCGCGTTCGCCGCTGGAAATATGCATGGTCAAACGCATCTGGCGGTCCTTGGAGAGATTCTCGACATCGCAGGCGAGATAACGTCCTTTGGAAAAGTCGAACTTCTGGCCTTCCGGCGGATTGATTTTGACGCCGCCGCTCCACTCGGGATCGTGAACTTTCAGTGTCAGTACATTATCGCGCCATTCCACATAAGCATTGCGGCGGGCTTCGAATTGTTTGGCGTCAAGCTGCAGTTTCTCATCCGCGAATCCGCAGAGCGCCGCACCGGCGAGACACACGGTCATTATCTTTTTCCAGTTTATCATATGATAATCTCCTTTCGATATATATTAATAGGGGCCAATCCAGAAGCGGCCACCGACCGATTTCCAGTTTTCCGGAATTTCATAAAAAGAATGAGATTCGGTATGACCGTCAACCATCACAAATTGGGCGTTTTTGCCGCCGGCATGGCGGAATGCGCGGCCGCGGGTCTCGCCATCATTGCCGGTTCCGCCATTTGCACTGAGCATGTTGCGCTGGTGCGCGCTGATCGTATTCCAATTTCCGGACTTATCGATATCCGAGATCATCATGGTTGAGGAAGCATGGGGGATTCTTTCTTTTTTTCTGGTTGCATATTTAGCCCTGTCGTCAGTCCAGTTGCCTGCATCAGTGGTCACATACGCATTGCTTCCGTAGTGAGTGGTACCCAGCTGATCTTTCGCGCCGCTGCGGGGATTGGACGGGCAGGCGAAAATTCCGTAAGGCCGCTTGGTACTGTCGCCGCTGCGGTCGTCATAATGAGCCCAGTCTTTGTCGGTAATGGCAGTATAGCGTGCCGAATTGTACAGTGAATACAGCATGTCCTGCCATTTCCCTTTGTCCGCGACTCTGATATTGCCATTATAAGCAGGGAAGCAACTGTCGTTATCATCCGAATACAATGCCATGTAAGTACCCATCTGCTTGAGATTTGACATACAGCTTGCGTCCTTGGCTTTTTCTCTGGCGGCACTCAAAGCCGGCAGCAGCATGGCGGCGAGGATTGCGATGATCGCGATCACGACCAGGAGTTCAATGAGCGTAAAATTCTTGTTTTTCATTTTTTCACCTTATTCCTTTTGGATAAATTTATTTAACCGTTAATGGTTAATTGTTTTTACTGTTTCTCGCCCCAGAAGGTCTTGCCGTCATCGCTCGCATTGTCCGGCGGGATCGCGGCCTGGCTCATGGCGGTGCCGTGTCCGTCGGCAAAGAGTATGTTGGCTCCTTTGTTGCTCATGTGACGCCAGGTGGCGTTAACACCACCGCCATTTTCATAGCCCCAGGCAAGCTTGCCGATTTCGGGAGTCTTCCAGTTGCCGGAGCCGGCCCAGTTTTTGTCGATATCCATGGCAAGCATGCGACCGCTGGCATTTTTGATTTTACCATATTTGAGAACGTCTTTGCCGCCAAAGTAGTTGTTGTCAGGATAACTGACATATGAATTCAATCCGTAATGACGTCCGATTCCGTAGGGTCTGCCCAGGTCCGGGGTGGCCGGACAGGCAAAAACAGCTGCCGGACGCGAAAGAGTGTTATTCGTTTCTCCCGGATAATGCATATTGTCGCTCAGGACTTGCGAGGGATTCTGGAGATGATATAATCCATCCTGCCATTTCCCTTTTCCCGTATTGTTGTGAACTCCGTTAATAAGACCGACGGCCGGCGGTATCAGATCATTGCTGGTTTCCGTATAAAGCACAATCAGGGTACCGATCTGCTTGAGGTTGCTCAAGCACTTGACATCGCGCGCTTTAGCGCGTGCCGCATTCAGCGCCGGCAGCAGCATGGCGGCGAGGATTGCGATGATCGCGATCACAACCAGGAGTTCGATGAGTGTAAAACGTCTTTTGTTCATGTTGTTGTCTCCCCAATTTTTATTTTAATGAACTTACCGAGTTACGTTCAATTAATTTTACTTCGAGTTTGATTTTTTCCGGTTCGGTTTGATTCTCGCGCAATACCAGTTCCACGGCTTTTTCGGCGATATCCCGCAGCGGGCTGTAGATCGTGGTCAGCGAGGGACGCTGAAACTCGGAGATGCCCGGATTTTCAAAGCCCATCAGCGAAATGTCTTCCGGAACGCGCTTCCCGGCGAGTTCCTGAAGCAGCCAGTTGACTTCCAGCACCTTCATGTCTTCACCGGTCACCCATACCGCGGTACAGCCGGCGTCGATCAACTGTTTGACCGCCAGGTGGAGCAGGACGGAATTGGGAATCCGGACGAGATTCTTCGCCGGGTTGATTTTGCGTTCCCGCATGGCGAGTTCCACGCCTTCCACCCGGCCTTCGCCGGCATAGTCGGGGTCGTGAATCACGGCAATTTTCCGGTGTCCTTTGCTCAACAGGAAATCACCGGCCACTTTTCCGGTTTCCTGACTGTCGATATAGACGGAGTGAAAGTAGTTCTCGTACATATTGCTCAGCCAGACGATGGGGAGATTTTTCAGGTTTTTCAGAATCTTGATGGTCCGGTCTTCCCAGGCCACCCCGATGATACCGTCAAACCAGCTGCAGGCCAGATGGTCGATCCGGTCCTCGGTAATCATGGTCACGCCCACATCGGCGCGTGATAAAGCGTGGCAGATATACTGCGACATGGTATTGGTATAACCGCCCATAATGGTTTTGTGGGGCATTTCGGTGACCAGCGCAATCTGCTTCTGACGGACGCCGACACGCGGACGGAATTTCAGTTCGCGAGCCGCCGAGAGCACCCGGCTGCGGGTTTCCGCCGGGATATTGGTATTGTTATTGAATACCCGGCTGACGGTCCCGAGGGATACCTGGGCATGAGATGCGACCTGTGCCAGTACATCGGACGCGCTGTTTCTAGTTCTTGTTTTTACGGCAGGCATTTGGCAAGCCTCCTTTGCGTTATCATTGTCTATCATTAATTATAACTGAAATGATGAAAAAGTCAATACCTTTCTCGACTATTTTTAGTAATTTATGCAAAATTTGCATGAATAATTTAAAAAAATCCATACTTCCAATGATGGTATGGTTCAAGTGCACTGCAAAGAGAGCAGCGCCGCTGGTAATTTTAAGGCTATTTTGTAGTCGATGAGCTTCTTTCCTGATAAGGCTCCGAGGCATTGAACGCCGTGTAATTCCCTTCGGTATATGTCTTGTTCATCCAATACGATTGCTGAATCTGAGCCGCGTGCCCATCCGCAAAGAGAGCCGAGCAGCCTTTTCCGTCGTGCACTCCGGGGCGATCCGCTCTGAAACTGCTTGACATAGCCTTTCCCGTCGGGCGGAAGAGGTATTTGTCATTCTGGTTTCCATTGGCTTCGATCATATTATCGATCAGCAGGATTTTTCCGGACACATCCCTGATGGTTCCGATTTTGTGGCTGCCGCTCAGGGTGGAATTTAAAAACAGGAAGCCGTTGAACCATTTTCCACAATAGAATTTCGTTCCCCACTTATCGACATTTTTCAGCCATGGACATTCCCACAGTTTATTGGTCTTTTCCCATTTGGTCGTGCTCTCCGTGCCTATATACGGTGCAACAACCGAGGGAATGGTGCCGCCGGAATACCCGAGGCCGGCCTCTTCTCCCTTACTATCGAACCCCTCCATAAAGGGCAGGTAGTCGTCATAATCCTGGGTGTACATTGTGATACCGACGCCGAGCTGTTTGGTGCGGCTGAGGCAATCGGAACTTTTGGCTCTGCCTCGAGCCTTATTCAGCGCCGGCAGCAGCATGGCGGCGAGGATAGCGATGATCGCGATCACCACGAGGAGTTCAATGAGGGTAAAGTGTATTTTTTTCATGGATTACCTCCAGCTTATTTCAGTGAGCTTACTGAATTGCGTTCAATTATTTTAACTTCAAGTTTGATTTTTTTCAGTTCCGTATGATTTTCGGATAAAACCAGTTCCACGGCTTTTTCGGCGATATCCCGCAACGGGCTGCAGATCGTGGTCAGCGAGGGGCGCTGAAATTCGGAGATGCCCGGGTTTTCAAATCCCAACAGTGAAATATCTTCCGGAACCCGCTTCCCGGCGAGCTCCTGGAGCAGCCAATTGACTTCCAGCACCTTCATGTCTTCGCCGGTTACCCATACCGCGGTACAGCCGGCGTCGATCAACTGTTTGACCGCCAGGTGGAGCGGAGCCGAATTGGGAATCCGGACGAGATTTTTCTCCGGGCTGATTTTGCGTTCCCGCATGGCGAGGGCCACGCCTTCCGTCCGGCCTTCACCGGCATAGTCGGGGTCGTGAATCACCGCAATTTTCCGGTGACCTTTGCTCAACAGGAAATCACCGGCTGTTTTTCCGGTTTCCTGACTGTCGAGGTAGACGGAGTGAAAATGCTTTTCATACATATCGCTCAGCCAGACGATGGGGAGGTTCTTCAACCCTTTCAGGATGTTGATGGTCCGGTCTTCCCAGGCCACCCCGATGATGCCGTCAAACCAGCTGCAGACCAGATGATCGATCCGGTCCTCGGTAATCATCGTCACGCCCGCGTCAACCCGCGAGAGCGCGTGGCAGATGTACTGCGACATGGTATTGGTATAACCGCCCATGACGGATTTATGAGGCATTTCAGTAACCAGCGCAATCTGCTTCTGACGGACGCCGACGCGCGGACGGAACTTCAGTTCACGAGCCGCCGAAAGCACCCGGCTGCGGGTTTCCGCCGGAATATTGGTATTGTTATTGAATACCCGGCTGACGGTTCCGAGAGACACCTGGGCGTGTGATGCGACCTGGGCCAGTACATCGGATGCGCTATTTTTACTTTTCATCTTTGCGGCAGGCATTGATTAAGCCTCCTTTACATCGTTTTGCTATCATTAATTATAACCGACAATACGGGAAAAGTCAATACCCGGTCATGTGGATTTTTAATAATTTATGCAAAATTTGCATGACTTGTGATGAATAAGGTTATACTTCTGATAGTAATACAGTTCAGATGACGCCGAGTTGTTTCAAATGGGCTTCGAACCGGTCGGCGCTGAAGGCTTCGCCGGGGACCCATTGGCCGTTGTATTCCAGAGTCGGCACCACCCAGTCGTCGCCGCCGTTTACCTCGATGACTTTCTGCAGCACGTCTTTCGGCTGTTCTTCGATTTCATGGTAGGTGAAAGATATCTTGTGATCATTGAGCCACTGGATGGCGGCGCGGCAATGCGGACAACGACTCCATGCGTATACTTGCAGTTCCATAATTACGACCTCCCTGTTTGCGTTTCAATAATGTAACGGCCGGGGCGGGGAATTCAAACGTAATTCATTTTTTTATTTTGCATTCTCGTATTTCCGGGAGTATGGTACCATCAATATGGAGAATGAATTATGTGGCCTTTTTCGAAAAAAGCAAAAACCAGCGATGTCACCTTGCCGGGCGGTTTGCAGCTGCAGATCATCACATTGCCGGAGGAGCAGTACCGGAAAAAATACCAGGAGCTCTCCAACCGGAAAATCGAAACCGATATGGAAAAACTCGAACAGGAATTCAAAAAGTTCCGCGAACTCCTGATCGGCGAATTGGGCAAAGTCGGCCGGGAATCGCCGTTCATGGAGGCGGATTACGCGGTCAGCGATGAATTTCAGGAAACATTTTTCCTCTGCGGCGCCATTTATACCAATAAAATGGTCTGTTCCGGCTACCTGGGCGCGATTGTGAACGCGTTACGGCAGCTGGAGCAGCCCGGTCAATGGATGTATCACACCGTCTGCGAAGTCTGGATGAATGAAGACGCGCCCCGGATCGGCGACGCCGAGTTCTTTATTCTCGACCACAAAATGTACGTCCCGATGGACGAACAGAATTACGAGGAATTGTTTGCACGATGAAAGGATTGCTGCTTTCGCTGTCTTTGCTGCTGCTGGCCGGTTGCGCCCAGGTCGCGCAACCCCCTCCGGCAACCACCATCGCGGATTATCCGCTGAAAAATCTCCACAAGGTCAGTGCCGACGTGTATCGTTCGGGCCAGCCCGATGAACGGGATTTCGCGGCGCTGAAGGCGCTCGGCCTGAAAAGCGTGCTGAACCTGCGGCGGCACCACAGCGATGAGGATGAACTCAAGGGTATTGACCTGGTCCTGTATGAACTGCCGCTCAATGCCGGTTCCATCAAGGAGTCGGAAATTCGCTCGGCGTTGCAGGTCATCCGCAATGCGCCTAAGCCGATATTGATTCACTGCTGGCACGGCAGCGACCGCACCGGCGCCGTGGTGGCCGCCTACCGGATCACCGAACAGGGCTGGAGCGTGGAGGAGGCCATCCGTGAACTCAAGCAGGACGAATACGGGCACCACAGTTTCATTTACCGCAACATCCCCAAGCTCCTGCGCTCAATTGACTGGGAAGCGATGAAAGAGTGAATACGGGGAACTCCGCAGTTTATTTAGGCTTTGGACCGTGTACGGGGGAGCTCTCGATGGTGTTTACGTCGTAACGGCGGTATTTGCGGCAGAGCTCGGTCGGGGTTTTGTTGTAGTGCTGCTTGAGCAGAGCGTTCAGATGGGTGACATGTTTCATGCCGGTCTGATAGGCGATTTCCTTTAAGCTCAGGTGGGTGTAGGTGATCAGGTGCATGATTTCCTGCAGGCGGCGGCGGGTGCGGTAATCGCCCGGGGAAATCTGGTAGCGTGTCTGGAATTCGCGGCGCAGATAATCGCGGTTGTAGCCGATCCGGCTGCATAAATCCGAAATGGAGTACTCCCAGCGTGAATCTTCATCGATCAGGCGCTTCAGGCTGTCGATGGGGTCGTCGGTCAATTTGTTGGTGAAAAAGGTGGAAAAGAGGTAACTGCAGAGCAGGTCGGCTTTCAGCAAATCCTGAGGCAGGGCGCTGCGGAACGAAGTGGTGACGGCGGCAAAGAGGTCGCGCACGGTTTGAAAATCCGGCTCCGGTACCGGAATCGAATCGGGCAGGGGATAACGCTTGCCGTCGTCTTCCAGGTAAATTTCGTGTTTATCGGGATCGTAATTCAGCGCGGGGAAATCGAGCATCAGGACCCAGTTTTCGCGCTCGGGGCCGAACATGAAATCGGTCACCATGCCGGGGATGCTGACCATGATCCGGGGACAGTCGTCGGGCGTGAACATGCGGCACAGCTTGCCGTCCGGGTAATAGCTGGTGCTTCTGACCAGTCCTTTTACGTACAGCGACAGCCATTTGGCGGGAATGGTCTGGCGGTACTTTTCCGCCTGCCGGTAAACCCCGGCTCCGACAACATGGGGCATCTGCATAAAAGTCGCAATCCTGTAATTTTTTGATTCGATATATAAATATAACTTGCGAAAACGACATTACAAACTATAAACCCGGCATTATAATAAATAAGTTGCTATGGTAAAAAGAAATTGAGGTAGCGCGTATGAAATGAAAGAG
>JBEBRW010000059.1:0-35602 GCA_040394635.1 Victivallis vadensis | reverse complement strand
AGTTTAAAAGTAACCATCTGAGCTTATTTTTTCACAAAGCGCAGAAGAGGCAATATTTTTTCAGGAATTTGGTAATGTGAAATTTTGTTTTTGCGGATTTATGGAGATGATAATGGTGAAAAAAGTTTTTATGCTTACGTTTTCCTTTCTCCGGCGTATACTGCAAATAATAATACCCGCGAGCCTTATAAAACTCCACCACTACCTTTTTCGCACCTGAGCGCCTTCGTATTCCTCGCGCTCCGGCGACAGGTCGCATGACCTTCACCTTTGGACTTTTTAAGAATCGATGCGATCCCGGCGTTCAGCTCAGTTTTCTTTTTCTTTGAGCTTTTTCAGGTCCTGCTCGGCGTAGTTGATTACTTCCTTGAACTTTTCTTGATTCGAGGAATCGGCGTCGACCAGGGTTTTGTGGGCTTCCACCACCGTTTCGGCGGTTTCCAACAGATCCTTGTGCTCGCCGGTATCGACGCTTTCGCCGGAGGCGGCGGCTTCGCCGCTGACGAATACGAAGATCCGGGTCAAGCCGAGGCCATTCAACAGCGCCTGGTTGTGGTCGGAAGCATTGATGATCTCCACCGGGCGCTTGTTGTTGGTGCTTTTCATGCCGAGCATGGCCAGGATACCCATGAAGGTACTGTCCATCGTCACGCAGTCTTTCATATCGATCCGGACCTGGCCGTAATCGCCTTCCAGGCCGCGCACGAAGGTACGCAGCGGCATGCCGTATTCGTAATTGGCCCGGCCGAACACTTTTATGGTGTAACCGTCGGGGGTACGCAGTATTTGCAGATCATTGCTGTTCATAATTCTTTCCTCAGTTAGCCAGCACGGCTTTGATCCGGCGGACGCCGCGGCTGGAACTTTCTTCCTTGGTAATTTTGAAACCGCCGAGGTCGCCGGTGTTGGCGGCATGCGGCCCGCCGCAGACTTCCTTGCTGAAGTCGCCCATGGTGTACACCTTGACTTTTTCACCGTAACGGTCGCCGAAAAGCCCGATCGCACCCTCGCCCTGAGCATCTTCGAAGCTCATTTCGCGGCAGTCGATCGGAATCCTGGCCTGAATCGCTTCATTGACCAGTTTTTCCACTTCGGCAATTTCTTCCGGAGTCATTTTGTCGTTGTACGAAAAGTCGAAACGCAGCCGGTCGGCAGTAATATTCGACCCGCGCTGTTCCACGCCTCCGCCGAGAACCCGGCGCAAAGCAGCCTGCAGCAGGTGCGTGGCCGTGTGCAGCTTGGCCGTCTGGTCCGAATGATCGGCCAGCCCGCCCTTGAACTTTTGTTCGGCGCCCTGGCGCGACAGCGCCTGGTGCTTCTCGTAAGCTTCGCAGTAACCCGGCAAATCGACCTCGAAACCCTTTTCACGGGCCATTTCCTCGGTCAGCTCGATCGGGAAACCGTACGTTTCATACAGGAAAAACGCGTTTTTGCCGCTGATCACTTTTTTGACCACATGAGCGGGCACGCGATTAATCAGTTTTTCGAACTCGCGGGTGCCGTGCTCGAGCGTGGTGTTGAACTGCTTTTCCTCGACCTGAAGTTCATCCAGGATAATCGCCTGGCGCTCTTTCAGCTCCGGATAAACATCGGCGAAATTGTCGATGACCACCTGCGCGATGATCGGCATAAAATTGCTCAAACCGAGCTTGCGTCCTTCGCGGATGGCGCGGCGGATCAGACGGCGCAGCACGTAGGCCTGGTCGACCTTGCCCGGCGTGATGCCGTCGCCAATGATGAACACCGCGGCGCGGGTATGGTCGGCGATGATGCGCTCGGAGTTGGTCCGCTCGGCCGGAGCCTCGCTCAACCCGCGCAGTTCGTCGATTTTGCGCAGCAACGGCTGGAAAATTTCGGTCTCATAACAGCTCGCCTTGCCCTGCAGCACGGCGGTTACGCGTTCGACACCCATACCGGTGTCGACGTTCTGCTTGGCCAGCGGCTCGTAAACGCCGTCGGCATTTTTATTGTACTGCATGAACACGTCGTTCCAGATTTCCACCCAGAGCTTGTTGCTCGGATCGTAAACCTCGGGGGCCTCGCCGCCGCCGGTCCAGTAGAACATTTCGGTATCGGGTCCGCAGGGGCCGGTCTGGCCGGCGGGTCCCCACCAATTGTCCTTTTTGCCGAGCTTGGCAATGCGGTTCTCGGACACGCCGAGGCTGCGCCACATGTTATAAGCCACCTCGTCGAACGGGCAGTCCGCGTCGCCGGCAAACACCGTAAACGCGAGATTTTTCAACGGAATATTCAGCCACTCGGGGCTGGTCAGAAATTCAAAACTGTACTTGATGGCGTCTTCCTTGAAATAATCGCCCAGCGACCAGTTGCCGAGCATTTCGAAGAAGGTCAGGTGCACGGGATCGCCGACTTCGTCGATGTCGCCGGTACGGATGCATTTCTGGTAATCGCAGAGCCTCGTGCCGAGCGGATGATTGGCTCCCATCAGGTACGGCACCAGCGGGTGCATACCGGCAGTAGTGAAAAGACAGGTCGGATCGTTATCCGGGACCAGCGGAGCGCTTTTGATTTCGCGGTGGCCCTTGGAGACGAAAAATTCAATATATTTTTTTCTTAATTCGTTTGCTTTCATAACTCTTCATCTTTTTTTGTAATCTGAGTAATATAGCCTGTCAACCCCTTAATGTCAACCCTCAAAACCTACGGACGTGAAATTTATCGGCAGAACACAAAAAATCATATTTATCGATGCCCCCGCAAAAAACCAGTCCTTTCGCCCGCACCTGACCAACCATTACTCATCAACAAAGACACCAGTCCCCTATCAACTATCAATTTCAAATCAATCAAATAGCATCCTTTTCGAAAAAAATAAATATATTTATCGTAGACTTTTATTCTTTACTTCTTGTTTTTTAAGCAATGAGAACCGATTTAGCATTAATCCTGCTGTCTTTTTACCTTATCAATTTAATAAGAAATAAATATTTTTACTATTTTTTTATTTTTTAGCTTTACTTCTTCAAAGAGTATGATATTTTATGCGCCATTCAAACAATTCCGGAGATGTATACCGGAATGTTAAAATAAGGGAACACAAAATGAAATTAAAAAAGAAAAATTATTTCACACTTATCGAGCTCCTGGTCGTGGTTGCGATTATCGCGATCCTGGCCGGAATGCTGCTGCCGGCGCTCGCCAAAGCCCGCGCCAAAGCCCATGAAGCCAAATGCATGAGCAACCTCAAGCAACTCGGCCTCGCTGTCATCAACTACTGCGACGACAACAACAAACTGCCGTTCGGCCCCGCCAAACTGACCGACCCCGGCTCACCTTCCTGGGCCACAATCTTTGGAGCCTCGTTCTGTGCCGGCAATACCGAAAAGGAAATCTGGGAAGAGAAGGACGCCAGTATCTACAAGTACATGAACCCATACATTACCAGCCGCGACATCGGACTTTGCCCCTCCGAGTACAATTGGTCGAATTCACATTGGGAAGCATGGCTGGTCAAAGAAAAGAAAGCTTATTATCGCTGGTACGAAGGCGCCAGCGGCTGGTCGGCAAACGGAAGCTCTCCCTGCCCGAGAACACTGGATGACCCGCTGTGGCCGGATGCACTTCTCCCAGAGGCTAGCTATGCTGAGCCCTCTCAAGTGCGTTCCCCCTCACGGGTATGGTTGTTCGGGGAAACCTACCGGGATTGGGGCGAAAGCGACCTCGGCCCCCACGGTAAGCGGCGCGGCAACTTGCTCTTTGCCGACGGTCACGTAGAGCCCTCCTATCCGGTCAAGTGGCTCTATAACCAGAAACTACCGGATTTTTAATTCCTTTATGAAGAATATCTTTTTAATCGCCGCGGTGGCAGCCGCGATTTTCTCGGGCGCCATCCTGAGCTGCAGTCAACCGGTGGCGAAAACACCGGAAGCCAACGTGCCGGGGAGTGATTCCCGGCGCGTTGTCCTGGAAGCCATGCTGGCGGCCAGGCTGCCCGACGGCGGGCTCCGGATCACCAGCAACAACCATCTGGTGTGGATCAATCCGTACTTCGGCAACCTCGCGGTCCACGCCATGCTGGCGGCCATGCCGGAATACCCCGATCTGGCCCCGGAAATCAAGGATACCGCCGAAAAATGGCTGCTGTGGTATGCCGATCACCAGCAGCAGGATGGTTCGATCTGCGACTTTACCGGTACCATGGACTCCTACGAGAGCAGCGGGAAATACGATTCGACCGATTCCTACACGGCCACCTATCTGGTGATCGCGCTGAAAGTGGCACGGCTGAACAATGGAGAAATTCCCGACAAAGTAGCCGCAGCCGCCAAGAAAGCTTATGGCTGCATGAATTCGACCATACAGAAGGACGGCCTGACCTGGGCCACGCCCGCCTACAAAGCCAAATACCTGATGGACGCCATCGAAGTCAATCAGGGGCTGGCCGCCGCGGTCGAGCTCTTCGGGTTGCTGAAAGAGCCCAAGCTCCAGAAGGACGCGAAAAAACGCCTCGCCAAAAATACTGCCGCCCTGAACAAGTTTTACCTCAAAGATAAACCATACCTCGCCTGGGCAATCACCGAAGGCGATACGGTTCATCAAGGCTTTGAGAAACTCTATCCGGACCTGCTGGCCAACAGTTTTGCTGCGGCTTGCATTCCCGGCCTGAACAAACGTTACTGGCAAAAACTGAGTACCAAACAAGCCGAACTGGTCCAGGCCATTTGTCCGCAATTTTATATTGCCGCACTGCGCTTCGGCGATCACGCCGCAGCCGAGGCCGTCCGGGAACAAGGCCGGCGGAAACTGGAAAATACCCCGGATCTTCGGGCAATCTATCTGGATCAGCTATATTCGCTCCTGATCATCACCCTCGACGATCCGAATTTCTGGCCGGAAATGGCCGCTCCGGCAGCCTCGTCACCATTGATTCGGTAGCTGTTTTTTTCAGTTTCGATCTTGCAATCCCGGAGTTCGCGGTCTATATTTTTGACCGCGACCCAGGAGTGGCATATGAACAGGAAAATCTACCGGATTATCATCGCGGCCGAATTCGGCCTGATGATTCTCCTGTCATTTTTCGTAAAATGCAATGCCAATTTTCTGATGGAGATCGAAACTCTTGTCATTCATTACGGTTTTCCGTTTTCGTACCGCGAATTGTCCTCCTCATACGATCTTCAATGGACCAGGTTTATAACGGATGAATATACTGCTGAAACTCCATGGTATTGGGCCATCTCTTTGAATGTCGGATTATTTGCAGTTGCCGGGCTGCTTGCAGTGTGGTATTTTGATAAGAACCGGGGTTTGAAAGCGATGAATTATATTTTGCCGGTATTTGGCGGCTTATTCGTTCTCTTGATGCTGGCAAATGTTCTTGGGCCGTGGGGAAATGTTCCCGTTTTGGTGACCTGTCTGGATATCGCATGCATTCTCATGGCTGCCATTTTGTTCGTGAAGTACCTGAGCAGGCTCGACGGGGTGGAATTCTGGATCATGTTACTGTCCGCTATCAATATTTTCCTGATATCGCTTTTTTCGTTCAAAAAAGAAATAATCTTCATGGGGGATAATGAATGCAGCTATTTTTCCGGCTTCCCCTTTCAGGTTATTTTCAATACTCCTCAGGCATACGATGTTGAAATCGTTTCCGTGTGGTTCATTGGCAATATCGTCCTGCTTGGAGGGATTTATTTTCTGCTCTATTTCTTTCGCCGCTTCGGTCCGAAACTACTGTTGCCTGTTTTAATATTATCCACTGCTGTTACAACTACTTGCGCCGTACTGCCAAATGAATGGTGGAGGCTCAATACTTTCCTGTCGCTGGTTCCTTTGATTCTGATCGCCATATTAATAATAACTTACGGGGTGAATTATGCCAAATCGCGCAAAAATTCTTCTTAGTTTACTGGCAATCCTGCCGGTACTCGTGCTGACGCTCGGGGCCGCGGAAGCCAAAGAACCGAAACAGTATGATTATACCTTCTCATTTATCGAACTGTGGCAGAAGAAATATGTTCCGGCGCCGCCGAAAGATGCTTATCTGCTGCTGAATTGCAGCCAGGTCGAGCCGATTATTCGCTATAATATACGGCTTGGTTACGATACGCAAGAAAAACAATTCATAGCCACGATAGACGCCAGCGGCAGTCCGCAATTCCGGCTCCGCTACTACCGGCCGGAAAAACTGGAATACACCGGCGATTCCGGCTGGCTGAATGCTACCGTCGAAGTCGGTATCAGTACTACCCAGCTATACGGATTGCAGGCGGGAAAATATGAAATCGTGGCCACCGTAATCGAAAAAGTTGCCGGTAAGGCCGGTCAGTTCATCCAGCGCCGCACCTTCAAAACCATTGCCCGCTATGACGAGGAACTCAATAAAGCCACCATGGAGAAATGGACCGAGCAGGCGCAGTCCAACCCATAAATCTCGAATAACGATTTGACATTCCCAAATAATGCACTATTTTAAGAACTGGTATCTACCAGTTTTACTAGATGGTGCTTTGGATGGCAACGAAAAACAGCGACAAACTTTATCTGCAGATCATGCAGCACATCCGCGAGGATATCGCGGAGCGCCGCCCCGATTATCTCGATTCGGAGCGGGTACTGCAGGATAAGTTGAAGGTGTCCCGCACCACCATCCGCCGGGCGTTTCGCGAACTGGAACGGGAGAAACTGATTATCCCAATTCACGGCAAAGGCTACATGGTCAATTATCCGGGTGCATCCAGCGGACAGATTCTCGGCAAAATCGGCATCATTTCCAACCCCGCCGTGGGCGAATACGAAACGCAGGTACAGAACGCGCTGATCGGGTACCTTTACCGCTCGGGGCTGCGGCCGCTGGTGGCGGTGTGCAACCCGGATTTCGAGCAGCCGGACGAAAAAACCGCCAGCCTGCTCTCCGAGTGCGACGGGGTGATTATCGGCAGCGGGCTCTATCATTTCAAAAAGACCAAGTTCCTGAAGCAGAATTTGCACCGGCTGCTCGGCCTGCCTTATCCGGTACCGGCGCTGGGCTGCGCCAGCGTCACCCCGGACCTGACCAACGGATTTTATGAAATCACTTCGCTGCTGCTCAAGATGGGTCACCGCCGCATCGCGCTGCTGACCTCGGGCGGCGACGAGCGCTGCCTCGGTTACGAGCGGGCGTTCAAGCGGCACCGGCGGAAGCTGATCCCGGAGCTGATTGTCCCCTGCCGCGGTTACCGGCACGAGGGTTACCGAGCGTTCGGCGAGGTGCTGGCGGCCGGGCTCCAGTGCACGGCGGTGGTCTGCCAGAACGACCCCTGCGCGCTCGGGGTCATGGAGCGCTGTTTCAAGGAAGGAATCCGGGTGCCGGACCAGATTTCGATCTGCGGCGCCGATAACGTTTTGAGTTCGGAGTTATACCCGGTGCCGTTAACCACGGTGGGTATCGATATTGAAAAAATGTGCCGTATCGCGCTGGAACTGCTCATGGAGGGCATTCGCAGCGGCCGGGCGGCAGAGCCGAAAATTTTACAATCTACCCTGATCGTCAGGGAATCAATCAAGGAATTAAAGAAATGTTGAAGTTCAAGACCATCAGTTCCCTCGAGAAAGTGTTCAGCGACGAAGAGCTGCGCGCTTCCGAATGCCGCGGCTGCAGCGCCCTGCGCGGCGAAACGGTGTCGTTCCAGGTCGCACTCCGCTCGGATGAGCGCCAGTGGATCGGAGTCGAACTCCAGAGTGCCATTGCGGGCTGCTCCGTGCGCAGCGTGGAGCTCGCGCCGTGCACCATGGTCAGCTATGGTTTCGACGACAACTTCCTGCGCCGCGAACCGGGCATGTACCCCGACCCGCTGATGCCGCTCGAGGACAACCGCTGGAGCTTGCGCCCCCGTCAATGGCAGGCGCTGTGGGTCACCGTGCCCGTGCCGGAAAACTGCAAACCGGGCAGCTACGACGTGTCGGTCAAAGTGCGCTACGTGCCCGCCTACGAAGGCATGGCGGTACCCGAGGAGGAATTCACCGCCGTCTTCACCGTCGAAGTCATCGATGCCGTGCTGCCCAAGCAGAAGTTGATCCGTACCGAATGGTTCCACGCCGACTGCATCTACAAAGTCTACGGCGTCGAATGCTGGAGCGAGGCCCATTGGTCACTGCTCGAAAAGTTCTTCGCCAACGCCGCCGGGCACGGCATCAACATGCTGCTGACGCCGCTCTGGACGCAGCCGCTGGATACCGCCATCGGCATCGACCGCCCGACCATCCAGCTGCTGGATATTTCGCTGGAAAACGGCAAGTACACGTTTGATTTCAGCAAGCTTGAACGCTGGTTCGAGCTGGGCAAAAAGTGCGGTTTCGAATACTTCGATTTCGCCCATCCCTTCACCCAGTGGGGCGCCAGGTGCACACCGAAAATCATGGTCAAAGTCAACGGCAAAGAAGAGAAAAAGTTCGGCTGGCACGTGGCCGCCAATTCCCCGGAATACGCCGATTTCCTGAAACAGCTGATCCCGCAGCTGCTGGAAGTGGTGAAGAAATTCGGCCTGATGAAAAACGTCTTTTTCCATATTTCCGACGAACCCCACATCGACCATCTGGAAAGCTACAAATATGGCGCCGACCTGCTGCGCCCGCTGATCGGCGATATTCCGATTATCGACGCGCTGTCGAACATCGATTTCTACGACAAAGGCGTGGTGGGGATTCCGATTCCGGCCAACAACCATATCGAGCCGTTTTATGAACGCAATATTCCGCAGCTGTTCACCTACTACTGCGTGAGCCAGTGGGACAAGGTGCCGAACCGCTTTTTCGCCATGCCGTCGGCGCGCAACCGCATCCTGGGGACGCTGCTGTATGTGTATAATGTGAGCGGTTTCCTGCAGTGGGGCTACAACTTCTGGTATACGCAGTTCTCGCTCAAACAGGACATCAATCCGTTCCAGATTACCGACGCGGGCGGGGCGTTCCCCAGCGGAGACTCCTTCGCGGTATACCCCGGCAAAAACGGCCCGGTGGATTCACTCCGCCACGAAGTTTTCACCGAAGGACTGCAGGACCAGCGTTCACTGCAGTTGCTCGAGGAGAAAATCGGCCGTCAGGCAGTGCTGGATATGATCCACGAAGGGCTGTATTACAAGCTCACCATGGAGCGTTATCCGCAGGATGCGGCCTGGCTGCTCGGACTGCGTGACCGCGTCAATCACATGTTGTCCAGCAAGTGAGTGAAATCGGTGGCGGCGTCCTGCAGTGTCCCCGGATATATGGCGCCGCCGCCGAGGTTGAACCAGCCGCAGAAGTTGTGACAGCGCAGGATTGAAATCAGTTCCTTGATCTCGCCGTTGCCGTGCGCCAGGCGGGTCGGCTGCCCGGCCCAGGTGCTGTCGCAAACATCGAGCTGGCCGATGGTTTTGATAAAGCGCCCGAGGCGGTAGGACTGCAGAAACGGCATTTCGCCTGCCATGACGAATCCGGACGGATTGAAGCAGGCGCGCCCCTGAACTTCCTGCAGCAGACGTGCTGTGGCTTTCGCCCCCTGGTTGCTGTTGAAATACGCGATTTCCAGTCCGGCGGCCTCGACAAATACCCCCGACGGCAGCAGCAGACGGCCGATTCCGGCGGCATTCGCCAGCTCGACCAATCTGGCCGGGTCCTCCGGCACGCACGGCACCCGCAGACCGCTGATCCCGATGCCGGCGGCCTTGAACTCATCCACCGCGGCTTTCAGTTTCTCCGGACTGGCAAACGCACACGCCCTGCCCTGCAGATAATCGAGCTCGACGTATTTGATCCCGGCCGCCTGCAGATTTTCGATGATTTCCGGCACGTAACGCCCGGCCAGGCGCGACGACGCTGTCAGTTTAAATGCTTCCTTGCTCATGCGGCGGGCGAAAATCGCCGCGCGCTGCCGCACGCAATCCGCACACGCCGGGTTGTCGCACAGCACAAACGCCGGGTTCCGGCGGCCGAGCGCCAGCGCGATATCAAAAAGGTCCTGTGACTTGATCAAACGCACCTCGGCATGGCCGATGCTTTCGATTTTCAGCGCCCCGGATTCCCGGAAATAACGCTCCAAACCGATAAAATCGCGGTGCGGACCGGGATAGTATTTCCAGCTTTTTTCAACGATCTCGCCGGAGGGAACGGCAAAAGTCGCCGTCGTGTCGGAGAGGTACGGCAGCTCGAGCAGCGCCTCCACCGAATGCAGCGTGGTGTTGCGGTCCTGGTCCACGCCAAGCAGACAGATATAGCCGCCCAGCTTCGCCAGCCGCGTATAAGGCGTGTCGGCGCCGTGCACGGACTCCGCCTGCCAATGGTCGCGGCAAAGTTCCGCCGCCGCCGCGCCAAGCGCCGCCACCGTGCCTTTCGGACAGGGGCTGACCACCGCGCCCGGACGCTTCTTCACGGTATCGGTCAGGATGCCGAGCGCGCCGAATACCGGTACCACCAGCGTGCCTTTGGCGCCGAGCACTTCCAGGAAGGCATCGACCACGGCGTCCGGGCCGCCCTCGACATAGCCCAGGCTGACCAGCGAACTGTGCAGCAATACCGCGTCGCCCTCTTTCAATCCGAGCTTGCGCAAACCCGATACGATTTCTGCTTTATTCATAAATCTGTCTCCTTTAATATTCCGCGATCATCCGGCATGACAGCTGCTTCACTCCCATGATCCGCGGGAAAAGCACCGTCAGCTCCACCTGCGGCGGCAACCCCCACAGATTGACCGGCTCGCAAACTGTGGATATACCGTGCTCAAAAAGCCGCAGGAACACGCCGTCCAGCGCCTTGCTCTCGTAGATGTCCGACACCAGCAGCTTGCAGCCGGAAGCGATGATCCACTCCACCGCCCCCGCATCCAGATACACGCCGCGCCGTTCGACATCCTGAGGATTGGCCGGTCCCAGCGCATTGATGATCAGCGCTTCGGTCCGCGGCACCCCACCGAAGGCTTTTTCGAGCTCGGCCGCAGTGACTGCGCCGCTGCCGTCGACGCGTTCAAGGTGAATTACCGAGGCCGGCACGCGGTACAACCGCCCGAGCGGGAAATCATCGGCGCTCTCGCCGTTTTCGGTCTCCTTGATGTGTCCGGGGAAGTCGATGTATGTCCCCTGCATGGAGTCATGACTAAACTCGTAAACCACTCCGGTATAACGGGTATTGGCGGATTGCAGCATAATCTCCTGACGCTCTATCCGCGCGGTCTCCGGAGAAATTTCCAACGTTAAATCGACAACAGGCATGGCTCGTGCTCCTGGGTTGTTTCCGGTTTTCAGATAATATAGAGCCCGTTTGCCCTGCATCAATGCTTGAGCAAGACAAAATTCAGCCTTTAATGATACGGCAGCGCACCATATTAATCGTGGCGGGCGAGATGGGTCTGCAGGGTTTTCAGCAGCCGGCGGTGACGGCCGTCCGGAAAATTGAAGCGCTCGCAGGTGGATTTGATCAGCTGCGCGGCATGGGCGAGCGGATCGCTGCTGAGGTCGGCGGCCGAACGCTCCAAGCGCACGGTGATCTCAGGGATACGGCAGACGAAAATGTCGTCGTCAGACTTGTCCCTTTCGCGCAGGATGACATTTTCCACGCGGTTGATCACCAGTTTGATCTGGATGAGCTCCTCGGCATAGCCCAGGTCGTTGTAGAAATTCGCCAGAAACTGGGTGGCCTCGGCAATGAAGCGAATCAGCATGGAATAGGAAATACTGTTGTTCTCCAGCGGATAAAAACCGATGAAATGGAACAGCCCGGACTGGAACGCCTGCCACTGCCGGGTACGGTTTTCGGCGATCGAGCGCAGCGAAACATTGGTATTGTAGGCATTGCCGATGTCTTTTTCGGTGATGAAATCGGAATCGAGATAGACCTCGAACGCGTCGTTAACACTGCGGCGCAGCTCCGAAAGGCTGTATTTGCCGCCGATGTACTCCGTGGGCGCCGCGCTCAGTTCGATGCTGAAGGCGTGCTCCGGGATATTTTTCTTGCGCGTGCTGAAAAACGCCATCGAGTGCCCGCGCTCCTCCACGAAACGGCTCTGCGCCTGCTCCTCCGTGGGGTTGTGATTACCCTCATAAAGAATACCGCGGATCATGCGCCCGAGCAGTTCGCGCTGGTTGCGCAGCGCCCGCTGGATCAGGCCCTGGATTTCGCTGGCGCGGTAAGCCGGGCGGCTGGCGGCGTCAGCAGTACGAATGTAGAAAACCCCCTGCAGCAGCTCCTGGTCGCAACCGGAACTGCATACATGGGGGATGGTCTGAAAGCGCCGGATGACAAAAACCACATAATTTCTTCCGCCCACCGAGGGACGCTCGAGGGTGAAATCGATCTGCGGATCGGCATAGCGGTTGATGAAGTTGCCGACGCTGGTCGGGTCGAACGATTTGGCCTGTTCCTTGGTCAAACCGGTGAAGAGCGCGGGCTGCCCGGAGGCATCTTCGCCCACGCCCACCACCACGAAACCGCCTTTGGTATTGGCCATGGCCAGGCAGTGACGGGCGAACTTGGCTTTGCCGCTCCTGGGGAGCTTGCTCCAGTCCTGGGCGGCTTTGTAGTCAAGCGTATCGGACTCGATGCCCCGCTTGATGATTTCGCTCCAGTCGTGTTCTTTGCCCGGCACGGTCAAACCTCCGTTACTTGGCCTTCAGGTCGAGCTTGAGGCCGGCGGCTTTGTTGAAGTTGTTATAGAGGCTCATCATGGCGGCCACTTCGATGGCGGCGGTGATTTCCTCGTCGGTCACGCCGGCGCCCTTGGCCATGGCGCTGTGGGCCGCTACGCAATAGTCGCAGCCGTTAACCGCGCTGACCGCGATGGCGATGAGTTCCTTGGTCTTGGGGTCGAGGCCCTTGCCGGCCGATTCGCTGATCGCGAGAGCGTCCTGCAGGAAAGCGCCGTTGCGGCCCATGGCCTGGAAAACTTCGGGAATGAAACCGAATTTCTTTTCGATGCCGCTTTGGATTTCCGCTGCTTTCTTGTCGCCGTCTTTCTTGTACAATTTGATGTTAGCCATAATCCTTTCTCCTCTTTATGGGTTGATATTATACAATACCGCCAGACGCCGACTTGTCAAATGAAAATGCGTACAAGGAAATTTTCTATGACCACAAAAAACACAAAATGACACAAAATTTTTAAATAAATCTTCTTTTTTTGTGTATTTTTGTGATTTTTGTGGTTAAATTTAGAATCAGTCCATGGCGGTGAAGTCGATGATCTGCAGCTGCGGCTTTTTCGTCTGATAATAATCATTGATTTGCGGCGTGCACAGGATATCGAGGGAACCGCATTGGAACTCAATGGGTTTGTGGTTGAACGCGATGAAATCGATGCTGCAGCCGCGGGAGCTCTGCAGTACGCCGCGCGTGTGGCGGTCGCCGATCGGCATGGTCTTGACCACCTGCAAATCGGAAATGCGGCACAGCGGCTTCGGGTTGCTGTGCCCGAACGGCGCCAGCTGCGGCAGCAGGTCGAAGAATTTCGGGGTCAGGTCCTCAAGCTCGATTTCGCCATCGTATTCAGTGACTTCCAGCAGGTCGTCGGGGTTCATGACCTCGCGGACATGGACCTCCAGCGCGTCGGTAAACTCGGCGATTTTTTCGGAAAGCAGCCCGATTCCCACCGCCATCGGGTGGCCGCCGTAGCGCTCCAGCAGCGGTGAAACCTTGCCGAGGATATCGATCAGGTTCAAGGTGCCGACGCTGCGGCCGGAGCCGTAGGCGTGCTGGTTCTGGATGGTCAGCACAATGGCCGGGCGGTTGTAGTCGCGGGCCAGGCGCGAAGCCACGATCCCGATCACTCCCTGGTGCCACTCGCGTCCCGCCACCAGCAGCGAATAACGCTCCGCCAAATCTGTTTTTTGCTCGATCTGCTCTTTGGCTTCCTGGAAAATTTCCTGTTCCTTCTCCTGCCGGATCAAATTGTATTTTTCCAGCACCGAGGCGAAACGGTAGGCGTCGACAATATTTTCGGACTCAAGGAGTTGCAGCGCGATCCCGGCGTCGCCCACGCGCCCGGCGGCGTTGATGCGCGGCGCGAGCTTGAAGGTAATGTCGGACGGGGTCAGCTCGCCCTGGAGCTTGGAGGTTTCGATCAGCGCCCGGATGCCCGGACGGAACTGTTTGCGCAAAACTTCGATGCCGTATTTGACCATGATGCGGTTTTCGCCGAGCAGCGGCACGATGTCAGCCACGGTACCCAGCGCCACATAGTCGAGCACTTCGTCGAGACGGGTCGAGAAGCCGCCGAGGTTGTGCTCGCGCCCGTACTTTATAAACGCGTGCGAGAGCTTGAAGGCGATCCCGGCGCCGGACAGGACCTGCAGGTCCTCGAGTTCCGGCTGGACCTTCGGATTGATGATGACATAGGCGTTCGGCAGTTCTTCCGCGGTTTCGTGGTGGTCGGTGATGATGGTGTCGATGCCCATTTTGTTGGCTTCTTCCACCGCATCGTTGCTAGTAATGCCGCAGTCCACGGTCACCAGTACCTTGAAATCCTTGTCGTGCGCGGCAAAAGCCTTGCGCAGCGAATCGGGGGTGAAACCGTAACCATCGTCGAAACGGTGCGGGATGAACGAATAGACGTCCGCGCCGTTCTTTCTCAGGATCAACGACAATAACGCGGTAGCGGTGATACCGTCCGTATCATAATCCCCGTGAATCAATATCGGTTCACGGTTACGTATCGCGTTCCATAAACGATCTGCCGCCTTGTCAATACCGGGAAACCGGTAGGGGTCGCTTAAGCTGGCCAATTTAGGGTTGAGAAAATCGTTGATCCCGTCCTCTTTGATGCGCCGGGCCACCAGAAACTGGGCCGTAGGCTTCGGCAAAGAGAATTTTTTGATCAGGTTTTCAACCTCGTTTTCCAGATTTTGACAGGCACTTCTCCATTTCTTAATACCCATTTACATCTCTTTAATTGTTAACATTTCGTTATTAAATTAGCGTCCCTTAACAATAAAACAATGGCGGAAATGGAAAAATCTGTAAAAAAGGATGCAATCGAACCCATTGGAGTCCGTGTAAGTCCGTGAATTTTTTCGCGCGGAACTGGCATAATCGGCTGAGTGATGGTATATTCCATTATTTGAAAAGGATGAATGATGGCCGAACTGTTTGATATCTATGACGAAGCCGGAAATTGTGTGGGGCTGGCGCCGCGCAGCGAGTGCCACGGCAACCCCGCGCTGATTCACCGCGCCGTACGGATCATGATCCGCCATTCCGACGGACGGTTCCTGCTGCAGAAGCGCTCGATGAAAAAAGATATCCAGCCGGGCAAATGGGATGCCGCCGTGGGCGGTCACCTCGATCCCGGCGAAGACTATCTGGCGGCGGCACGGCGCGAACTGGGCGAGGAGCTCGGGGTGACGGCGCCGCTCGCGTTGAAGTTTCTCTTTGACATTCAGGTGCGCAGCGACTTCGAATCGGAGGACGTGCAGACTTATGAGGCGGTCTATGAGGGACCGTTTGTCCTGCAGGAGTCGGAGGTGGACGAGGTTCGCTTCTGGACTATGGACGAGATGATGGAGCTGGAGGCCCGGGGCGAAGTGACGCGCCTCCTGAGCCGTGAACTGAAACTGCTTCGGGATATGGTCTGATGGAAGAAGTTTTGTCGCTGCGGCAGGCAGCATGGAAAAAATACAAATGCGATCCGCTGGCGGTGGCCGGCCTGGTCGGTGTGGTTTTCATGATCCTGCTGGCGGTGCTGGCGCCGCTGATTTCCAACCAGCGCCCGCTGCTGATGTTTGTGGAGGGCGAGGGATGGAGCATGCCGTTTGCCCGCGCATTGTTCGCTCCGGACAGCGCGGAAGTGGTGGTGGAGAGCGTATTCAATTACTTTCTTCTGTGGTTGCCGTTCGGCCTGATCGCCTGGTTCACGCGGCGGCGCTTCCCGAAATTTACAAAGATAATGTTGATCTTGGTCTCGGTGGGGCTGCTGGTGCCGTTTATAATGGTCAAGTCCAAGCTCGACAAGACGGATTACCTGGCCATGCGCGGCGAAGCGGGGCGGACGATGATTTTCGCGCCGAACCCGTACGGCCCGTTCGAACAGAAAGCCGGAGTCAATGAGAAGCCGAACGCACGGCACTGGATGGGGTCGGACAACATCGGGCGGGATATCACGGCGCGGATGCTTTATGGTGCGCGGGTGTCGCTGGCGGTGGGGCTGGCGGCCACGGCGATTTCGCTGGTCATCGGTACGACGGTGGGGATTTGCTCCGGTTATTTCGGGGGAAAATTCGATTTGCTGGTCATGCGTATTGTGGAGATCGTGATCTGTTTCCCGGCGTTTCTGCTGCTGCTGATCCTGATGTCGATGCTGCGCGATTACGGTTTCCAGCAGTCGATCCTGGTGGTAATCGCGGTGATCGGGTTCACGGACTGGATCGGGTTCTGCCGGCTGGTGCGTGGCGAGGCACTCAAAGTGCGGGCGCTGCCGTATATCGCCAGCTGCGAAGTGGCGGGCATGCCGGTCTGGCGGCTGATGATGTTTCACCTGCTGCCGAATGTGTCGGGGCCGATTCTGATCTGCTTCACCTTCGGCATCGTGGGGGCGATCCTGGCGGAAAGCGGACTGAGCTTCCTCGGATTCGGGGTGCAGGCGCCCACGGCCAGCTGGGGCGGACTGCTGCGGCTGGCGCTGGAGGACCCGTTTCATTACTGGCAGATGACGCTGTTTCCCGGGCTGGCGCTGTTTCTGATCGTTTGCGCCTTCAATTTTACCGGAGAGGGATTGCGGAAGATTTTCGACCCCAAGAAAGGTTGAAAGTCGGCGTTCGGTGAGTTATATTACTTAATAAAGTATAAAGGAATCTATGGCGCGTAAGGAAAAAACGGCCGGGACCGATGCAAAAAAGCGGGGAACCG
Source organism: Victivallis vadensis (assembly GCA_040394635.1). Classification (GTDB taxonomy): domain Bacteria; phylum Verrucomicrobiota; class Lentisphaeria; order Victivallales; family Victivallaceae; genus UBA5239. The sequence continues at coordinate 18,799 of JBEBRW010000059.1, read as the reverse complement.
GCAGTAAAATCTTGAAATTCATCCTGGCACTCTTTTTGTTGCTGATTATTTTCGGCGGGGTGTGGATGCTGTTTCTGTGGCTGGAGCGGGCGATGTTTTCGAAGAACCCGCATTTCGTGCTGCGCGGCGTGGAAACCAGCAGTCACGGCTACTGGAACGGACGCAACCGCATGATCGAGGCCGAGCTCGGGCTGAAACTGGACCGCGACAACCTGTTTGAACTGGACCTGAAAGTGTTGCGCCAGAAACTCACGGCCATCTCCAATATCAAAGACGCCTCGGTGGAGCGGATTCTGCCGGATTTGCTGCGCATCCAGCTCGAAGAGCGGATTCCGCGGGCCATGGTCCAGGGCGGCGGCGACCCGGTGGTGGTGGACGACAATACCGTGATCATGCCGGTGGATTACTACCGGAACATCCTCAACACCCTGCCGCGGGTCAACGGATTGGACGCACGGCTGAACCTGGTGCCAGGCAACGATATCCCGGAAGTGCAGCCGGCCATGGATCTCCTGATGATCGCAGTGATGTATTTCCCGGAATTCAGGGTCAACAATGTCTGGGTTTCGGACCCGGACAAGCTATCATTTACCGCGATTTACAAACGCAAGAGTTATAAGATCGTGTTTCTGCGGCGTGCGAATTTCAACCATTCGTTTCTGCAGCTGCGCGAGGCCATCGAAACCAATACCCGCAACGGCATCAACCACATCTCATACGATTTGACGCTCGAAAACCGGGTCATCAGTCGTTGACGGATTTCATCAGCTTATCAAAATCGATGCGTTCGATATAAAGCCACTGCAGTGATTCGATTTCCAGGAAGAAAATCAGGTAATTGACCCCTTTTTCGCTGAAGAAAATCCAGCCGTTCCGTTCGAGCCACATCTTTTTCAGCATATCCATTCTCGGGTGAGTGGAAAATTTCAGCTCCTCGCCGACGACGATGGGGTTCCATTCGCCGCTGCTGTCGGCCATGATCCGCCCGGTTTTGTCGAGCAGCATCTTCTTGAGGACGAAATCGCCGGTATTGCCGGTGCTGGAGAGCATTTTGATCAGCTGGCTGAGCATGATGTCGACACCGGCGACGCCGATAATCTTGTCATCCTGGTCAAGAATGCCCTTGGAGCAGGAAATGACGATCGGGGAGTTGGATTCGGTGCTGTCCAGATACGGAGTGCTCCAGATTGCCCGGTGGGGCTCCCGGATGGCATCGGTATACCAGCCGCGGGTGCGCGGGTCGAAATCCCGAGGGTAATCGGTGCGGAAAGGATAACTGACGTGCAGCCCGCTCGTCAACCCCACATAAACCAGGGTCAGCGGCGGCAGGATGCGGTTCAGCATAATGTCGTTCTGTTCCTGCTTTGAAGCATGCAGCGGGATTTCCTTGCCGAGGCTGGCAACCACGGCGGCGCGGAGGCTGTCCTCCAGATAATACAGCACATTCATTTCCTTTTTGATCGCCTCGGAGGGATCTTTGCCGGATTCCGGATGGATGAAAAGCAGGTCGTCCATGGAAATATCCAGCTGGAACGTCGGGGAGTGGACGACGCCTTTCGGGTACCTGGCGGGATTGATCGAATCCTTGTAGGTATAGAATTCAGCATGGGGCTGCTGCGGATTGGAGCGGAACAGCAGCGCGGTCTGGCCGGCGATGGCGACCAGGATATTCTCGAAATTCTTGAACTGGCGGTCAAACCGCGAACAGGTGTAAATGCCTTTGGAATAAGCCTCGGCCATGACGCGGTCGCGCTGGTTGATCTGGCGGCGGTGCTCCACCTCGCGGTACAGCCCGATCGAGAGAGCGGTGGCGAAGGCGCACAGCAGCAGCACGCAGAGGAAAAGCATCATTTTATAATGGTGCCGCAAGTGGCGCTGGATTTTGCGGGCGAAGTTATCGGGATTGGCCCGGACCTCGTCGCCCATCTCGTAATTGTTCAGGTCCGAGGTGAGCTCCTGCACGCTCTGGTAGCGCAGGTCGGGGTCAGGAGACATGGCTTTGGCGATGATCCGCTTCAGGTCCTCGTCGACCTTATTTTTAAAGAGATGCTCAAAGGGCTCGACACGGCAATGGCTGGCTTTGTCGATGGCCTCCTCGCGGGTTTTGGAGGAGGTATAGGCGCGCTTCAGAAACGTGATTTCATAGAGAATCAGCCCGAGCAGAAAAATATCCGAGCGGGTATCGTAGGGTTCCTTGCGGATGACTTCGGGAGCCATATACTGCAGCGTGCCCGCGACCTGGGTGCCGGCAATGTGCTGCCCGTCCTCGCGGTACTCGGCGATGCCCCAGTCCATGACGTAGGTTTCGTTGAAACTGCCGATCATGATGTTTTCCGGCTTCAGGTCGCGGTGAATGACCTTACGGTGGTGGACATAGGAAATGGCTTCGCAGACACGCAGGAAAATATTCAGGCGCTTCCAGATCAGCGAGCGCTCGCTGCGCACCATTTCCCGGTACGGGAGCTTCTGGTAATGGTTGCGGAGGCGGGAGAGATAGTCTTTCAACGTCTTGCCGCGGACCAGTTTCATGGAGAGGTGAAGGCCCTGGGCCTCGTCCTCGTACATACCGTAAACGGGAATGATCGCGGGGTGTTCGAGCTGGGCGGTGACCTTGGCTTCGGTGATGAAGGCGCGGCGGTACTCGGGCTTGACCTTGAGCTTGTCATGCAGGGATTTGACGGCGATGGTCCGGCTGAATTTCTTGTCGATGGCCTGGTTGATGTAGGCCTGGCCGCCGCTGGCGATCGGCCCCAGGATGAGGATGTTGTCCTCGATGTTGTCAAACGTCTGCCCGGTGATCTCCTCCTCGGAGGTGCCGGGGCGGACGGGTTCGTCGTCCTTTTCGCCGATGGTGTCGCTCCAGGTACCGGTGGAAACGGCGGTCTCGTCCAGGTCCGAAAGTACGTTCCGGTAGGTATTGGTAAACAAATCTTCGAGATGCGGCCCCGACTCGGTGGCGCCGTAAGACTTTGACGTTTTTCCCTGATCCTTGCTTCTGCTCAAAATGGTATTCTCTCCCCTCAATGATTTTTCAACAGTTCTTCAAAGTCGATCCGTTCGATATACAACCACTCGAGGGACTCGATTTCGAGGAAGAAATATAAGTAATTGATTCCGCGCTCCGAGGAGAAACGCCAGCCGTTTTTCTCGCCCCACATCTCATTCAGGAGATCGGAATAGGGGAACTGCCGGAACTCGAGCTGGTCGTTCTGGGTGCGCGCGGCCAGCAATTTCTCGGTGCTGTCGGCAATGATCCGGCCGGACTTGTCGACGAGGTATTTGTTTTTGATATAGTCGCCCTGGTTGCCGGTCTTGTGGAGAATGGCGATCAGCTGGCTCAGCGAAACGTCGGCGCCGGCGACGCCGATGACTTCATTCTTTTCGTTGACAATGGCCTGCGAACAGGAAACCACGATATCCTTGAGTTCGCCGGTGTCCACATAGGGGGCGCTCCAGATGGCGTGATACGGCGTTTTGACGGCCTCGGCATACCAGTCGCGCTTGCGCGGATCGTAATTGTGGGCCACGTCGGTGCGGGGCGGATACGAAATATGGAGCCCGTTGCCAAAGCCCACATACACCCAGGAAATCAGCGGCTTGACCTGGTTGCGGATGATTTCGTTCTGCTCGGCCGTGGTGGCGCCCTCGGGAATATTGTCGCCCATGCTGTTGACCACGGCGGCGCGGAGGCTGTCCTTCAGCAGATAGAGCACCTGCATCATTTTCACCATTTGCGGCGGCGGCGGCGCGGCCATGCCGGGATAAATGAACATGGCGTGATCGAGGGAAATATTCTTCATGAACGTGGGCGAGTAACCATAGTCCGGCGGCGCCGTATCGGTGCTGAAGAGATCGTTGAACGTATAATATCTGGCGTGCTCGTTCTGGATGTTTTCGGCCTTGGAGAGCAGCGCGGCCTCGCTGGCGATGACCGAAAGCAGGTATTCGTAATGGCGGAACTGCCGGTCGAAGCGCGAACAGGAATACATGCCCTTGGAGTAGATCACGGACATGGCGTGATCCTTTTGGGCGGCAAGGCGGCGGTGGTTCATTTCCCGGTACATGGCGACGGCGCTCAACACCGCGAAGGCAAGGAGCAGAGTGATGCTGGTGAACAGCAGAAATTTATAATGATGACGGAGTTTCCGCAGGATTTTTTCAACAATATTGTCGGGATTGGCGGAAACTTCCTCGCCGATTTCGTAGGCGGCCAGGTCGTCGGTGAGCTCCTTCACCGTCTGATAACGTTTGTCGGGGTTCGACATCAAAGCCTTGGCGATGATCATCTTCAGGTCCAGGTCGACTTTGCACTTGAATTTGTGCTGAAAGGGATCGATCAGGCAGCGCTGGGCCTTGTAAATGGCTTCGTCGCGGGTGGTGGAGGGCGGGTACGCCGGCTTCAGAAATACGATTTCATAAAGGATCAGCCCCAGCAGGAAAATGTCCGAACGGGTATCGTAGTCCTGCTGGTTGATGACTTCGGGGGCGATGTACTGCAGCGTACCGGCTACGCGTTTTTCGCGGGGGTGCTCATCGTCATGATACTCGGCAATGCCCCAGTCCATGACGTAGGTTTCGTTGAAACTGCCGATCATGATGTTTTCCGGCTTCAGGTCGCGGTGAATGACCTTGCGGTGATGCACATAGGAAATGGCTTCGCAAATCCGCAGGAAAATGCCGAGGCGCTTCCACAGCAACGCCCGCTCATGGCGGCTGCGCTCGACCTTGGTCAGCCGGCGGTAATGCATCCGGGTACGGTCCAGGTACTCCTTCAACGTGCGGCCGCGAATCAGCTTCATGGAGAGGTGGAGGCCGTTTTCATCGTCCTCATACATGCCGTAGACGGGCACGATCGAGGGGTGTTCGAGCTGGGCGGTGACGCGGGCTTCGGTGACGAATGCCCGGCGGTGCTCACTCTTGTCCTTCAGCTCATCGTGCAGGGATTTGACCGCGATGACCCGGTTGAATTTCCGGTCGAGGCCACGGCTTATGCAGGCCTGGCCGCCGCGGGCGATTTCGCTCTGCAGATCGATATTGTCGTGAATATCGTCGAGGTTCGCGGCGGCGATTTCCTCGTCGGTGGTGTCCGGCGCGAGCGGGTCGACTTCCGCGTAGGTGAAGGAGTCGTTCCAGTCGGTGATGGTGGTACCGGTCAGGCCGCTGACGAAATTCCGATAAGTCGAGCCGAGCAGCGTACCCAGGTTGGTGGTGTTGGCGGTAACGGTCCCCGGAGGCACAAGCGTGGCGGGCGTAACGGTCGGCGCCGGAGTCTTGGGTGGCGCGGCGGGCTTGGACGGGTCGATTTTCACCGTCTTGTCCATCTTCACCGTTTTATTGATGATACGGGTGGTGCTTGCGCGTTCGGGCCTGCTCATATGAATAAATTCCTGTTATTGCCTTTTGGTGAATTCGCCGAAGTCGATTTTTTCGATATACAGCCAATGCAGCGTCTCAACCTCCAGGAACACATAAAGATAATCGGTTTTGCCTTCCTTGACGAAGAACCAGCCGTTTTTCCGTTCCCGCATGCTTTTCAGCAGTTCGGGGGAATCCATTTTACGGAATTCCAGTTTGCCGTCGACCTTGATCACATTCAGGTCGTGGGCGGTATCGGCGATGATATTGCCCTCGGCGTCGACCAGCAGTTTATTTTTGACATACGTACCGACATTGCCGGTTTCCTCCAGCGTCCGCAACAGGTAAATCAGCGAAATGTCGGCCGAAGCCACGGCCACGGTCTTGCCGTCGCTGCCGGTGATGGCCTGCGAGCAGACCAGCACGATGCTTTTCGCATAGCCGGAGTCGATATAGACCCCCCAGAACGGCCGGCTCGGATTCGCGGCGGACTGAGTGTACCACCCGCGCGTCCGCGGGTCGAAATCATCGGAGTAATCCAGTTCGTAGGGATAACCCACGGTCATGCCGTCGTCAAACCCGACATAGGCCACCGAGAGGGGCGGGCGGATTTCGGACGTGGCGATTTTCTTCAGCTCGGCGGGTGTGGCATTCGGAACGATTGATTTCAAACTGCCGAAAATGGCCTTGGAGAGAACGTTTTTCAACGGATAAAGCTGCTGCATCCGGCGGAGGGTTTCCGCGTCGGGCTTGGCGTCTTCCGAATCCGGAAGTTTGTAAAGCATGTGATCCCACGAAACATTCCGCCCGTAGGTCGAGGCGAAATTGAAGTCAGGCGGCACCGACCTGGTTTTGGTGCCTTCGTAGAAGGTATAGAGTTCGTAGTTCTGCTCGGCGGGCGGGCGCTTGTCGTTCAGCAGCAGTTCCGTCGTATTGGCACAGGATTTGACCAGGAATTCATAATTCCGGAAATAGGAGTCGAACTGCGAGCCGGAGAGAATACCGTTGGAGTAAATTTCCCCCAGCGCGTCGTCGCGGTTCTTGGCCTGCTGGTGCACCCGGATGTCGCGCGCCAGGGCCGCAAGCCCCCCCACAACGACCAGGATGACCAGGATCAAACAGGTGAAAATCAGCATTTGGTAGTGGCTGTGCAGCTGGCGGCGCAATTTGCCGAAGAATTTATCGGGATGCGACGTAATCTCATCCCCCGACTCGTAATTCCGGAGATCCGTGGAGAGGTCCTTCACGTTCTGGTACCGCAACGCAGGATTCGGATTGAGCGCCTTGGCAATGATGTATTTCAGGTCTTTGTCCACTTTGCAATGAAACTCGTGTTCAAAGGATTCAATCAGGCAGAATTTGGTATTGTGCAGCGCATCCTCGCGGTTGACCGGCAGCGAGTAAGCCTGTTTCAGGAACACGATTTCAAAAAGGATCAGCCCCAGCAAATAGATATCCGAGCGGCAGTCGTACTGTTCCTTGTTGGCCACTTCCGGCGCCATATACTGGAGGGTGCCGGCGGTGCCGTAGGGACGGTCGGGTTTGGATTTGATGCTGCCGTTGAACTCGGCGATGCCCCAATCCATGACGTAGGTTTCGTTGAAACTGCCGATCATGATGTTTTCCGGCTTCAGGTCGCGGTGAATGACCTGCCGGTGGTGGGCGTAGGAAATCGCGTCGCAGACCCGCTGGAAAATTTCCAGCCGCTTCCGCAGCAGCGCGTGCTCGTAACGCGTGAGTTCGGATTTGGAGAGCAGTTTATAGCGGGTGCACGTCCGCTCCAGGTATTCCTTCAGCGTGCGGCCATGGATCAGTTTCATGGCCAGGTGCAACCCGTTTTCCTCGTCGCCGTAGATGTTATAAACCGGCACGATCGAGGGGTGCTCAAGCTGGGCGGTGACGCGGGTTTCGGCAATGAACGACTTCCGGTAATGTTCATCGTCCTTCAGGTCATGGTGAAGCGATTTGATGGCCACGGTACGGTGGAACCGCCGGTCGTACGCCTTGCTGATATACGCCTGGCCGCCGAATGCGATCTGTTCTTCCAGGTAAACGCAGTCTTCCAGATCCTCGAGGTTCTCGGTGACCCGCTCGTCGTCGGAAGCATTGCTGCTGATAGGGGTATTGTCGTCGAAGTCGTGGACATCGTTCCAGTCAGAGATTTTGCAGCCGCTGCCGCCCTGAAATATATTGCGGGTCTTGGTAATAACCGTCTTGAACTTATTGCCCGACTGAGGGCCGAACATTTCAGACAGATCGGATTCCGGGCCCGACATTTTCGAGGCACTGCTCTGCGGCTCCACCTTGATCTCAAGATCAGTGTCCAAATCCCGTATTTTATGGCGGTTTGTCATTGTGCTCTGGTCCTTTATCTTTTCCCGATCAATTCATCGAAATTGATCAGCTCGACATACAACATATTCAAGGTCTTGATTTCCAGATAGAAATACAAATAGTTCACTTTGTCTTTCGTGTAGAAAATCCAGCCGTTTTTCTTGGCCCACATCTCCTGCAGGTGTTCGGCCGGCTCGAATTTGGCGAACTCCACCGTCTCGCCGACCCGCGTCGGCACAAAATCCTGTGCGCTGTCCGCCATGACCCGGCCCTGGGTATCGATCAGGAGCTTGTTGACGATGAAACTGCCCGAGTTCCCCGTCTCGTCCAGCATCTTGATCAGCGAATTCAACGAAATATCCGCGTGGGCCACCCCGACGATCTGGCCCCGGACGTTGATTACGCTGCGCGAACAGGTCAGCACAATCTCCCGCAATTCCCCGATATCGATATCCGGCGGGTCCCAATAGGGCTTGCCGTAATTGTCCAGCGCCTCCTTGTACCACGGATTCTTGGTCGGCTCATAGTCGTCCGAATAATCCAGTTCGTACGGGTAGCCCACGGTCAATCCGTTGGCCAGTTCCACATAAGCCACCATCAGCGGCGGCTTTATCTTGTCGCGCATGATTTCCGGCAGCTCGGAATCCGGGGTACCGGCCGGAACCAATGGCCGCAGACTCTGGTATACCGTCTCACGCAGCGTAGCTTCCAGTCCGGAAACCAGCTTCATGGTACGCAGCATTTCCGGCGAGAGTTTCTCCTTCTCATGCGGCGGCGGCACGAAAATCATATGCTCCGTGTCAATCTGCTTCCGGTAAACCGGGGCATAAGCGAATCCGGGCGGAGCTTTTTCCGGGTCCTTGCCGTCTTCGTAGGTATAAAATTTGTATTCTTTGTCGATGACCTCGCTGTCCAGCAGCAGTGCGGTGGCGCGGGCCAGCGCCGAAACCAAATATTCGTAATTCTTGAAGCGCATATCGAACTGCGTACAGGAATAAAGCCCCTTGGAGTAAATTTCCGCCATGGCGCTCTCGCGCTTCTGGGCGATACTGCGGTTCTCGACTTCCCGGTACAGCCACAGCGAACAGAGAATGCTGAAAAGCAGCAGCATGAAAACGCTGGTAAAAAGCAGGATTTTGTAGTGATGCCGCATTTTGCGCAGGATTTTGCCGATGTGCCCGTCCGGATTGGCCGAGGTTTCGTCCCCCATATTGTATTTACGAAGGTCGCTTTCCAGCGCCTTGACGCTCTGGTAACGGCTGTTCGGGCTCGGCGCCAGCGCCTTGGCGATGATCATTTTCAAATCGATGTCGACAACGCATCCGAAGCGGTGCTCAAACGGCTCCACCTGGCAAGTCCTCGCCTTGATCACCGCCTTCTTGCGGTCCTTCTCCGGCGCATAAGCCTGCTTCAGGAACACAATTTCATACAGGATCAACCCCAGCAGAAAGATGTCCGAACGGTGGTCGTAGGGTTTCTTGTTGATGACTTCCGGGGCGATATACTGCAGCGTGCCGGCCAGATTTTCCGGACTGCCGGTGGTGTTCTCGGGCAGGTATTCGGCGATACCCCAGTCCATGACATAGGTTTCGTGGAAACTGCCGATCATGATGTTTTCCGGCTTCAGGTCGCGGTGGACCACCCGACGGTGATGCACATAGGAAATCGCTTCGCAAACACGCTGAAAGGTGTCGAGCCGCTTCATCAGCAACTTCTGTTCCTGCCCGGGCACGCGCGCCTTGGGAATCTGGCGGAGCATGATGCGGGTACGCTCCAGGTACTCCTTCAGCGTCCGACCCCGGATCAACTTCATCGAGAGGTGCAGCCCGTTGTCATCGTCCTCAAACAGTCCGTAAACCGGAATAATCGCGGGGTGCTCCAACTGGGCCGTAACCTTGGCTTCGGAAATAAACGCTTTCCGCCGGTCGATACGTCCCTTCAGGTGCTCGTGCAGCGATTTCACCGCAATGGTCCGGCAGAATTTCTTGTCGTACCCTTTATTGATCCGCCCCTGCCCGCCCTTGGCGATTTCCTCTTTCAGCTCAATCGTGTTTTCCAGCAAATTCAAATCGCTGTTCAGGGCCTCGGCGTCGCTGGTCTCGGGGTGGAGCGGCTCCACGGTCTCGTTGGCATTGGTCTCGTCCAGGTCAAAAACCCGGGTCGTGGAGAAACCGGAAACCAGATTGCGGTAGGTCTGGCTCAGCCGCAAAGCGAAATTACTCTGTGCCTTGCTGAACGACAACCCGCTCGCCGTTGTGCCGATATCCCCCAGAAAAAGGTCAGTAGGAGCCATCCGGATCGAGCGGTCCAGCTGCTCGTCCGAGTCAAAAATATTACCGGAGTCCCCCATATCCACGGGATGACCCGGTTCTTCTATATGATCCTGTTCCAGATCCGGCAAATTTTTTTCTCCATAAATCGATCTCACTTGCTCATTGGGTTAATATATCTTATTTTGTACTTTATTTCAAGGAATGGTTTATTGCTTTAGCAATATTATTTTATGGCCGGACGGCGTATTTCTTCCGGTAAGCCGAAGGGGTCATGCCCGCGGTCCGGTGAAACTTCCGGCTGAAGTAGTATTGATCGCTGAATCCCAACTCCGCGGCGATTTCCTTGATCTGCAGTTTACTTTCGATCAGCAGCCGGCTGCTCTCGCGCAGCAGCGCCGAAGCGCGGTAGTGCGAAAACGACTCCGGCCCGTGCTTCGTCCGCCAGTAGCGCCTGAGCCCGGAGAGCGACATCCCCAGCGACTTCGCCAGCGCCGCGCAGTCCGCCTCGTGTCCGTAATCCCGTTCCAGGTACGCCCGGATTTTCTCCAGCCGGCTGTCCGCCCCCTCCGGCGCGCTGCCGCGCACCATACTGGTCAGGAGCAGCTCATAGCACCGCAGGTCAACCTCGTCGGCGCTGACGCCGGGGCGGTTGATCGTCTCCTGCAGCTTTTCGCTCATTTCCATGGCGCGGACCACATCCGCCAGCGGGCGCACCGGATTCTCCGGGTCCAGCAGCCCCGCCTCACGGAACATGCCGAAGAGTTCCGGCGGGTAAATCAGGTACAGCTCCGCCCATTCCGGGCCGGGCCCGTAGTCCATCGGCTCCCCGGGCCACTGGTAGATCACGCAAGGCGCGGCCACTTCATGGCGCCGCCCCTTCAGGTAATATTCGCCTTTACCGCTCAGGATAAATGAGAAATTGCAGGAATCGAACGTAATGCCGCACCGCTCGGTTTTGCGGGGCAATAACCCGATGTTGATGATTTTCGGCAGCAGCCCCACGCTCCGCTGGTGCCCCCCGAAATGTTTGGATTGAAGATACATTTTTTTGAACAGTTTGTCTATTTAAATTTCATGCTTCTGCTGATATAATATATATGGACTTGAACAAATTGTCAATTTAGCAAATAAGGATTATCGTATGAATGCTGGATTAATCGGCTGCGGCAACATCAGCGGAGCCTATCTGAAAAACGCCCGGATTTTCGAACACCTCACCATCACCAAATGCGCCGACCTCAATCCCGAAACCGCTCGCGCCAGAGCCGAAGCCTACGAGCTCCAGGCCGTGACGGTGGACGAACTCCTCCGCGACCCCGAAATCGATATCATCCTGAACCTGACCACCCCGCAGTCGCACGTGGAAATCGACCTCCGCGCCCTGGAACACGGCAAGCACGTCTACTCCGAAAAACCCTTCGCGCTGGACGCGGCGTCCGGCCGCAAGGTGCTCGAACTCGCGGCCAAAAAAAATCTCCGCGTCGGCTGTGCCCCCGATACCTTCCTCGGCGGCGGCCACCAGACCTGCCGCAAATTCATCGACAGCGGCCTGATCGGCCGCGTCACCGCCGGCACCGCCTTTATGCTCTGCCACGGCCACGAATCCTGGCATCCCGCACCGGCGTTTTATTACCTGCAGGGCGGCGGCCCACTCTTCGACATGGGCCCCTATTACCTGACCGCGCTCATCAACATGCTCGGCCCGGTCCGCAAAGCCGCCGCCATCAACAACCGCTCCGTCGCCACCCGCACCGGCGTCGGCGTGAACACCGGCAAATCCTTCCCGGTGGAAGTCGATACGCATTACGCCTCTGTGCTGGAGTTCCATTCCGGCGCGGTCATCACGCTGATCACCAGTTTCGACGCCTGGAAACACAGCAATTACAAGGAAATCGAGCTCTATGGGACCGAAGGCGCGCTCCACGTGCCGGACCCGAACGCCTTCAACGGCGACGTCCGCTTTTTCCAATACGGCCTGACCGCCGATCTCGCGCCCGCCGCGAATACCTTCATTTACAATGACAACATGCGCTGCATCGGCCTTGCCGACATGGCCGCCGGAATCGTCCTGAACCGCCCGCACCGCTGCAGCGGCGAACTGGCGTTTCACGTGCTCGACATCATGTGCGCCATCGAAGAAGCCTCGAAAACCGGACGGACCGTCGAACTGAAAAGCACCTGCGGCCGCCCCGCCCCACTGCCCCCCGGCTTAAAAAGCGGCCAGCTGGATTAACCAATTTAAGGAGAACCACCCTATGAAAAAAGCTTTGATCTTCCGCGGCGGCTGGACCGGCCATGAACCTGTCCAGACCTCCGACGCCGTGGCCGCCGAACTACAGAAACGCGGCATGACCGCCGATATCTTCGACCATCAGGAATGCCTGCTGCAACCCGATCTGACCGAAAAATACCACGTCATCATCCCTGTCTGGACCATGGGTAAGCTGGAAGCCGAACCCGGCAAAGCACTGTTGAACGCCGTGAAAAACGGCATCGGCATCGCCGGCTGGCACGGCGGCATGTGCGACGCCTTCCGCGACAATACCGAATACCAGTTCATGACCGGCGGCCAGTGGGTCGCCCACCCCGGCAACATCATGGATTACGAAGTCAAAATCACCTCCGCAGACCCCATCGTGGCCGGTCTCAAAGACTTCCGCATGCATAGCGAACAATACTACATGCACGTTGACCCGAACAATGAGGTTCTCGCCACCACCACCTTCAGCGGCGAACACTGCGAATGGATCGCCGGCACCGTAATGCCGGTCGCCTGGAAACGGCGCTACGGCCAAGGCCGGGTTTTCTACTCATCGCTGGGTCACGTGGCCGCCGACTTCCAGGTCCCCGAAGTCCTCGAGATCATGATTCGCGGCATCCTCTGGGCCGCACGTTAAGTTCATGGAGGAGGAAAGAAACCTTTTGGCAAAGGTTCTCCTTCCTCCCCCATACCCCCGCCATCCTTCCAAACTCTTTAAAAAACGGGCGGTTTATGCAACTGCATCACAGTTGCATAAACCGCCTGATCTTAAGAAGTTTTGAAAGGGTCAAAGGGGTTCGGGGAAAAGGGAAAACTTTGCAAAAGTTTGCCGTTTTCCCTGAATGCTTTTGTTCCCTTAGAAAATAAATTCCGGGCAGAATTTTTCCGGCGGGGTTTTCTTCAGAAGTTCCGGCAGATTTTTCTGAAAATCCGTGCCGTAGGGGATGAATTCGAGCAGCAGTTCGGGGGAGAGGATGATGGCGTTTTCGGTTTTGCCGCCCAGCGTGACGAGTTTGTCGCGCATGGTGTCCGCTGTGACTTTGTCTTTGTCGAACCAGATATAATTCAGTTGTCCGTAGTTGGAAAAAGCGTTGTACCAGGCCAGCGGATTGCCGCCGAGTTTAGCACCGAATTGGCTCAGCATCGGGTCGAGCATCAGATTGATTTTGCTGAATTCGACGCCGTTCGAGGCCAGCAGCGCCATATTGCGGATGGCCGGATCGGGCTTGAAATCGGCCCAGACCCACGCCATGATATTGACGCTTTTGGTGTAGACTTCTAGGTGTTTCTTGCCATTCTGCAGGTGCAGCGTCATCGTATTCTGCTGCCGGAAGTTCCAATAGCCCTCGGCGTCTTTGACGGTCTTGAATTCGGTGACTACGATCGAGAACTGTTCTTCCTTGTACGAGACGATTCTGGCGGTTTGCGCGGCGATGGCCGGAAATTTCTGCTGCATGGCTTTCAGCTGTTCGACATTGGCTTTCTGTTCCTGGGTAATCCGCCAGTCCGGCGCTTCGGCGCTGTGGAGCAAGCTGCCGGGCAGCAGCGACGCCAGGTAGAACAGCAGAAATACCGCCAGCGGCGCGAAATATCTGCGGGTCGGTTCGACAATTTGAGTGATTCGTTTTTTCATGATACTGCTTTCCTCGGTTATGCCGGCCACGACCAGCTTGTGGGTAATATTCTGCATGGCCAATGCCACGTACAGCAGACAATGACCATAATCTTCCTGTTCCTCCGGGAGTGCGGCGAGGACATCACGGTCACAGGCCAGCTCACGGGCGGTATTGAAATCGCGGGCAAACATTGCAAACAGCGGATTGAACCAGTTCAGCGCCGCGACGAAGCAGAACAGATAGGTCCACAGCAAGTCGTGGCGTTTCAAATGGGTCAACTCGTGAATCAGGATCATGCGCACCATTTCCGGCGAAGCCTCGCTCAGCAGTTTATCCGGCAGCGCCACCAGCGGCTGCATCCAGCCCGACAGCAGCGGCACGAATTCGGCACTGCTGCTGACCAGCGCCGGACGCCCGTGCAGCTGGATGGTTTTTCGGGCGCGGAGGAATTCCTGATGCAGTATTTCATCGGGCTCGCTCTCGGACTGAATGATCAGCGCCCGCTGGAGTTTAGTGCGGAAAACCAGCCGGATCAGTTGAATCGCCGCCAGTCCGAGCCAGACACAGGCCACCGTCGGCGCAACCCATCCGGCAAACGGTATTTCCGGCCACGGCGCCGGTATCGGCAGCAACATCCGAAGCGCCAGCAGTATCCACAGCCCAAACAGCACTTTGCCGGAAATCCGGTCCCGGAAAAAATGCAGCAGCAGTCCGCCGATGGCGACGCTCAGGGCTCCATACAGATATGCATTGAAGAAGAAACTCACTTTTTCAACCTCTTCTTTTTGGTTTCGAGCAACTGATGGAGTTTTTCGATGGTTTCCTCGGAGAGTTTTTCGTCCTCGATCAAATGCGCGATTCCCAGTTCCGAATGCCCGCCGAAAAAGCTTTGCAGGAAGCTGCGGCTTTTCTCCCGCAGCGCCGACCGCCGGTCCACAGCGGGATGGAACACCCACAGCCCATGCGAATCGACACGCTCGATCGCACCCTTTTCCTGCAGCCGGGTCAACAGTGTCCTGACGGTGCGGTAGTCGAGCCGCGCCTCCGGCATCCGGTCAAATACTTCACGCGCACTCAAGGGCGATTCTCCCCATAGAATCTCCATGACCATCCATTCCGATTCACTTATGCTTATCTTATTCATGTAGTAAACATACTACACATGTAGTACCATGTCAAATATAATTCCGAGAAAAAATGAAAGAAATTCAATATACCTTATTTATTTGCCACAAGGATATTTAGCGTGTTACTTGTAAATCTGCTCAATCCATCTATATTTCTAAAAGATCTATAAACATCCGATATAGGCTCATGCTATGGCACTCAAGAGTAAAAATGGGAATCATTTGGACAGTAATCTGCTGGTAGACATAAAAAGTCTTATCGAATCCACAAGACAAACGGTCAGCACTGCGGTAAATAGCGCCTTAACCCTGCTTTATTGGCAAGTCGGCAAAAGAATACTTGATGATATATTGACAAATAAGCGCGGTTCATATGGAGAGCAGACAATTACAGTTTTATCGCAACAGCTGACCGAAGCTTATGGATCAGGGTGGAGCTCACGTCAATTGCATATATGTGTTCAACTTGCAGAGTTGTATTCCGAGTTCGAAATTGTGCGCACACTGTGTGCAGAATTAAGTTGGAGCCATATCCGGATACTTATTCGTATTGATGACGAGTTGAAGCGTTCATTTTATGCGGAAATGTGTAAATTGGAACACTGGAGTGTCCGCTTGCTTCAAGATCGCATCAACTCAATGCTTTATGAAAGAACCGCCATCAGTAAAAAGCCGAAAAAGACCATTGAAAGTGATCTTGCATTACTACAGCAAAAAAAGCTCTTATCTGAAGATCTGGTTTTTCGCGACCCTTACATTCTTGATTTTCTTGGCTTGAAAGACACCTATTCGGAACATGACCTGGAGACAGCCATCATAGATCAACTGAAAGATTTCATCATTGAGTTAGGCAGTGACTTTGCATTTCTTTCCAGGCAGAAGGTGATTACAATTGACAATCGGGATTATAAAATTGACCTTTTGTTTTTTCATCGACGCTTAAAATGTCTCATTGCAATCGAGCTGAAATTGGGAGAATTTGAAGCTGGATATAAAGGCCAGATGGAACTTTATTTACGGTACCTGGAAAAATATGAATCTGTGGAAGGCGAAAATAAACCTGTCGGCTTGATTCTGTGCGCAGGAAAAAATCAGGAACATGTTGAGCTTCTTCAATTAGAAAAGAGTAATATTAAAGTCGCAGACTATTTGACTGTTTTGCCCCCCAAGCAAATATTACTGGAGAAACTGCACAAAGCTATTGAAGCTGCAAAAATTGCAGAAATAACTCATAGCAACTAGTCAAAATTTCTAGAAAATATTATTGGCATCTATTAAGGGATACACAAATGAGATTGATTTTAGCTGGTATTGTCGCGGGGTTTTGTTTGGCCGGATGCAATTCTTCGGTTGAGGTCAAAACTATTTCTTTGCAGGAATGCATGGAAAGGGCCGTAAAAACCAATCTTGATTCCAGGCTGGCGGAGCAGAATCAAAAGATTGAACAGGAGCTGAAAACCGCTGAAACTCTCGGCCTGCTCCCTGAGTTGCAGGAAGGTGTTTCGCCATTGGAACAGGACGATATTTACGGCTTGGTGAATTACAAAGAATTGCCGGATATGCAGTTTCAGGATTTGATGGACAAGAAAAGTCTTTACGGAATCAATCAAATTCATGCTTTAACTGATTTCTCCCTGGCATTCGTAAACAGCAGTGTTATCGATGAGCCGGTATTGCTGCAAAAATCCCTGGCGGACCGGATGGCGCAGAATTTATCATTTGAAGCCGCATGCCTGTATTTTCAAGTCACTGCGATCCAAAAGGTAATGAAAAACATTTCCGGTGATGAAAAATATAAGCAATATTGGGAAAAAAGTTGTAGTGAGTTCCGTAAATTGTCGGGGCTGAAACCGGATGATGTTATTAGCGTGGATGATTCGATTTTGGAACAGGAATTACCTGAATTCAAATTTTCCGATATTCCGGTATTGGAACAGATGGCATTTCTCAACCGACCGGAAATCATTGGAGCATTAATGATCAGCCACAAGGAATACAATAAAACTCTGGGGATGTTTGCTCCCAGTTCAAGAGATCTCCGGACCTTCCATAGCATTGATGAAAATATCGATTTACTGGCATATTACACGGCTTGTTCTGAGCTCAATTTAAGAGCATGCTACAATTTATGCAAACTTCCTCACTATCTGAACCAACCGGGAAAGAGGGATGGCAAAGACCATCCCATAGCCCTAGCCAGGAGTCTGGGAATCGGCTGCCAGGTGCGGATGGCTTTTGCCAGTTATCGCATTGCGCGCCGGCTTTACGACTCGGCGGAAAATGAGGTCGACAAAACGCTGCTCAACAGCAATCTTCACACGGCATATTACCATCTGCTGCATGCTTTGGGTTTGAGTGATTCGCCCGGGGCATTTGCCACAGCCAAAGAACGTGCCGTGAATGAACTGGCAAAAGAATAATTGATTATTTCGCGGGGCGCAGCAGGGCGCCGGAAACCAGCAGCGTGACCCCGGCCGCCATCAGCAGAATACCGATGACCCAGACCAGCGACGTCAGCCCCAGCAGCGGGAAGAAGAGAAACACAACCCCAAGCAACGCCGACAATGCGCCGGAAATCCGCATGAAAACGCCCCGCCCCTTCGGGTATCTGGCCGTCAGCGCCATCACGCCGGAAATGACCTGCCAGACGCCGACGAACATGATCCAGACCATGTCCATGGTCAACGGCCTGGCGATCATCAGAATCCCGAGGATCAGCATCAGGATACCGTAAATGACCGTGAATGCCTTGCCGCGGCCGGCGAGCCGGAATGAACTGAATATCACAAACAATCCGTCGATGACGATGAAGATTCCGACAACCGTCGTCAGCACTACCAGCGAGCTCAGCGGCACCGCCACCAGCACGAGGCCGATCAGGGCGATAATCACTCCCCGCAGGACCAGTACCCAGCGCGGCGTGCCTTTGATTTGCATCAGCGGGGTGATCATTTCCGCTTGTTCGGTCAGGATTTCCTGAACATTGTTTTTTTCGTCTTCAGACATGGTTTTCCTCTCCTGATAAATATCGTTAAATTTCTCCTGGGTAGATACTATATCCTCGGAATCAGGAAAAGTCAAAAGGAAATCAACTGCCCGCGATCACTTTGACCTTGAAACGGTTGTCGCGGGCGGAGAGGTCGATCGCTTCTTCGGTGGTCAGGTGCGAGGCCGCCACGTTGTTCAGGTACCGGCGGCACAGCGTTTCGGCTTCGGCCATCTGTCCGGCGGTGGGGCGCTGCCACGGTTGGCCGGGCACCGGGATATAACCCATGATATGAAACGGAATGTCGCGGCTCAATCCGCCGAGGAATTTCACCGTTCCCTCGAATTCGTCCAGATCCACCAGACCGGGCACGAACACCATATTGGCGGCGAGTTCCATGCCGGACTCGAAGGCGCGGCGGAAATTGTCGTAAATCAGCGATTTCGGGCGTCCGGTGACCTGTTCGTGGAGGGCGTCGCTCCAGGCCTTGAACCCGATGTTGGCGCCGTCGAGGTTCGGCAGCGGCAGTTTGCTGCCGTTGGTATGGCCGAGTTTGGTCACTGCGCCGAGTTCGTTTTTGGCGAAATCGAGCATCTCGTCGAGCTCGCGGGCGGTGGTCGGCTCGCCGCCCATGAAATAAACCTTGACGGGGCTCACGCTTCGCAGGGCCAACTTCATTTCGTCCACGGTCAGGAACCGCTCCGGTTTCGGATACGCCAGACCGGGAGTGCCGTCCGCGCCGCTGCGGAGCTTGTAGCTGCAGAAACTGCACTTGAAGGTACAGCCGTAATTGTGCAGCGTGGCGAATTTGTATTCCTGATGATAAGTAATCCGGTGAAAAGCCATTA
>JBEBRW010000058.1:0-35782 GCA_040394635.1 Victivallis vadensis | reverse complement strand
AAGTGGTCCCGGCCACCCCGGCCCCCGCAGCCGTCACCGAACCCCTCGACTGACAGTCGCAAGCAAACCCCAAGCCCGCCCCTCAAAACGGCGGGCTTTTTCGTTTTTAAAGAGGGAGAAGGGAATGCGAAGAGGCCTGCGCGGCCTCTCGCGCTCTCTGCGGCAGGTCGTATGACCTGCACCTCGGTACTTGAAAAAGGAGAGCCGCGAGTTTCCGACTCGCGTCAGGCGGCTGCCGCCCCTGAACCCTGCCGGGAGCCTCTGACAGGACAGGATAAGAGACTCCGGGAGGGCTGCGGCTGGATGGGGTTGGGACGATGGCAGAAGCGATGACAGTTTTTTGTATTTTTTTGTAAAATAATTGATAAAAAAATATCGATTCTGATTTGACATACTTGTTTTTAAGTAGTATTTTAATATCGATATAAATTTATCGATGTGAGGTTCCTGTTAAAATGGCAAAAATAAAAGTTTTGAAAACACCGACAATCCGAAGGATGCCGACCTATCTGCACCGACTTATGGAGTTGCAGGCGGAAGGCGCCCAGAATGTGTCTACGACTGATTTGGCCATTTATATGAATATGGAGCCGATTGTCGTACGCAAGGATCTGGAAATTACCGGTATTACCGGCCAGCCCGGCGTGGGTTACAAGACGGATGAGTTGATCGGCGGCATCCGGAAGTTTCTCGGCTGGGACAATGTGATCGAGGCTTGCCTGATCGGGGCCGGCTCGCTGGGCAGTGCGCTGCTCGGTTATGAAGGATTTGAGGAATACGGATTGCAGATAACTACGGTGTTCGACGCCGACCCGGCCAAAATCGGGAAGCGGGTCCACAACCGTGAAATACATGATATGGCGGAAATGACGGAATTGATGAAAAAACGCAAAATGAATTTGGGTTTGATCTGTGTGCCGACCGTCAGCGCACAGGATGCGGCCGACCGGCTGGTGGCCTGCGGCGTGAAGGCGATCTGGAACTTCGCCAATGTCAGCTTGAAAGTGCCCGACGATGTAGTCGTGCAGCGTGAAGTGATCGCAGGTGGCTTCGCGTTGCTTTCTGTAAAAATAGCGCAGCTGAAGGCTGCCGGAAACGGCGAGGTCCCGAATGTCGATTAAGATTGTGATTTGCATGGGAAGCTCGTGCTTTGCACGGGGCAACGAAAAGAACCTGAAAGTGATCGAACAGTTTCTGAAGGATAACAACCTGAAGGACGAAGTCGAACTGGCCGGCAGTTGCTGCGAAGGCAATTGTGCCGAAGGCCCGAACATAATTATTGATGGAAAAACATATCCGAGAATGGAAAAAGGTGCATTAATCGATATATTAAACAAAAAATTTAATATTCTATAAAAACACTTTATTTTATTGTTAATGGAGCGCGCAATGAATCAGAGTTATCCAATCTATACAGCCGATGCGGAATGTCAGGACTGCTTTAAGTGTGTCCGGCATTGTCCTGTAAAGGCGATCAAGGTGGAAAACGGACATGCTTCGGTGATGTCCGATCTTTGCATCGCGTGCGGCCATTGCGTGGAAGTCTGCCCGGCGCATGCGAAAAAGGTGCGCCAGGATGTCCGCCGCGTGAAGCAGCTGCTGAGCGAAGGCAAGCCGGTGTATGTGTCGCTGGCCCCCTCCTGGGTCAGCGAATTCAAGGGTTTGCCCGCACCGAAAATGATTGCCGCGCTGAAGAAACTCGGCTTTACCGGGGTCAGCGAAACGGCCCTCGGCGCGCAGGTGGTTTCTTATCAAATTGCCCAGACGATGCGCGACACGCATGCCGGAGTGATTATTTCCTCCGCGTGTCCGGTGGTGGTGGATATGGTCCGCAAGTATATACCGGAATTCACCCGCACGATTTCGACGGTATTGTCCCCGGCGCTGACGCACGGACGGATGCTGCGCGAGAAGTTCGGGCAGGACATCGGCGTGGTCTTCATCGGACCGTGCATCGCCAAGAAAAACGAGGCGGACAAGCATCCGGAAATGATTAATAACGCGGTATTGTTCTCGCGTTTGCATGATTGGTTCAAGGAAGAGGGGATCGATCCCTGGCGTATGGAGCCGACCGAAGAAGACCATTTTGTACTGGATCTGGCCGAGGAAGGCTCTCTTTATCCGATCGAAGGCGGCATGAACGACACCATCCGCAAGCATGGCGGCTGCGACCATATCAATTACGCCTGCGTGTCGGGCGTACAGGCGCTGAAGCAGGCGCTGGAAGGGCTGCGCCCGGAAGACGTCAAGGAACCGGTGTTCATCGAGGCGCTGGCCTGCGTGGGCGGCTGTGTTCATGGGCCGGGAACCTCGCACGTGTCGCCGGGGCTGCTGGAGCGGCTGCGGATCATCAACAATACCTCGATGCGTGAATCGCTGCCGGAACGGCGCGGCGACATGGATATCAAGGAAGAATACAAGGGCGATCCGGTCGAATCCAAGCCGGTGAGCCTGCAGGATATTAAACAGGCGCTGCGTTCCATCGGCAAAACCTCGCAGGAGGATGAATTGAACTGCGGCGGTTGCGGTTACGACACCTGCAACAACTTCGCCCGGGCGCTGCTGGCCGGCAAGGCCGAGCCGAACATGTGCGTATCGTACCTGCGGAAACTGGCGCAGAAGAAGTCCAATGCCATCGTGCGCTGCGTGCCTGCGGCGGTGGTGATTGTGGACCGCAATTTGAAGCTGATCGAGTGCAATGAGCGTTTTGCCGGCATCTGCGGCGACGACGCCAAGGTCATGTACGAAGCCAAGCCCGGACTGGCCGGGGCCGACCTGCGGCGCATGGTGCCGTTTGCCGACCTCTTCGAACAGGTGCTGGCGTCCGGCGAGGAACTGAAACGCGACATGCTGCGGCTGGACAACCGGCTGCTGAGCATCAATATATTCAATATCGAGCCCAAGCAGGTGGTCGGCGCGATGCTGTTCGACGTGACCAGTACCGAGTTCCGCCGCGAACAGATTGCGGCCCAGGCGCGCGAGGTGATCCAGAAGAACCTCGCCACCGTGCAGGACATTGCCTGTAAACTGGGCGAGCATATGGCGGAAACGGAAATTCTGCTGCGCTCGATTGCCGAGGATTATGCGGACAAGAAACCGGGCAAAGTCACTACCCATGGAGGTAACGAATAATGCTCGACTCTGCCAGTCTCTTTGTTGACCTGGGCTACAGCCAGCGTTTCAAGCATGGAGAGAACATTTGCGGCGACGCATTCAAGTACCGGAAAAGCAGTAACGATGTGCGGTTGGTGGCGGTGCTGTCCGACGGTCTCGGCAGCGGCGTCAAGGCGAATATCCTGGCTTCGATGACGGCCACCA
This sequence comes from Victivallis vadensis, assembly GCA_040394635.1. Taxonomy (GTDB): domain Bacteria; phylum Verrucomicrobiota; class Lentisphaeria; order Victivallales; family Victivallaceae; genus UBA5239. Next base: position 32,464 of record JBEBRW010000058.1, on the reverse strand, counting down.
TGGCGTTGAAATTTGAAACCGAAGGAGAGTCCGAGATTCTCCACACCGCCGAAATCATGATGGATGCGCTGCCGATCTGTCAGGTCCGGAAGATCAGTTATGCCACCTTTACCATCGTTAATGCCGGTTTGAACGGCAATGCCAGGGTGATCGAGATGGGCAACCCGGAGTTCATCCTGCTGCGCCAGGGCAAGGTCATTGAAGTGCCGGCCCGAGAGATTGATTCCCCGAAGTGGGAAAACCGGACGATGAAAGTATATGAGTTTACCATTGAGGCCGATGACCGGCTGATTTTATATTCGGACGGTATCACGCAGGCCGGGATGGGATCGAACAGCTATCCGCTGGGTTGGCGGGTGAAGGGCTGTGCGGAGTTTGTTGAGAATTTGATCGCGGAGCGACAGACGATTTCGTCGCACGAGCTGGCGGAGGAAGTCCTGCGCGAGGCATTGCGCAAGGAGCCGAAGCTGGTGGCCGGCGACGACATGACCTGTGCGGTGATTTATTTCCGCGTGCCGAAGAAGATGCTGCTTTTTACGGGCCCTCCATTTGATCGCAAGCACGACAAGGAGTGCGCGGAAACGCTGGCGAACTTCGAGGGCAACAAGGTGATTTGCGGCGGGACCTCGGCGGAAATCATTTCGCGGGAACTGAAGCGGCCGCTGACCATGGATTTGTCGCAGATCGGGGCGGATATGCCGCCGATGTCGACCATGGAAGGAGTCGACCTGGTGACCGAAGGGATTTTCACGCTGACCAAGGCGGTGCATTATCTGGAGGCTTACGACGGCATTCACCGGGACAACCCGGCGGGCAAGCTGGTCGATATCCTGCTGAACAATGACATCATCGAGGTATTGGTCGGCACCCGGGTGAACGAAGCGCACCAGGACCCGAATTTGCCGCTGGATCTGGAGCTGCGGCGCAGCATCATCAAACGCCTGGCGGGCGTGTTGGAACGGAATTTTTTAAAGAAAGTCAATATACGTTATGTTTAATGCATAAAACGAGGAAAAAATGCAAGAAGCAATGGACAAAACCAAAGCAATGGTGCAGCATCTGGCTGCAGTGAATCAGATTCTGGAACAGAACAACAATGATCCGGCCCGGTTGATTCCGATCCTTCAGCAGGTACAGGAAGTTTACAAGTACCTCTCCAAGGACGTGATCAGCTATGTGGCGACTTCACTGGATATTCCGGTGGCGCGGGTTTACGGTGTGGCGACTTTTTATGCGCATTTCGCGCTGAATCCGAAGGGCAAGCACATCTTCCGTCTCTGCGACGGCACCGCCTGCCACGTGAAGAAATCCCACGGTATTTTGAATGTCCTGTACGACAAACTGAAGCTGAACGACGACAAGCGCACCACCGATGACCTGTTGTTCACCGTGGAGCTGGTCAGCTGCCTCGGCGCTTGCGGACTCGCCCCCGTTATGGTGGTGGATGAAAAGGTCTACGGACAGGCCACGCCAGAGCAGGCCGCCGGACTGGTCGACGAGATCCTGGCTGCGGAAAAAACGGAAGAATAAGGAGAATTTACATATGGTTGCGAAAACAGATTACAAGACATTGGAAGATATTGTCAAACATTACGAGGCTGGCACAGCCGGCCTCAAGCGCCGCATCATCATCTGCTGCGGTACCGGCTGCATCGCCAACGGCGCGCTGGCTGTTCACGAAGCCCTGCAGACTGAACTGGCCAAGGCCGGCGAAGAAGTCGAAATCGAGCTCCAGGAAGAGATCGGACACGAGCCCTTCAAGGGCACTTATATTTCCAAGAGCGGTTGTCAGGGATTCTGCCAGATGGGGCCGATGATCCGTATCGAGCCGGCCGGCATTTTCTACTGTCAGGTCAAAGCGGCCGACGTGGCGGAAATCGTCCAGTCGACCATCGTCAACGGCGAAACGGTTGACCGTCTGCTCTATGTGGACCCGGCCACCCGCAAATCCTGCCGTCTGGAACACGAAATTCCGTTTTACGCCCGCCAGCAGCGCGTGGTGTTGAAGAACTGCACCATCGAACCGGAAAACGTGGAAGAATACATTTTCAACAAAGGTTACTTCGGCGCCCGCCGGGCGATTCAGGAAATGACTCCGGAAGAAGTCTGCAAGACGATGATCGAAGCCGGGCTGCGTGGTCGCGGAGGCGGCGGCTTCCCGACCGGTCTCAAATGGAAATTTACTCTGGCTTCCCAGAATGATAAAAAATATGTCATCTGCAACGGTGACGAAGGCGACCCCGGCGCGTTCATGGACCGCTCGGTCATGGAAGGCAACCCGCACGCCGTACTCGAAGGCATGATCATTGCCGGCAAAGCCATCGGCGCCGACGAAGGCGTGGTGTATGTGCGTGCCGAATATCCGCTGGCGGTGAAGCGCATGAAGGCCGCCGTGAAGGATGCCGAACGCTACGGCATGCTCGGCGAAAACCTTTTCGGCACCGATTTCAGCTTCCGCATCCGGATCATGGAAGGTGCGGGCGCGTTCGTCTGCGGCGAAGAAACCGCACTGATCGCATCGGTCGAAGGCAAACGCGGCATGCCGATGCCCAAGCCGCCGTTCCCGGCCCAGTCCGGGTTGTGGGGCAAACCCACCGTGATCAACAACGTGGAAACCCTGGCCTCCGTGCCGTTTATCCTGCGTGAAGGCGCTGCCGCCTACCGCGCCGTGGGTACCGAAAAGTCCCCGGGCACCAAAACCTTCGCCCTGACCGGCCACGTGGCCAACACCGGGCTGATCGAAGTACCGTTCGGCACCACGCTGCGCGAGATCGTTTACAACATCGGCGGCGGCGTGACCAACGATGCCGGCGAAGTCACCGGCGAAGATTTCAAATCCGTCCAGATCGGCGGCCCCTCGGGCGGCTGCCTCACTCCGGGCATGCTCGACATGCCGCTGGACTTCGACTCGCTGAAGAATGCGGGCGCCATGGTCGGCTCCGGCGGCCTGGTGGTCATGAACAACCAGACCTGTATGGTCAGCGTGGCGCGCTTCTTCATGCAGTTCACGCAGAATGAATCCTGCGGCAAGTGCGTACCGTGCCGCGAAGGCACCAAGCAGATGCTCGCGCTGCTCGACGATATCATCGAAGGCCGTGCCGACGCCGGCACGCTCGATCTGTTGGAAAGAACCGCCCGCGCCGTACAGCTCGGCTCCCTCTGCGGACTCGGCAAAACGGCCCCGAACCCGGTGCTCTCCACCTTGCGTTATTTCCGCGATGAATACGAATCGCATGTGTTCAAGAAAATCTGCCCGACCGGCGAGTGCAAAGCCTTGGCCAAGCCCGAAATCACCGACAAGTGCAAAGGCTGTACCGCCTGCGCCCGCAAGTGCCCCGTCGGCGCGATCACCGGCAAAGTCAAGGAAAAACACGTCATCGACGTCGAGAAATGCATCAAGTGCGGCGTCTGCAAGACGGTCTGCAAGTTCGATGCCGTCATCGGACTCTAATAGAGAATAAGGAGAATTTACATATGACTGATGTTAAAAAATTAACTGTAAACGGACGCGAGGTGGAATTCACCGACGAGCGCAACCTGCTCGAGGTGATCCGCAAAGCGGGGATCGAGATTCCCACCTTCTGCTATCACTCGGAACTGAGCATTTACGGCGCCTGCCGCCTGTGCCTGGTCCAGGTGGAAGGCAAGGGCATCATGGCCACTTGTTCCACCAAACCCGAAGACGGCATGGTCATCCATACCGACACCAAAGAAATTCGCGAAATGCGCAAAATCAGCGTGGAACTGTTGCTCGCCAACCATAACCGCGAGTGCCCGACCTGCGTGCGCAGCTCGAACTGCACGCTGCAGGACATCGCCCGCCGTCTCGGCGTGGAAACCATCCGGTTCAAGCAGACCGAAAAGATGGAAGACATCGACAGTTCTTCGCCGTCGCTGGACCGCGACCCGAACAAGTGCGTGCTCTGCGGCGACTGCGTGCGCGTCTGCAGCGAAATCCAGGGCATCGGCGCCATCGACTTCGCCGGCCGCGGCGCCAACGCCAAAGTGGCTCCGGCCTTCGACCAGAATCTGGCCGAAGTCGAGTGCGTGAACTGCGGGCAGTGCGCCGCGGTCTGCCCGACCGGTGCGATCACTCCGCGTCAGGACCGTGCCCGTGCCTGGGAAGCGCTGTACGATCCCACCAAGACCGTGGTCGTGCAGGTGGCTCCGGCCGTCCGCGTGGCGCTTGGCGAATACTTCGGTTACGCCCCCGGCGTCAACGTGGCAGGCAAGCTCGTGGCCGCGCTCAAAACCATGGGCTTCAAGCATGTGTATGACACCAGCTTCGCCGCCGATATGACCATTTTCGAAGAAGCCACCGAGTTCATCGACCGCTTCACTCATAACGGTGTGCTGCCGATGTTCACCAGCTGCTGCCCGGCCTGGGTCAAATACGCCGAAATCTATTACCCGGAAATGATTCCGAATATCTCGACCTGCCGTTCCCCGCAGGCCATGTTCGGCTCCATCGCCAAGAAAATCCTGCCGGAACAGCTCGGCTGCAAGCGCGAGGACCTCGTGGTCGTTTCGATCATGCCCTGTACCGCCAAGAAATACGAAGCACAGCTGAATAAGTTCGAAACAGACGGCCGTCCGGAAGTCGATATCGTGCTGACCACGGTTGAAGTGGGCCGCATGATCAATTCGCTCGGGATTCATCTGGATGAGCTCGAACCGGAAGCGTTCGATATGCCGATGGGCTTCGCTACCGGCGCCGGGGTGATCTTCGGTGCTTCCGGTGGTGTGATGGAAGCCGCGTTGCGCTATGCCGTGGAAAAGATCGAAGACAAGCCGCTTGAACACGTCGATTTCAAGGCTGTTCGCGGTATGAATACGCTGAAGGAAGCCACGCTGACCGTTGCGGGCAAGGAAGTCCGCGTCGCCGTGGTTCACGGCCTGGCCAATGCCAAGAAACTGATTCAGGATGTCCGCGACGGCAAGGCGAAATACGATTTCGTCGAAGTCATGGCCTGTCCCGGCGGCTGTATCTCCGGCGCCGGCCAGCCGATCGGCACCACCAATGAAGTCCGCAAAAAACGCGCCCAGGGCCTCTACAGCTGCGACAAAGGTCAGCAGATCCAGAAGTCCCAGGATAACCATCTGGTCGAGAAGTGCTATCAGGAACACATCGGCGGCGGCCCCGGCTCGCATGAGGCGCACCACCGCTTGCACACGCAGTATCAGAACCGCAGCCAGCTCTTCGACGCCAAGATCCCGGTCATGCGCGGCACTGCCGAAAAGCGCCTGCCGATTACCGTGACGATCTGCGCCAAGCAGGAAAACTGCCCCGGCCAGCTCCTCCTCGGGTTGATCAGCAAATACATTAAGGAAAAGAATTACACCGAAATGGTTGATCTGGATGCCGCGTTCTCCTCGCGTCCCGATGCCGGCGGTACGATTTGCGTGACCATCGGCGACCAGATCGTCGAGCGTCCGGAATTCACCAACGCCGTCAACACCGAGGAACAACTCCGCAACCAGAAATCCTTCGAAGTTGTGAAAAATTCCATCGACAAAGGCATCAAGTCCCTGTAATAACAAGGACGACGGAGCCCATAAGCCGCCAGCACTGCCCACCGGGCCGCCGCTGGCGGTTATTTTTTGGTCATATCTGTGAATTCAGCTTGAAAATCCTTGAAATTATGACATAATATATCAATTGAAAACAAAGGAAATGTCCAAGATGAAAAAAGTGATTTTATCAGTGGCTTGCCTGGCCGCGATGGTGTTTATGGCCGGCTGCCAGAACAATTCGATGACCTCCGTGCCGAACGGATTCGTGCGTTCCGGCGAAATGGCGCTCGAAGTCGGAAAAATCTATTTGAACGGTATTTACGGCGCGGACAAGGTTGCCGAACAGGAACCTTTTCAGGTCTATCTGGATAACGACAACTGGATGATTTACGGCCGGATTATCTCTTACAATGAACCGATGCAGATCATTATTGCCCGTTCCACCGGCAAGGTATTGTCGGTCAAGCCGATCGTTAACTTCACGAACCAGACGTTGAAATAATGCCCTTCGATCGAAAATTACTGCGCAAGCTCAGGATTCCGATCCTGATTGCGCTGATCATTGTCATTGGTTGTACCTTCATCAGTTTCAACGGCGGATTGATTATCCTCAGCTACAACCATTACGCGCAGAACATACAGACGCCACAGCTGGACAACGTCAATATCCAGATTACCGTGGCGCAGGACAGCGAACAGAAAACCATTATCCCCGGGCTGCTCTATTACTACCGGATTTTCACGGCGAACACGCTGCAAATCGTCATGGAGCCGCCGCTGCAGGAGAATTTCCGGATGGCGTCCGGCGGCATCACGTCCGGCGAAATCAAATACGCCGACGGCCGGGTGCAGGAGCTCAAAGAAATGACCGCCTCGTCCAGCGACAACTCGGTGGCTTTCTCGATTCCGCTGGAAGACTTGAAATCAAGCGACCTGACGGTCATTTTCAAGGGCTACCTGGAGTCGATGGGCGGCGAGAAAAAGCTCTGCAGCGCCTTCAAAAAGATGACCTACAGCCCGAAGCGCGATTTTCTCCTGCGCTCGATGGCCAATAAAAAGACTCCGACCGTTCAATTCTAACCACGAATAGCGAATATTCTCTTTTTCTGTCCACAAAAGAAACACAAAAGAAACACAAAAAAAGAAACAAACTTCATTGATTGACAGTTGGAATCGGCCGTCAATGGAATTTTATTTTGTGTATTTTTGTGTGTTTTGTGGATGAAAAATGTATTTTACCGGAAGAGTGCGATGAACTGACGCAGCCAGTTGACGTGGGCGGGCCAGGCCGGGGCGGTGACCAGATTGCCGTTGGTGATGGCTTCGGTTGATTCCAGTGTTACATAGGTGGCTCCGGCGGCTTCGATTTCCGGTTTTACGGCCGGGTAGGCGGATACTTTTTTGCCTTTGATGACTCCGGCGGCGGTCAACAACTGCGGGCCGTGGCACACTGCGCCGATGGGCAGGTTGTTGTCTGCGAAGTAACGAATCACTTCCAGCACCGGGTCGTAGAGGCGCAGGTATTCGGGGGAGCGGCCGCCGGGCAGGATCAGGCCGTCGTAATCGAGCGGGCTGATGTCGCAAAAGGTGGCGGTGAGGGTGAAGTTATGGCCCGGTTTCTCGGTATAGGTCTGGTGTCCTTCGAAGTCGTGGATGGCGGTTTTGATCGTATCCCCGGCCTTTTTGTCGGGGCAGACCACGTCCACCTGGAACCCGGCGATCTGCAGCGCCTGAAACGGCACCATGATTTCATAATCCTCGACAAAGTCACCCGCAATAATCAGAATCTTTTTCATGCTCAACTCTCCTCTGTGTTTGCCAGGATTTCCCGGCGCAATATTTCATATCCCTCGTCCTCGGCGAAGGAGCCGATAATTTCTCCGTGTTTGAACAATGCCAGGCGGTTTTTGCCGCCGGCGACCCCGAGGTCGGCGTCGCGGGCCTCACCGGGGCCATTGACCACACAGCCCATGACGGCGATCTTTTTCAATGTGATACGGCGACCCTGCTGTTTGATTTCCTCGATCAGGTTTTCGACCTTTTCGGCCAGCAGAATCAGGTCGATTTCGGTGCGCCCGCAAGTGGGACAGGAGACGATTTCCGGGGCGGCTTCGCGCAGCCCGGCGGCTTCGAGAATGCGGCGGGCAGGGGCTATTTCCTGCTGCGGCGGAGCGGTCAGGCTGACCCGGATGGTGTCGCCCAGGCCGCGCAGCAACAGCGCGCCGATGCCGACCGCAGACTTGACAATGCCGTTCTGCGGTGTCCCGGCTTCGGTGACTCCGAGGTGCAGCGGGTAATCGCTGAGCTCGGCGAATTTCTCGTAAGCGGCCACGGTGGCCGGGACATTGGAGGCTTTCAGCGAAACTTTGATGTTGCGGAAGCCGTATTCCTCCAGAAGGCGGCACTGGGCCAGCGCGGATTGCACCAGCGCGTCCGGCAGCGGCAAATGGCGCAGTTCCTCGGCGAGGCTACCGGAATTGGCGCCGACACGGATCGGAATGCCCGCTTCGCCGGCCTTTTCGGCGACCTGGCGGACTCTGTCGGCGGAGCCGATGTTGCCCGGATTGAGGCGGATGCCGTGGATCCCGGCTGAAATCGCGCCCAGCGCCAGTTTGTAGTCGAAATGAATATCGGCGATGACCGGAATCGGACTCCCTGCAAGGATCGCGGGGAGGGCGGCCACGGCGTTCTGATCGGGCACGGCCACGCGGATAATCTCGCAGCCGAGCGCGGCCAGTTCGCGGATCTGGGCCAGCGTGGCGCTTGCATCGGAGGTGGCGGTGTTGGTCATCGACTGAATCGAGACCGGGGCGCCGCCGCCGACGGCGACATTACTTAGCCGGATTTGCCGGGTCTGCGGCCGCAGGTACATTTGGGGTCTCCTTGACTTCGGTTTTCTTCTCGTCCGAGCCAGGCAGATATTTGGTCGGAATCAACCGTTGAATATCCATGAAAGTCACGTATACCATCAGCCCGACGAGCAGCGCGATAAATACCATACTGATGTATTTGATGATGACATCGGGCATTTTTCGCTTGAAAATGATTTCCAGTATCGCGATCAGGCAGTGTCCGCCGTCGAGCACCGGCAGCGGCAGCAAATTGAAGATCGCCAGCGCAAAGGTCACGATCACCACGAAATAAATGCCGTGCATGAACGATCCCTTGTAAACCGAGCTGAAAAGAACCGTGCCGATGCCCACCGGACCGCTCAGGTTGCGGAGCCCGATGGTGCTGCCGGATTCCGTGAGCCCGAGCTTCTTGGCCACACCGAAGAAGATGCTGCGGACGGATTTATAGCTCAGGTCCACGGTATCGTAGAGCTGTCGGAACGGATTCGGATAGTTGGTCGCGGCCAGCTCGACGCCGAGCGTATAATACTTGACCAGTCTGGGGGTGACGGTGATTTCCTGTTTCTTGCCGTCGCGTTCGATTTCCAGGGTGAACTCTTTGCCGGTTTCTGCGAAACTGGAAATGGTATTGGTGGTGCTCAGCGGCTTCCCGTTGACGCTCAGGATGATATCATTGACCTGCAAACCGGCGTTCTTGGCCGGATAATCATCGATAATGTCCGTGATCTTGTAAGGTGCTTCCATGGAGTAGCTTATGCCGATCAGGTGCCGCGGCTTCGCGGGCTGGTCCTTGTCGAGCTCCGGTTTGACGTTATCGATCTCCATGATGTTGTCGCCGCGGCGGACTTTGAGCTTGAGCGGCTTTTCGCCGTTGGTCATCAGCAGGCTGTGGAATTCATAAATGCCGTCGAGCGGTTTATCGTTGATGGACAACACGATATCGCCTTTCTTCAGGCCGGCTTTTTCCGCCACGGAGTTTTTCTCCGGGTACAAAGTAAGGGGAATAACGGGCAGGAAATACGGATAGGCGATCTTTTCCCGCTTAAGACTTTCGTTCGCATATGGGCTGCCAAGCTTCGGGGTGTAGGAGACTTGTTTCTGGGTTGGTGAATCGACTTCAAAATGGACTTCACCGATGGACAGCATGATATCCTTGGAGAAGTCGTTCCAACTGCCGTAAAAGGACTTGCCGTTGAGCTTGACGATTCGATCGCCCTCACGTAGTCCGGCAGCATATTCCGGACCGGTCTTATCGATCTGGGCCACGGTGACAGCATTCAGTTTCGGGGTATCCTGCGGCACGCCGAATACCCAGACCAGGCACCCAAGCGTCAGACCGAACAGAATATTGAACAACGGACCCGCTACCGCGGTGATGATCCGGTCGACCGGCTTGGCTTCGGGGAGTTCGTTGCCGTCTTCGTCTTTAGGAACCCCGGTGCTGTCGATCTGCGGCAGCTCGACATAGCCGCCGAAGGGCAGGTAGCCCAGCCGGTACTCCACGCCGTTGATTTTTTTGCTCCAGAATTTCCGGAACCCCAGCGAAAACGCAATAATATGCAGTCCGCGCATCTTGGCCGCGAGAAAATGTCCGAGTTCATGAATGAAAATACAGAACCCGAAAAAGAAAACCAGAAAGATCGCCGAACCCACTATCCTTAAAAAATCAGCCATTACTTACTCCATGTTCAAATTCTCAAATACTATCATTTGCTGTCAGTAATATAAGCGGCCAAAAGTCAAAATACAATGGCCGAATTATAAATTTCCATAATATTGCCGGACTTTTTCCCGGGCACAACGGTCCGCAGCCAGAATCGCCGCCAGATCCGGGGCCGGTTCGGCCTTCAAATCATTCATTACCCGCTCGACCACCCGGTGGATGTCGGTAAACTTGATTTTGCCGTGCCGGAAAAGCTCCACCGCTTCTTCGTTGGCCGCATTCATGATGGCCGGCATGGTGCCTCCCTCGCGCAGCGCCCGGAACGCCAGGTCCAGCGCCGGGTAGTGCAGGGGATCGGGCCGCTTGAAATGCAGCCTGCCGTATTCGGCCAGGTCCAGGCGCTTCAGGCCGCCGTGACAACGCTCCGGATACAGCAGTGCGTACTGGATCGGCAGGCACATGTCCGGCTCGGAAAGCTGCGCCATGACACTGCCGTCGATAAACTCCACCATCGAATGCACCACCGCCTCCGGATGAATCAACACCTCGATGCGGTCGTGCGGGATTTGATACAGGTAACTCGCCTCGATGATTTCCAGCCCTTTATTCATCATGGTCGCGCTGTCGATGGTGATCTTGGGGCCCATGGACCAGGCCGGATGTTTCAACGCGTCGGCCACGGTCATATGCTCAAGCTGTTCCCGTGGAGTGTCGCGAAACGCCCCGCCGCTGGCGGTAATAATCAGCTTGTGCACTTCGGCGGTATCCCTCGAACTGTGGAGACACTGAAAAATCGCACTGTGCTCGCTGTCCACCGGGATGATGCTCCCGCCGTGTTCGCGGGCGGTACGCATGACCAGTTCGCCGGCCATGACCAGTACTTCCTTGCTGGCCAGTGCCACCGTTTTGCCGAGCTGCAGGGCTTTGAGTACCGGCAGCAAACCGCCGGTACCGATAATCGAGCACAGGACAATATCGACTTCCGGACGGCTGGCCAGTTCGATCAGGGCGTTTTCGCCGGATTCGACCCGACACGCCGGAGCGTATTTCTGCACCTCGCCGATTAACGCCGGACTGCCGATCACGGCATGGGGAGCATTGAATTCCGCCGCCTGCTGACCGAGTTTGGCTGCGTTGGTTCCCGCGGCAAGTCCGACGACTTCGAACCGACCGGGCAGGGCGCGGATGACTTTGGCTGTACTCTCGCCGATTGAACCGGTTGAACCGAGAATGACAATTTTTTTGCTCGTCATTTACGCGATTCCACCATCAAGGTTACCGGGCCGTCGTTCTGAATATCGACCAGCATGCCGGCACCGAATTCGCCGGTGGCAGTGGTGATGCCGGCCGCGCGGAATTCCGCCACAAACTGCTCGTACAAAGGTATGGCGATCGAAGGCGGTGCCGCCGCGTCGAATCCGGGCCTGCGCCCTTTGCGGCAATCTCCGTAAAGCGTGAACTGCGAAACAATCAGCGCCGAACCCTTCACGTCCGGCAGCGACAGATTCATCTTGTCGTTTTCGTCGCTGAAAATGCGGAGATTGATGCATTTCTCGGCCAGAAACTTGACGTCGGCCGAGGTGTCGTCATGCGTCACCCCCAGCAAGATCACCAACCCATGGCCAATTTCGCGCTTTTCAGCGCCCTCGATGGTGACCGAGCCGGATTTTACCCTCTGCAGCAGTGCACGCATCGCCTTAATCCTTGATCAGTTTCAGGAACTCATTGCGGGTGCTGGCTTCCTTACGGAAACTGCCGAGCATGGCCGAGGTCGTCATGATTGAATTCTGTTTCTCCACGCCGCGCATTAACATGCACATGTGCTGGGCCTCCATCACCACGCCCACACCCTCGCAGCCGAGCGCGTCGAGAATGTTTTTTGCCACTTGATGGGTCAGGCGCTCCTGAATCTGCAGCCGGCGCGCGAACATATCCACGAGCCGCGCCAACTTGCTCACCCCCAGGATCTTGCCATTGGGGATATAGCCGATGTGACACTGACCGAAGAACGGCAGCATATGATGCTCGCACATGCTGTAGAATTCGATGTTTTTGACGATGATCATATCGTCGGATTCGGCGGTGAAGATCGCGCCATTGATGACGTCCTCGACTTTCTGGTGATAGCCGCGGGTCAGGTATTTCAGGCTTTTCTCGACGCGATGGGGGGTATCGAGCAATCCCTCGCGAGTCGGATCTTCGCCGATTTGCGTCAAAATCGTTTTAATTGCATTTTCCATAAAAAGTCCCGGTAAATTAGAATAACGATAAAATTACATCCAAACGGCGATTTTTCCACCGTAAAAAGAATTTTCTTCGAGCGAAATGTTGAAAAAGCCCATATCGGATGTTATATTAACAAATTCAGGCGTCCCGGTAGCTCAGTGGATAGAGCATCTCCCTCCTAAGGAGAGGGTCGCAGGTTCGATTCCTGCCCGGGACGCCAACTTTATTTCTTCATAATCAATACCTTACGCAAATATATAAAAGCGAATATTGTTATCTTTTTTATGCGTTAGTTATTTCTAATTGATGCTCATTGTTTGAGGCTGATGCCCATAGACGCAATGACTCAATTGTCAAATATCGTCAAACTTTTTTTGAGGCGAAAAAAAAATTGCTCGCGCTCAAGAAATTTTTGAGGGAATGATAAAATAGTGCTTTTTTGGGAAAAAGAGTGAGTATTAGGTACTTTTTACAATCGAACTTGCTTTCTTTTGTTAGGTTGAATCTGCTTTCTTTTATTAGTGTGATAAGTGTTTTAATAAATACGGTAAAGTTAATATTGCAGGTTCAATTTTAAAAAATAAAGTGTAAATGATGCATGTCTTACACTTCCGAATATCATATTATCCTTGCTTTCATTCATTATTCCAGTTAAAATGAATGAAAGCAAGGCAAGATTATGATTAAAAAGAAAAGACAAAATGGAATAGGTTCGATTTTTAAGGTAAAAGATTACTTTTATCTTAGATTTAGAGACACCTCTGAAAATGAACCTGAAAATAGACCTCTTTTCAATGAAAAGGGAGAACGCTGTACGAATCGGCAGGAGGCTGAGATAGCGGCTCAAAAAATTGCTAAAAAACGAAATACCCTGAAAGAGCTCGATACCCGAGAGAAGTATGTTCAGGAACTTGCTGAAATTAAGAATCTGAAGACCAAACTGGTTCTTCTACTTATTGATGCTTATGACAGATCCCTCGAGCGGGGAGGGTATCGTGGTTCTGATGTTTATATCAACACCCGCCGGAATTATTGGCTTGATTTTTGCCAGTATATGCAAGATAACCATTCAATTACTCATATTGGAGGAGTGACGGCAGACCATGCCAGAGGATATATCAACTATATCCGAAGAAACGGTCGTTGGAAAAAAGAGCTTTGTTATCTACGAGACGGTAAGGAGTTGTCCTACCAACTGTCGTCTGACGTAGGAAACTATTTAAAAAATGCGATTCATAAATGTTTGAAAAGAGTATTCACGCTTCTTTCAAAGGAACTTGGATATGCCAGAGAGGAAAACCCATTTCATGAAATAGAATTTTTACCAATAGATACTGAAGATAGAGAGATTTTTACTGAGACTGAAATCAAAATGATTTTTGTCAAGCCCACACCGCTGATGAAAGGGATGTTTACAATTGGGTTCTGCACTGGCATGCGTGAAGGAGATTGCGCTACACTGCGATGGAGTGAGATCAAATGCTACAACCCCAACCATGTCCCCGGAACTAAGCCGGATTTTCAGGAGTGCGAAATAGATCGGATATCGTTGAAAAACGGGGCTAAACTAGTCATCCCGATTGAGGTTGAGTTGGCTGAATATCTGAGTACTCAATGGGAAGTTACAGGAAAAGAAGTTTATGTTATTCCGGAAGCTCGATACCTGTATTACCAGAAAGATGGGAAAAAACGCCGCAAAGCTTTAAGTCGTCTAATCATCAAATATCTGCAATCTCTTGGCATTGAAACAACCCGCAAAGTACCTGGGCGGTCTCGAAAGCAAAGCGTAAAAGATTTTCATTCATTACGGCATAATTTCTGCTATTATGCGGGTTTGAGAGGGATACCTTACGGGTGCCCAAGTTCATGTAAGTTAAACGTTGCCATCAGCATGTGAAATAGTTTGCGGGTAGTGTCTGTAATTATGCGCACATTTGTTTTCCCGATTGATTACAGACTAACGTTTGTGCATTGGTAGCCGGAGCAATTCGATCCGACCAGGAGCTCCGGAGAAGCAGGGGCGAATTTGCGCAGGCGTCCGGTGTTTTACTGTGTCTCTCCTTCGTAAAGTTTTTGATATCCATATATTGTCGGGTGCCCCATTTGGTGGTGATATGCCTTGGTAGTGTCCGTGATTTTGTGCACATTTGAGAGAAGCTGCCCTGAAAATCGTTCCAGGCCCTTTGTAAACGTGGGGCCGCGGGCTATTACTCTGCAGCAGCCAGGAGCTCGGCGCCACCTGACCGGCGGGGCATTTTGTAAATCGGATAATCATCGGGGCGCCAGCCCGCTTTGGGATTGATTTTGTGAAAGAGTCAATTATACCAAATCGGGATGCGGGACAAGCTTGAAGCCCTGGCGGTAATTCGACGGGGCCGGATCGATGGCGGTCCTGCCTGATTCGCGGAGGACTATATTTTCAAGGTACATGCGTCCAGCAGTTCACGCAGCGAACCGGAGGCCAGGCATATCGTCGTATCCGCCGCCCCATAATAAATCCGGATTTCATCTTTTTCTTCATCCGCAATACATCCGGTGGTGAAAACGGTGTTCTGGCAATTACCCATGAATTCATATTCGGCGTCCGGGCTGAGGATCCAGCCGTCGGTCATGCCGATGATCTTCTCCGGGTTATCCGGATCGAGCAGAATTGCTCCCAGGCAATAACGGCTGCCGCCGGCATAGGTATTCACTCCATGGAAAATTTCCAGCCATCCGCGCGATGTTTTTACCGGAACAGTCGGCCCGATTTTTTCTTTTGCCCAGATGTTATTGATGGGGGCGGCGAGGAGTTGTTTATAATTCCCCCAGTGAATGAGGTCAGGCGAGTAGGCAATCCACAGTTCTCCTCCTTTGCATCCAAACGGGCGGTCAATCCGGCAATATCGGTCGCCGATCTTCTCCGGAAAAATGCATGGAACCCGGTTGGAAGGCAAAGCGATGCAGCCAAGATATTCCCGCGTTTTCCAGTCCCGGGTCCGTTCCATTATGCACGCAGTACCGATCGGAGGCTCGATCGGCCTCGCGATATAATACCAGTCGCCGATCTGCGTAATCCGTGGGTCGATGGGCCATTCATCAAAACGCCCGATATCGGGGTTGTCCGTCAATGAGGTAATAAACGGTTCCTTCTCGATGGAAAAGTCGATTCCGTTTTCGCTGACGGCCACATGCATGGCCGGCTTGCCGCTGCCATGCGCTGGGGCCACCGGCAGCAGGAGGAGTATTTTCCCTTCGAACGTGGTTTGACCGCAGTTGAAAACGGCGTCCACATGATATGGCAGTCCGATATTTTTCGGGGTAATCAATGGATTATGCGGGGAACGGTGCAGTATGTTTTCCCGGCGGTAAAGATTGTGTTGTGATATCGGCATATTTATTTTTCCCTGAGTTTTCAGTTTTATTAAATGGTTCGGCCCTTGATGACGATTTCGCCAAAAGTCGATTGTGCGGCATTGAATTCGAGCCGAAGACGTACGTAACGCGCTTTCAAAGGTTTTTTCAGCTTGAATGCGGTTAATTGAAACTTCAATTGTCCGGCATCGAGTACTTCCGGTTCGGTGAATTCCTTCCCATCGGCACTGTAGCTTGCCGCCAGTGAGCCGATATTCGGTTTGGAGCCCGCGCCAAGCTCCATGCTTTCAAGCAGGTAAACGGATTTCAAGTCGATTTCGACCGTGATTTCCGGCAGGTTGACGAACAATACATCAGCGGGCATGTTCCAGTTTCCGGTAATACCATAAAAAAGCGCCGGCTGTTTGGCCGTGGCGGACGGCGTGGCAGGGTCGCGGATCTCCTGGCCCTTTTTGAGCGGAACGGCCGTGATGAAGCGGTAATCGGCTTCAGTACGGATGGCGATGGGAGATACTTCCGAATTAAAATCGGCGTTATCGGTCAGGATGATCGTATGTCTGGCGGTATCATAGAACAGCATTACCGTCATATGGGCCACGGCAATGCGCTCGCCGTTTTCGCTCATGGCCGCTATAATCGGATAAACCATGCCGGAGAGCGCGCTTTCCGGCAATTCGGCAGGCGGAGTCACCGTAAAGCGAACCGGTTCCGCGCCGATCGTTTGTTTCGTCGGGGCCACCGTCCAGCCGGGTTCCACGGCAAGGGTTACCTCCTGTTTGGCGTCCGCCTTCCGAAATGCAACCGGCGAAACCACCACTTCATAGCTGCGCCCCGGTTCAAGTAACGGGGAGCAGGGATCCTCCGGGGTATGCTGCCGTGCCCCGGTCAAGGCGATTCCCAGCATCGGCGCATGTTTGTGGAAGAAATAAAGCATGCCGGCCGAGCGGATCTCCGGCAACGCAAGTTCGACCGGACCATCGGCGCGTTGTTCCGCCGCCACCGGGAAAAGCATGTTATCTTCGGCGGCTCCGAACCATACCTGTTTCGGCAATTTGAATCCTTCGGGCAATTGAACCGATATCTTGCCGCCGGGCCAAGGCAGGCGGCTCATGGTCGCCACTGCCAGAATGAGGTTGCCATGCCGGTCGACCACGGGAGGTTCGATGCGCAGGTTCTCCATTGCCGGAGCGGAATAGGCCGGATTCACTCCTGTTTTCTTCAGGAATGAAGTCAGGAATTCCGTCACATCGCTCTCCGGGGAGCTCTCAGCCCGAAGGACGCCGAGCCTGGTATTGAACCAGAAGGCTTTGCCTTTGCCGTAAGTATTGCCGGTGACCCAGGCGCTTTTGGCATTGCGCTGAATATCACGGGAATTAAGGAGTTCGGCGCCGTCGAGCGCGACGTTGATCCGGCCGTCGCCGCGAATCAGGAAGCCATGTTTCGTGCTGTACCAAACATCATCGGGAGAGAAGTGAATCCCTTTGTAAACACCTTCGAGGCGAATTCCCAGCAAGTCGTCCAGGCCTTTGGCCGTCTGGTGCTTTTCGCTGTAATATCCCGGCATCATGTCGGCCATGATCACGCCGCCGGCTTTGGTAAAGCGCTTGATGGTGGCGCATTCCTCCGCGGTCAGGTGTTCGCAGGAAACCAGGAACAAAGCCTGATACCGGGCCAGGTAGCTATCCGTGAGTTTGGTGTAAGGCAGAACATCCACCCAATATCCGGCATCGCGCAGCCGGGTGAAAACCGAAAGACGGTTGTTCACGCCGTAATCCCAGAGCGAACGGTTGGTTTCCATTGACAAAAGTACGTCCCGATGCGGCATGAGCATGGCGATTTTCGGCACGTTATCCGACGGCAGCGCCTCACTCCAGAATGCCTCGGAGCGGTGGATCATATTTGCCCAGCGCGAGGCATAAAACAGGCGTTCCCCCGGCTGTCCGTTATAGCCGTCGATAAAGCTGAAAGTGAGATTGTCGCCTCCGGTTTTGTACCGCCCCATGACATAGAAATTGGCCGCGCGCATGCCATGCGGGAGCATCCGCCAGAAAGTCGAGGCAAATTGGAAGCCCGGCCCAGCATGGTTATTGGTTTCCGCGAAAAAAATCCGCCCTTCCGGTTCTCCGGCTTGCCGCTGTTCGGCGGTCGGCCGGATGCAGTTGTAAATGTAGTTGGTTTCATAAGCATTGCGGTCGTTGTGGCCGTACATGTCAATGCCGATCCACCCGGCGGCGGTTCTGCGGGTTTTGTCGGCCAGTTTGGCCAGGTTGGCGGTATGGCGGCGAACAATATAATTCATTTCAATAGCCGAGCATTGCGTTGACTTGAGCACTGCCGGCCGTTTTTCAGGATCGAATTCACGTACCCATCCCAGGTAGGAGCTGACAAAATCGGTGTAAGCGTTTTCCGAAAAATCATGCCATGCCAGCCACGCGGCGGGTTTCTCGAGGTATTCGCTTCCTTTCGGCGGCTGGATTTCGCTGAATGCGCGATATCCGGTTCCCCAGGTTTCGTTGAGTTTGCGGATGTCGCCTTTGTAGATACGCTCGAGATCGCGCTGGAAGCCGGTCGTGGCAAGCGGGGAATAATTCAGGCCGGGCTCCCATTCATTGTCAATATTCCACATCAGGATATTGCGCCCGGGGCGTTCATTGATGGATCCCTCGACAGAGGCTTTGACGCAATCGCGGATATAATCGCGCATGGAAGGTGCCAGGTAATCGATCCAGGGGCCTTCCATGGCTTTGCCGTTTTCATTTACCGGGCGAATCACCGGGCCGTGAGTGGCGGTGTTCCCTCCGTGCCACATGGAATGCGCGGCCCAGATCGCGGTAAAGTAAAGCCCGTTCGGCGCATTCGGCGGAAATTTGCATTTGCATTTACCGCTGTCCTTGAAACTGTAACAGCAATGCCCGACCTCGGTAAAATTGAATCCGATCCTGGGCAGCAGGGTAAAACGGTTGCCGCCCAGCATTCCGAGCGGATAAAGCTTTTCGCTGGGCTTGAGGTCCCCGGTGAGTTCGAGTGAATAAGCCGCGGGGCTGTTGACATCGGTTCCCGCAGCCATTGCCGCGGTCGCCATGAAAAGCAGCAATGCTGAAATAACGCAAAGTTTGATCGTTCGCATATCAATCCTTCCTTTATTGACGGTTGAATTTATGTCGATTTGATACCGGAGCTCAGGGGGCGCCCCAGAGTTTGGCCCAGACTATGCTTGTGGGATATTTTTCCGCGGCTTCCG
Source organism: Victivallis vadensis (assembly GCA_040394635.1). Lineage (GTDB taxonomy): Bacteria > Verrucomicrobiota > Lentisphaeria > Victivallales > Victivallaceae > UBA5239. The sequence continues at coordinate 13,614 of JBEBRW010000058.1, read as the reverse complement.
GCATGAATGAAATATCAGCGGAATTACCGGGATAATTAATACCGGTCGCATGCCCGTCGACCATACCGAAGTTGACGCCGCTCCCGCTATGGTCGCGCTTTGAGTAATTATTGCCGGGGAAACGGGAAAGAACCCGGCGGGAATAATCCGATACTCCTTCCGTCATCATGGGGAATGCGTCTTCCACGATCATGATCATCAGGCTTGGATGTTTGACCTTGCCAAGTTTTCCGCCGGGCAATGGTATTGCCGGAATCCACTCCTGGCTGAGGAGCAGCAGCCGCTGATTGAAGCCATAACTGTTTCTGCTGCCGTCTTCTCCCCATCCAACGATCTGGCCCGCGATCGGGCTTCCGATTCCGGCGACATAATTTGCCGCGTTGTCCTTATCCGTATTGCGCGGGTTGCCCGGGCAGATGAATACCTTCGGCCCAATATTATAGCTATAGTACAAATGCCACATCCAGGCGTTATCATTATAACTAGGCGAGGCCGATGCCGGCTTCTGAGTCGGGCATTGATCGTTATAATCACCGGCATAGAGCGTGATCCCCTGTTGCAACTGCTTGACGTTACCCAAGCATTTGCTTCTGTTGGCGGTAATACGGGCTTTGTTCAACGCCGGCAGCAGCATTGACGCCAATATGGCGATAATAGCAATAACTACAAGAAGTTCTATTAGTGTAAAATTATATCTTTTCTTCTGCTGTACCTCAAAGAATTTCGCTGTTACGGTCTGGTTACTCATAGTGCATCTCCTATTGTTATTCTGTGTTTTTCACAAGGAAGCTTTTTAGAATCTTCCGCCTGCCACCCAAACGGGTTCGCCGGATATTTCGATAACGGCACGTCCATTTGCCACTGGGAGTTTTCGCTCCTGCCCGATCATATTGACCAGTCGGATTTCAGGTTGATCGCCGTCCAGGCGGATCGAAGTGCGCTTTTCCCAAAAGGGAATCCAGGGTTCCTTACCGGCAAAGCCGGGTACTTTCCGGTTCAGGTTATATCCTTCGGAGCGATCCCAGATCAAAGCGATCCGACTGCCGTCCGGTTTGGTGAACACATATCCTTTCGTATGCTTCCCGTTTTTATATTCCTTTTCGAATTTGGCGCCTTCAAGCATCTTTGCCGTGGTCTGGTAAGCCAGCACCATCGGCTTCAGGCTGTTATCACGGTTAAGTAAGCCGAAGAAATATTCACGGTCCTTCGGATTTACTCCGCCGACATTGAACCATACGGAATCATTGAACTGATAATAATAGGCGATTCTGACGCCGTGCGCCATGGCAATCGCATATATGAGAGAGATATTTTCCGTGGCATTGCGCAAGCTGTCGTCCCAATAGGAATTCGGCAGCGACGGGGTATAGACTTCGGTCAGGTAAACCGGTTTGGCGCCATATTTTCGAATCAGATTTTCAAGCTCCTGAAGGCTGCTTAGATAAAACCAGCCGTCACCGGCATCGGCGAGGTCCGGCACCGTGTTGCCGCGCCCCAGGTGGTAGGCGATGCCGTCGAGGAACGGCCATCCGCCGGCTTCCGCGACCAGTTCCAGCGACTTCACGCCGCCGAGGCCATTGGCGAATCCGATGCTCAAGAGCTGGACGTCGGGCAGCAGAGCCTTGAGCTCTCGGCGAATCAAATTCAGTACCCGGACATATGCCTGGGCCTCGTCCGGTTTGGTGAATTTGTTTTCATTGCCGAACTCCCAATGGATGGCGGCTCTTTCTTTGATCCGCGCAATGTGCCCGCGGATCACCGCTATTTGCTCCGCTTCGGATTTTCCGGTCCATTCTTCGGGGTTGTAGTGGCTGTGATACCCGGAATCCATGCCGTATTCCCGCACTACATTGCCGTCGTCATGGCGCAGATGGGCGACGCCGATCCGCCGCAGCAGTTCCAGCGCGTTTTTCCGGTTCGGAAGCGGAAAGTAATTGGCCATGCCGAATATGCTTTTCGGATCAGGCTTGAATTCGTGCCGTTCCATGGCGGACACAGTGGTTCTCAGGAAAACTTCTTTCCCGTCTACTACGCCCGAGGCCTCGACGAACCAGATATCGGGGCGGTTTGCCCGGGGTAGATCGAAGAACCCTGTCTTTTGCTCCAGCGCGTCCAATGAATAATCCTCCGTTTTGCGGATTGCCTCGGCGCCATCGTACGAAGTTGCGATGACAGTAATCCGGGCCTCCACCGGCCGTCCGGTCGGGTTGCCGATAACGAGCTTGAATTCCGGCGCATCGCCGATCGTAAACAGATTGAACGGCTTACCGGTATCTATATTGAGCGCGAGCGGTTGATTGTTGAACACGGCTGCCGCTGCCGCCTCATCGAAATCACGCGGTAAGACCATGAATTTGACTTGAGCCCGGCGAATTGCCGGATCATCCGGATCTTTTTTAAATGCGACATGCTGCTGGAATCCGTAGCTCCAGCCCGGATTTCCGGTGACCTCTTCCCATATCACAATATTACCCGCCGGGAACGGGCGCAGTATCGCGCCTTTTTCTTCATACGGCACTCCGCCGTGAGCGTGCCGCGTCCAGATGCCGGATTTGGCGATTTCACTTAATTTCCCTCCCGGCACGAAACGCTCCATGAGGGCGCCGCCGGTGTTGACGGATTCGGGGACGTTCAACGTATAATCGACGGTTATGAGGTCATCGTCGATTTTCAGGTCATAGTACCCATTGCACTGTCCGGTATTGTCATTGGCAAATACCAGGTTGACCCGAAGTGAATCGGCGCCGGTCTTTTCGATTTCGCCGGCGGAGGCATTCTGGGGAGCCCACTGCAGGCTCAGGTTGCCGAAGCGAAACACTTTTTGCCCGGACGCGGTATCCGTCAGCCACATCGATTTGTCGGATTGCGCCAGGCCGAATAATTTCCCGCCGGGCAAGTCCGCCGCCGGGGCACATACCGTCGCCAGAGCCAGAATCAAAATCATTCCCAGGTATTTCATCGTATTATCCTTTATAGTAATGGTCGGTTATTTCGCTAGGGCGCGGATTACGCTGTTCCCTTCATGAAATTCGAGGGGAACCAGTGTCTTGCAGACTTTGTCTTTATGGTGAGGCAAGACAACCGTCTGATATATTTGCTGGGCCGCTTTGATTCCAAGTTCATGCGGGAAGGTACAGAAACTTGAAATTTTGAGCCCGGAGCGGAATTTCACTTCGGAGTCAAAAGTAATGATGCTCAGGTCTTCGGGGCATTGCAGGCCCCTGCTTTCCAGAACGCTACAGACAACCTCGGCGGCATTGGAGTGGGAAGTAATCAGTGCCAGTGGGCATGTCCCGGAATCCAGCCAATGCCTGAAACAATCTTCGATGTCCGCGTTGTTGGAGGTGGCGGAGGTCCTGCTTTCAAAAGCATCCATTCCCAAATGGTCCGCCACCGCCGCCAGCGCCCCATACTTGCGCATTGCATGCGACCGTGCGTGGGAGGAGCCGCAAAGGAAGCCGATTTTGTCGAACCCCTTTTCGATCAAATATTCCGCGGCCCGGAAACCGCCGGCAAAGTCATCGGAACAAACCGAATTTACCGCTATATGCGGCAAGTCGTTCGGGAGCATTACATAGCGGATGGCATTGTGCTGCAGGAAAGAAATTAGCTCATCATTGGGAGACCCCATGATGATAAGCCCGGCCGCCGCCGCCAGCCGCTCCCGAAGCAGCAATTTATCTTCGTGATGTTCTTCGGTCTCCAAGGTCGATATGGTCATCACCACATTGCGGTGACGGTTGAAGTAATTCTGGATGCCACGCAGAATTTCGGACATGAAGTCCAACTGCAGCAGGTCTTTTTGCTCAAGCATGGGGCACAACAGGAGTTCCACACGCATTTCTTTCTTCAAGGTGGCCGGCAGCGGCATGGCTTTCTGGGTAAACGCGGAAACATCATAATTCAATATGGTCGCCGCGCGCAGAACCTTATCGCGCGTCTGGGCATCCACCTTGGATTTTCGGTTGAGTACCCGCGACACTGTGGCCACGGAAACTTCCGCTTCGCGGGCGACATCGTTTAAAGTGACAGACTGCTTTGCGCTCATTTTTAAGGTTCCATAAAAAAATAAATTTAATGTAATATTACGTAATCTTGCATAATTAATTATACAGGACAATCTTTAAATGTCAATATCGAAAATGACAAAAAATTGAAAAATATTGCAATAATAAATGATTTTAGTTGCCTCGTATATGTGATATTGGTCATGCCGATATAATTCTTTGAATAAAATATGGATTGTGAAAAAATGTGTAATATTGCATTTGATATCAAGGTATTCAAACTGGAACCACAATTCAAAAGTTCTTCATAGATAGAAAACAAAAACGGATTCTCTCTTTGCGGACTTTTCAGAAACCTTTTGAAAAACGATTTTTTATATCCCTGCTGTCGAACCAGCCGGAGCAGTCCGGCTTCTTCCGGAATATTGTCCAAACTTTGATAATGCGGACTGAAACAATTTGAAACGTAATCATAGTTCATGTCGCCGGCATCTACGACCCGTAAATATCCGTTCAGCGGGCACGGTGTCTTTTTCAAACCGTCCGTGTTCGGCGGCCATACGCTACCGGCTTACGAGACGGGCAAAGACGCCAGGTTTTTCAGGGGCCAACTGCGAAGCCTGCGAATCCGGCATCTGGCGGAATGACGGCTCAAGCCCCGATTCCATTTTGATGATCTTGTTATCGGACATGTTCAATTTCTGTGAAATTTTCCCAATATCGGCATTGGCATATGGCAAGATTTTTTATTCAATTATTTATGACGATCAGCTTAATATTGCAGGCTGTCGAGTTCATCCCGGAACTGCCGAAAACCATCAGCGGCAAAATACGCCGCGTGGAATTACGCGGAAATTCCTCCGGCGCTTACTCCGAATAACCGGTTCACCCGGATAACTTTCACGCCCATGAGCCATTCGGTGATTCATGGGCGTGCGTTTATTTCAGGTGCAGGACCAGGGTGGAACATGGTTCCAGCCGGATCGGGAGTGAATCGACATTCTTGCCCAGCAGCTTGCCGGTGCATGAGTCGGTCACGTCGGCACGGCGCGGCAGGGACAGCGTGAAATTACGCTCTTTCTCGTAGCCGTTGTGCAGGATTATGAAGTTGCGGTTGGCGTCGAACGCGATATCTTCATCGGTGTAGATATGTACTCCTGCCCCGCGGCAGATGTTGCGCAGTACGTTGCGCTCAAGCCGCGGAATAACGGAATAAACAGATTTCCAGTGTCCGAAATCCTTAGCCGCCAGCGCCGCCTTGCCGTCGTCGAAACGGGCCGCAACATCGGAGTCCGGCGCGATGATCCGGAAGCGCGGACCGAATTCAGAGGCGTGTATTTTCTGGGTCATCGGGACAGCGAAGGCGGAGGCGCCGAAGCGGTAGCCTTCCGGCAGCCCGGTGGTCAGCGGATGCGTGGCCGGGGTGGCGGACATTTTTTCCTTGCCGGGCAGCATTTCGACGTTCATACCGGTCAGCTTGGCGATGGCTCCGGTGTCCAAGCCTTTGTCATTGCTGATATAACCGGGGGCGTAGAACCAGAGAAATGTCACGCCGTCGCGCTTCATCCGTTCGATTTGTGCGCGGTCCTCATCGGACAGGAAAAAGCAATTCATCATGACATAAAGTTTGTATTGTTTTGAGAAGTTCCGGTGTTTGAGATCCCCGGTCAGGTAGACGTCGAACGGAGCGCCGATCTTGAAAAATTCGGAATAAAACATCCACTGGATGATGTTATTGCTCAAGGTCGGGCCATGGAAGAAATCCAGATAGCGCATAGAGTCGGTACTGAAGACAACGGCGATTTCGGCGGCGGAGCGGTAGCCCTCTTTCTGTGCGGTCTGGTAAACGCGGTTCATTTCCTCGATCATCTGTACGACTTCCGGCTCGCCGGTCCAGGAAACGGCGGAGCGCTCCTTGCCCTGAGACATGTCGGAAAACCATGACCCGAAATTGCGCGTGAGATCCGCGCCGAGGTTACGGCGGGTGATGGCCTGCGATTCGCGGATGCTGCGGTTGTGGCCATAGTTTTTGGTGCCGGTCTGGTAATAACGGGTGTCGTCGTCCGGCAGGTACATGCGGTTATGAAGGCGGAAACTGCTCCATGGGAAATAGGTGACGCAGGGGGTGCCCGCCAGGCGGTAGCTGTAATGCGGTGCGCCGATGTAGCCGTCGACGGCATCGTCCGCCAGCAGGGCAGGGAGGTCGAAATTGTTGTTGTTGAAAACTCCCCCGGGCAGGTTGTAGCCCTGCATGTGGGCAATCAGGAAACCGTAATGGACGAAAGTCATGCGGGTATTGCCGGTGAGCTGTTTGACCAGGCGGCACATTTCCAGCGTGAGCGAGCTGAGCATGGTAGGCATGAAGTCCATGTAATCGAACGTCATCCTCCCCAATGCGGGGTTACGGAATACGCCGCCGTCGACGCCTTCCGCGGTCAATTCGGCAATTTCTGGCGTGGCGTTCTCAAAGCTGATGCCGGGCTTCTTCCAGGCGCTTTGAAGTTTGACCGCATCATTGTCATAGCGCTGGCGCAGAAATTCGCGGAAGCGGTCCAACGCTTGCGGATTGAAGTCGCCGACAGTGATCTTGCTGCGATCGGTCTGCCAGAGATTTTCGGCCACGCCGCCAGTGACGCTGTCCGGCATGCCGCAGGTCCACGGCTGGAAACCGACGACCCGGTTCCAATAAGGCTGCTTCTGTAAAAATCCGATGGAACTGCGGATGAAGTCAAAACAGGCGTTGCGGTATTTGGCCGAGGCAAAAGAGACGCCCTCTTTTTTGCCGAAAGCGTTGAGCAGCATTTCGCCGGGATTTTCCTGCAGCCAGCGGTGAGTGGGGCGGAGATCATAGAGGACGATGACCCGGGCGTCGGGGCTGACTTCCAGCAGCGTGCGGATATCCCGGTCGAGCTGGACGAGGCGTGCGTTCCAGTCGGGGTTGCCGGCGTCGATCAGCCCGCCGTAAAGCAAAAATTGATGGATGTTGATGGACGAATAATGCGATGTATTATAAAGGCGGCGCGGTTCGACAATGTTGATGTAGCGCCAGAAAAACGGCGAGACAATATTTCCGTCGATATTGAACGCCGCCTGGCCATTGTGATAAGTGATGGCGGCTTTGCCGGTGGCGGGCGGCGGTACCGGGCGCGGCGCAACGTCGATTTCGGCGATTTGGATACGCGGCGAGGAGGGCAGGTTCAGTGCCAGTCCGTTGTCATGTCCGGCGGCGGAGAGCCAGACCGGCTGTTTGCCGGACGGCGTCCAGGGAGGCAGGGTTAGCTCGGCAGTGAGCTGGAAGTTCTCCTTTTGACCTTTCAGCGAGGGCACGGCGGCATACATGGCGGCGAAGGTGGCACTGCCGGCTTCCAGCAGGAAATCGTAGTCCTGCGACAGCGCGTGACGGGGGGATAATGAAAGATTCAGCTTGACCGTGTCGCCGGGGCGGGCGGTAAGCTGTTGAATGCCAGTGGACCCTGGCGTGATCGTTTCGCAGATGCCGCTCGGGAAATAATGGATTTTCCCCCAGGGGCCTTCCGGCGGGCGCTTGTAGCAAAAGGGAGCCGGCCATTGACGGTCGTCGAAGCCGTTGAGGTTCCAGTTTTCGGGTGCCTGATCGCTGCTTTTCCAGTCGGGGCCGGTACCGATTTTGGTACTGCCGTCGGGATAATTCAGACTCAATTCGGCAATGAATTCACCCCAGCCCCATTGACCGGGATTGCGGCTCAAGTCAGCAACGGCGGCAATGGTGTTTTCGCCTTTCTGCAGCAGTTTGAGTACATTGAACGGGCGGATTTCGGTCGAGCCGCTGGCGATCTCACTGCCGTTCAGGTAAAGTTTGTAATAATCATTGGAACGCGCCTGCACAAACGCGCTGACCGGCAGTTTATCGATCTGGAAACTTTTGCGGAAGTAACGCGGCTGCGTGGCTTTGTGAACTTTGTCGGGTTCCGGAAACCAGACGTACCAGGCATCCCAGTAGGGCTGCTTCAGCCCGGTTCCCGGCTGCTGCGGACCGTAGGCTTCCAGCGCGGAGACGGTCAACTTCCGCCCGGCCTGCGGCTTGAGATATAATCGCAATGCGGAGGCGTCGGTTTCCGGCAGGGCGAATTCACCGGAGTCAAGCTCTGCGCGGCTGAGTTTTTTCACCTCCACCCAGTCGGCATTGTGCAGGTTGAGCCGCTGGATGGAGCCGGATTCGATGGATTTGCCGGCATCCCGCAGGATCAGGCGGTCGATCCGGCGAGAAAAGGGCCAGCGCAGCTCCAGATATACTTCCGTACCTTCTTCGCGGGAGCGCCAGAAGGTATCGCTTTTGCCATCGAACAGATTGTCGGTATAAAAGCGCTGGTAATCGTCGAACGACGAGGCGATACCGATGCAGCGATTATTCGCCCCGGCCAGATCCGGCGTGGCGGAAACGGCGGCAGAGTTAACCGTCTGGGTTTTGGTGTGAAGGTCGTAATCGGCCTTGATTTCAAAATCGTTGATGGGGCGTTTGAAAATCCGGACCTCGTCGTAATCGGTGGGCTCTTTCCCGAGTTTCGCCCAGGTCGGCAGCACCTTGCCGAAACGAATATCGCCGCCCTCCAGTGAACAATTCAGGCTGCCCGCTTCCAGACCGTTCACATAGAGGGTACAGTTTTCCCGGCCCCAGGAAAATCCGATCTGCAGCCATTGTTCCGGCCGCCACCCGGCGGCGTTCGCGTCGACAAACGACGACTTGCCGCTATCGAGATCCTGATAAATGAGCCGTACAGCCGCCAGCTTATGAGGTTTATAAAGGAGCAGCCGCTGTTTTCCGGCCGTGAGCAGCGCAAAGAAATAACAGTCTTCGGTATCAGGCTGCCAGTGGGGCCGCACCCAGAAAAAACAACTGCCTTGTGCACTTCTGTAGTCGTGCGATGCCGGTTCAAAAGTACCGTCGGTAACCTGTGCCGCATTTCCGGTGAGGCCGGGAACCACGGTCACTTGTCCATTGACTTTGACATCGGCAGGGATGCCGTTATCGAAGGTCCAGTGGCTTTGCGGTGGCTGCTTGGCCTGCTGCTGCCGTTCACCCTGCAGCGTCGCGCCGGACCTGTACTCGGCCTGAACCTGGTCGGCACTCATGGCAGGGGCGATCCGGGGCGCGGTGATGGCGGTTTTTTCTTCCCCGATAAAGGCCCAGGTATCATAGGGGGTACCGACGGTCAGGTTCTGCCAGGCGACATTGCGCGGAGATTTTTTCTCGCTGATTTGCGCGCCGTCCAGATAATAACGGAAAACGCCGTCCTGAAACGTCAGTGCCAGGTGATGCCACTGACGCATTTCCCACAGGGCGATGTCGTGGCTGAAATTCTGTACTTCCGGGTCGCGGAGGTTGATGGCCAGCGCGGAACCCTTGCAGAATTTGCTGATAACCATATCGACGGGCCGGTTGTCGCTTTTTTCGCCCTGCAATGCGAAGAAAAAGACGAAGTTCTCGGTTTTCGGCAGCCAGTCGAGAGGCTTGACCCACAACGAGATGCTCCAGGATTCGGGATTGAGGCGTCCGGCGAGCGGGATAACCGCTTTCAGCTTATTGCCGAATATTGCGGCAGGGCCGTTCAGACCTTCGGTATATTGAAGTTTGCCGCCGAGAATCCGGGTATCCGCCGCCGAGAAAAGGCTTTCCGGGGCCGTGGAGGGAGCGGCAGCCGGGGCTCCGGCGCGCAGAACTTCGGCCATGCGGCGGTTTCCGCCCGGATTCGGCACGTCGTTATGTCCGGCGGTCGGCACGGTGTGGATGGCTTTTTTCGTGGCCGCAGGCATCCGGTTGTAGGCGGCATAAACGGAGGTCGGGGCGCAGGTGCCGTCGGCAAATCCGGTGGTCATATACGTTTCGGCTTTGATGCGCGCGGTGAAGTTGGCGATGTCATAATAACCGCAGGCCGCAACGATTTTGGGATCCGCCGGTTGACCGTTGTTCAGCTTGATTAGGCGGGGCCAGCCGGAATTGCGCCCGGCGAAAATGCCGCCGTGGTCACACAACGCGGGCACTCCGGCCAAGCAGAGCGTTACCTGCGGGTCGAGGCCCGCCGCCGCCAGCGCCTGGGCGCCGCCCTGGCTGCTGCCGCTGACGATCAGGGTTTTGCCGTCCCATTCGGGGCGGCTTTTGATATAATCAAGTGCACGCATCACCCGCAGGAACATATCATGGAAATAAAAACGCTCGCGGTCACCGGCATTGCGGAACGGGTAATTCGCCAGCTCTTTTCCGGCCAGTTCCCGGTAAAAAGCATCAGGTTGGCCGTTGTCGATGCCGTGGGCATTGACATCGAATGTGATGGCGTTTGGCTGGAATGAGCGCACGGCCGAGCGTACGCCGGAAGCATGGTATTGAACTACGGCCTTCAGGGAGCCGGGGGCGGCATTGACCGGCACGGTCAGGTATCCGGAAACCGGTTTGGAGCCGGCACAATCGACTTTGACGTCGAAACAGAGATAACGGTCTTTCTGCGCGTCCGGAACCTCGATGGATTTTTCATCGGCCCGGAGCGGAACCCGGTTCAACTCTTCGCGGCGGGCTTTCCAGAATGCATCGAAATCGGCCGGTTCATTCATGCCCGGTTTGATCTCCAGCGGATCGGTCATGGCGCCGATGGCAAAGCGGATGACCTGCTCCACGCCCTGGCGGTTTTTCTGTTTTCGCGGAGCACCGTTTTCGTCCAACGGCGTGGCGGTGACGCTGGTCCAGCCAGGGGCGTCGGCCTGAGTATCAATGACAACAGGTTTGCCGCCGCTTTCCACGGTTTCCTTGATTTCCGGTTTGCCGTCGGACTGGAGCCGGTATTCGAATTTGCCGCCGGTACTTGGTTTGCCGTCTTCAAGAAGGGTCATGGAAAAAGTCATGGTTTCGCCTTTGCGGTAAACGGCATCGGGTTTGCCGGTCTCCATTTTAATCGTGTATTGCTGGGCGCCGAGCGAGATCAGCGCCATGCCGAGAATGCTTCCAAACAAATATTTCATGGTTGTTTCCTGATTTATGGACGCGGGTTTTCGCCCTGTTGGACGCCCCAGATGCCATCTTTGTTGGTGACAAAATCGCGAACTTTGAGATTGGTTACGGCGCCGCTGGCCAGCGCGGCATTGGCGGTTCCGGCATGGCGGAATTTCATGAAATTGTACTGATATTTGGCAAGGGAGCCGTTGTAGCTGTCATTGACGCCGTCGCCATCGGTGTCGACGGTGAGCTTGAACCAGCTTTTGCCGGGATTGGCGATATAGCGGGTATCGGCGATCGGGTCCACCTCGCCGGCCAGAAATGCAGCAGGGGGAACCCGGCTGTACTTGCGCGAGGCTGCTCCGAATCCACTGTCCGGATAAGCGAAAACCGCGGGATAATTCAGTCCGTAACTCAAGGTGGCCAAACTGTTATCCGTATCGCTGAACGAAGGGCAGGGGAGATAACCCCGGATCACGCCGAAACCGCGAATTCCTAGATAATCCGGCTTCATGGTGGAGAGCAGCAGCCGTTCCCAGAACTGTCCGGACGCGATGAGCTCACGTACCGGCGGCAGGTTATCGTCATAATCCGCCGCATAAAGGGCGATGATCGTATTGAATTGCTTGAGGTTGGATACGCAGGAGGCCGTGCGGGCTCTTTCCCGGGCCGCGTTCAGTGCCGGCAGCAGCATTGCCGCCAATATTGCGATGATTGCAATAACGACGAGCAATTCAATCAGTGTGAATTGTTTACTTCTCTTTTTCATTCTTCAACTCCTTCTCTATTGGGCGCTTTCCCGCAGGATAAGCTCCGGTTTAATAAATATATGCTCGGGAGGAAATTCCTCGCCGTTAATCCGCCGGATCAGAAGATCCACCAGTTTCTTGTCGCGCTCCGTATAATCAAAGCCCACCGTGGAGAGCGCGGGAACACAATAAGCGCCCTGTTCAATATTGTCCATACCGATAATGTCGAGGTCCTGTCCGGGGCGCAAACCGAGTGTGTGGGCGGCGCGGATGGCGCCCACGGCGATGAAGTCGGACCGGGCAAACAGTGCCGTGGGACGCGGCTCGGATTTCAGCATTTCGTGGCAGATCTCAAAAGCGCGCCGATAGGTGGCGACCGTGTGCCGGACCACGCAGGACGGATGGAACTCCAACCCGTATTCCGCCAGCGCGTCGATGATGCCGCGCTCGCTCGGCGAGATGTTTCCTTCGCCGGAGGGGGAGCTGAAAACGGCGATCCGGCGGTGTCCTTTTTTCAGCAAAAAATTCATGGCCATATAGGCGCCGGCATGATTGTCGGAAGCGACGAAATCATGCTCGGCAGCTGGCGTATAGTTGGCGAAGACACAGGCAATCCGGCATTGACGCAACTGTCTGGTCAGCAGCTCCAGCGTTTCCTGCAGAAATGGATTATAGGCAATGACGCCGTCAACCGTGCCGCGCAGCGATTGTATCAATGGGGAAACCGTTTCCGGGCGGTGAATGTCCGACCAGAACAAGTGAAATCCATAGTTTTGTTGAGCGGCCATCTCCCGCAGCCGCAGCGAATGTTCGGTATAAAGCGGATTCAGGCTCGGCCACTGCAGCAGCCCGAGCGAAAACGTCTTCTGGCCGAGCAAGGTACGCGCCGCCGGATGAGGGATATAGCCGAGATGCTCCGCCGCGTCTTTCACCTTTTCCCGGGTGGCGGTTTTGATAGCGGCGTGACCGTTCAGCGCCATTGAAGCGGTAGACACCGCCACACCGGCAAGACGCGCGACTTCGGCAATGGTAGCTTTGGTCAATTCTTTTTCTGTTTGCATCCGCAGCCTCGGAGATTTATATTTGAAATACGTTTTTGAAACCTTTCAAATATTATATCTCCGCTTCCGCGTCTTGTCAATACCCCCATCCATATTTTGTCATGATTTTATGACAAGAGTATCTGTTTCCATTCAAACTGGAGTATTCAATCATGAGATCGAACTGGAACAATAAGGGGCACGATTTCAGTACCCTGTATTCACTGAAAGAAGCCCTGGAAGAAAGTCATGCCCAGATTGACATTATGGCATGTCCCTGTGGGGATTTTTATCTGTTGGATCTATCCATATATACAATAATGCATAAAAACAATAAGCTTGAATACATCATTTTGAACCTGTATATTCGAAATCGGAATTCGCAGTCATTGCCGGGCATTTTCCGCCCAAAGAGAAATTCAAGAAAAAAACGCCAAAAAACTCGCCTCTTGATGCGATGCTCTCTTGACCCTGGAGTTGTATAAAAATGCTGTCAAAAACATCATTGGTGTTCATTGAGGTTCAAAAATTCGAAAATGTTCAATTGTCAAACTTTGTCAAACTTTTTGTTTAAAAAATCATGGAAAATTAATTATAATATTTTAATAATCAGATAGATGTGATTATTGCTTCTGGGATGTGCGGAGGCCCTCCTAAGGAGAGGGTCGCAGGTTCGATTCCTGCCCGGGACGCCAACTTTATTTCTTTTTTTGAGCTTGTTTTGGGATTTTTCTTGACTTTTTTGGTGTATTGGGTTATATTGGCTTATGTTTGAAAAAAGCACTAAAAAGCACTATTTTTAGCTCAGACGCTTTTTGTAGCGGGCTGCATTTTCAAGGTTAAAATTTCAAACGGTT
>JBEBRW010000057.1:0-36424 GCA_040394635.1 Victivallis vadensis | reverse complement strand
CCTCACCCAGATTTCGCTGTTCTGGTTCGAACTGATGGACTGGCTGCCGAACCACCTGATTACCGCCGACATTTCCAGCCGGCCCGAACTCAAGAACTACGTCGGCGACCTGCAGGGCCGTTCGATGATCGTGAAAAAGGCCAAAACGCTCCCCGTCGAGTGCATCGTGCGCGGTTATCTCGTCGGCAGCGGCTGGAAGGATTATTGCAAAAACGGCATCGTTTCCGGTCATAAGCTCCGCGCCGGTTACCAGCAGGCCGAGAAGCTCGACAAGCCCCTTTTCACTCCCTCCACCAAGGCCGAAATCGGCGAACACGACGAAGCCATCTCCTTTGACGAAGTCGTCAAGCTCATCGGTCAGGATTACGCCACCAAGATCAACGATCTCTCGCTGAAAGTATACCAGACCGCCGCCGATTTCGCCATCACCAAAGGCATCATCGTGGCCGACACCAAATTCGAGTTCGGCATTTACAACGGCGAAGTCATCCTGATCGACGAAGTCCTGACCCCGGACTCCAGCCGTTTCTGGCCGGCCGACCAATACCGCGTGGGCTGCAGCCCGCCGAGCCTGGACAAGCAATTCGTCCGTGACTATCTGGAAACGCTGGACTGGAACAAAACCGCTCCGGGCCCGCACCTGCCGAAGGACATCATCGAAAAGACCGCGGAGAAATACCGCGAAGCCTGCAAGGTCCTGACCGGCAAAGATATCTGAGGACTGTGATTTGTATAATGAAGGAGGCGGCGGATTATTCTGCCGCCTTTTTTTATGAGAGGAAGAAATACCATGTATGCACATCATCTGGCGGCCATTGAAAAGCTGAAAGAGATCTATTCCGCCGACCCGGAAAACCGCGCGATTATCCTGAATGGTTCCGTCCCCAAGGGTATGGAGCGCGTCGATTCGGATATCGATGCCGTAATCGTCGTGTCGGACCGGCATTTCGCCGAGCTGAAGCAAGTCAACAAAACCAGCGACTGCGTTTTCGGTCACTGCGATTACGAGGGCGGATATTTCGATTTGAAATTCGTCGACATGAACTATATGCGGGAAGCGGCGGAGCGCGGCAGCGAACCGACCCGCGCCTCGTTCGTCGGCAGCAAAATATTGTATTCGCTGGAGCCCTCTCTGCCGGAATTGCTCGACCGGATCACCCGTTATCCGGTGGAAGACAAGGTCAGGATTCGGATCTTCCACTCCGGTCTCTGCCTCAATTACGGGTATTTCTGGCGCATTTCCGCAAATGGCATCAATCCGTATTTCCGTGCCCGTGCCACGGTCGACATCGTCTACTTCGGGCTGCGGATGCTCTATGCGTACAACGAAGTGTTTTTCCCCTGCCAGAAAGGGATGATGCAGTACCTGCAACTCTTGCCGCAGAAGCCGGAAAACATCGAAGCGCTGGCGCTGGAACTCCTCGCGCAACCGGACGATTCGCGGATGGAAGCGTTCACCAAAGCGATCCTGAATTTCACCGAATGGCCGGTTGGCGAAGAATACGCCGTGATCTGCTCCACCTACATCAACAATTTCGAGCAGTGGTGGCGCGAAAACCACCCCTACCCGAATCCGTACGAGATTTAATTCAGTATCACCGGTATGCCGAGAATATTGCCGAGGTCGCTCAGCTCGCGGCTGTAGTCGCCGTAACAGATGATGTAATGCTGCCCCATGACGTTCTGCAGGAACTCATCGGCGCAGCCGTCGAACTCGACTTTCAAACTCGGCAGCTGTGGCGCGGGCGGCGTCCAACCGGCCTCTTCCCAGGCGGGCGGCGCTTCGGCGGTACCAGTCGCCACATGCAGCGAGAGATCGTAGCCGAGGCGGGCGATCGTTACCTTGCCGGTCTTCAGTTTCGAGACGTTCAACAGCCCCTCGCCGAAAGAACCGAACGCATTCGGCATCACGGTGATCGGGCCGTCGACGATTTCCGCCGGCACGTAATCCGGCACGCCCATCAGGGCGCCGTCGTTGAAGAACTCATAGAACTCCAGATACGCCCCCGCCTGCCCGGTCAGGTAACGGATCATCAGCTGGGTCACGGCTCCCGGACAGTCGTTTTCCGGCACGGTCGAAATATCCATGCGGTCATGCAGCAGCGTCATGGCCCCGGCCGGAGCGAATTTCAACAGCTTTTTCACACCATCGACGTCGTTGTAGGAGAACGCCGCGTAACCGCGTTTTTCGATGATCTGCCGGAATGCCAGGTACAACCGCACTGAATTTTCCACCGTGCCCGGCTGCGGGTCCTTGGTGAATTTCCAGCTCAGGCGGACCTCGGCGGCGATCTTCGCGACTTCGGCGTCGGAAATATGCTCCATCAGCTGAACCGCTTCCAGCAGTTCGAAATGCTCGATCTCGGGGCCGATGGCGCCCTTCATGGCGATGCCGTCGTACATGGTGCCGTACAAGCGCATGTCGCGGTACCCGGCCATGCCGATCACCGCCTGGCGCAGCTGTGCGGCGGCCGAGGCGGCACGGGCATAGCTGACGACTTCGCCGACCGGCCATTCGCGTTCGAAACGGCTGACGACGTATTTGAAATTGTAGCCCATGGCGGTCATCGGGGCGCGCAGCGCCGTGGTTCCCGCCTGGTCGGCGGTGGTGATCCAGCGCTCACCGTCGCGCCAGCCGGAGAGCCCCCACAGCACCATCGGCTTGTGCTTGAACTCCTCGATGGTCTTGAATACCGCCCACGACGGAATCCAGCCGGCCACCGCCAGGATCAGGACATCCCATTCGCCGGCAGCCAGTTCGGCCTGGGCGCGGGCGGCTTCTTTGCCGTCCGGATCGTCGCTGACCGGCGCGGCCACGGTCAATTCGAGTCCCTGGGCGCGCAGCATATCGGCGGCCCGGGCACAGCGTTCATCGATGAATTCGCGGGGCGTGTTGACCTCGCCGAACCCGACAAAACCGGCTTTGATTTTATTCATTGCTCAACTCCACCTGGTTTAAAGTTAACCTGCGGCAAAAGGTCGCCACAATCGCCGTCGTATCATTGATTTCCGCATACACTTCGCTGAAGCGGACGTTTTCGATATAGGTATCCGCGCAGCCCTCGAGCCGGATTGGCCTCGGGGCCTTGACCCGGATATTGGAGAAAGTCATCTGCCCGAGGCTGCGCAGTTTGATGCCGTCCTCGACGTTGATCCAGATTGGCACCAACCCGCTCTCGATGACCAGATTATTGAACGAAACATCGTGCAGGTTCAAATTGCCGTTACACCCCTTCCCCAGGTAGCGTTTCGGATTGTTGATGTTGATGCCGTTGCCCGGGCCCTTGATGACCAGGTTGCTGAACGTACAGTTGCGGATCGTGCCGTCGCTCGGGCAGCCGACCCGAATGCCCTGGCAACGGCTGTTCAGCGTGCAATTGCTGATGGTGACATTTTCGCAGACAGGCTCGACGTCATCCGATTTGGGAATGGAACGCAGGATCAGGCAGTCGTCGCCGGTCTTGAAGAAGCTGTCGTTAATGGTCACATTGCGGCACTCGTCGATGTCGATGCCGTCGTTGTTGATCATCCGCTGGTCGCCCTCGACGCGGATACGGTTGATCCAGACGTTTTCGCAATGAATCAGCCACATGGTCCAGCCGGGCGAATCGATGAACGAGGTTTCCTGCAGCCGGACGTTGCGGCAATTGAGAAACTGCACCATGCGCGGACGCGGGTGCGGCGGCTTGCCGAACATGGCGCCTTCCGGTACGTTGCGGTCATAGAACTCCGGCCCTGCCCCATTGATCTCGCCGGGGCCGGTCACTGCGATGTTTTCGGCATCGACGGCGACCAGCAGTACCTTGCGGCTGCCTTCCGGGACGCTACGAAGTTCCACACAGACATCGTCGTAATCATCCGGCTTGTCACTGCCCTGCAGCTTGGCGCCGGCCATCAGATGCAGCTCCACGTTGCTTTTCAGATAAACCGTGCCGCAGGGGTAAATCCCCGGCTCCAGCACCACGCGCCCACCACCCGCAGCATTCGCACGGTCGATCGCCTGCTGTATCTGATTGTCCTTGACGATAAAATCCATAATTCAATCTCCATGAAAGAGTTGGTTGATGCAATCCACCGTGATATCGGCCAGCTTGTAACCGCCGTCTGAGCCCACATGTCCATTGATGATCAACCCGCCGTAACCGCCCAGTTTCTCCGCAAGCGGGCTCGGCAGGTAGCCGAAGCTTGCCGCCGAGAGCTGCACCAGCAGCGTCTGCGCCGCGAGGCTGCGCGCCTTGATGATCTGCCCGAACTCCAGATACAGCTCAAACGGGTTGTTGGCAATTGCGATATCGCCGAGCCGGATCACGTTCATATTGAACTCGATATTCGGATTGGCATCCTGCATTTCATAGCGGGCGATGACCGCTTTGGCGTTCTGAATCAGCACGAAATGATGCAGTTTGCTGTCATACGGCCCCGGACGCCCCGCGATTTTCTCATTCGTCACGACTTCCTGGCAGAAATCGGCAAAAGCTTCCTTCTCCGGTTGAATCGCGATCAGGCGCTTCACCTCGGCTTGAGCCTGAATATAATCCGTATACGAGGCACGGCGGCGCGGCAGGCTGACCCGCTGTGCCGCATGCTTGAATACCGGCGCATAATCGATCTTCTCCGGCGCGGCGTTTTTCACGGCGGCAAGCAGGCGCTCCGCCATGACTTTAACCCCGTCCTCGTGCCAGAAGTCCGGCTCGGTGGCGTAGTGCCGCACCAGGTCGCGCGGCGATTGACAACCGGCGGGAGCGACCTGATAAATCATCCGGAAATCGTCACCGAATTCCTGTTTCAGAAGTTCGCGGGTCGCTCCGGCAAAATCCGACGAAACCACATAGGTCGACTCCATGATCTGCGAGGGGCACGCCACATTCATCAGCATACCGGTGGTCTTACCACTTTCGTCGTACGTAAACAGCATATCGACGCCGGAATCTTCCCCGGCTTCCATGCCGATGAAATCGCGCCGGGTGGTGTCGCCGTACATCTCGGCGGTACCATTCGTATAAACCGCGCGGCGGCAATGTCCGACCCGGGCAAATCCAAGCGCGCGGGCCACGCCCCCTGCCCGGCGGTTCCGCCAGGCATTGACGATATTCTCCGCGATGACCGGGATGATCAGGTCGCCGTATTCGTCGCCGGTATAGGTATTGTCGAGCTCGGGCAACCATTCGCGGAACAACCCGGCATTGGCCACGGCAAGGCCGTTGTGGGTATGGATCACGTTCAGAAAGATTTTTTCCGGCTGGATTTCCGGCTCCAGCTCGTGAACGTTGGCCCGAACCCGGTCCTGAAAGATTTCCGGGAAATTCACCAGATCCAGCGAGGCCATCACGGCCTGCTCGCTGCCGGAATCAAGCACCAGCGCCACGGTCTTCAGCCGGGAATGAATCCCGGTGGCCAGGCGGCGGTAATATTGACCGGACAATTCGATCTGCTTGTTCTCCGCCGGAGTAATGTCCGCCTCGCTCCAGCCGATCATCAGTTTATTGTTCATTTGCCCTGTACCTTGATCCACTGCCCGGCGGCGGCGGATTCTTTGATTTTTTCCATCAGATATTGAATATAAATGCCCTGATCAAGACCGGGATTGCCCGGCGCGCCCTTGTGAACGCTGTCGACGAAGTTATAGAGGCAATGCAGGTGGCTGCGCATCCAGCCGATGGCCGCCTTCGGGGTCGGGAAACCGCCCGGGGCGTCGTAGCGCTGCCCGCAGTCGATGGCCGTCCAGCCGCGCACACCGCCCAGCGGCTTCGCCTTCAACGACGTATCGTAATAATTCAGGTGGTGCGGGTCCATGCTGTTGTAACGCAGCGCGCCCTTGCTGCCGTGGATTTCGAACGACACTTCGTCCTCGGTGCCGGTGGCGATCTTGGAGGCACCGATCGAGCCAACCGCACCGTTCGGCAGCTTCGCCAGCACCATCATATTGTCCTCGGCCGTGACCTTGAGCATGCCGCCCTCGACGCCGGGTCGCTCGGGGTATGCGATATGGGTCGCCGCCATGATTTCCGCGTAATCGCCCACCAGCGAATGCAGCAGGTCGAGGATGTGGCTGCCGAGGTCGGCGATGGTGCCGGCTTCGAGCTTCCACTTGAGCGGCGCTTTCGGGTCGGCGCTGCCGGAGTGCAGGTACGCGCCCCGGAACTCCAGGATATCGCCGATCAAGCCTTCTTCGACCAGCTGTTTCGCCCGCATGGTCGCCGGGAAAAAGCGGTTCTGCAGCGTCATCTGCGCGGTGCCGCGATAATCTTTCAGCGCTTCCCTGATCTGCTGCGCTTCGGCGTAATTCGCCACCAGCGGCTTGTCGCAGTAAATATGCTTCTGGTTCTTCATGGCCGAGAGCAGCGCTTCGAGGTGATTATTGTTCGGCGTGCAGATATCGACGATGTCGATTTCTGGATTCTCGGTGATCTCGCGGAAATCGGTCACGGCGTGCAGCGCGCCGACCTGGGCCCTGCCCTTTTCGGCGGTGGCCTCGCGCGAGGTGCAAACGTGGGTGATCTGCGACTTGAACTCCGTCTGGTCATAATACAGCGGAATATTCAAATGTCCATACGCATGAACCTTGCCGATAAACCCGAATCCGACCATTCCAACCTTGTAAACTTTCATTTCTTCTTGCCTTTCTTCTTTTTCAAGTCCTGCAGCCCGGCATGTTCCGTCGATATCTTTTTCGCCACCGGTGCGGTTTTGGTATTCCGTTTTACTTTATATCCGCTGCCGGTACATTCAAGCACCATTACGGACATTGCCGGCACCGTCACCGTATCCTGCGAAAAATACCCCTCAACGGCTTCCAGGTCATGCTTCCGGTCCAGCAGCAAAGTCCTGCTTACCGTGAGACCGCCCGACAGGCGCAGCGCGACTTCCTGCTTCCGGGCACCCCGGTTGACCAGCATGATCGCGCCTTCTTTGGCATTACCGGCAGCAATCACCGGCAAAGTATTGTCTGCTCCGGCGCAATGCACCTGTTTTCCGAGCTTGTAGAGTTCGTTGAATGCCTTGAAAGCGTAATAAGTCTTGGTCACCCGCTGGCTCGGAAAATAATACAGTCCGCAGTATGCCCGGCTGGGCATCGCATCGTAATACATGGCTTTGTCCACCACCGAGTTCTGCATACGGCAAAACGCCCCGGCCACAAACGAGGCACCCGGCATCTCTTTCATCGTGTCGAAATAGCATTTCGCCTTCGGATCGATATAGTTCCATTCGTTGAAAATATTTTCCACTCCATCCAGTCCATACTCTTTCAGCTTGGCGCTCATATATTCGGCATGGGCAATCAGGTCATCCAGGCTCGAAGTGTAGAGGTGCCACGAGAAAAAATCCAGCGGAATTTTTCCCTTCGATGCAGTCACGAACTTCAGGAAGTCTTCAAACCAGGTGAGGAAACTCTTGAAAAAGTCGCTGACCTTGTTATTGGTGACGGCATAAAAGCCGCAACTGGCATAGCCGCCGACCTTAATTCGCGGAAATTCCTTTTTCAGTGCAATGGCGGCAGTCCGGTAGAGCTCGAAAAACTCTTCCCGTGTCCCGCTCCACATCGGCGGATTTTCCGGTTCGTTCCAGATTTCCCAATATTCGATGTCGTAATGAAATCCGTTCGCCCAGCCTTCGTTGTAATGCCGGATGACCCCGGCGCAAATCTGCGCCCATTTCTTGAAATCGCGGGGCGGATGAATCCGGTACGCCTTGATGTGCCAATAATTCTCAATGGTCACGCCCAGCCGGTAAAAAATCTTGCAGCCGGACGCCGTCACCCCCTTGAGGTATGCATCGGTGAAAGCGAAATCATAAGAAGCCGGGTCCATCGGGTCCGCCTCGAAATCCGGGAAAATATTGGGAATATCGACAAAATAAGTTCCGCCGTACGCCCCTGCCGTGTCATGGGTCCGGACATAGGGAATTCCCGCATCGGCGAATTCAGGTAGTGGGTCCCCGTAAGTCATGGGACTGTTGTTTACGCCGTGGAGCGGCTTGATTCGACCGGTTGCTTTGGCAAAATTAACTTCCAATGTTTTCATAACGTCACCCCAGTAATTCTTTTTCGGTTTCGATAATGGCTTCTTCGATCAGGTCCATGCCGCGCTGCGCCACGTCTTCGGGCATCACGATCGGCGGACTCATGCGCAGGATGTGACCCGCCGGAATCCAGGCCAGGCCCTTGCGAAACGCCTTCTGGTAGACCATTTTGCCGGCGGCGTCAAAGGGTTCCTTGGTCGTCTTGTCCTTGACCAGTTCCACACCCATCAGGCAGCCCTTGGTGCGGCAATCGCCCACGATCTTGTATTTGGAGGGCCAGTCGGCCATGCGTTTTTCAAAAAGTTTGCCCAGTTCCTGAGCGTGCTCCAGCAAACCTTCCTCTTCGATGACTTCGAAACAAGCCAATGCCGCCGCGCAAGCCATCGGGTTGCCGCCGTAGCTGGTCGAGGCGCTGATCTTGTCGACGGCGTCCGCGTAAGGTGTCCGCACCGCCATGGCCGTGACCGGGAACCCGTTGCCGAAGCCTTTGCCCAGCGTGACCACGTCCGGCAGCACGTCCCAATGCTCCATGCAGAGGTACTTGCCGGTACGGCCCATGCTGGTCAGTACTTCGTCGGCAAAAAGCAGGATGCCGCGCTCATCAAGGAACTTTCGCAGTTTCGGGAAGAAATCGTCCGGCGGCATGATGCTGCCGCCCCACCCCTGAATCGGCTCCAGTACGAATGCCGCGATCTGCCCGGTGGTACTCTCCCTGATAAATGTATCATAAAATTCGAGGTATTTTTCGGTATCGATCGAGCCGTCCTCGCGGGTCCACCACGGACGGTACGTATCGGGGCGCGGCACCATGTAGAAACCCGGCGAGCGGGTCGGGCCGCTGAACTTGGTCATGCGCGCCAGGCTGATCGCGTGGCCGCTCTTGCCGTGGAAATCCATGAAACAGCTGATGAATTCGTGTTTACCGGTGGCTGCCCGGCAGGTGCGCAGGCCGGCTTCCACCGCCGTGGTGCCGCTGTCATAAAGCTGGAACGACTTCAGGTCGCCCGGCAGGCAGGCGGCCATTTTTTCGAGCAGGCGAACCTTGATCTCGGAGGTGAAGTCATGGGCGTTCATCAGCTTCTTCGCATAGGTCGCCACGGCCTCGGAAATTTTCGGATGGCAATGCCCGAGCGTGGTCACGTAGATGCCGCTCGAGAAGTCGATAAACTGGTTGCCGTCCACGTCTTCCAGCATGCAGCCGTTGCCCTGCTCAAACGCCACCGGAAACAGCTTCACCTGTCCGGAGAGCCCGCGGTAATGCTTTTCGGCCCGGGCGTGCAGTTCTTTGCTTTTCGGCCCCGGTATTTCATTGGTCACCAGATGCGGATAATAGTTCAGATCGAGTTTGTAAGGTTCAGGATTGTAGCGACCCATTTTCACGGCTCCTTGGTTATTGAGTTTTGTCATATCAATATTTTACCGTCCGATCAATAAAAAACAATAATTTTTCAAATCAAATATTGACTTTTTAACATATCGATGTTATTTTTTAACATATGAATAACCGGCAAAATGAAATTTTAAAACGTTTACGCGAGCTTGGCCGGGTGGAGTTCGAGGTGGAAGCCGACTATTTCGGCGTTACCCCGATGACGATCCGCCGCGATCTGCGCCTTTTGGCCGAGGCCGGCAAGGTACTATTGACCCGCAAGGGCGCGGTGCCGCGCTCCGAAATCTACGAAAAAGGCGCCCCCCCTGCGATGACGCCCGAAAAGGCCGCCATCGCCCGCCGCGCCTGGCAACTGCTGCAGGAAACGCCGCATATCAAGAGCATCATGCTGAGTACCGGCACCACCACGCTGGCCTTCGCCCGGCTGCTGGCGCGCGAAAATCCGGAGCTCTCGGTGCTGACCAACTCCATCCCGATCGCCTCGGCGCTCTTCCAGACCCGCGTCAAGGTCATGCTGACCGGCGGCGAGTTGCGGAGCAATTCACTGGACCTGGTGGGCCCCGCCGCCGAACAGTTCCTGAGCAACTATCACGTGGACATGCTCTTCTCCGGCTGCGACGGCGCCGACGCGGCGCAAGGCTTCTACACCGCCGACCTGAACCTGGCCAACCTCGAAAACCAGTCCGTCAAAATTTCCGACCAGGTGACGATCCTCTGCGCCAGCGACAAATTCACCCGCAAGGCGCTGGTCAAATTCGCCACCCACAGCGATGTCGACCACGTGATTACCGACGCCAACCTCGGCCGCTCCGAGCAGAAAATGCTCACCGCCCGCGGCGTCCGCGTCCTGACCGCCGAACTTTGATTTGCCGGAATTCGTTTCGTGTGCTACGTTACCGTAGACTAACAATTGAGGTTCATATGAAATTTCTCAGTATTTTCTGCTTGTGTTTTACTGCCGTTTCCGTTTTTGCCAATGCCGGGATTTTCGGTGGTTTCGGGCACGATATCGTGATGGAAAAATCCGGGGAAATTCAGATGGTTTCCGAGGAAGTGATCATGCGGCCCGGCCGTGGCCGTACATTCGTCGACGGTGGCGTAGAGGGCGCGGATTATATGGATTATAACTGCTCGTTTCAACTTCGCAACCTGACGGATAAAGAGGTCAACATTCAAGTGGGCTTTCCGCTGGATGGCGGTGACAATATGTATGTGGCTCGCGACAAAGAAAAAGAGTTCACAGTCATCGCCAATCACAAATTCATCGCCGGCACCGAGAAAGACGGCAGTTATCCGGTCCGTTACGTCCCCGGCGACAAGGAAAATAAGTTTCGTCACGTCTTCCTCTGGGATATGACCTTCGCTCCGAAAGAAGAGAAAATCCTGCAGGTGTCCTACAGCATGACGGGTTACAGGGGACTGGGATTGACCTGGCCCAAGCCATACGACTGGAAAAATCCCCCAAAGCAAGCATATGTGAGTATGATGGAAATGGCTGTCGTTCAAGGATTCGGCTATGTCACCGCCACCGGCAAATCCTGGGCCGGACCGATCGAAAAAGCCACTTTTAAAATCCTCGGTCTCGACAATTTTGAAGAGTACCTGACCTTACGCGGCGCACTGGAAGACAGTCCCGCCATGAAACGCGCGGGCCACAAAAAAGACGAAATGCTGAAGCTGCTTCAAGCCGGACAGCGAATCCGGGTACTTGAGCCATCGAACTGGCAGGAAAGCACCGAGCGCAACCGACTGATCCTGACACTCGAATACGCTCCATTCGAGCCCGGCGTGAAGCTGGAACTGGGTTATATATTTTCGTTTTTGCCCCGCGATGTCGACGGACTTGAAAACCTGCTGCAGAGTCTGGATAAAGCCGAAAAGCTGGATGCTGCCGGCCGCAAAAATATCGCCGATATTATTCTTGAATTCTACGGCGTGTCGCGCGACAACCCGAATATCACGGATTTCCTGAAAAATCAGGCCTGGTACCCGGCGAAAAACCCGCCCAATCTGGACGATACCCTGAAAGCCAAGCTGCTCGAACTCTCCGGCAACTGAACACACAATTCAAAAATCCGGCACACATCCGCCTCCCCCAACCACCGAAACAAGCTCAAATATCCGATTCATCGCCTCATTAAAACCGGCACAAAAATCAGCACAATTTTATTAAATACAGCGATATTTTCAATATATATATTGCAATTCACTGCCGTCTTTGTATAATTGTAATAGCGAAAAACGGAATTGAGGTTATGAACAAAATACGGACAATCAGGCTGCAGACGGCTCAGGCGTTTATCGCCAGGTGCCTTTCGGAGACGGAACTCGGAGGAATTCTGCCGCCGATCCGCGACATCATCCGGGAAAGCGGCACCACCCGGGCGGCCGTGGAGCAAGCGCTCGAATATTACCGCGAAAAAGGCGAACTGGCCATCAAACCCCGTAGCGGAATCATCAAAACCGAGCAGCCAAAAATCCAGCGGATTATCGATCTTGTCGCCTGCCATGAAGTTCATTATGCACAGGAAAAAAGCGGTGACCTGTATGATACGATCAAACTCCTGACCGATATCCTGAGTTCAAACGGTTATGCCTTGCGTATCCACCGGGCCAAGGCCGACGAACCGCTCAAGAAGTACGAATGCATCGCCGAACTGACGGATAACTCCGGGTATATCCTGCTGTTGCCCAAGATTCGCGAGATTATCACTACGTTCGAGAGAACCGGTAAACCGGTTGTGACTCTTTATCCGCAATCGCCGCTGAAAAATTGTTTCCAGGTGGTGGATTCCCACAATACCGTCCGCCTCCAGATGAAACACCTGATCGGACTCGGACATTCCCGGATTCTCTGGCTGATGCGGACGCAGGAGCCGCACGGCGGACACGGGGTGATACTGGACCGGCAGCGCGAATATTACCAGATCATGGCCGAAAACGGTTTCCGGATTTATCCGCACTGGCTGGCACGGTACCACGAGAATACCGGTCCGGCTTTTGAAGAAGCATTGTCGGTAATTTTCAGTCGGGAGCCAATTCCGACGGCCCTGATCGTGTCCGACTGGACACTCCCTCACCTGTACCGTTTTCTGGCCGGAAAAAACCTGGTACCCGGCAAGGATGTCTCGGTGGTGGCCACGGATGGCACGCCGGTCTGTTATCATGTTTATCCGCCTGCCACCACGGTTATTCACGCCCGCGATGAAGCCATCGAAAATGTATGGAGAATGCTGCACCGCCAGTTTTCCCGCAACTGCCTCCCTCCGGAAACCATCGAAGTCAAAATCAAACTTCAGCTCGGACTTTCGACCGGTCCGCCGCTGCCGGCCGGGCATTCAGAACCCCACCATAGACAACCCCAATAAGGAGATATCATGAAAAAATATTTTACACTCATTGAGCTTCTGGTAGTGATTGCTATCATTGCCATCCTGGCAGCCATGCTGCTCCCGGCCCTGAACAGAGCCCGTGAACAAGCAAAAACAACTCAATGCATCAATAATCTGAAACAGCTCGGATTGAATGCCAACAGTTATTTCATCGACAATGAAGGAATCATGCCCGGCACCCTCGACTATAACAGCACCGGTTACGACCGGACCAGGGACGCCTGGTATTTCGTCCTGGCGGTGTATTACGGCAAGACGAAATCGACCTGGTCCCAGGGCATCCCTCATTGCTCGAACACGCTCAACGACCTCACAGTCGGCATCGACTATGGGCAGAATTCCCTGACTCATTATGGCAAAGCCGATTCGATCCGGGACCCGTCGAGCCGGGTTTATATGTCCGACACCAAAGGTCCCCAGAATTTCTGCCTCTACTGGTCCGCCGCCAACAAAGCCACCAACTCCCTGCGTCATAACAAGGCTTCAAATCTGCTGCTTCTGGATATGCATGTAGCCAACACCCGGAATATCCTCGGTCCTTACTCGGCCGGACTTACCGATGAAGGCTTCAGGCTGGCGATCATTAACTGAAAGGAATACCGGAATGAAATTTCTTGCCGCAATATTATTGCTCGTCTCTTTTGCCGCGATCGCGCAAAATGAGGAAACCCTGCTGCTCACCGGCTTTGAATCGCCGCGCGAAACCGCGATCTGGAAAATACCGCCGAATGATCCTTCTACATTGGAATTCAATTCAGACGCAAACTATATCGTTTCCGGCAAAGGCTCCGCGCGGTTCAAGAGCCCGAAGGCAGGCGACGGACTGCTGCGCTGGCCGATGATTACCCTGACGGCCCTGCCCACCCGCAACTGGCGTTGTTACGACGAATTGAGTCTCGATGTGATCAATCCCGGCACCGAAACGGTGGATCTGCGCATCCAGCTCCTGACGGCCGACGACGGCAAAACCGGGCACAGCTGGATGAAAATTCCGCCGGGCAAAAATCACCTGACCTGGCAGCTGCCGGATATCGTCCGCCGCGAAAACATTCACGGTGTACGCTTGTTTCAGGATAATCCACCCAAAGAATATATGATGTATCTGGATAACCTGGCAATACACATTCGCCCCGACCTGCTCCCCGTCAAAACCAAGCAGCTTCTCGAGATTCTGAGCGAAGCCGATCAACCTGACTGGGATCAAGCCGGCATGCGGAAGCAGTTCAATTCGCTGATTGCGGAGATCAACGGCCTGGCCGCTTCAAGGTCAAGTGCCGCCGGCAAAGCGCGAATATTGGGCGATACGGAGAAAAAACTGAATGAACTGAAAATCCGGCGCAACCGTCAGTTGAACGAACTGAAAATCAAAGAATTCAATGCTGCTTTCCCAAGCGGCTGGGGCTACGGCATCAGCAGCGGCATGGAGAAAATCAGCCGCGATGAATATCCGGTACAAAGCCGCTTTGCCGCCAAGGCAGCCGTTTCGCTGGCGCGAAATGAACGCGAATCGCTGCAGGTCGTTCTGCGCAGCAACAAACCGCTGAACAATGTCCGCGTCCAGGTCAGTGATTTGAAAAATACCGCCGGGGCGCATATCATCCCCGCCGGGAACCTGAAAATCTATACGGTCGGTTATGTCAAGCCATTATCCCCCGTCTACCCGGTGGAGCCGCTCACCTGGTACCCGGACCCGTTGATCGATTTTCTCGCTGATTTCACGCTGGACGCCGGGGTCTGGCAGCCGGTCTGGCTCGATATTTTCGCCGACGGGAAGACGGCTCCGGGAACTTATGCGGGAACCATTTCGATCCATTCCGCAGAACAGCCCGTGCTGGAAATACCGCTGGAGGTCAATGTCTGGAATTTCGCCCTGTCCGAACAAAATACCCTGCCGACGGTGATCAGTCATCCGACCTACAGTATCCGGAACTACTATGCCGCTCTCTGGGGAAAACCGGAAGCAGGCACGGAAGCTAGCCGTTACTTCGACGGCAAAATTGCGTATGACCAACTTTCAGAAGCCGGGCGCAAACTGGTCGATATCGAACTGGCAGCGGAACTGGAACTGCTGCAATGCCGGATCACCCCCACCCCCATTTACAATACCCGGCGCCCGGTCAACCTGCAGGATGTGCGGCGCTGGCACGCTCACGGCGGCAAGTCGTTCAATCTCTGGTATATTAACCCGGTGAACGTAAAAGCGGGCGAGCCCTATCCGGCCTGGGGCGCTCAGCGCGCCCGGGAATTCCTGGGTGCACTCGTGCCGGAACTGAGTGAAGCCGGATTTCTGAAAGACGCATTCATCTATTGTTTCGACGAAATCAAGGAGGACGGTTTTTTCGCGGCGAAATCCATTCTGGAGAAAGTCAAGGAGATCAATCCTGACATACCTTTGGTGACCACTGCCCTCGACCCGACCTTTGGCAAGGCGAGCGGGCTCGAGGATGTCATCGATGTCTGGTGTCCGGGGGAAAAGGTTTATTGGGAGAATCAGGAGCGAATCCGCGAAGTGCGTCGAAACGGCAAAAAAGTCTGGTACTACACGTGCATGTACCGGAAAGGAATGAACTTCCTGCTCGAAGCTACCGGCAGCGCTCCGCGATTGCTGGTCGGGCTGGCGCAGTTCAAGTTTGAGAGCGACGGTTTCCTGTATTACAATACCTGCAACTGGAAGGGCAAGCAAATTGTCGACCGTGGCCCCCTCACCACTCACAAGGCCCGCAGTTATCAGGCATACAACGGCGACGGGTTGCTGCTGTATCCGGGAACTCAAGGAGCACTTCCTTCAATTCGCCTGAAAAATATCCGCGACGGTTTCGAAGATCTCGAATACTGGTTCCTGCTGAAACAGCTTAAAGACACAAATACGTCTCTCGATGCTGCCGATCAACTGGAACTGGAAGCACTGCTGCAGATAAAACCCGAAACCGTAGAGAGTTTTGAGCGGTTTGATGCCACCGGCAAGCTACTGGAAAGTGAACGCTTAAAAGCTGGCAACCTATTGTCGAAATACGTCACACCACGGCCAGCGTCAGGGCCATGATCAGCATACCGGCAATCATGCCGTAGACCGAGAGGTGGTGGTGGCCGTATTCCTCGGCCAGCGGCAGCAGTTCGTCGAACGAAATGAAAACCATGATGCCCGCCACCCCCGCAAAGACCAGCGACAGCAGCACCGGCGTGATGAACGGCATGATGATCAGCCACGCGATTATCGCCCCGACCGGCTCCGCCAGCCCGGACATGAACGACCAGAAAAACGCCTTTTTGCGGCTTTGCGTGGCATAGTAAATCGGCACGGATACCGTGATTCCTTCCGGAATGTTGTGGATGGCCACCGCGATGGCGATGGAGATGCCGGTGGCGGGTTCGGTCAGGGCCGCGGCAAAGGTCGCCACGCCTTCAGGAAAGTTATGCAGCCCCAGCGCCAGGGCGAAGAGCAGCCCGCTGCGCATCAATTTCTCGTTTTTGACCTTCTCGGAGGGATGGGTCATTTCCTCGACTTTTTTGACTTCGTGGGGATTTTCGGCCTCGGGAATCAGCCGGTCGATGACCAGCGCCACTCCGATGCCGATGAAAAACGCCGCGGTGGCATAAATCCCGCCGTGCGGCTTGCCGAACTCCTCCACCAGGTGAGTATGCGCCGAGGCCAGCATTTCCACAAACGAAATATAGATCATGACCCCGCCGGAAAAACCCAGCGAAAACGCCAGGAAGCGCGTATCGGAACGGTTCGAAAAGAACGCCAGGCAACTCCCGATCCCCGTGGACAATCCGGCCACGAGCGTCAGCCCCAGTCCGAACAATACCGTATTAAGCCCGATCTCCATACACTCCTCAGCTGGTCAGCAGCATGTCCTCCTGAATCCGGTACAGCAGCTCTTCGTTGTTCATCCAGCGCTTGGCGTCGCCGATCACATAATCCGCCATCCGGATCACTTCATTGTTCAGCGAACCGGCGATGTGGGAGGAAAGATGGACATTCGGCAGCGTATAAAGCTCGGAGCCCTCCACCGGCGGCTCGGGATGGGTCACATCCAGCAGCGCGGTCAGATCGGGGCGCTCTTTCAGCGCGGCGATCATGCCTTCCTCGTCCACCTGGGCGCCGCGCCCGGTGTTGATGAACACCGCGCCGGGACGCATGGAGAGAAAATGCTCTTTGGTGAATACTTTCTGGTTATCGTCGCGGTTCGGCAGGTGGTTGCTGATGACGAACGCGGTTTTGAAAGCGTCGTCAATGCTCAGCGTGCGCCGCTCGGGGCGCGACGGCACCACGGTCACTTCCACATTGTAATTTTTCAGCAATTCCTCGGTTTTGCGGGAGATGGCCCCCGCGCCGATCAGGATCACTTTTTCCTCAAAAGCACCGGAGAAATCCTTGTTCTGGCGGTAATTCGCCGGTCCTTTAAACAAGCGCGAATCCCGGAAAAAGCCTTTCAGCCCCAGGATAATCTGTGCCACTGCGAATTCAGCCACCGGGATGGCATTTGCCAGCCAGGCACTGCAGACGATGATATTGTGAGCGAGAAACGGCCGGGCGAAATGGTCCGTGGCCCCTGCCCCGTAAAATACCGCTTTCAAATTGGGCATGGCCTGAAATTTTTCTTCGGTAAAAGGGAACATGCCCCAGGTGGAAAATATCGCCACCACATCCTTCAGCCCGGCGGCATGAGCCGCGAAGTTTTCCTCGGTAATGACTTCGGGATATACCTCGAAAAGTTCGCCGACCTGATCGCGGCGGCCCTTGCCGTAAACATAATCGATATTCCCCGGATTGTTGGTAAAAAATGCGGCTTTGATTTTCATGAAAAATTCCTTCAGGATATTAATAATTTATTATCTGAATATTATACATCAAAAATGCCGGAATACAAATAAAAAATCCCCGCGGTTTGTTCGTCCGCAGGGATTTGGAATTGATTCAACGGATCACTCGGTAGCCGCCTCGGGAATAACCTTGCCGTCCTTGCAATGGTACATGTCGAGTATGTTGCCGGTATCGCTGACCTTGGTGATACGGCCCTCGTCGAGCTTGTAGGTAGTCAGCAGATTGTTGTCTTTGTCGTAAACGGCAATCGAGCCTTCCTTGCAGCATTTGTCGCCAAGGACCAGACGGCCGTCCTTGTCGTACAGCGCATAGTCTTTATTTTTCAGGCAGTCGCCGGCTTCGATGTCCTTGCCGTCCTTGTCGCGGAAAACGATCCGGCAGTCGCCGTCGTACTTCTGGACCGCGCCATTCTTGCAGATATAACTGTCGACGACTTTGCCGTCTTTGTCATACCGGGAGACTTTGCCGTCGTTGAAGTAGAAGGTCATCAGGACGTTGGCCTCGGGATCGAGCTTCACGACTTTGCCGCCCTTGGCGCAAGTATCGCAGAAAATGACCTGTCCGTCTTTATTCACACGGAGGAAGCGGTCGCCGATATAACATTTGCTGCAAGTCCTGAGCTGGCCATTCTTGTCATACTTATCCAAACGCCCCGGGCCGCCGTAGTAATCGATTTTGCCTTCCTTGCAGGTGTAACCGGCCAGCACTTTGCCGTTTTCATCGTATTTGATGATATTGTCGCCGCTGCAGGCGTAGGTTGTGATCACGTTGCCGTCCATGTCATGCACGAGCACCTTGGTGTTGTCGCGGCAGGCACGGCACAGGATGATATTGCCGTTGCTGTCATAGCGGATGATCTTGCCGTTCTGGAAACAGGTCTTGCAGTCCATCGGCTTGCCGTCCTTGTCGAGGATGGTGACATCGCCGATCCGGCGGCAATCCGCGCATTTGACATCCTTGCAGTCCGGGCACTGGGCGCATTCGGCGCACTTCACGACTTTGCAGTTGGAGCACCAGCAGCCGGCCTTTTTGCAGTTTTCACATTTGATGCGTTTACAGTTCGCACAATTTTTGTGCTTGTCGCAGCGGGTGGATTTGCAGTTTTTGCAACGGATGTTGCACGGGCAATTGGCAACCCGGCACTTGTCGCCGCAGCAATTTTCCAGCGTTCCGCTGGCACACCCCGAAATTACCCCCAATCCGACGATCGCAATCAGACACATTAACAGGTTTTTCATTCGCATTTCTCCTCTGTTGTTTGGTTAACTCAATTACGAATTCCTGCCTCCAATGCTTTACTATATCATGACTTTAAAAAAAAATCAAGTTATACTTAAGGCTGCTCACCGGGTACATAAATGATTTTCACATCATATTGTGAACCAATCCGGTCAATATTAACATAGGCATATAAATGCCCGACCTGATACTCATCCTTCCCTGGCCAGCTCGGCGGACGAATGCTGTTCGCTACATTGTCGAACCACTGACCACGCCGGTAACTGAAACTGTTATAAACACTCGCCACCTTCCCGTCGGACTCCAGGGAGCGGATTGAGGACCCTCTGCGGGCTTCGAGCTTATAACTGTTATTTTCCATGGCGGTCAAGGCGGCAAAAACAAATGCGGACCCTTTGCCGGGCACCTCGATTTCCAGCAGCAGCCGCGAATAATCGACCGGCCGGCGCGACAAGCTGAACTCAAGGGTGTGAAATCCGTTTGCATCCATCGTCTCCGGCAGTTTCACTTTGTGGTAAATTTTCGAAATCAGTTCCAGCAGATATTGATGCTCCTCGTTATCGGGTGTCTGTATTCCCTGTTCAAATAAATCTTTCATGTTACTCATGAAATCCGGTGAATTCACGTCCTTCATCAGCTCATCGGCCACTCTGCGGTATAACTTTTTGCGTTTTTCGCCCAGGTCCTTGCGGCGCGGCTCGTAATTGGTGGTTTCGAGGATGATCATGCACTCGTTCAAACTCAAATCCGCGATTTCCAGAACCCGGTCGAACGCAGCATTCAGGTCATCGCCCTCCAGCGTCCGCAGCCCTAACGCCATGGCAAACGACCGCGGATCGTCCTGCAGGAATTTCTTCAGAAAATCCGAATCGGCTTCCTCTCTCCGCCGCCCCTGCGTCTGTATCTCCCGGGTACAAATCAACATGCCGTATTTCGAAACCGTATTGATGCCGCTGAAAAAACCGTCATTGCGCACCTCCGCGAAAATCTTCACATCGTCACCGTTCCAGAAATCCCGCCGACCGCCGTCTCTGCCAGCGCCCCGGTCTGTAATCCCCTGCTTTTCCAGCGCTTTACTCAGGCGCTCCATATCCTCTTCGGGCCGGTCAACCCTGAACCGGTAAACCTGCACCGCGCTGAACGATAAATTCCTGCCGGCAAAGATCAGCACCGGCTCCTTCATCGCATCCAGCGGCAGTTCCACGGACTGTAATTCCGGCATTTCCATATCCGGCACCCGGACCGCCGGCTGCTTGCGCGACTGCGTCATGGCCGGCTTCAGATTTTCGGCCATCGTCCGGGCAATCACGTTAATGGGAGACGCGTTGACGAATGTGCCGTCGAACCCCGCCGACTCTCCCGGCAGGACCACACCTTTGAAATAGTCCGAACGGCTCGCTTTCCCGGTCAGTATCCGAACCCGGAAAGCATGGTGGTTCCGAATATCCCCCGCCATCCGGGAAATCCCGTAATTCGGCGGCGCTCCGGAAACTTTGAACTCGACGGGCAGATTCAGAACTTCGTTCAGCGGGCGCGGCTTGATCACCTCGGCCTTGCTGACCATCAACGGCAGCGTCCGGTAGACATTCGTTACGCCGGGCGCTTCCTCAAAGCTCTGTATCCGCACCGGGAAACCATAATCTTTCGTTATGCTCTGCCCCAATGCCCGGCAAAGCTTCAACGTCTCTTTTTCCGGCGAGCCCTGAATGATCAGGACATCATCGAATTTATTGCACACCGGTCCGGATAAACTGCTTTGAGTGGATGCCATGGACTGCCCCCCATGCCATATTTTGAACTCGGAGGCATTGAAGGCCAATCCACAGGTCAAAGCCGCCGCGGCCAGCGCCGCCGTCACCGATTTCCAGCTCCTGCTTACGTCAGGCGTACCCGATACGATGCGGCTCAGCGCGTCCTTGCGGAAAACCAGCACCCACAGTGTATAACCCCCTGCAAGAATAGCCGGCACCCCATAGATCCACGAATCCAGTCCGCACAATGCGATTCGCAGCAGGAACAAGTTGAGTATCCAACTGAAAACCAGAAAGTTACGGCTCCACATACTCCCGCGCAAAATCCTGAGCGACGCAATAAATTCAAATACCGCCAGTCCCAGGAACAAGGCCGCGCCGATAACGAGAAAAGTCAGGTTTTCGGTTTTGATGTCCACTTTCTGGTTCACTTTTCCGCTATAGGGAACGATCAATATGATCATCCCGCACGCCCGGCCGCAGAAAAGCACGAATTTCATCGTACTGTAAATCCGTCCGAACGCCGAAACCAGCCTCAAATGAATATCCGGCAACGGCGATTCCTCGCGGACCTCCGGCAACGCCCGGCAATTGACCAGCAGCTTCTCCCCTTCCTCGCGGCTGACCGCCCCGGACGCCATCAAGCGCCGGATTTCCTTCTCCTCGGCCGACTGCCGCAGCGACAGTTTGCGCTGATAGTGATTGCGCCGGACCAGCACCGCCATGCAAACTCCCATCGTCAAAATCACCGCCAGCGGCAGGTAGAATCCGATGATCTGGGAAAGCCCCGCCAGTACCCAAATTTCATTGCCATACTCCATGTTATTTATCTCTCCTCGGATTATACATGACTTCGATATCGTATGATTTATTTTCCACATCGATCGACAAATCAATCGCCAGACCATCCGTCAGCACCGGTTCCTTCGCCAGCACTGCCCGCTCGTAGGTATTGTAGCCGAACGGCGCGATCTCTACCGCGTCGCTGAAGTTGAAACCAGCCGGATACAGGCGCTGTTCGCGGAAGACATGCTTTTTCAAATACTCCGCCGTCATAAAGTAATCAGGGGTATCGAAAAAGGAATATTGAGCCTTGCCATTCCGATTAAATCCAATGATCCGAATCAGCTTCATACCGCTGGGGAGTTTCACCTCCAACATCAGCCATTGCCCCGCCAGCGGATCGCGTTTAACCTGAAAACGGGAAATATACCGCCCCTCCGCGTCCGGTTCCGCCGGGAAAACCACCTTGTGGTAATTATCCCCCAGCTTCCCGAACCAGTACTCACGGTACTCCGGATCGAGTTCCGCCAAATGAAAGGTATCCCGGATGCGCTCGAAGGTAAACCGCGTCAACGGCTCCTGCAATAATTCATCCACATAAATCCGGAAGAAATAAAACCAGTCACGCCCGATGGCTTTCCGTGCCTCAGGCTCCGCAGTCGACAGCAGGACCATGTATTTCTCACCAACCGCCATCCTCTCCTTCAGTGCCCATACCATACCCACAAAAGCATCGGCTAGCATTTTCCCCTTAAATCCCTCCAATCCCCGCATCAGGAAAAACGCATCAGGATTCCTGGTCATGAGTTCCTGAAGGAACCCGGTATCGGGGGTAGCGTGCCATGAGGCTGGATTGCGCGCAGTATAAACAATATATCCATATTTATCTCTGGCCTTATAATGCAGGAAGTCCCAATCCCATGTATAGCGGAGTTCAATTGTCCCCGTGTCGCCATGAAGCAGCTCCTGATGACCTCCCGGCGGAAAAATCGGGCGAAATCCCTTTGCCTCAAGCTCATTCAGCAGCGCTTGCCGGCTTTGCTCCTGTATATCCATTTCAAACCGGTAAACCATGAATGCCGTATACTCCAGACTGTGCCCTTTATAGATCAGTTCCAGATTCCGGACGGAATCCAGTTTCAGCTCGCTCCAGTTTGCTTCCGGCAACTTGATTTCCGGCAGTTCCACAAAAGGATACCCGTCCTCTGAATTGCGGAAAAATACCCGGAAATGCCAGGCAAAGCGCTTGCTGATCCGCTCCCGGTTCCGCTCTTCGCTGCCGGACATCGAGGCACTCAGCCAGAAGTAGCCATAACCGTCATCCAATTCTCTGAATTTCAATCCCTTATAATTTACCGTGCTGCCGGAATTCATTCCCAGTAAGCGGATTTGAAATATCGAATTGCTCCGCATCCAGTAAAAAATATACCCGCTCAAATATGCCTGTATCTTTCGCCCGATACTCGGCTCGTTCTCGGCATTGAAAACCATATTCGCTTCTGCCGCGACCAGTACCGCCATCTGTTTGATCCGATTCGAAACCTCAACCGGGTCCCCGAACCTCCGGACCGGGCATGGAATTTTATACGTCTTGGCAAGTTCTTCGCTTATTTTCCGGCACAGCTCGGCCGTTTCCGCGTCCGGCGTCCCCTGAATCACCAATACCTCTTCGGGACGGCCGGCCACCCCGAAGTACAGCCGGAAATGCATCTCACTGTCCACCACTCGATAATAATCGGCAACGTATTTATAAGTGACAGATACAGAACATAATCCGCCGCCGATGGCCAGCGCGGTCAAAATGACGCAGGCAATTTTGCCCCTGCCCCCCTGCCCGATGGGCGAACCGGTAAAATAGCGGTCGGCGTCCGGCCGGAAAAGCAGCACATACAGCGAATACAGCCCGCAGCCGAACAATACCAGCAGAAACGCCGCGGAATCGTACCAGATCAGCACCAGCTGCATCAGCAGAAAACTGACGATCCAGTTGAATACCAGGAAATTGCGCCCCTTCACATCGCCATAAGGAAGTTGTTTCGCCGCCCGGTATTCAAATACCGCCAATACCAGGATCACCAGCCACAGCGGCAGCAAGATCCACAGGCCCTCGCCATGAAAACCGATCGACCAGTGGAACTCCGGCCTGTCGCTGCGCATAAACAGGATCAGGTACAGTACCATGCTCCCCAGCCCGATCACAAATTTGCTGGCACTGAAAACCTCGCCGAAAATAGCCACCAACCGCAAATGCATATCCGGCACCGGCGCTATTTCGCTCACTTCCGGCAGCGGATTGCAGCTCGCCAACAGCTTCTCCCCTTCCTCGCGGCTGATGCGCCCCGAAGCCACCAGGCGCTTTATTTCCAGCTCCTCCCGCGACTGCCCCAGCTGCAGCTGCCGCCGGTTACGCTCGCGCCGAAGCAGCATTATCACCGCCATCGCCATCGCCAGAACGATATATAGAGTAAGAAATCTCCAACTGAACGTGTAAATCGAATAAAAATTCATTCCCTCTGCCCTTTCCGCTATATCATCGAGAGTTCGCGCGCAGCTTGTTCCGCGGTGATTTCGCCGCGCTCCAGCCGCCGGATGATTTCCAACCTCACCGCCTGACTGTCCTTGTCGAGCCCCTGCAGATTGGCGATGACCCGGTCCAGCCGGGCACGAACCGTGGGGTACGACACATTCAGCGCCTTGCCGACTTCCTTCAACGAACCCGCCGACAGTACAAACAATTCAATGAATTCCCGGTCCTCGCCGCTTAATCGCGCCAGCCGGGGCAATTCGATCCGCCCCTCGATCGACAATCCACAATCGGCACACGCCAGCTTGTCGATCTTCAGCTCACCGCCGCAATTCTGGCAGTTGTGATTAAAATGATCTTTTGCCATCGCTCCATCCTGTTTTTGCTATATAGTATAACTGATTCTTAAATAAAATCAATATTTACTTTAATTTTATTTAACAAAATTTCAATTTTATTAAACAAATAGCCAGAAAGGCGACAGGTGGAGGCGTTTGCGGTATTATTTGACGATTTTGGGAGCCATGGCTGGGGTGCGGAGCTCGGAGGGGAATTTATGCTCCGGGTGATTCAGCATGGTGAGCAAGGTCTCGACGCCGTTGCGGGCCATGCCTTCGAAATCCTGAGGCATAACGATGATTTTTTCGAGGTTGTCATGGCTTTCCAGCCAGTAGTCGAAGGCCCCGGCCATGAATATCGTATCCGGGTGTTTCCGGTGCAATTCCGGCAGAATCGCGGCAATCTCCACGGAAGAAGAAGCCAGTATCGCCACCTTTTTCTGCGTGGTGACCTTGGTAATACAGGGGTAATCCGACAACCCGTCGCGGCGCTCCCGGGATGCCGAGTTGAGTTCCTGAAAGATCGGGTAAACCGCCTCTGCCCCCTGCTCCAGGCAGGCGTCGGCAAGGCGCTTGACCGCCGTGCTGTTATCCGTAACCATGGTCACGGTGGGGATATTCGGCAGCATCGGCAGGCGGTCCAGAAAAACCAGCGGAAACTTGTTCCGGTTCAGGCGCTTGATGATGGAGGCCCCGACCGGGGTCTTGAAGCTCGGCGTCAGGACAAACGCCCCGTCCGTCAGCTTCATTTCCAGCTGACGGAGCAGCCGCTCGTAAATATCCGGTTCGTTATGATAAAGCGCCACCAGCAAATCGAGCCCTTTTTCGCGGACGAACCGGCTGATATGCATACTCTGCTCCTGCTCCAGCGGACTGAACATGGAGGGAACGATCAACCACAGCGAATTGGTCCGCCCGGAAGCCAGATTGCGCGCCGCCTGGTTGGGGCGGTAATCCATCTCCCGGGCGCACTGCCGGATACGCTCGCGGGTCTTTTCCTTGACCCGCGGATCGTCGTTCAGGGCCCGGGATACGGTCGATGCGTTCAGGCCGCATGCCCGGGCGATGTCATGAATCGTGGTGGTCATTTCACCTTGAAGGTTTTGATTTCAAACGGTTTCAGTTCCACTTCGATCGAAGAGCCGGACATGACCCCGGAACATTCGTTCCATTCGATCAGGTCGGTTTCGACGATTTCGGCATAATCCTTGAAATTCAGTACCGCCTTGGATCTGCGGCCCTTGGTTTCGACCAGGCGCAGCACCACATTGTCCGATTTCTCCGCTTTCTTGATGACTTCCAGCGATACGTCGGCGCTGCTGATGGTGCACGGCACATCGAGCTTGCCGCTCTTGCCCGCCCAGCTCACCGGAGGCATATTCAGCGCCACCGCTTCGGCGATCACGTTCGACTCCACCAGCGTGCCGCAATGCGGCAGCAAACTGTAGGTGAACGAATGCTGGCCGATGTCGGCGGAATCGTCCGGGTACTTCGGCGCACGCAGCAGGTTCAGGTCGAGGATGTTTTCCTTGAGCTTGTAACCGTACTTGCAATCGTTGAGCAGCGCGACCCCGTACTGGGCGTCGGAGAGGTCCGCATATTTGTGGGCCACCATTTCGAAACAGGCCATTTCCCAGCTGGTGTTGCTGTGGGTCGGGCGCTTCAGGTAACCGTACTGGATGTCGCAGGTCGATTCATTGCTGAAAATATTGACCGGGAACGCAACGCGCAGCATCTTGTGGCATTCCTTCCAGTCCACGTGGGTGACGAAGTCCAGGCACTTGCCGTCGGCGGTCAGATAAATGCTCTGATCAATGACGGAGTTGCCGATATTCAGCGTCAGGCGCAATTCCTGGCGAACCGGACCGTTGAATTTCGCGGCCTTGACCGCGACCGGCTTGCCCACCGGCACGTCTTTGTAAAAATGCTCGATATCCCAGGCGTCATACTGGTTCGGATGGTCGTCGTACAGCGTGAAGTCGTTGCCGTTGATCCCGATTTCGCGCTGGGCCTCTTTATCGTAAGCGCGCAGCAGCTTGCCGGTGGCATCGAACTCGTACTTGACCAGTTCGTTTTCCAGCACCAGATCCTTGGCGGCTTCCGTGGCAATGCCGTTCTTGCTCCGGGTCAGCGTGACCGAGGAGAGAGCCGGCACCGTCAGCTGCACCACCGCGCCGCTGCTTTCCTGCTGGGCCACGCCTTCGTTGACGCCTTCCCAGCCGGCCGGCAGTGCCAGCACGCGATTGTAATCATAAGAAGTGGCGTTGAAATAGGTCACCGAGTCGGCGTTGGCCTTCAGCGCCAGGTCGCCGGCGGCGGCCAGAAGCTCGGTGCATTTTTCCAGGATTTCCTCATGCTGGACATGCGTCACATCATACACTTTGGTAATAGATGAGCCCGGCAGGATGTCATGGAATTGATTGATCAGCAGAGTTTTCCACATTTCATCCAGCTCGGCCGCCGGGTATTTGTCAAACGGCAGACAGGAGTAAACCGCTTCGACTTTACGCAGGGCGTTTTCGCACAGGCGGTTGCCCTTCTTGACCTTGGCCTGGCTGGTCAAGGTGGCACGGTGCATTTCCAGATAAAGTTCGCCGACCCACACGGCCAGGCGATCTTCGTACTTACGCAGGCCTTCGAGGAACACGTCCGCACGGCTGAACTTCACTTTCGGACTGCCGTTCAAGTGCTGGAGGCGCTTACCTTGCTCAATATGTACTTCGCTCGGGCCGCCGCCACCGTTGCCGGTGCCGAAAAGCGACAGGAATTCACCGATGAAATCACTTTCTTTGAAGTTTTTGATCGCCGGATTCAGCATCCGCGGGCTGAGGTCGCTGTTGTAATTGTTTTCCGGCGGGAAGTGCGTGATGACTTCCGAGCCGTCAATGCCGCGCCAGCGGAAGGTGTTGTGCGGAAAGACATTGACCTTGTTCCAGGACATTTTCTGGGTCACGAAGAAATCGCAGCCGGCTTTTTTGATGATCTGCGGCAGCGCGGCCGAGTACCCGAACACGTCCGGCAGCCACATATTGGTCACATTGAAGCCGAATTCATCCATGAAAAAATTCTTGCCGTGGATAAACTGCCGCACGAACGACTCACCGCTGGGGACGTTGCCGTCGGCCTCCACCCACATGCCGCCCTGAATTTCCCACTGGCCGGTCTTGACTTTTTCCTTGATCTTTTCGTACACGGTCGGATAATATTTCTTGGTGAAATAGTAATGCTGCGCCTGCGAAGCACCGAAAACGAAATCCGGATACTGCTCCATCAGCCCGACCTGGCTGCTGAAGGTACGTCCGCATTTGCGGATGGTTTCGCATACCGGCCACAGCCACCCGGTATCGATATGCGCATGGCCCACCGCATAGGCGGTCATGGTATTTCCAGCCAGCGGCAGCTCGTAGTACTTGCGCAGCACCTCGCGGGCGGCGGAAGCATTGGCGGGATCGTTCGCAAAAACATTGATGGCGTCGGAAACCGTGCGGATAATCCGGTTGGCGGGGAAGCGGTGATCGCCGAGGTCCCGGACCTGCGATACCAGCATATTCATATCATACCGCAACTGGTAAACTTCGTGGTTGAAAACGCCGAAGTAGAGACTGGTGATCGTGGTGTTGTATACTTGCGGCTGCTTGCCGCGTTCCAGAAATTCCTTCAGGGGCAGACCGAACAACCCGTTGGCGGCGCCCTCCGCCCAGAATTCCAGTTTCTCGCCGCCCTTGGCGGTGCCGGGAATGAAATACAGGTTCTTGGTGTAGCTATGATCAAATACCGAGAAGTCGGTCAGGCCGCAGATCGGCTCGCCATTGGCATCGCACAACAGGATTTCGCCGCCGATGTACAGACGAACCGCCAGACTCTTGCCCTTCCATTCTTCCGGCACGGTACCGGTAAGATGAAACCATGCACTGTCCCAGGCCTCTTTGCCCCAGCTCTCGCCGGTCTTGATGGGCTTGAATTCGCCTTTCGTCCGGTCCGCGATTGCCACCGGGTCCTTGCTGGCGCAGTATTCCGCCTGCAGTTCCCTGGTTTCGCTGAAAAGCCAATCTTCGAGCGTCTGGCAGAATATCTCCGCCCTTCTGAACAAATCATCAAATTCGTACTTCTGCATAATTTCTTCCTGTATGAAATTTTAAAATACAACCGGTTGCATTTTTAATAAAATACAGCCGTTCCGAAACAATGCAAGAGGGTAATATCAAATAAAGGGAATTTTCTTTTCTGTCCACGAAAATTCGCCGAAGTCACTGGGCGATATCTTCGTTCCAGACGGCCGGATTTTCATCGATGAATTTCTTCATCATATCGATCAGTTCGGGCTCGTCCAGGATCGTGACCTCGACCCCGCGCGAACGCAATAATTCAGTCCCACCAACGAAATTGACCTCTTCGCCGACAACAACCTTCGGAATGCCGAAAAGCAGCGTCGCCCCGGTGCACATGATGCACGGCGACAGCGTCGTATACAAAATGCATTCGCGGTAAACCGAAGCCGGCAACCGCCCCGCGTTTTCAAAAGCATCCATTTCGCCGTGCAGAATCGGACTGTCTTTTTGTACCCGCCGATTATGACCGCGGCCGATAATCTCGCCGTTGTGCACCAGCACCGCTCCAATCGGAATCCCCCCTTCCTTCAATCCCTCCAATGCTTCATCATATGCGGCACGCATGAATTTATCCATAACAACCTCCTTTGGCTCTCCCGAAATATACAACAGTCCCTGACTTCATGCAAATCCGGGCAAAAAAAAGACCGGCATTTCACCGGTCTCATGTGTGCGAGTCTCTTAGAGGGAGATCGCTTCGGTCGGGCATTCGCCGACGCAAGCACCGCAATCGATGCAATCGCCTTCTTTGACCTGAGCTTTGCCATCGTTCATTTCAATAGCACTGGTGGGGCAAGCGCCTACACAAGCTTCACAACCGACACATTTTTCACTATCAACTTTAGCTGCCATTTTTTTGC
The DNA here is from genome assembly GCA_040394635.1 of Victivallis vadensis. GTDB lineage: Bacteria > Verrucomicrobiota > Lentisphaeria > Victivallales > Victivallaceae > UBA5239. Next base: position 7,191 of record JBEBRW010000057.1, on the reverse strand, counting down.
TCCTTCTGTTAATGGTTATGAGAGTACAATAGTCCATCGACGGGCAAATTACAAGTATTTTTCCCCTCAAATCCCGGTATTTCTCAATTCCGGATACGTTTCCGCAGTATTTTTAGTCCCCTTTAACCGAAAAAAAATTCCTCAATTTACTTTTTTTTAAACTTTTGCCCGTTTTTTTACCCTTTGCCATTTGACAAATCGTTATTGAATGGAACATTACTAGTAAATGGGTTTTTAAACAAGTGCGGAGATAGTAAAGTTGATCAATAATCTGTTGTTGCGTATGAAGTTGTCAAACGAGAACCCGGAAACCCGTCTCGCGGCTCTTGACAAAATCCCGTCGTCGGAACAGGAAATTTTCTTCGAGGTCGCCGACAGCGATCCCGATGCCTCCGTACGCCGCGCCGCGGCCTATCGCCTTGACGACGAATCCATGCTGGAAAAGCTCTGGGAAAAAGAGGCCGACCAGGAGCTGAAGCAATCCATTCGCGAACGACTGAACCGCCGCTATATCGCCTATCTCTCCGAGGGCCGCGCGGTCGACCTCCAGTATCTGGAGCGGATCGACGATGAACTGCTGCTGGTCACCGCAATCTGCAGTACGCCGAATGCGGAAATCATCAAGCAGGTCTCCGCGCTGGTCAAGTCCGACGGCGGCATCGTCAAAATCCTCCGCAACCTCGACAATTACGAGCTGGGAATCAAGCTCCTCGAGCGCCTCGATCACAACAAAGAACTCCTGATGGATATCGCCGAAACCGCCGCCAATGCTCAGTTGAAAGAATACGCCCGCAATAAATTCATCGCCGAACCGGTCCACGAAGATGCGCCCGAGCAGCAGCAAACCGCCGGCATCAGCAGCGGGCTGAAAGAGAAACTGCACGCCTACGAAAATATTATCGCCGAGGTGAAGCGTCTGACCGGTTATATCGGCGAGGACGCCGCCGAGCGCCTTCAGGGGCTGAAGGACAGCTGGCGGACCCTGCCGGAAGTTTCCCCGAGCTTCATGGAGGTATTGGATATCGAATTCAAACAGGCCTGCCGGAACTTCGAGGACGGCATCGAAACCGCCCGGAAGCTGCAGCAGGATCGCCTGCACCGCATCGACCAGCTGGACGCCATTTACGCTGAAGCCGTCAAACTGGTTTCGGACCCGGCGGCACCGGTCAAAAAGGAAGTGCTGACCCGCCTCCGCAGGAATTGGGAAACCGCTGCTGAAGACATGACCGCTATCGAGCCCTTGCAGGAGCGCTTTGCCAAGGCCTGCGACGAGCTCGAATCCCGGCTGCAGGAATCCCAGAAACTGATCAGCGACAACCTGGCCCGCTTGCAGGAAATCATTGCCGAACTGGAAGCTCAGGTCAAGCTGGAAGAGCCGGACATTTCCCGCGACCGCCGGATTGAACTGGAAAACGAAGTCAACGACCTCGTGGCCAAGTCCTCCGGAAACCATCAGGTCAATACCCTGCGCGACCGTTTTCACGCCACGAATAAGAATCTGCGCCACAAGATTCATGAGCTCCATCAGGTCCGCGACCTGGCCCGTCATGAAAATTACGCACTCAAAATCGTGCTCTGCCAACAGGCCGAGAAACTCCTCGAAAACACCAACATGCACGAAGTCAGCCATCAGTTCAAGGAAATCCGCCTGCGTTGGAAAGACATCGGCATGGTTCCGCACGACAAGCTCAGCGAAATCAACGCCCGGTTCCATCAGGTAGCCGACGAACTGACCCGTCGCTGCAGTGAATTTTTCGACACGCTGAACAAGCAGCGCGATGAAATCGCCGCCGCCAAGGACGCTCTCTGCGCCGAGGCGGAAACGCTGCAGAATTCGACCGAATGGAACAAAACCGGCGACCGTTTCAAGGAAATGCAGAAACAGTGGCGCGAGCTCGGGTTGGCCCAGCAGGGCGTCGAAAACAAGTTGATGAAGCGGTTCCGTGCCGCCTGCGATATTTTCTTCAACGCGCGCCGGGTACACCTGGATGAGCTCACGTCTCGCCGCAACCAGGCGATCGAGGCCAAGAACGCTCTTTGTGCGGAAGCCAAAGAACTGCTGGAAAATAATCCGGCCGAACTGAACCGCCGCTCCAAGCAGATGTGGGACCGCTGGCGCGACGCCGGGTCCGCCGGTCGCGACGATCATCAGCTGTACGAGAAATTCAAAGCGATATTCGACAGTTTCTATGATCAGAAGCGCAACGAACGCGAAGACAACCTGAACCTCAAAAAACAGATTTGCGAGGAACTCCGCAATCTCTCCATCGGCCTCGACCCGTTGAAAATCGAAGCGGGCCAGAAGCGCCTGCACGAACTTCAGAATCAATGGGACCAGATCGGCCAGGTTCCGCGCGAAAACGAAAAAGACCTCTGGCGCGATTACGATCATCTGATCAAGGATATTCACAAAAACTTCAAATCGCTGTACCTCCGGCACGACCGCCAGGTGATCGACCTTCAGGAACAGCTGTGCCTGATCATCGCCCGGCTGCTGACTGACCGGGATGCCCAGGCGGCCCGCGAAGCGGTTGAAGTTTTGGGCAGCATACCGTCCGAGCTGAATGCCCTGCACCAGCTCCTCGAAAAAGCAGCGAATGGGGAAATCTCCGCCGCGGAACAGGACGCCGCGTTGCAGGAAATGAAAAAAGTCTGCGCTGATTTCGAACGCCTTAACGGCATCGAGACAGAGGCCGAAGCCGCAGCCACCCTCGGCGACATGCTGGCCGACCTCAATGCGGCGCTGCAGAACAATATCGCTACTTCATCGCAGGACAACACTCATCACAGCAAAACACAGAGCACCAAAGAGCTGCTGCAGCGCTGGCACCAGGCCGGAGTTCCGCCGCTCGGCGAAATCGCTCCGCTGTTCGCCCGTTTCCGCATCGCCGCCAAACTTGTTTGAGGGAAAAACCATGAAAAAGTATTTATCACTGGCTGCCATTCTGTTGGCAGTCCTCCTTACTTCGTGCCAGACCGCCAAGGTGACCAAAGTACCGGTGACGTTTCAATTTGTCCGCCTGGACAGTGACAAACTGGACACGGATTTCAAACTGGGTAACGCCATGCCGTCCGGGGTTCAGGTGCTGAAAGTGACCAGCTCCGTCCATATTTTCGTCGAAACCAAGCTCCAGCTGGATGATTCCGAGATCAGCAAAGTCGAATTACTGCAGGATCAGATGTCGAATTATCTGGTGCAAATCCAGTTTAACGAATCCGGCGCGGAAAAACTCTCTGAGCTTACGGGCAACAACGTCGGGCGCCGCCTGGCGGTGATCGTTGACGGCAAGCTGGTCATCGCACCGATGATCACAGGCAGAATCATCGGCGGCAAAGTCATCATCTTCTACAGCGAGAGCGAAAAAGTCGCCAATCACTTCTACCGGCAACTGGCCGTGGAAACGGAGACTCATTAACCACGGAAACCACGGAAATTCACGGAATTCCTGGTCAAGAAAATAATTTTTCCGTGCCTTCCGTGCTTTCCGTGGTTAATCTTAATTCTGAATCTCCTGCTCATTTTCTTTGTTTCCGGAGTTGAATTTTCGGTTGAACCGGAGTATTTTAATTAGCGGAAACAACATTTAAATTGACCGGAGAACGATAATGATGATGCAAGGTGTTTATACAGCGTTGGTAACCCCATTCAACACAAGCGGTGAAGTGGATTACGAACGGCTGAAAAAACTTGTGGAACTGCAGGTGGCCGGGGGCGTTGATGGCATCGTCCCCGTAGGTACTACCGGGGAATCCCCCACCCTTTCCTACGAAGAACACATCAAGGTGATTGAAACGGTAATCCAGGCCGTCAACAAACGCTGCCAGGTGGTTGCCGGCACCGGCGCCAACTCCACGGATGAAGCCCTGAAAATGACCAAGCTGGCCAAAGAAGCCGGGGCGGACGCCTCGCTGCAGGTCACGCCTTATTACAATAAGCCCACGCAGGAAGGCCTCTACCGTCACTTCTCGGAAGTGGCCGACAAGGTTGGACTGCCGATCGTGCTTTATAACGTGCCCGGCCGCTGCGGCGTGGCAATCGCCCCCGAAACCGTGGCCCGTCTCAGCAAGAACAGCAATGTCGCGGCATTGAAAGAAGCCGGCGGCAGCGTGGAGCGCGTCTCCTCCATCCTGGATCTCTGCGATATCACGATCCTGAGCGGCGACGACAGTCTGACGGTCCCGATGATGTCCGTCGGCGCCAAGGGCATCATCAGCGTGGCCTCGAACATTATCCCGGCCGAGCTCAAGAAGATGACCGACGCGGCGCTGGCCGGCGATTACAAGACCGCCAGTGAACTGCATCGGAAATATTTCTGCCTGTTCCGCGACCTGTTTGTCGAATCGAATCCGATTCCGGTCAAAGCGGCCATGGCCATGAAGGGCATGATCGACGAAGTCTACCGCCTGCCCCTGTGCACCATCGGCGACAACGGACGCAAGGTCCTGTCCGCCGCCATGCAAAAGTGCGGCCTGCTCTAAACTGAACCGTTAAAATAAAACGGCGGCCTCAATTAATTTGAAGCCGCCGTTTTTTATTGATCTGAATTTATACCGAATTACAATCATAAAGCTTGTAACCTTCAGAATGCAACTCGGTATTACAGGTCGTCTACGAATTTCCGGCGCAGTTCTTTGAATTTGGCCAGGGAATCCTCTTTCAGCTCGATTTTGCCGAGGACGCTGGAGTACGGCATGCCTTCGCGGTGGTGGGCGGGGTTCGGGCTCCAGTCGTCGTTGCGGTATTTCTCGCGGACCGCTTTGTCGCGGAAATCCGGCACTTCGAGCGGAATGCCGCCCTGCAGCGCCGAGCGGTAGCCGAGAATGCCGATGGCCGTCATGTCAATCGCCATATAAACGTCGATGACCGGCTTGCTGTTCTCCACGATCGCTTTGTGGAAATAATAGTTGGTGAAGAAATCGCCGCCGCCGTGGCCGTATTTACCCGCGCCGCGGCTGAAGTCCGGGAAATTCGGTGTATAAAGCGTGGAATTCACCCGCGGCGGGTCGAAGTCGAACGCCTCATAATGCACGCGCAACCGCCCTTCCCCCTGGTTGAACTCCATCGTTCCCTTGTTGCCGCAGATGCGGACGCGGTTGCCGTGATCGCGCAGCTGGGACCACGGGACAATCTTGGCGAACGCGCCGTTGTCCATTTTGCACATCAGCACGCTGGTGGTGTCATTGAACTTCGGGGTGCCGAAATTCATCGGATCGTTGAAATCGTAAGGCACGACGAAGCCGTTCACGTGAGTCGGCCGGGTACCGGTAATCAGCATCACGGGGCCCATCGAATGCGTGCAGTAATAGGTGATCGGAATCCACGACCGCCAGTGGTCCGGCCCGGAAGTCAGCCCGGCCATTTCCGGCGGCGCAATCGGATGAATGTACTCGCCTTCGCCGTATTTGAACTCGCCGATTTCTCCGGCCTTGTACAAACGCGCCATTTCCAGATTGGCGGCCATGAAGGGGTAATTCTCCGCGAACATGTAGACTTTGCCGGAGGCTTCAACGGCTTCGACCAGCTGTACGCCCTCGGCCATGGTCAGCATGGCCATGCACTCGCTCATCACGTGCTTGCCTGCCTTCAGGGCCTTGACCACCGCCCAGACGTGCTCGGTGGCGTAGTTGGCGATGATCACCGCGTCGATGTCATGCTCCAGCATTTTGTCGAAATCAGTGTAATAGGTGATTTTGTCGTTGTTGATTCGCTTCTTGGTATTCATCAGCAGCGGCTCAAAGGTGTCGCAGACTGCGACCATCTCAAACCCTACCTGATCCGCGATTGTTCCGAGGTGAACACCACGGCGGGCGCCGAATACACCGAGTTTAATTTTCTGATCCATATTCATATCCTTCATATTTTACAGGGAATCTTCAAATGCTTTGCGGTACTCGCGAAATTTGGCCATCGACTCGGCACTGATCTTGATGTCGCCGAGAATGCTGGGCTTGGGCATGCCTTCGCGTACCAGCGCCGGATTCGGGTTCCAGTCGTCGTGGCGGTATTTCCCGCGAACCGCTTTGTCGCGGAAATCCGGCACTTCGAGCGGAATGCCGCCCTGCAGCGCCGAACGATAGCCGAGGATACCGATCGCGGTCATGTCGATCGCCATGTAGACGTCAATCACCGGTTTCATCTCGCCGCGAATCGCCTTGGCAAAATAATAATTGGTGAAGAAATCGCCGCCGCCGTGACCGTATTTCCAGGCGTCGCGGGTTTCTGCGGGGAAATTCGGCATATAAAGCGTGGAATTCACCCGCGGCGGGTCAAAGTCAAACGCCTCGTAATGCACCCGAAGCCGCCCCTCGCCCTGATTGGCCTCCATCGTGCCTTTGTTGCCGCAAATGCGGACGCGGTTGCCGTGGTCGCGCAGCTTTGAGCAGGGAACAATCTTCGCCAGCGCGTCGTTGTCCATTTTGCACATCAGCACGCTGTGCACGTCATTGCGGCCGACTTTGCCGAAACTCATCGGATCGTTGAAATCGTACGGCACCACAAAACCGTTTACCTGGGTCGGCCTGGTCCCGGTAATCAACATCACCGGCCCCATCGAGTGCGTACAATAATAAGTCACCGGCAGCCATGCCCGCCAGTGATCCGGCCCGGAATAAAGCGAAGCCGCTTCCTGCGCCGCGGTCGGATGGATGTATTCGCCCTCGCCGTATTTGAACTCGCCGATTTCCCCGGCTTTATACAAACGCGCCATTTCCAGGTTGACGGCGGAGAACGGGTAATTCTCGGCAAACATATAGACTTTGTCCGATGCCTCGACCGCCTCGGCCAGCTGCACCGCTTCGGCCATGGTAAACATCGCCATGCACTCGCTCATCACGTGCTTGCCGGCGTTCAACGCCTTGACCACCGCCCATACGTGCTCCGTGGCATAATTGGCGATAATTACCGCGTCGATGTCATGCTCCAGCATTTTGTCGAAATCCGCGTAATAGGTCACGGAATCGTCCTGCATCTCTTTTTTCACGTTCATCAGCAGCGGTTCAAATGTATCGCAAATAGCGACCACTTCAAATCCCGTGACCTTGGCGATCCTGCCCAGATGATGACCGCGCCGTGCGCCGAATACTCCGAGTCTGATTTTCTTTTCCATGTTTTCCGTATCCTGAATTTATTGAAAACTCTATTATGAAAAAGTCAAGGGACTGACTCTTTCTTTGGTTATATTTTTCTTGTTA
>JBEBRW010000056.1:0-37546 GCA_040394635.1 Victivallis vadensis | reverse complement strand
TTTTCATTACAAATGAGAAAGGATAATATCAAGACTAATATCGTCACCCGATTTTGTTAAGAGCCTGATCGAAATCGCGGCAGATATCGTCGATATTTTCGATGCCGACCGTGACGCGAATCAAGTCCGGGGTCACCCCTGCGGCGGCCTGCTCGGCATCGCTGAGCTGACGGTGAGTCATGCTGGCCGGATGCAGCACCCCGGTACGGACGTCGCAGACATGAACGACGATCGCCGCCAGTTTCAGGCTGTTCATCACGATCTCGCCTTCATTGCGGCCACCTTTGACGCCGAACGTCAGAACCCCGCCGGTGCCCTTGGGCATGTATTTCTTGGCGCGTTCATAGTATTTATTGCTTTTCAGGCCGGGGTAATTGACCCAGGCGACTTTCGGATGCTTCTCAAGGAATTCAGCCAGCGCGAGCGCGTTGGAGCAATGACGTTCGATGCGGACATGCAGCGTTTCCATGCCGAGGTTGGTCAGCCAGGCGGCCTGGGGAGCCATGATACAGCCGAAGTCGCGAATCCACTGAACGCGCGCCTTGACCGAGAACGGACAGGCGGCAAAGGTTTCCGTGTAAACCAGGCCGTGATAACTGGGATCGGGCTCGGTAAATTCGCGGAACTTGCCGTTTGCCCAGTTGTAGTTGCCGCCTTCGACGATGACCCCGCCCACGCTGGTGGCATGGCCGTCCAGATATTTGGTGGAGGAGTGAGTCACGATATTGGCGCCAAGCTCGAAGGGACGGCAAAGAACCGGCGACGGGAACGTATTGTCGACAATCAGCGGCACATCGAATTCGCGGGCGATGGCGGCGAATTTATCGAAATCGAGAACGATCATCGCGGGATTGGCCACGGCTTCGGCAAAAAGCGCCTTGGTATTCGGGCGGAACGCCTGGCGGATTTCTTCCAGCGAAGCTTCCGGATCGACAAACGTCACTTCCACGCCCATCTTCTTGAGCGTGTTGGAGAACAGCGAAACGGTCCCGCCGTACAGGCTGGAAACCGCGACGAAATGCTCACCGCAGGTACAGATGTTCAGGATGGCGATGGCGTTGGCGGTCTGCCCGGCGGAAGTCGCCACGGCGGCCACGCCGCCTTCCATGGCGGCAATCTTCTTTTCGAAAACATCTACGGTGGGGTTGGCCAGCCGGGAATAGAAGAAGCCCGGGACCTTCAGGTCAAAAAGATCGGCGACCTGCTGGGCGGTGTCATATTTATAAGTTGTGTTCTGCACGATGGGGGCGATGCGGGGATCGCCGTTGCCGGGTTCATAACCGCACTGAACGGCCCGTGTTTCTATTTTCCATGAATCATCCATAATGCATACTCCTTCAAATTATATTATTCAGTCTATTTTGTAATATGTATAACAATATACAATCCCAAAAGCCAAATTCAAGAAAACGCAGAAAAAAACGGCAAAAGAGCGAAAGCAGCAGCTGGTATGACCAATTTGACGTTTTGCGTAAATTATTTACGCATTCTTACTGATTTCATCTTTTTTAGCGGATATTTTTGGCAGGAGGGGTCTCCTGACCTTGAATTTATGGAAACCCGGTATTACATTATACCAGTAATTAGGTGATATGATATTGCGAGAAGAGAATGGCTATGATGGCAACCAAGAAGTGCGTACAACTTGAAATTATGATCAACAATTCCGCGGGTTTACATGCCCGCCCTGCCTCACTGTTCGTCAAGATTGCCTCAGCATTCAAGTCGGATATCATTGTGGAAAGAGACGGCGAAGAGGTCAACGGCAAGAGCATCATGGCCTTGCTGATGCTGGCTGCCAGCCGGGGGACCAAACTCCGGATATCAGCCATGGGCGATGATTGCGAAGAAGCGCTGCAGGCGCTACAGGACCTGGCCGACAAAAAGTTCCATGAAGGGTAGATCATGAGCGATTCAACCACCCAGGAATTGAGATTCCGGGCCATTGCCGCATCCGCTGGAGTAGCCATCGGCAAGGCTATCATAGTCCACAGCCGCAGCACCAGTTACGACGATATGGAAGAGAAGGTGGTCGAACCATCCATGGTCGAGGGCGAAGTGGAGCGCTTCAAGTACGCGATCGAGCTCACCCGTCAGGAAATCATCGCCATGCAGCGTCAGATCCGGGACAAGTTCGGTTCCAAGGAGACCGGTATTTTCGACGCCCACCTCATGATCGTAGAGGACCAGCTGCTCAGCAACGAAGTCATCGAGCGGATACGGAACGCCCACGAAAGCGCCGAAACCGCCTACAAGCATACCATCAAGCGCTACGTCAACGCCTTGCAGGCGATGTCGGACTCCTATATCAAAGAGCGCGCCGACGATATCAAGGACGTGGCGTCCCGCGTGATCAACCAGCTTTCCAATGCGGAAAAACCGACCTTTCTCTATACCTCCGAGCCGCGTATCGTCGTGGCGCTGGACCTGACGCCGTCGGAAACCGCCATGTTCAACCGCGAGACCATCCTGGGGGTGGCCGTCGTCACTGGCAGTACCACTTCGCACTCGGCGATTCTGGCGCGGTCCATGCAGCTGCCGGCCCTGGTCGGACTGCCGCACGAGGCCTACGAGGCCGTCCGCGCCGCCGTGGAGCCGACACTGATTATCGACGGCAATTTCGGCGAGATGATCATCAATCCGACCCAGGAAACCATTGCCCAATACCGCGAGCGGATGGCGCTGGACCGGAATTTCGAATTGGAGCTGACCCGGGAGAAAAACCTGCCGGTGAATACCGTCGACGGCCACCAGATCAAGCTGCTGGCAAACCTGGGGCATGCGGAGGAAGTGAAGGGAATCGCGGATTCGGGCGCGTCGGGCGTCGGGCTGTTCCGCACGGAATATATGTTCATGAATACCGAGACGCTGCCGACCGAAGAAGAGCAGTACCGGACCTATCGCGAGCTGGCGCAGGCCCTGCCGGGCGCACCGGTCGTCATCCGCACACTGGATATCGGCGGCGACAAGCTGGCCAGTCATATCGACGCGGTGGTCGAATCCAATCCGTTCCTCGGGCTGCGGGCCATCCGGCTCTGCCTGCAGGCACGGCGGGACATTTTCCGCACCCAGATGCGAGCGATCCTGCGGGCTTCGGCGCACGGCGATATCCGGGTCATGTATCCGATGATTTCCTGCGCGGAGGAAGTTCGCGAAATTCAGGAATTCGTTGACGATTTGAAGCGGGAGCTGACCCTCGAAGGAATCGATTTCAACCGGGACATCAAGACCGGGATCATGATCGAAATACCGGCGGCGGCACTGATCGCCTACACGCTGGCCCCGATGGTCGATTTTTTCAGCATCGGCACCAATGACCTGATTCAATACACCATCGCGATCGACCGTACCAACGACCGGGTCGCGTACCTTTATCAGCCGACCCATCCGGCAGTGCTGGAGCTGATCCAGCGGACCATCGCCGCGGGACGCAACCACCAGATCGAGACCAGTATCTGCGGCGAAATTGCCGGCAACCCGCTGTACACGCCGCTGCTGGTAGGTATGGGCATCGACGAGCTCAGCATGAGCGCCGGGTCGATCGGGGTCATCCGCCGGGTCATCCGCAAACTGGAAAAGCGCGAAGCGGAAATCGCCGTGGCGGAAGCCTTGAGAAGCAATACCGCCGAGGAAGCACTGAATGTGTCGATCCGGCTCCTGCGCAAGGCCGCACCGGATATCGCCGAACTGGTTGTACCGAATTAATTGTTCTTCAGAATCAGGTTGTTCAGCACCGACCAGCGGCGCGGCCTGGGCTTGACGTCGATACCTTTGATCCAGTAATCATATTCGCGGGCAATTTCCCCGTTAAGCTGCTTCAGGGTCAACCAGTAATCGAGGTATTCGAGAAACCGGGTATCATTGTTGGCCACGGCATAAGCAACCAGGTCGCGGTATTGGCCCGGCGGGATATAGAGCGCATATTCCGGGTGGAGAATCGTCCAGATGGAGCCGTTTTCCGCGGAGATGAACAGGGCGTCCGCCTTGGTTTCTTTCGCGAAAAAGTCGGAGTGCAAATGTATCTTCAGCTTTTCCGATTCCGGAAAAATTTCCGTCAGGCGCTGATAGTCCGCCCCCTCGGCGGCGGCAATGGTGATCCGGTGAATCAGGCCCGGATCATTGCGCATTTTATTTTTCAGGTAATCAGGAAGCAGCAGCGCCGTCGACATTTCCAGGTAATGATCGGTAAAGGAAATTTTGCCTAAGCGCTCCTTGCTGAGCGATACCCCGCACATGATGATATCCACTTTGTTCTCATTCAACGGCGTAGCCAGGTCGCCGAAATGCACCGGATAGAATTCAAGCTTCCGGCACCCCAGTTCCGCCGCCAGTTTATGCGCCATATTGATGTCGAATCCGATCAAATCCTTCCGGTGGTTGAAGAACGAAAAAGGAATCGTGTCGCCATTGAAACCGACCCGCAGGACGCCGGTGCGCTGCAGCTGGTCGAGCCGGCTGCCCTCGCATGGCGCGGAAGAATCCGGCAGGCGGTCGAAAACCTGAAAAGGAACCAACGCCTTCACCGTCATGGCCTCCAGCACGTTGCGCTTGCTCTCCGGCTCCGGTGTATGAAGAAAAAGCCATTTCAGCCCTAACAGCGAAACCGCCGTAATCCCCACAACGAGCAGCAGGTTATGGATAATCTTGCGCCACCGAAAATGCAGCGCCCCGGTCGTCCAGGCGACAAGAAAAGCGGAAAAGGCGAATATGGTGAAAGCTTCCACCGCGAACCGGATATTGTCGGTAATAACACTGGAAATGGTGAACAGCTCGATCAGGTCGGACGACAGTTTGAACATATCCAGCAGCAACGGAATGGCTACTGCCGCCCGCCCGAAGGTCGTCAACGATCCTACCCCATACAGTTTGATATAGTCCACCAGCGAGAAGCTCACGTCGCTGAACCATCCGGCAAAAAGAATGAAAAACAGATCCATCAACTGCCCCACGCAAGGCAGGATAAAGACGATGGGGACCATGATCTTCACCAGCTGGTCGGCTTTTTCACTTTTCAACCCTTTCAGACTCAGGAGATTATCAATATTCTCAACCAGCAGCGGCAGTACGATGAAAACGTTGCCGGTCAGGAGCACCGTAAGCATGGCGGTGCGGCTGATCCGCATGATTTCCAGGTAACGGAACGGGGTAAATGCCGTCAGCAGCAGCGGCAGAATCAGAAAAAACAGCAGCAACCCCATGACAAAATAGGAAATCAGGTAAATTTCGAGGCGCCCCGCTTCTTCCAGGTGCATATCACCGGTGACGTCGGCCACCAGGGCGAAAATTCCAAAGGGCGAGAGCTTCATCAGCATCTGGTTCAACCGCGTGAGCGCCTCAGTACTGGTCCCCAGCAGATTCAGCACATTCTGCTTGCCGGGTACATTCATCAGCGCCACACCGGACAATATGCTGAAAACCATGACCGCAGGCACAATATTGTTCGCCAGGGAATTGAACGGATTCGAGGGGATGAACAGATTGATGTAATTGACCCGGTTGTCGCCTTCCAGCAGGTTCGGACTGAAAAAAGAGGCGAAGGACCAGTCCGGGAAACAAAGCGGCACCAGCGCCATGAGCGCGAACAACACGATCCACAACGTGCCGAGCATGATCAGGCCGCGCCGGGCAAATGTCCATGTCTGTCCGGGCTCCAGTCCGCCAATGCTGTGAATCAGCGAACACAGGATATACGGCAGCACGCTGATCTGCATCAACGCGATAAAGCCCTGCCCGACCACCTCCAGATGCGTGCACCATTCACCGAAAAAAAGACCGGCGGCAATGCCGAGCACCACCGATAGAAGTATCCAATAAAGCAGAGACGGCTTTTCTTTTTTCTTCATGTCAAAATTTCATTAATATTGATCTGCATCATAAACTTTGTACCTTAGCATAATTTCATTTCAAAGTCAATATTTCAACTTTTAAAACTTGAAATTATTCGCACTCTTTGTTATATTAGTTGCTGAAACAAGGTGTAAACCGGAAATATGGAACCAAGGTCATGTCGTATCCTGTATTTCTTCTGATAAGCTGCCAGTTGCTGGCAAGCCACTTGCAGATGCCGGCGGTTTATCCGCAGCCGGCAGGAGACAACGCGGTGTATGTTGCTTCCACATCGGGTTTCTGGCGGAAATGGTTTCCGCGCAAGGATAAATCCCCGCCGGGGGCGCCGTCGCGAACAAGGCATACCCCGAAGCATCACCATCCCAAGGTATTTTTCGGCTTTGAGGATGAGCGGTTTCAGATGCATGATACCTTGATTGTAGAGCTGGTGATCGATTTCAACTCCAACAAGATGGGTTACGCCGACTGCACTTCCGAACAGCTGGGAAGCATACCGGATATCAGCTCGAACCTGCTGAAATCCCTGATTATCCAGGAATCCGGCGGCAGCCCCGCCGCCTGGGCCAAGGACCCCGCCCAGGTAAACGTGCCGGGAGACTGGAATCCTTACAAAGAGCACGTGGGGCTGAAAGAACCCGTCCGGCGCAACGAGGGCGAACCCCGCATCAATTTGAAAGCGGCAGTGAAATTTCTGGTCCGCAAGGGCTTCGGCGCTTCCGCACAGCCGGCCAAACTCCGGCCGGAAGGGTATTTCGACAGTTGGGAAATCGCCCTGCACCGCTATAACGGGCGCAGCGACAAAACCCACGACGGCAAGCCCTACAAGCATGTTTACGCCGCGAAAATATTGCGCCGGGCCTCCCAGCCCCATATTCACGAGTCGATCGAAATCAAGCGCTGGCGCAAGGCCCAGGCCTATTACAAACTGTCTCCTTTCGTGATCGGGCAGTGGCTGGTATCGTCCAACGAAACGGAAAAACGGGAGATGTTGTTATGAGCGTGCTGCTCTGGTTGATATATCTTTTCCTCTCCACGCTCCTGAATATGGGAACGTATTGCGAGCAGCTTTTTGAACTGGACGATTTCGGGCCGCACCCGGAATACGTCAATGAACTTCAGGCGAAAAAAGACGCCGTTATCGCCCCGGGGGTCGTCATCCCAGCCGAAATCAACGTCACCAGCAAGGGAAACGGCATTCTGACCATCGCCAATGTGAATATACACGTATTCGATATCCACGACGACAGCGAAATGTTCCGGGATGAACTCCTGAAAATCCTGCTGATCGATTTCTCCGCCGACGGCTGGCGCGACCTGGTAATATACGGCATCGAAGACGAATACGACGAAAAAAGCGGCGAGAAAATCGGCGAGCGCCCGATGTTTTACACGTACCGCTACAACCCCGAGACCAAAGAGTTTGACAATCTGCAATTCACCCCGGAGTGGCGGAGTCCCGTCAAGCTGGACAAGTAACGATTATGCCCCGTCCGTGGAGCGGGCGACCACGCTGTAGACGTAAACTCCGCTCAGGATGTCATGCAGGCCCCGTTTGAAGAGCAGCATGCAAAGCGGCGTCAATAACCCGAAGACGAGCATCAGCAGCGTAAAGCAGAACGAGCGGAAGAAATACGCCTCTTCCTCGTTGCGGGCGCAAATGAAGATGCCGAAAAACCACATCCCCGGGCTTTGGGCGAAATAGCCGAGCGTCAGGGAGTAATACAGCAGCATGAGCGGCAGCCAGGCCATCGCCGCCAGCGTGATAATGTCGCTTAAATCGTCCGCCGCCAGCCACAGGGCGTGCTCATTGTCGGCACTCAGGCAGATATAGCGTTTGTTATTGTCGTCGATATTGACCCACAGGTATCCCCGGCGGTAACCGGCGGAGCGGTCGGCATAAATGGTCGGCGGGGTGGTCGCCTCGAAATTGCCTTTTTTGAGTTTGGCGAAATCTTCGCCGAATTTGGCTTCCAGCTCGCTCATGGCCTGGTTCCGGGCTTCGCGGGCCTTGCGTGCACTCTCCGCCAGCAGCGCTTCGTTGCTGTCCGGGTCGATTTCCTGTTCCTTCGGCTTGGATTTGGCCTGGGCCTCGGCCTCGGCTTTGGCTTTTTCGGCACGGGTTTTCAGGTTATCGGTAATGGCGAGCGGGGCCTGATCGGTGGATACCTTGGCCTTTTTCACCGCGTATCCGAGACCACCGCAGCAAATCAGCAGAAACGCCACCAGCAAAATGGCCGCGTCGAAACAAAATGCGCTGAAACGGTTGGACAAAGTCACGTAACCCGGCTTGTACCCCATGGCAAACGGCCGGTTTATCTTGCGTCCCCAGATGGCATGGCATAACTTGGAGAGGCCGGATTCCTGCTTCTCGCGCGGGTCGATCAAACCGCCGGCAATCATGCGTTTCCTCTGTTCCCCCAGGGCATTTTCCAGGAAGGGCATGTCGGAGGCCTTCGACCACAATTCGATCATTTCCGAACGCATCTCCGTTTCGGCGGTGATCCGGTCTTCCTCGACCCATTTGGCCAGGGTCAGTTCGTCGACCGGACCATATTCAGTATCATCAAGTTTAACAATGAAATTCATATAACAAATTGTTCCTATCCGTTTTCGGTCTATAAGATTACAACAAAAACAGGCAAAAATCAAGTTCAAAGCCCGAAAAACTCATTTTTTGTCCACAAAAAAAATTATTGCCGTGTTACCGGGGATTGTTTTGGGGAAATTGCGATGTATATTACGAAATGATTGTGGCGATTATTATACAAATATGTGTGCTTTTGATATTCCTGTTCGGATCGGCGTTTTTCTCCGCGTCCGAAACGGCTCTGTTTTCGCTCAGCCGTGCCCGCATCCTGGAGTACCGCGAAAACCCCGACACCCGCGCCAAGCAGTTGATACTGAAGCTGCTTGACGATTACCGCACCACGCTGACCACACTGATTATGGGGAACCAGTTCGTCAATATCGTGATCTCGATCCTGCTCAGCCGGCTGGTGGAGAAACTGCCGTTCGGCTATGTTGTGACCCTGATCGTTTCCACGCTGCTGTCGACGGTGGTGCTGCTGATTTTCGGTGAAATCACGCCAAAAACCGCCGCCATGACCCACTCGGTCAAAGTGGCGAACGCGATCGCCCTCCCCGTCTTTTATATCAAAAAATTCCTGAGACCCCTGATCACCCTCATCGACAAATTCGCCGCGCTCATCCTGGATAATATCAGCAAAAAGAAACCGCAGCCGCTGAGCGCCGAAGAATACAATTCGTTTCTGGAAATCGCCGAGCAGGCCGGGGCCTTCGCCAGGCCGGAAATGGAGTTATTGGAGTCGGCATTTGAAATGCGCGAAATCGCGGTAGGCGCCATCATGACCAGCCGGATCAGCACCAAAATGCTCCGCACGTCGTATTCGGCCCGCGAGGTCAAGGAGCGCATCCGCCGCTACAAACGCGAGATTTACCCGGTGATCCATCACGACATGGACGATATGGAAATGCTTTTTTCGGCCAAGGAGTTTTACCTGATGCCGCCGGAACTGCAGGAGAACTGGCGGAACTCCCCCTGTGTTTTCCGCAGCATTTATATCCCGCAACAGACCTCGGTATCCAAGGCACTCGCCACGCTCTACAAGGAGAAACAGATCGCCGCGGTGGTGGTGGACGAATTCGGCCGCTGCTCCGGCTTGATCACACTGAAGGACATTATCGCCGAGCTGGTCGCCGAGATCCGCAGTGCCTATTCGCAACCGGAGTTTGAGATCATCCAGGTCAATGACACGACCTGGCACGCGGGCGGCATGCTGCCGCTGCACCTGCTCGAGGAAGCCACCGGCGTCGATATCCCCGACGACATCGAGGCGGTGACCTTGAACGGACTTTTCAACAGCGAGCTCGACCACCTGCCGGAACACGGCGACACCATCGTTTTCCACGGTTTGAAAATGACCGCCCGGAAGATCTTTCACCATCGCCTCGCCCAGGTCACCATCGAGAAGCTCCCCGAGGCCCCCATTGAGCAGGAGGATGAAGAATGAACCTGATCATCGCCATCCTGATCGTACTGCTTTTCAACGGCTTTTTCGCGGGTTTCGAAATCGGCCTGATTTCACTGCTGCGCCCGCGCATTCACCATGAAGCCTCCAAGGGGTCCGCGACCGCCCGACTGCTGGAGAAGATCATCGCCAAGCCGCAGTTGATGCTCGCCACCACACTTTTCGGCAACAACATCTGCACAGTGCTGGTTTCGATGCTGACCGACCAGCTGTTCATCTCGTGGGGAATGACCGGCAACATCGCGCTGGTCAGTGCCACCGCCATCGTCACGGTGCTGCTGATGCTCTCGGAAATCATTCCCAAGAACTGGTACCGCCAGTCCCCGGAGAAACGCTGTATGCTCTACGCGCCGCTGTACTGGGGTCTCGGCATCATTCTTTACCCCGGGGCAAAAATCATGGCACTCTTTACCGCGCTGACGCTGAAATTTTTTGCCGGTTCCAAACCCGACAGTGAACAGGTTCGCAGTTTGCTGCGCCAGGATTTCCGACTGCTGCTGCGCGACAGCGAAGAAGCCGGGGCCATCGATTCCGCCGCCGCCGACCTGCTCGACAAAGCCGTCGAATTCAACAACCTGAAAATCCGCAGCATCTACATCCCCGCCGCCAAGCTCGTCTCGATCGGCCCCGACGCCACCCTCGACGAAGCGCTGGCACGCTGCCGCGCCAGCGGCAAATCCCGCCTCCCCGTAATCGATCCGCAGGGGGAGTGGGAAGGAATTTTCAGCCTGTACGACGCCATCTACAACATTCCCGACAGCGAATGGGAGTTCAAAAAAGTATCCGGCTGCATGCGGACCACCTCCTCGGTAACGCTGAACGACCCGCTCAATGCGGTCCTGAAATTATCGAAAGAAATCAAAACGCGGATGATCTTCGTGCAGGACGAAAAAGGCAAATACGTCGGCGCGGTCACCCCCACCGACGTCTCGCGTGCCCTCTTCAATCATTGAGATTTGATTGTTCTGACTTTTGCCGCTTTGTCGCGCTGCACCGTGCGGGCATAGCCGACCATTGGCCGCCCGAATGCAATCGCGCAATAAGGACGCTCCATCGAAATTCCAAACAATTTGCCCAGTTCCGGGAAATGATCCAGGACGAATTTCAGGAAGTAGCACCAGGTGGTTCCCACGCCGTGCGCCTGCGCCAGCAGCTCAAAATAACTCACCGCGATCACTACATCCGCATCGCCGCAATACGCTCTTTCGCCGGCGGAAACAAGCAGCAGATGAGGAGCTCCGCGGAAAATTTCATCCACGCCCGCCTGCCGGTATTTCTGCACGGCGTCCCACATGAAAGGCGGAATTTCAACTCCATTTTTCGCGATTTGCTCCAAGCCTTCGATCAGAGCTTCGACAATGCGGGAGATCTCGCGCCGGTCGTCGACAACCGTAAAGGTCAGGTCGCAAGTATTGCCACCGGTCGGCGCATAGGCCGTGTCGACGAGAAGTTTGTCAATCAGGCCCCGCTCCACATTTTCCTTGCGGTACTGCCTGACCGTGCGCCTGCTGCGGACGAAACGGCTCATCGCATCGGAAGAAACCGCTTCCGCAGTCAGGCTGTTCTCCGGCTGAAAACCAAGAATTGAAATCGCCCCGGTCGGACAGACCGCCAGGCAGTGCTGGCAGCGGATGCATTCTTCCTCCTCCGCTTCCGGAATTCCGGGGTAACCGTCGATATTATGGATAATATGGCGGGGGCAGTCTTTGAGACAGGCATTGCAATGAATGCATTTTTCGCGGCTAAGAGCAAAATTGATCGTTTCCATTCTATATCACCTCCGTTTTTCATTAGTGCAAAATAATCAGGCATCCGGCAAGTTTCAAACCTATATTAGCATATTTCACTATAAATAATTAGAAACATCACTTGATTTTTCGTATAATAAATGTATCATAGTATTATGAATAACACACTAAAAAAACTGGAAATTCTGTCGGAGGACGCTCAGTACGACCTGGCTTGTGCGTGCGGCAACGGCAAGGATACCGAGCGCAAGCGCGGCGAGGATGGACGGTGGCTCTATCCGGTGACGGTGGCAAATGGCGGCAAGGGTTTGCTTTTGAAAACGCTGCAGTCGAACTGCTGCGCCAGCGACTGCAAATATTGCCCGCTGCGGAGCAATGCCAATGCCCGGCGCTGTTCGCTCTCGCCGGCGGAAACGGCGCAGCTTTTCATGGAATACCATCGGCGGCGACCGGAGATTTTCGGGCTGTTTCTCAGTTCGGGGATCGTGCGCGATGCGGATTTCACCATGCAGCGGCTGCTGGACACGGTCGACATCCTGCGCCGGTACTATAAGTTCAAAGGATATGTTCATGTGAAAGTGATTCCGGGGGCTTCCGACGCCGCGGTGGAGGAGGCCCTGCGCCTGGCCACGGCGGTATCACTGAATATCGAGGCGCCCGGCGAGAAATATTTCAACAAACTCTCCGGCACCAAACAGTTCGAGCGCGATATCGTGCATCCCCTGAAGCTGATCAGCAACCTGACCGCACGCGGCTCTAAATACTCCAAAGTCAAAGCCACCACGCAATTCATCGTCGGCGCCGCCGGAGAGCCCGACAAGGATATCCTCAATTATGTGGATGCCGTTTACAACCGCCTGAATTTCGAACGGGTTTACTTCTCCGCGTACCAGCCGGGGCTGGGTGACCGCTCGATCCCGGGCGAACAGAATTTCAGCCTCAAACCGGAGGCACGTTTCACCCGCGAGCACCGGTTATATCAATGCGATTTCCTGTTCCGTACCTACGGTTTCAAGAAAGAGGAAATCATTTTTGAGCAGGACGGCTGCCTGTCGCTGGATGCCGACCCGAAGGAGGTCTGGGCCCGGGCCAACCCGAATTTCTTCCCGGTAAACATCAACAAGGCCGATAAATTCGAGCTCATGCGCATTCCGGCCATCGGCGCGGAAACCGCCAGGAAGATCATCAAACTCCGGAGCATCCACCGTCTCTACGGCCTGGAAGACGTCGGCGTCAAAGGCAAGCAGCTCGCCAGAGCCAAAAGCTACGCGACAAGCTGACATGCCTTGCTGTGATTATTGATTGCTGAAGACCTGAAAGCCGGGGTATGCCTCCTGTCCGTGTTCGCTCTGGTCGAGGCCGCACAATTCCGCCCGCTCCGACACCCGGATGCCGATGGTTTTCTTGAGCGCGAAGAAGATCAGCAAGGCCGCGGGAAACGCCACCAGCGCAGCCGCCAGCACTCCGGTCAACTGAATCAGGAATTTATGGCTTGGGTCCGCCGAAAATATTCCTACCGCCAGCGTCCCCCAGATACCGCAGGTCAAATGAACCGACAGCGCGCCGACCGGGTCATCCATCCAGAACTTGTCGTAGAACAGTACCGAAAACACCACCAGCGTCCCGGCTATGCCGCCGACCACGATTGTACTCAGCGGCGAAAAACAATCCGCCCCGGCGGTAATACCGACCAACCCGGCCAGGCAGCCATTCAGCGTCATCGACAAATCCGGCTTTTTAAAGAGTGACATACTGGTCAGCATCGCCGTCATGATCCCGGCACACGCCCCGAGCATGGTATTCACCAGCACCAGCGAAATCGCCTGCGGGTCCGCCCTCAGCACCGAGCCGCCGTTGAACCCGAACCAACCGAACCACAGCAGAAATACCCCGATCGTCGCCAATGGCATGCTGTGCCCCATGATCGGCCGGGGGCGCCCGTCGACGTATTTGCCGATGCGCGGTCCCAGTAACAATACTCCGGCCAGCGCCCCCCAGCCGCCGATGCTGTGCACAAACGTCGATCCGGCAAAATCGTGAAAGCCGATCCGGTTCAGGAAGCCGCCGCCCCATCCCCACGAACCGATCAGCGGGTAGACCAGCGCCACATAGAACAGGGTAAACAGCATGAAGGAGTGCAGCTTCACCCGTCCTGCCACCGCCCCGGAGACAATCGTAGCCGCCGTGGCCGCGAACATTCCCTGAAAAAAGAAATCGGTCCAGTACGTATAGTTCGCATCCGCCGGAAGGGTTTCCGGCGGGTTGAGCCAGAATCCGGCGAATCCCAGGTAATCCCCCAATAACCATTGGCTACCGGGGTACATCAGTCCGAACCCGAGAACGGCATAACTGAGAAACCCCACCGCCGGCACCATGGTGTTTTTGAAAAGGATATTCGTACAGTTCTTGGCCTGGCACAACCCCGCCTCGACCATGGCGAAGCCCAGGTGCATCACAAACACCAGCATACCGCCAAGCAGCACCCAGAGATTATTGATCATTAATTCCACGTTCATCTTTATTACTCCATATAATTTAATTAACCTATCGCTTCCGGACCACGCTCACCGGTACGGATGCGGATGCATTCTTCCATCGGCAGGACAAAAATTTTGCCGTCGCCGATCTCCCCTGCCCCGGTACGCGCCCCGGCGATGATGCCATTGATGGTTTCCTCCACGAAATCCTCGTTGACGCCGATGGCGATACGGACTTTCTTCAACAGATTAACCTCCAGAATGGCGCCGCGATAAGCTTTCGTGTAGCCTTTTTGCTGTCCGCAACCGAGAGCGTTGGTGATGGACATTTTGTAGACCCGGCGCGTGTACAATTCCTGCTTGACCGCGTTCAGGCGTTCGGGTTTGATATAAGCGATAATCAACTTCATCTGGCACCTCCTTGTTGCCGTTGTTCATAAAACAGCAATCTATATAGCATTTACCGTGCCAATTCAGAATAAAAGCCACATTGCACTGATTAACAGGATATTAAAAAATATCAGTCGTTTTCATTTTCTTACAATATTGTAAAAAAATGTAATAATCGGCAAAATCGGATTTTACACTTTTATCCCGATTTCCCCCTTGCCAATGAGCTTTGGTGAAAGTATATTACTGAAATATCCAGCCAGGAGAATAATCATGAAAGTCACTTTTCTCGGGACTGCCGCTTACGAAGGTTTTCCCGCTCAGTGGTGCGAATGTGCGATATGTGCCAATGCATGGGAAAAACGCGGCAAGGAAGTGCGCCGCCGGACCAGTTACCTGATCGACGACGATATCATCGTCGATTTCGGCCCCGATATGGCCTGGCAATGCATCGATTTCAACGTCGACCTGCGCAAGATCGATTATATGTTATTTACCCACGCGCACAGCGACCACCTGAACTGCGAGGACCTGCCGATGCGTTTTTCACCGGGCTTCAGCCAGGTCAGCAAAACGGTGACGACGATCGCCCCGCAGGCCGTCTTCGCCAAGCTCATGAAAACGATCGCTGACTCCATGCATTTTTATAAGCTGGACGACCTGAAGCTGAACATCAATCTGGCGCATCACAATGAAATCATCCGCAAGGGCGAACTCGAAGTGCTGCCGCTGGCCGCCGACCACGCCCCCGGCACTTATCCGGTGGTTTACGTGATCGGGCGCAACGGCAAGAAGGTATTCATCGCCAACGACACCGGTTACCTGCCCGCGGAATCCTGGGAAGCTCTGAAAGGGGTGAAACTCGACCTCGCCATCATCGACACCACCATGGGCCTGACCAAATACATCGACTGCGAGCGCGGCCACATGGGCGGCAATATCGTGGTCAAGTTCCGCGATAAACTGCTTGAGCTTGGCTGCATCACTCCGGAAACGCCGGTAATCGCCAATCATTTTTCGCATAACGGCGGTGCGACTCACGACGACCTGGTCGCATTTTTCAAACCGCACGGGCTCCAGGTGGCCCATGACGGCATGATCATGGATGTTTGAGGAGTAATACGCAATGTGGCCCGTCATTCTGAAAACTTCGCTGTTGCTCATCGTTTCCAACTGTTTCATGACCTATGCCTGGTACGGACACCTGAAAACCCTGAACCACAAACCGCTGTTCATCGCGATTCTGGTAAGCTGGGGAATTGCTTTTTTCGAGTACGCCATACAGGTTCCGGCCAACCGGATCGGACACGAGGGGCAGTTAACACTCGGACAGCTTAAAATCATGCAGGAAGTCATTACCCTGGCGGTATTTGTGCCGTTCTCGATTCTGTACATGAAGGAAGGCTTCAAGCTGAATTACGTATGGGCCGGGCTGTGCATGATCTGCGCCGTTTATTTCATTTTCCGCAAATGATAAGCGGGACAAGCCTGGCGGCGTTTCTTTAATTCTTAATTCTTAATTCTTAATTCTTAATTCTTAATTCTTAATTCTTAATTCACTTTAGTGTAGCCGCTTACGACAATATCGTCGCCAATCCGCTTAGTTTTGACTCCGGTCAGATTCACCGCTTCCGCCAATGATAGCGGATTCTCCCCGCCAACCACCGGACGGCTATCGCGCCCACCGAGAATCTTCGGCGCAATGTGAAATTCAACCTTGTCCACCACACCCGCCGCCAACAAAGAAGCGGCCAATTCACCACCCCCCTCGACCAGAATCGCCGTGACGTTTTCGCCGCCGAGCTTCCGCATCACCTCGCGCCACTCTTCCGGAGTCGACGCCCGGATGATTTCCGGTTCAGGGCCGGGCTGCAGCAGTTCCGCCGCCTCCGCCGCCGTCATCGAATTCGACACCACCAGCCGGCGCGGCTGGCGCGGCCAGTTCTGCGGCTCACGCACCACCAGCCCGGGACGGTCCGCCCGGACGGTACCGCCGCCGACCATGATCGCATCGGCCCATTGCCGAAACCGCTGAACACGTTCCCGCGCGGCCTCCCCGGTGATCCATTGCGACGAGCCATCCACGGTGGCGATCTTGCCGTCCAGTGTCATCGCCATTTTCAATAATACAAAAGGCTGTCTGGTGACGATCCACTTGAAAAACGCCTCATTGACCTTTTCGCATTCCTGCTTCAAAACGCCGTCCACAACGCCAAGCCCCGCATCGCGCAGGATTTCAATTCCCACGCCGCGATGGGCCGGATTCGGGTCCAGCGCCCCCACGAAAACATGCCGGATTTTGGCATTGATAATCGCTTCCGTGCAAGGCGGGGTCCGCCCGTAGGTACTACACGGCTCCAGCGTCACATAAAGATCGGCGCCGGCAGCGGCCGTACCCGCGTCGCGCAGGGCATTCACTTCCGCATGCGGCTCCCCTGCCCGGTGATGATACCCCTGCCCGATAATCTGCCCGTCCTTCACCACCACCGCCCCCACCAACGGGTTCGGGCTGGTCATACCCCAGGCTTTTTTCGCCAGGCTCAACGCCTCGGTCATTAATTGTGTGTGATCGATCATAATCCCTGCCTGTCGCGCGGAGTCAATACGGCCAGCCAGGTCGTCATGGCCCAGGCATCCTGATAACTCATGGTCTTGAATTCGTGGTTAAGTCCCCAGCTGTCGGAAAAGACGATTTCCTGCTTGGCGTCATTATAACCGGTGATCAGCCGCATGTGGCCGCCGCCGGGCTGCGGATTCTGTTTCTTTTCCTGAACCAACCCGAGCAGCACGCACCAGCCGAGCGGTACGCCGCTGTCGATATTTTTCTTGATGTTTTCCACGAATTTACCGAGCTCGCGCTTGTCGCGCGCCTTGGACTCGACGAAAGTCGCCGAGTCCATCTGCGACATCAATCGGCCGATATCATAGGTGTAAGAATTTCCCATAACGATTTTATACTCATCGGGATTGATGGTTTTCTTGCGAACCTTTTTGGCGGCACGGTTGTAGTCGTCGACCATCCGCAGAAAGTCGCTGACCTTGTAAAAATCGTCGCTCACAAACAGCTGCCGCATCCTGACGCCGACCCGGCTGTCGGCCTTTTTGATCGCCTCCACCATATCGTCGCGGCTCGTGCCGTAAACTTCGGTATTGGCCAGCTGCGCCAGCTGGTGCTGATTGAATTCCGAACCGTAATAACGTAAAATACGCTCCAGCACCGCCACCACGCAATACCCCTTCTGCCCCTGGTCCACCATCGGGATATCCAGGTAGCGGTAACCGTCCTTATTGGTCTGGACATTGGTTTTCAAGTCGTCTTTTTTGACCGTGATTTTGGCGGCTTCCTGCAGCGGGGCAAACTGATCTTTGTCAATGATAAAGGTAAAATACTCGCATTGCGCGTTTTTGCCCGCTCCCGACAAACTCCATTTCAGCTGATAATTGCCCTCGGGGGTTTTCCAATTCAAGGCGTTGATTTTCTGCCGGGCCATGTTGTAATAATCCTTGGCCGGCACGATATCCGGGTAATACTCCTTCATCAACGCGGTAATTTTTTCGATGGAGAAAGTGACATTGTCCTGGTCCCAGTGACCGCCGTCGCCACGGCTGAAAATCAGGACGGTGATCCGGTTCAGCGTGTTCTCCTCGAACGCAGCCAGCGCCTCGTAAACCAGCATATCGCCGATCTTGAGCTGTCCTTTCCGGTTGGTCAGGGCGTAGCGGAGTTCTTTCACCGATTTATCGGAGGGAATAAACTGGGCGGTCTTGACGAATGCGGCGGCAAACTGGGTTTGATTCAGTTTCCACATGTCGCCGCGGTGTTCATTCAGGAAATCCTTGAACTCATAAGCCGCCGCCGTCAGCGCCAGGAACATGGCCGGCAATATCAACATTTTGCGCATAAATCACTTCTCCTGAAAATAGAAAAGCGCCCCGCGGCCAAGCCCGGAGCGCTTCACGGCATATTGGTTGCCCTGGTTACTCCGACCTGAAAGCCGGGGACAGGTCAAACTTGGCGTCGACATCCAGCGAAATCAGAGTCCGGGTATGGGTGATCCCCGAAATGTCGCGCATCATTTTGTTGGCGACTACATCGGCCAGTTCACGGTTGTCACGCGCTCTTACCATGGCCACCAGGTCATACTCACCGGCTACCGTGTAGACTTCGCTGACCCCATCCAGCTGCATAATGCGGCTGATGACTTCCTTCAACATCGGACGTTCGACGTTTACCAGTACGATTCCTGTTACACCATTGATCATTTTTTAGCCCTTTCATGCTAGAATTTATTTAGGATACGGCTCCCGTTTGGGACTAAGCTTAATGTAATATGGGCTCCGCACTTTGCAAACACAAAATCACGAAATTCCGCAAAATATACTACAACACAGCATAGCGCAGCGACTTACACAGGCTCCTTTTTCAGCGAAACCGCAATACTGTTGACCAAATCGCCTAAATTACGGTCATGAAAAGCATCGATCGTGCACTGCGACCCCAGCCAGCAACGGGTCACATCCGCCGCCAAAACATACTCCGGATGCTCGACGATCCCGGCCGCGCCAAGCACGCCGCCCGGCACAAACCGCCCCTTGGCATTCACGGCCGAGACGTAGCACACGCCCTGCCCCGCGAACCCCGCCGCGCTGATCCGGACCGCCTCCGGCTCCGCACTTTTCGGAATGAAAAAATAATATTCGAAAAGCGTCTCGTGGTTATCTTTGAACACTCCGCCGCCGACCTTCCGGTACTCGCCGCCGGTCTTAACCTCGACCGTGATCCGTTCCGCGCCGAAAGTATCCGGCAAACAGAACTCGCAGCTCAAAATGCCGGACTTCTTCATCCCCTCCCGGAACTCAACCAGTGCTTGGCGCCAGTTCTCGAAATACCCCTTGAAAAGTCCTTCGAACTGCTTCCCGCGATATTCCCGGCACAGCGCAGTACGCTCCGCAGCGAGGGTATCCAACTCCTTCAGGAGCACGTCGAGGGATTCGCCTTCGAGCCCCTTGACCATGTGCCAGCAGGCGATCCGGCAGCGCATCGCCAGGATGTGCATGGCGGCGTCGTCGGTCATATCTTTCAGGACCCGTTGTGCGAGCTGATTTTTGAACTTGCCTTCATACGATTTCAGCACGGCATAAAGCGTGCGGTAAGTCGCCAGGTGCCGGTAGTCCGGCCCCGAACGGGCCATCGACATCAGGTACCGCAACGAGACCGACACCCTCGGCATGGCGGCGGCAAACTGCCGTACCGCCTGGCCGAACACCTCGTCGACATGGCCGAAAATCTGCTTGATTCCGGCCGCCATCGCCGCCTCGCCGTCTTTCGCCCCGCCCCAGAGCTGGCCGGACGCCGCGAGAAACGGAAACGATTTATACAGGAACGACACCGACTTCTCCCAGGTCGTCACCAGTCCGCCCAGCGGCTTGCCCTTGCGGGTATAATTGGTGAACGACTCCGTATTGCTCCAGAAATAATCGGCCGGAGCGATCATATAGTCGATACCCAGTTTCTCGTACTGCGAAATCAGGTCGATATTCATCAGATTGGTGAAATGCCCCTGAAACGACGTCACATTCGACTGATATTGCCAGTTCACCATAATCAACTCGCGCGGCATTTCCGGCAGGATATCCGGGTAATACTCGAACATATCGTCCCACAGCATCGCCCGCTTGCCCAACTTTTTCACCACCTTGTGGACGAACGTGAAATGCTCAAGGTAAATCCGCTGTTCACCCTCGTAAGTCGCGGCACGTTCACTGCACAGCGGGCAATACCCGATGTCCCACACCTCGTCGCCGCCGACATGGATATATTGCGACTTGAAAATCTTGCTCACTTCCGTGAAATACGAGGTGATAAAATCCTTTACTTCCTGCTTGGACGGACAGAAGTCAAATCGCTTGGATTGATCGAAACGCCCCTTGACGCCGTCGCGCAGTTCCGCGTAACTCTCGAATTTCTTCTGTTCCAAAACCAGCTCCGCGTGTCCGAGCGCCGCCAGCCCCGGAATCACCTCGATCCCGCGCTCCTCCGCGTAATCCGTGATCTCCTTCAGCTGCACCGCCGTGTAACCGTCCTTGCCGATATCGAACGTCTTGGTCCGCACCCGCCATTCCAGGTACAGAAACAGCGTATTATAATGATTCGCCTTGATAAAATCGATAAAATCCCGGATAAATTCCATGGTTTCCGGCTGGCGCGCCAAATCGAGCTGGGCCGCGCGGATCTGATACTTGACTTTCATGCTGAATTCCTTTTAAATTATTTGAGGGTACCGGGTAATATAGCCACTGTCATAGCGCAAATCAAGCTCCCGCGCTTGTATTTACGCTTTGCGCGTGTAAAATAAAACAGGAGAAACTACTATGGACATTCGACCGGAAACGCCGCAGGATTATGCGGAAATTTATGACTTCGTCAAAACCGCATTCCAAACCGCGCAGGTATCCAGCGGCAGCGAACAGGACTTCGTGAACAGCCTGCGGCAATCGAAAAACTATATCCCGGAACTGGCCCTGGTCATGCATGAAGACGGCCGGCTGGTCGGCCATATTATGCTGACCCGGACCATTGTCAAAGACGATACCCGGACGCACGAAACTCTGCTGCTGGGCCCCGTGTCCATCGACCTCGCCTACCGCAACCGCGGCCTCGGCTCCGAACTGATCTGCGAGGCCCTGAACCGCGCCAAAGCGCTCAGCCACCGCTCGGTGGTTCTGGTCGGCAATCCGGTTTATTACCGGCGCTTCGGCTTCCGGAGCACCACCGAATTCGGCATCAATCCCCCGGACGGTATTCCTTCGCAATACGTCATGGCCCTGGAACTGGTTCCAAACGGCCTGCACGGAGTTCAAGGCATCCCGAAATGTTGTTGAGGTCAAAAATATGATGAAAAATCCGGCTCAAACCATCGGCAATCTGATCGACCACCAGGGCGTGGCCTTCATCAGTTCCGTCGACGCCGACGGCTTCCCCAATACCAAGGCCATGCTGCCGCCGCGTAAACGCGAGGGCATCAAGGTCTTTTACTTCACCACCAACACCTCATCCATGCGCGCCGGCCAGTACCGCGCCAATCCGCATGCCTGCATTTATTTCTGCGACCGGCGGTTCATCCGCGGCGTGATGCTGCGCGGCACCGTGGAAGTGCTGGAGGACAGCCGCCACAAGGAAATGATCTGGGAAGAAGGCGACACCCAATACTACCCGCTGGGCGTCACCGATCCCGACTACTGCGTGCTCAAATTCACCGCCCGGGACGGCCGCTACTACAGCAGCTTCAAGTCCGAAAATTTTGATGTGGAAGAATAAGAAGGCAGGTTCTTTATGCGTATTATTCTGTTGCTATTTCTGTCAATGGTATTCAGTCTTTCCGGAACCGACAAGCTGCTGGAGCAATACAGAAAACTTCCCGACGAGGCGAATCTCGGGCAATTCCTCGAAATTCTCAATCCACTGCTGGACCGGGAAATAAAACAGGATCTCTCCCTGAAATATACCGCCGAAATATTGTCAAGCGGAAAACTCGATAAACCATACGAGAATTCATCACCAGCCGATCGCAAAAAGCTCTCCGAATTCTGCGATCGCTTCCGTCAGGCCTTGCCACCCGTCCCCCGGGCTCCTTACCCGAAAAACCTCCATGAACTCGAGCGCCGGCAGCCCGAAGAACTGGTGATGAGACATTACTACGACATTGAAAAAATCTGTCAGCTCATCCTGGCCACCAATCTCGAATATCTGCGGCTGACCGCGGATTTTTTCCGCAAAAATCCGGACGCATACATCAGCCGGGAAAAGTCGGAAGACTGGATCTCGTTTCATATCGCCCTGGCCTGGGACCAGAAACGGGTGCAACCTTATCAAATCATGCAACTCTATCCCAACGAATTGGCCCCCTTCATCAAAGAGGCCGGGGAACATCCCATTCCGACCGTTCAGGGAATCGGATTGATTCTGGCTCTGCATGGCAACACGATCAACGGTAATTTCGATCCGGAGAAATTCCGCCGGAATTTTGAGGAATTCGCCTTGGCATTTGCGGCATTGCAACTCAAGCCGGTAGCGGACAAGGATGTATTGTATAACCTTCTCTGGGACAGGCAATTTCTAGCTCACGCCAAATTGACTCAAATCGCCCGCGAAATCAGCGCGAAAACCATCCCCGACTGGCAGGTGAAAGACTCCGATGTTTTCATGGCTGAGCTGGCCGCGCGCCAGGGAGATGAACTGGTCGATTTCGTCATCGCCAACAAAGACAAATGCATCAAGTACGAAGAGGAATTACGTTCATTTCCGGTCGGTGGTCATTTCCGGAGAGCGTTTCCATACCTGCTGTTGCAGCTTGTTCAGCGGGACGAAGTTTTCAACGGTCACGAGGCGCTGGCGATTTTCAACCGGCGCATGGACATTCGCCAGCTGATGTTCTGGAAAGAGGAGGACGGCATCCGCTGCGCCTTCAGCGGCGGCGTCGTCAACGGCAAAAATCTTTTCATCACCGCCAGCAATTACAAAACCTTGATTGTATACAAGCTTAACTGCGAAAACGATACCGTTCAGGAGCTATACAAGCTCAATACCCGGCAAACCGGGTACAGTATAAATCTTCAGACCCCATTCGGCTACGGACATGTCCTGGACTGCAATGGTGAGCTGCTGGCCGTCGGCGTCGAGGGTGCGATCCACCTTTTCGCGGCCGACGGCTCGCGGACCTGGACCATTACGGATTTGCCGGCCCCCGACGTCAATGCGCTGGCCTGGCTGGACGGGCGTCTGTATGTATGGAGCGGAATCAAACGGCGCGGTTCCAGCAGCAAGCATGTGTTCTGGTCCTGCGATGCGGAAGGCAAGGACCGCAAAATCATTAATGATTCGGCCAACCGGGATTCCCAGCGTGATTTTCCCGTAGCGAGCCGGGGCATGGTCGCCGACCCCGCCGGACATCGCTTATTCTTCCTGAGCTACGATAAATTTCATGAATACAACCCCGCTACCGGCGTCAGTAAATTGCTGCTTGAAAAACCCCGGAACATGACGCAGTGGGACGGCGAATCCGTATTGATGCAGACTGCCCCGGACAGCAATATCAATATCGCGTTCGGCGGCGAACTGTTCATTTTCAATCCCCGGACCAATTCATCCGAATTGATCTTTACCGCCATGCCAAATGCTCCACCAGAGATCCGTTATCATTATCCCTGGTCCAATAACGGCCAATTCCTGATTATGGGCAATTACCTCTGGTCCGGTTTTCACTGCCTGCAGTTATCACCCGGCAAGATCAATGAGATCTATTTTTACCCGGTATTTGAGGAAAAAAGCCGCCTGGGTTTCAGTCGGCTATTTCCTGCGCCGGACGGCAAATCCGTTTATTGCCTGCGCGGCAGCGACCTGCTCAAACTAACCCCGCAAGACGCCGCCGATTAATCACTCAAACCCGTCAAAGCTTCATGCTTTGCTTCAAGACCGGAAGTACGCTGCGGAACATCAGGTAGAAGCCCAGGTCGGTCGGATGCGTGCCGTCGACCGTCACATACTTGCGCGGAACATCACCGAAGAGCGTGCGACCATCAATAAAATAAACGTTTTTATCACCGGCGGCAATGGCATTGTCGTAGGTGGTTTTAACGACGGCGTTGCGGCTGTCGCTGTCGGCATTTTTCGGGCGAATGCTTGAGAGCAGGACGATCGGCAGATTCGGCTGGAGCTCGCGAACTTTTTTGAAGAATGGCTCGTGGGTATTTTTCAAATGCTCGGCGGTGGGAGCGTTGTAATCATAATCCATGACGAAAGCGGCAAGTTCAAGGGAGCCGATAGCCTCCGCCATGGCGATTTCGCCCTTGGCGTTGCCGGAGAAACCGAGGTTGATTTCCGGCGCGTCCAGCTCGCGGCACAGCATGGCGGTATAATTGTTGCCGGGGCGCGAGGCACATCCCCCCTGCGTGATCGATGAACCGTAGAACAGGATCGGGCGCTCGATTTTCCGCTTGCGGGGAGCCTTCAGCTCGGCCCCGGGCGCCAGGCCGATTTCCAGCTGTTTGACGCCACTGTACAGGGGCAGGAAAACGGTTATTTCGCGCAACTGCTTCTGACCGTTGAAAACAAGCAACTCGACCGGTTCCTTGCCCTGAACCGCCGCTGCCGAGGGCGCGACATTTCTGAGGTGCTGCTCGGCATCGGTACCACTGTTCACAAATACATCGAATCCGGCGCTGCCGGTGCGCGGCATATGGTTCATATCGGACCCGGCATGAATTTCCGCCCGCAGCACCATATAAGGCG
The DNA here is from genome assembly GCA_040394635.1 of Victivallis vadensis. GTDB lineage: Bacteria > Verrucomicrobiota > Lentisphaeria > Victivallales > Victivallaceae > UBA5239. Next base: position 12,747 of record JBEBRW010000056.1, on the reverse strand, counting down.
AATCCGTGAGAAAACGCACCTGTCCCCCGGCGGTATGATTCGCCAGCCACAATACCCCCTTCGATACCTCTTTATCGCTGAAACTGCGTGGAATCCGGTAAAGCGTCTGCCCGGCCTCCCGCCACGGAAAACCACTCAACTCAAACGGCGCCGCCAAAGCATCGAAATAACGCACATTCAAATTACCGACCTTAGCCTCGCGGAAATTCGCATCAATCTCCGCAATATCCGTCTGCCCCATCAAAGTAACGAACGACAACCCCAGCATCAACACCAACAAAAGCTTTTTCACAATAAATTTCCTTTTTATACTAATTTTGCAAATGATAAAACCATACAGCCATGAACTTCAAAAATCAAACCCTCGTTCATTTTTTCGGTTGGCAGGCGGGGCAGTAGTAGACGTTGCCGCCGAGGTAAGCTTCGCGTTTCAGGGTGTCGCCGCATTTTCGGCAGGGGGCCTTCAGCGTCAGGCTGGATAATATGGTTTGGTAGCCGCCGGGGTTGCCATAGATGTCTTTTTCGGTATTGCGGCCGCCGTCTGCGACCATTTTCCGCAGGGTTTCCTTGACGCTTTTGAACAGTTTTTTGCGGTCGGCTTCCGTCAGCTCCTGTATCTTGGCCCGGGGATTGATTCCGGCGTTGAACAGAATATCCTGCAGCGTGCCGTTGCCCAGCCCCGGAATACGCTGTTCGGTGGCCAGCAGCGCTTTGGCACTCAGGCTCGGCTTGGCCTCTTTGATGATCCCGTTGAAATAATTCCAGTCGAATTCATCGCTCAACGGGCTCGGCTTGGTTTTAGTGACCAGATAATATTCGTTCTGATTTTCGCCCTCGCGAAAGATATTCATGAAACCATACATCTGAATCGTGAAAACCAGCCTGGAACCATCTGCGAACTCGATATAAAGCTGATGTTTTTTCGGATATTTATCAGTGGTGAAATAGCGGATATTGACCCCGTCGGAAAGGTCCAGCCGAATATCTCCGGCGGCCATTTCGATATGCCCCGCCAGCGGGTAAACCGCGGTGAATTTCTTGCCGATCAACAGCTTCCGGTAGACCTCGTGCTCCGCCGAGTAAAACGCGAAACCATGCGGCGACGCCCCCGCCGTCACTTCCGTGATTTTCTTACCGAGTGCGACCTCCGACAATTGACCGGACCAGACCTTGGCTTCGGGGATTTCCAGCATACACGCCTCCTGTTTCGATATGGTAAAATAACCCCTTCGCAGATGTTTTCAATATTATTTTGTCAAAACGGATTTACTTTTTCCGGAATATCTGTTATCTTAAAGAAAACAACAAGGAGCAAACCATGCTGCAGGAAATCATCGGTTCGCAAAGCCGGGCGGAAATTTTCAAACGGCTTTTCGTCAAAAAGCCCGAATCGTATTATTTGCGCAAACTGGCTCGCGAAGCCGGCTTCAGCGCCCCGGTCATCCATCGCGAGCTGAAGCACCTGGTCGAGCTCGGCCTGGTCGAGCAAAACAGCGACGGCAACCGGATCAACTTCGCCGCCAACCGCAAGCACCCCCTCTACGCCGCCCTCTGCGACCTCGTCGCCAAAACGGAGAAATGTCAGTCGAAGTGAGGGATCACGTTTTCGGGAGCGAAGTCGTCGATTTCGACCAGGCGACGGAATTGATCGGAGTCAATGCCGTAGATGAAGCGTGCCAGCTCGGTCAGGCGCGGGCGGTTCCAGAATTCCAACGGATTGTTCATGGCGATCTCCAGCGCACGATTGAAGAAGGCCTCGCGCCCGGCCTCGACATCGGGACAGGTTTCCCCGGCGAGCCGTCTCAGAATGTAGGGATCGCGCAGCAATCCGCGAGCACACATCACCCCGGCGCAGCCAGTCGACTCGATCATGGCTTGAGCGTCGGCCGGGGTTTCAATATCGCCATTGCCGACGACCGGTACCGGTGAGAGCTCCACCGCCCGTTTCAGCCTCAGGACGCCGTTATCAACGGCCTTGTAGCCCTCGCTGACCGTGCGGAAGTGCACCACCATGAAATCGACCAGCCCCTCGAAGGCCGGAACGATATTTTCGAGCTCGCCGGGCTCCTTGAAGCCGGTCCGCAGTTTCACGCTCAGCGCGATGTCCGGCAGCGCCTCTTTGATCGAGGCGGAGATCCGGCGCATTTGCGCCGGATTTTTCAGCAGGGCGCCCCCTGCCCCGCTGCGGACGACCTGTCCGCTCGGACAGGCGAAATTCAGGTTGAATTCGCGCACGCCGTAATCATACAAAATCCGTGCAGCGGCGGTCAGGTTCGCCGGGTCGTCGCCCATCAGCTGGACGATCAGCGGTTTTCCGGGGATGATCAGCGGCTCCAGCCAGCGGATAATCTTGTTACGGCGTGGTACATCGATCGAAATGCGCAGGAACGGCGTCACCATGACCGGCAGCAGCTCGAGCGCGGCGGCAGTCCGGCAAAAGAGCGGATTCATGACCCCTTCCATGGGGCCGGGCATGTATTTGTATTTCAGCGCTGGCATTTCGGGCAATAAAAGGTGGTGCGGCCGCCTTGGGTGATGGTCTCGATCGGCGTGTCGCAGATGACGCAGGGCTCACCCTTGCGGCCGTAAACCTGCAGTTCGCGGAAGAAATACCCTTCGGTACCGTCCAGTTGACGGTAATCGGAAAAGGTGGTGCCGCCCGCCTCGATGGCGGCGCTCAGCACGGCCTTGGCGGCCTTGACGATGGCGGCGCATTCCTTTTTCGTGACTTTGTTGGCCGGGCGCGCGGGGTCGATGCCGGTCTTGAACAGGGTTTCGGCGGCATAAATGTTGCCGATGCCGACCACGATGGCGTTATCCATCAGCGCGACCTTGACCGGGCCCCGGCGCTGCTGAAGTTCCTGATAAAGCTGCGCGGCGGTGAAATCCTTGCTCAGCGGCTCCACGCCGAGCTCGAGCAGGCACTCCGGTTCGGCCCCGGGTTTTTCGATGGTGCACGGCACGATCGAACTGAAGCGGCGGGTACACTCAAAGCGCAGCTGCCGACCGTCGTCCAGGTGAAAAATCACGTGTTCGTGCTTGAGGCGCTCATCGCCCGGCCCCGCCTGGCGGAAAACCCCGGTCATGCCGAGGTGAATCACCAGCGCTTTGAGATTGGCGAATTCGATGACAATATAGCGGGCGCGGCGGCGAATGGCCGTGACCGGCGTATTCAGCAGTTTTTTGTCCAGCAGCGGCGCCAGCGGGTAGCGCAGTTTGTCGATGAAAATCTCGATCTTTTTGAACGAATGACCGAGCAGGAACGGCTTGAGCGCTTCGGATACGGTGTGTACTTCGGGCAGTTCGGGCATGGTGAACTCCTCATTGACCGGGCAATGAAATACCCTTGATTTTTTTGAACAGCGAAACGGCGCGGGTATCGGTCATGCTGCAGATGAAGTCCAGTACCGACATCAGCCGGATGTAACTGTTGTGCTGCCACTCATGCGAATCCGGATTGCAGTATTCCTGCGGAATCAGCTGAATGATCTTGAAATTGCGGTGCATGGGGTTGCGCCCCTCGCGCCTGGCTGCGGCCACCTCGTTCACACACGACACGAACACATCCAGCAGCCCCTGCGTCAGCTCGTAACCCGCGACCTCGATCTGAACCGCGCGCGGGAAGTTGTAGACATCGCGGAAACTGCGGTCATAAATCTCGCGCATCGTTTCGGCACTGGGAATCAGCTCGATCAGCGGACGGTCGAGCGTACCGCTCAGGATTTCGTCTTCCCATTTCTCGAAAATCTCGATGGTCTCGCCGACCAGGCAATTGATCGCCCGCGCCCGCAGGAACTGGACCTTCAGCGCTTTGCTGCTGAGGCTCTGCAGTTTGCCGGTGGTGCTGACCGGTTCAGCGGCAAACTTCATGAAAATATCTTTCAGCTCGCCGTAGTCGATGATTCCCATGACCCAGGCATCCTCGAAATCGACGATCCGGTAGGAAATATCGTCCGCCGCCTCGACCAGCCAGGCCAGCGGATGGCGGCACCAGCAGTAATCGCCGGCGTCCCGGCTCAGCGAGATCAATCCGGTGGTCTCGGCCACGGTGCGGAAAAGCTCACGCTCAGTCTGAAAAAAATTGAACTTCTTGGAAGCGGTCCCCTCCGGACGGTTCTTCACATAAGATTCGACCGGGTATTTGGCAAAGGCGGCCAGCGTGGGACAGGTCAGCTGCATACCGCCGGGATTGTCCGGCATCTGCAGCGTACACAACACGCGAAACCCCTCGGCATTGCCCTCGTAATTGGCGATGTCGTTCTGCTCCTTTTCGGTCATATCCTTTTTCATTTCGGCGGCCAGCGGCGAATGGCGGAACCAGTAGCGGATGGCCTCCTCGCCGGAGTGTCCAAGCGGCGGATTGCCGATATCGTGGGCCAGCCCGGCGGCGGCCACGATCGCGCCGACGTCGGAGGGCTGGATGTCCTTGAGCTTGTGGCGTTCGCAGATCCCGGCGCCGACCGCGGAGCCGAGCGAACGGCCGACGCAGGAGACTTCCATGCTGTGGGTCAGGCGCGTATGCACATAGTCGTTGTCGGCCAGCGGAAACACCTGCGCCTTGTCCTGCATGCGGCGGAAGGCCGGCGAGAACACGATCCGGTCGAAGTCCTGTTGAAACGGCGACCGGCCCGGGGCGATTTTATCCGGGGCCTCCTTGCCCAAACGCTGCGGAGAAAGAAGTTTCTGCCAGTCCATTTTCATAAGTCATAACCTCAGTTGGTCAAGAAATGCTGCTGAATCTTGGGCGCACGCTCGGCGATATTGGTCAAGTGGTCGCCGACACGTTCGAGCTCGCTCAGTAATTCGATAAAGATAACCCCGACCTGAGGCTGGCATTCGCCAGAGCTCAGCCGGACAATATGATTCTTTTCGTAATCCTCGCACAGGATATTGATGCGTTCCTCCTCAAGCAGCGCCTTTTCCACATACCGCTCCGGATGCGGTTCGTTCAGCGCGGCAATGACGTTTCTAGCCTGATCCTCGAGAATATCCCAGAGTTTATTCAGCTCGCCACGGGCGTAATCCGAAATATCGTGCGGCAACCCTTCCAAGCGCTCGGTGAGCTGCAGGATGTTGGCGGTATGGTCGGCGATACGCTCGGCGTCGTTGGTGCAGTGAATCAGCATCGGAATCACAAACGCCTGATCTTCAGAGAGTTCCCTGCGCGATAACTGCACCAGATATTCGGTAATTGCCCCCTGTTGACGGTCAATCTCATTCTCCCGCCTTGCCAGCTGCAGCGCCGAGTCCTCCTCGACCACGCCCTTGCGGAAATGGTTGTTCACCGCGTCGCTGACCATATCCCAGGATTCATTGACCATGGCCCGGAGCGTCTGAATCGTCTGTTCGAGCGCCACAGCCGGCACCTCCAGCAGTTTCGGCTCGAGGACATTGAAGGTGACCGAAGCGGTATCTTTGGGCTTGATCACCCATTCACAGAGCTTGGCCATAGGACCGATCAGCGGGATGAAGATCATCACGTTAATGACGTTGAATATGGTATGCGCGTTCGCCACGTGCCGAACCACGTTCTGCGGCTGCACGGCGAAAACGTCGCCCTCCGTCATCACGTCAACCAGTTGCAGGAACATCGGCACATCCGAGCCCGGCCATTTGACATAGAAAAATACCACCATCCAGACCGTACCCAACGCCTTGACCAGCACGTGCGACAGTGCCACCTGTTTGCCATAGACATTGCTCGGAATCGCCGCGATCACCGCAGTGACAGTGGTCCCGACATTCGCCCCCAGCATCAGCGGCATGGCCGTATAGAAGTTGACCAGCCCGCTGCCGCTGAGCATCAGCAAAATACCGATCGAGGCCGAACTGCTCTGGATCACCAGCGTCAGGAAAAGCCCGATACCAAAGGCCCCAAGCACCTGCGGCAGCGGCATGATGCCGGCCCCGCCCGGGGAACAGTCGAACAGCGAGAAAAATTGAATAAAGCTGGGAAAATTTCCCATCTGCTTGAGCTCGGACCCCATCATGGTCAGCCCGAAAAAGAGGAGCCCGAATCCGAGGATCGCCATCCCCCATCCCTTGAACGCTTTTTTGCCGCCGAAAACGACCATCCCCGTACCGATGATGATCGCCGGCAAAGCCAGCATCGAGAGGTTCATCGAAATGATCTGCGCCGTGACCGTGGTCCCGATGTCCGCCCCCAGCACGATCCCGATGGACTGCACCAGGTTCAGAAGCCCCGCATTAACGAAGCCGATCACCATGACGGTGGTCGCACTGGAAGACTGGATGACCGCGGTTACCACCGTTCCCGCCGCCACCGCCACAAAACGATTGCGGGCAAAGAACTGCAAAATACTCTTCATACGGTTCCCGGCCACCTGCTCCAACCCGTCGCTCATCAGCTTCATGCCGAAGATAAACAGCGCGAGGCCGCCAAGAACGTTGACGATCAGCGACATATAACTAAGCCCCAGTGCGTCGATCCGCACGCCGCGAATGAAAATATTGCGGTTCCGGTCGGCGATTTCGGCATTGATCCGGTAAGTGCCGGTTTCCTCGCCCACCTTGATGCTGGTTTCGGCGAAACCGTCGGCATTGGTGACCGCGTAGGAATTGGAAATCACCGGGCGGCGCGAGGCGTCGGTACCATCTCCGGGATTGAAATAAACCGGCACATCGGCCAGCGGCTTGCCATCCTCGCCCACGACCAGGATTTTGACCGGCTCCTGCAGGAACTGATTGGCGATGCCCTCCTGGCGGCCGCCATAAATTTTGATGCCGCTGACGAAGCGGACCGTTACGCTTTTCTCGGGATATTTGACCGGAATGATCTTCAGATACTGGTCGCCAATGACCTTGCCGGCGGTGACGTCGATGGCGATTTCGCCCCCCGCATTCGACACGCCCTCGGTGGCCGACAATACCAGATCGGAATTATCCACCAATGTAAACAAAACTTTTTCATTGCTGAGGCTCCGGCGGCTGACCGCCCCGAACATATTGTAGCGTTCGGGCCCCTGAAGCTCCACAATCAGCTTCTCTTCATACTTTTCGCCGGGCAACGCACACTGGTTGCCTCCATGTACCACCCTGATTTTGTCCAGGGTCAACTTCTCATCGGATCTTCCACAACCGGCTGCCGCAAGCAAAAGGAAACACGCACACATCAAACCGAACAGCCGCACATCAAGTCTTAATTTCAATCTGTTTACCATATAGTCCCATCATTAGTTAATCTGGCTAATCAGGACTAATATAGCATGGGGAAACTGATTTTTAAAACAATTTTCCGGATTTATCCCGTTGAAATTCGAAAAATAAAATTGCAAATTCCCATTCCCTCTAATATATTCATCAAAAGTAATTCACAAAGGAAATATATCATGATAAAATTCTGTGCTATTTTTCTGAGCCTGATCCTGGCGCCCCATTTAGCGGCGGATACCAATACGTCCGAGTATGCCTTTGACGACAATCTTTTCAAGCTGGAGGCCCCTGTCGTAGAAGCAACCTATCGCAAAGAATTCGCAAGTTTCCTCCTGTCGGAACTGCAGCAATACCTGCCCGGATGCGACGCCGACCGTTTGCGTGAAGCCGCCGGAATGATGGCGTATTATGATACCACGGCTCCGGCTCCCCTGAGGGTAAGCAGAAAAGATTCCGAGGAGGAAAAAGAAATATTCATAGCCTGGAACAGGTGGGCCAGACAACCTCGGCACCTGAAAAATCAGGAAAGCGTCCGGAATCTCTGGAAATCGCCGTGGTGCGCCGTGATCTTCGCTTATTGGGGAAACGACAGAGGCAACGATGCTTTCGAACGTTACATGAACCTGGTGGTCGATAATCGCGACAAGCCCGAATTGCAGCGTTACCTCTGGAACTTGGGAGACAATACTGCGGCCGCTAAGCGCTGGGAGTTTCTCGAAAGTCTTCCCGGCGAACGAAAAGTCTCCCCATGGTACGAAGTCATGTGCAAGGCCACCCGTGAAGTGCAGCTGGCCTGGCAATCGCGTGGTACCGGCTGGGCCAAAGACGTCACGGAAGAAGGCTGGGACGGTTTCTCGAAGCACTTGAGCGATGCGGTTATCGAATATCGGAAGGCCTGCGAACTCCGACCCGACTGGCCGGAACCTTACGTGCGTCTAGTCGGCATCGTCGGCGCCACCGGGGATGAAAAACAGATGCAAGCCATATTGAAGGAGGCCGTTTCAAAGCAAGTCGACAATCGGGTATTCTTCGACAATGTGTTCAACTATCGCATGGCGCGCTGGGGCGGCAGCCCCGAAGAACTAAAAGCCCTGGCCATACTTTGCCTGAAAGCCGATATTCCCGATTCCAGACTGGGGGACTTCGGCATAAGGGGCCTTTTTGAGGCATATCTCGACAATGGCGATTATTGTTCCTCTTTCGGCTTTGAGCCTGAAAATTTACCGCTGGTCCGCAAGGCTCTCGACGGAATTGACCGGCAAGGAATTTATTCTCGGAACAAGTGCTATTTATTACGGGCATTTCTCGAATACGCATTCGGCAATTTCGAAGAAGCCTTCAAGGCATTCGAAAAATCCAATCCAAAGCAATTCTCCACCAACCGCAATGACCGGTTGTTTGCCCGTGGTTTTCGCTGGATGAATCTCTACGATGCCCAGATCGCCATGCAGGGTACTCACGGTAAGGAATTCATCGAAGCGGAACTGACCAGAAGAGCAGGGAAAGAAAAACAAGCTATGCTGATGCTACTGGCATTATTGTCCAAACCGGACTTGACAGCCCAGGAAAAAGATTACGCAGCCACTCAATACGGATTCATAAAGGCCAAACGGGAAATTACATATGCCGATACCAGATTCAGTATTCTGTACACCCTGACAGCTAAATCCACCGAGGGCAAATACATGCCTCTGGTCAAAGAATTGCTCCAGCTCGGGGTCGACCCGAACGGCCGGCCGGGAAACAAAGCCTCTTACCCCCTGCATGATATGATCAGTGCCGATTATCCGGTCGAAACCATAAAACTCATGATCGAGCATGGTGCCAATCTGGAGGCAAAAGCCTCCAACGGCAGAACTCCGCTCGACCACGCCAGGGCCCGAAAGAAAACCGAAGTGATCCAACTTCTGGAATCATACGGCCAGAAATAATACTCAATCGCGGTTCAGCGATTTCTCGTATTTCCGGATTTCGGCCATGTAGCCATCGAGAACCGGTACGCCGGACTTGGCGCAGTAGTAGTTCCAGACCGCGCCGAACGGCAGCGCCTTGGCTTCCTCCTGCAAGGCCATCCGACCGGAGAAATCCCAGCTGTTTTCGTATTCGATCAGCTTCCGGCGGGGTTCCAGCAGGGCGGACAGCAGCGCTTTCTGCATATTGCGTGAACCAATCACCCAGGCGGCGATACGGTTGATGCTGGCGTCGAAGTAATCCAGCCCGATATGAATTTTGCCCGCGTAGCCATAGGGCACGATTTCCCGGGCAAGATCCCGCAGGTCGTCGTTCAACAGCAGCACGTGGTCGCTGTCCCAGCGCACGCCGCGGCTGACGTGCAGCAGCACTTCGTCCATAAACCCGAACACCGCCGAGAGCTTGTCCGCCACCGACTCGGTCGGATGAAAATGCCCGGTATCGAAGCAGACCATCTTGTTGCGTTTTTCCGCATAGAGCAGACAGAACTCATTGGAGGTGATGGTGCAGCTTTCGGTACCGATGCCGAAGAGCTTGGACTCGATGGCGTCGCGAATCAAATCCGGCGAAATGTCGTCTCCGAAAATGATGTCCAGCGATTCAATCATCCGCTGCCGGAAGCTGAAGCGGTCGGCCGGAATATCCTTGAAGCCGTCCGGCATCCAGAAATTGCACACTGACGGCGTCCCCAGCGCTTTGCCGAATTCCGCGGCGATCCGCCGGACCGCCATGCCGTGGCGAATCCAGAACTCCCGGATTGCCGCATCCGGGTGCGACAGCGAAAACCCGTGGTCCAGTTTCGGGTGCGAATAAAACACCGGCGCGATATCCAGTCCGATCTGCTTCTCGCCCGCCCACCCCAGCCAATCCCGGAAATTGTCGATGCTGAACTCGTCGCGGTCCTGGCCCGGAAACATCCTGTCCACCTGATGCGCCTGCAAACACACGCGGTGCTTCCCCGGAATCAGCCGCATGGCTTCGTCGAGATCCTTGCGCAGTTCATCCGAGTTGCGGGCCCGGCCGGGATAGTTGCCGGTGACCTGGCAGCCGCCGGTCAAGGCATGACCGATGTCCTCGAACCCGACCACATCATCCCCCTGCCAGGCATGGATCGACAGCTCGAATTTGCCGAGTTGCTCCAGCGCCCCGTCCACATTCACGCCACAACTTTCATACATTTCCACGGCCATTTCATAGGCTTTCTGCAGTTTATCCATTGTTACGCTCTCCTGCTATGTGTATATATCACCTTGAATCTGTCAGTGATATTATATCAGTCCATTTTCGAATGTCAAGGCATATATTTTAAATATTTGTTTGAGGGATTTTCACTTACGGCATTTGAATTTTCCCGGAAATGGTTTATATACATTAGAATAAATAATTTTTTCTGAGGTTTGATATGAGACTGATTTATTCTGTGGTGGCCGCCTTGACGCTGGCCGTATTCGTCGGCGGCTGTAACACCGAGCCGAAAAAAATCCCGTGCAATGATGTCGATGTGCCGAAACGCTTCGAGCGCGAAATATATGTCCTGAAAAGTTCGACCCTTACGTCCGAATCGGAGGCAAAATTCAAAGCCGCCAGACGCCTGTACCAGGGGGTCGACTTCTCGTTTGCGCGCGACACCAAGACTCTGGTCGATATTTTCGGCACGGCCAACGCGCACAAAGGACGGACCGAAGACAGCGACATCATCATCTTTCAATACAACTGGCAGAAGGAATATATCCGCTTCGCCTTCATGGGTTCCGGGACGGTGATCACCAGCAGCGAAGTGACAATGGGCGTCGTGAAGTAAGACCATGATTGTATTTGACGACGAATATTTCATGCGCCGCGCCCTGAACGAAGCGCAAAACGCCGCGGACGAAGGCGAAGTCCCCGTAGGCGCCGTAGCCGTAATGGACGGCCGGATCATCGCCCGCGCCTGGAATCAGGTGGAGAAACTCAAAGACGCCACCGCCCACGCCGAAATCCTCGCCCTGACCCAGGCCTCCGCGCTGCTCGGCGACTGGCGACTCGAAAACGTGGACCTGTACGTGACCAAGGAGCCCTGCGCCATGTGCGCCGGCGCACTGGTCAATTGCCGGATTCGCCGATTGATTTTCGGCATGGCCGACCCGCGCTCGGGCGGCGCCGGTTCCGCGCTGGACATCACCGGTTTCCCCGGCATGCTGCATCAGGTCCAGGTCACCTCCGGCGTGCTGGAAGAAGACTGCAAAGAACTGATGCAGGAGTTCTTCAAACAAGTCCGCCAGCGCCCGAAAAAGAAAGCCTGATCTTAATTCTCCCTGGGCCATGGAATTTAATGACTTTTCCCAATTCCGGGCTTGAAAAGCGGCCAAAGCATCTTATAATTAGGTGGTATCTTTTTTGACTGATCTGGAGAAATAATCATGAGTGACAAAACAGCAAAGCCCGACTTCACCAAATTGAGCTTTGAAGAGGCTTTGGCGAAACTGGAAGAACTGGTCGCGAAAATGGAGGAGGGAAACCTCCCCCTCGACCAGATGATCACATATTTTGAACAGGGCACCCGCCTGACCGCGCTCTGTCGCGGCAAGCTCGATAAGCTTGAGAAAAAAATCGAGGTCCTCACCCGCGATGACGGCGCCGAGGGCGAATGGAGCGAATTCGACGAAAGCTCCGAGCGCAAAAACGCCTCGCTGCGCGACAGCGCCCCTCCCCCGCAGGAAAAAAAGTATGACGACAACTTATTATTTTAAGCTACGGTGATGTTATGTTTATCTGGCTGCCCAAAGAACTGCCCGCCGCTTTCAACGATGTCATAATCCCCTCAAACCTCGGCGTCTGGGTTTTTGCACCGCATCCCGATGACTTCGATGCCGTCGCGGTCACCCTCCGGAAATTCTACCACGCCAACGCCCGGATCTATCTGACAGTGGCCTCCTCCGGCGCCGCGGGCGTGGAAGACTCCTTCTGCGATCCGCCGTTTGTTCAGGAAAAGGCCCTCACCCGCGAGCGCGAGCAGACGCTGAGCTGCGCGTACTTCGGGCTCCCCTCCCGGCGCATCCACTTCATGCGCCTGGCCGAAAGCGAAGAGGGCAAAATCATGGATATCACGGACAATTTCGTCCGGATCATGAACTTTTTCCTGAAAACCGAGCCGGACGTCATCATCATGCCGCACGGCAATGACAGCAATCCGGATCACCAGTTGATGCATGCCTACATGACCCGTCTCTGCGGCGTCCGCAAGAAATCGCTGGCGGTAATGCTCAATCGCGACCCGAAAACCATCGACATGCGCGAAGATATCTACACTTATTTCGATGAAGACGAAGCAGCCTGGAAAGGCGAGATGCTGCGTTTCCATCAATCCCAGCAGCAGCGCAATCTGAACACGCGCGGAAGCGGTTTCGACCAGCGAATCCTGGGCATGAACCGGGAAACGGCCCAGAAACACCCCGGGCCAGGCAAATACGCAGAAGTTTTCGAACTCAGCTTCCACAACTCAGCCCAAAGATAGAAAAATGAATGCGAGAGGCGGCGTCAGCCTCTCACATCAGCTCAAAACCCTTGGTTCTGTTTGCCTATTTCTGCTTATTGGGGAAAAATAAGTTTTTGATGAACTCCAAA
>JBEBRW010000055.1:0-38659 GCA_040394635.1 Victivallis vadensis | reverse complement strand
CACCCAAATTGGATAAAAGCCCCGTGGCATCGATTCTCAAGCCCTGACCGGCATCACCTTTCAGTGAGGCAAGGTATTCGGGCAGAGTTCCGGTGAAACCCTTGTCACGAGCCAACTCATAGGCGCTCTTGCCATCGACACCGTCAACGGCCTCCAGCGACTTCAGCCATTGTTCCAACGTGCCTTCATAGCCATTCTCAACGGCAAGCTGGTACGCGCTCCATCCCTGAGTGATGTTATAATCCTGCGTGGAACCGTCCGTGTAGGTGATCCGGTACGTATCGACATTCTTGACCGTGCTGATCTTTTCGTTGGAGATAATCCCCTTGAGATTTACCCACGTTTCAAACGGCAATGTGCCGCCGTTATCAAGGTAATACTGGTACTGGGTGTAGCCGGTGATTCCCTGTCCGAAATAGACCCTGCCGGTCTTGAACGCCGGAACATTCTGACCGAAGTAAACGAGGAATTCGGAGTTCGCGATTTTCACGATCCGCAGGATGCCGTCATTGGAATAATACGGCAAAATGACTTCACCCTCGGCGGTGCTGACCGTGATATTGAGAATACTCACCGCCTCAGCCGATACCGGAATCCGCAGGCAGTTCGAGACGATCCGGGCATAAGTGATTTCATCAGTATCCACGACACCGGAATTTTCGGCGGCGTAATCGAGCGGCGGGACCAGTCGGGCGTTTTCGCCATCCTTGCCATCAATGCCAATGCCATCAACCCCATCGCGGCCATCCATCAGATAGAGCCGGATCGGTTCGCACCAGTCATCCAGCGCCGCCGAATGCTTGATGTACAGCAGGGTATAAGTCTTGCCGTTCTCATCGGTGTAAATGTCGGTCGCGCCGTAGGCAAATCCCTTGCCAGTGGCCGCATATTCCGAACGTTTCGCCAGCGTACCGGCAGCATCGATCCGGATACCGCTGCCGGCTTCCCCCTTGCCCTGATACCACTCCTCAAACGACAGCGTACCGCCGTTCTGCAGATACCATTGATATTGCGTAAGCCCGGAAGCCCCCTGCGAGAAATACACCCGCCCGGTTTCAAACGCGGGGCAGAGCGAACCAAAATAAAGATAGACGGTACCATCTTTCTTGATGACTTTCCTTATACCGAGTGCCGAGTCAAACGGAAGCCGGGATTCCCCCTCGGCGGTATCGATATAGACCCCGGAGATGTCAGCGGCAGGATAATCCTTCAGGCTGAAACTCAAATACTCATTGTTTTCCTTGCCTTCCGAGGTGAATTCCAGCGGTTCAATCAAGGCGATATTTTCGCCATCATGCGGAGTACGTCCGTAAAAGGTAATCGACAGAGGCGGGCACCAGTCGCCGTATTCATTGCTCCGCTTGACGTAAACAATGAGCTGGCTGTAGTTTTTTTCGGGATAGTCGGCCGTTGCCGCAAAGGTGAATCCGGCGTTCTCTCCATCATACGCGCCAAGCTCCGATATCTCCCCGGTCGCGTCCAGCTTTAAATCCTGCCCGTCCTTGCCGTTGACCACGGTAAAGAGTTGCGTCGAGTCATCCGTGAACCGGATTGTATAGGTATCGACATTATCCTCGGTACCTGTCTTTTCGATGGAGATAATACCCTTGCCATCCTGACCGTTTGTAACGGCGAACGTTTCTTCCTCCCCATCGGTGTAAGTGACCGTATAAGTATCGACAAGGCCATCGGACGCGGTTTTCAGAATGGAAATGATGCCTCTCCCGGCATCGCCCTTATTCCCTTGTGGGCCGGGATCGGGCCGGGTGGCGGCGGCGATCAATGCCTTGATCTCTGCGGTTCTCAGGTATTCAGGATCATTGACCACTTCAGGCGGTACTTCACCGCCAAGATAAATGCGGTTCTTGATCGTGACTGAAAAGGTCATCAGGAAATTGACTTCGGCTGTACTTCCCTCGGCCAAATAGCCGCCGACTTCGGTAGTCAGGCTGATGGTTTCTCGGTTCACATCCTTCATGATCGGGATCGTGTCAAGGCTGGGAAGCTCGACCGACAGCAGGGTACGGCCCTCGGCATTCTGTGAAAGAGAAATCCCGGAGGTTTTCAACAGCTTCGGTTCGGTTTCCTGCAGCCAGTCGGCATCCATTGCCACGTAAAACGACAGAAGCGAAGATAATTCCTCATACGGATACGGCAACAGCCTTGCGGTGCCTTCATCCCAGTCACGGCGCAGATCCAGAACCAGCCGGGTTTTTACCCCGATGGTAATCGCCGGGGGCTTTTTTGTATTGTCAGAATCATCAACAAAGGAAGCCACGCCCCCGGATATTTTGACGATCGCATTGATATTCTGCATTGTAACTCCTTATTTGCAAATTGCCTTTGCCCTGACCATGTTTGTCAACAGGTCGCGATAAGGAGGTTTTCAAGCATCGAGAAAACGCGAATTTCCCCGAATACTGCCCTTGATGCCGTTCACATAGATGGTGTTATTTTCTTTTATGATAATCGTCGCTACATCATTCCAGCCGGAAAGCGAAATTTTACGCGCCTGTATCGTAACCCCGAACACCCGGAAAGCCATGCGGCTCATTTTGCTGTAATCGTAATGGCCGCCCTGCCACCGCACACTCAGCTTGAAGGTGCCGAGGCTGATAGGCGAAACGTAGCCGGCAACCGAAAATAAACTGGAGGCACCGACCGAAGCGCGGCGAATTATGAGGCTCCGGCTGTCGGACAATTTACACAATACGCAACCGGCATGCTTATGCTGCTCCGCGCCATCGAGGTAAACCAGCAGAGACGGAATCGGGCGGCATTGCCCGGAGCCGGTCAATAGATGAGGTGTTTGATCGATCAGCAAATACCCTTCCGGCGATACTTTAAGATACGGAGCTCCTGCCCCGCCGCCCCAAAGCCACCACCAGCCTTTCGTGCCGTTGCCGCCGTTGCCGCCCCATCCCGGCTTGACTCCGGTACCGCCGCCTGGAGTGTTCCAAGAACCGCCGCCAACGCCACTACCGCCACCAGCGCCGGGCCGTTCATCCTTGTAGTAATCAGCCATTTGAAGCCTCAATCTGCGGACATATCTTAACGATCTTGAATTCAGCGACTACCACCGGAAACTGCCGAATCGATATGGCCTTTGTTTTCTCATCGACTGTGATTTCGGCAATGGGGTAAGCATCCGCGGCCGGGGTGGTGATCTTGAATTCAATCTTTGTCCATTTACCGGATTTATCTATTTTCGTGCATACGCATAAGGTGCCGGTACTCGGTTTTATGCCCTTGGCTTCCGGTACGACAAGGAATTCGCCATTGCGATTCAGATAGCCCGTCCCCACCTCCAGTAAATTTTCTTTCTCGGTAACAATAAATTTCCCGGTACAACCGGCCGGGGTGGTGGCCTTACCCGGTTCAACGTCGCAATGAATGCGGAAGCCGTTTGGAGTATCTTCGAGAGTCACATTGCGTCCGGCATGCGGCGTGCGCCGGGTGATCAATTTGGACAGATCCTTACAGAAATCTTCAATATTGGTATAAGTCTTCATTGTGCCTTTTCCACGTATTTTTCATTCCAGCGCCAATCATTCGGCGCGGCTTGCATCGTATACGATTCCTTCCACCAGGCATTACCTCTGGAATCCTTGACTTTCTCGACCTCAAAGCGAATGCGCTTCCAGCTTGCCGTAAGTCCGCGAATCGGCCCCCACTTGATAATACGCGGGTAGCTCTCAATCCGGGTTTTCAACGCACTGAGGTTCTGCGCGGGGTCCCCCTTGGTATATTTGGTGATTTCCACGCAAATGCACTGGTACGGTTTATTGGCAAATTCGATGCTCCCAGAACGGTCATATCCTGAACCGGCAATAACAAAAGGGCAATCAGTGTCGGCGTTCCATTGATTTTTCTTGGCGGCTACATCCTTTAATGCCTTTCGAAAAAGATAAGACTCTTTATAGGGAACCCATACCTCCCCTTTACTTGTGTCAGGAACTCCGCTACTTGCCACTTGGCTGTCACTGCCCTGACTTGCATCGGTTACACCTTCTTTCATCCATCCTAACTGCTGGGGGGTTAGAATCATTTCCATCGTGAAGGGAGTTACCTCCAATTCCGAAGAATAGTCACTTTTCAGGGTTCCGATGCTCCCCTCACTTTGCGTAATGAACTGATCCTTATCAACGGCCTCCATGACTACTTCGTATTCCATCGGATTGACAAGGGTCGGCGTGGACTTGGTGATGATAAAATTACTCTCGGCCCATTCGGCGGCCAGCAGTCCGACTTGATCCTGAAATTCAGCCAGTGAATCCGCATGAACCTGCCATGTGCCGACGTAGGTGATTTCCTTTTCCGGATCATCCGCGGTATCGTAGCTTTTCAGAACTTCCTCACGGCGAACCTCCACACAGCGGACTTCGATATGTTTTGCCTCCAGCGTTACGTCATAGCCGTAATTACCGCGTGGATCTGCGTTCATATCCGTGATATAGTATTTATCACCGGCCCAACCGGCCGCCGTACCAATATTATGCTCTGCAAGGAAATTCTCATATTCATCGTTATGGACGCGCCATACGGCGGTTTTGACCGATTCATAGCGGGAATTGCGGCTGAAAGTCGGATTGCCAAGCATCAGGAGCCGCATATCGACGGCCTGAATGGAAACCTCCCACTGGTTGTTGTTCAGCCCGTTTTTGCGTTTGCTGATATTGTCGCAGCAGAAAAGTTCTCCGGCCCATGTCAGCACATCGCCAATATTCGGGCACCAGGCTTCAAGATATTCCGTTTCAACAAGAAATGTGGCGTTCTTCTGGTATTCCTCCCGGTTATTGATATCCTCGGAATACTCCGTCATCCGCGCTTCCAGATCCTTGACCCGCCCGGTATAGCTCACCTCATAGCACCAGCGGGCTTTGGACTTGCATTCAATCGCGGTGATAATCCGGGTATTATCGGCGGTATAGCCTTTCGAATCCGGGTTCGGCACGCGCCAGTCATCCCCGATATCACCAGCCCACGCTTTTACCTCGGCCTCGAATGATGGCCAAGTCTGTTCAAAATTCTCATCCGGAAGCAACTCCCAAACGGACGTGCAGGTAATGGCGTTTTCCTGGCTGATGGAAAAATCAATGTTATTGATATGGGTTACACGCATTAAGAAAACCTCCATTTTTACCGGAAGCCCAGTTTGTCAATAGCCAATAAAATTTGACAAGGAAAGTTTCAGATGGTATAGTTTTGATCGAACGTGTAACATACGGAGGGAAACCAATGAAGGAAATAACCGTCAATTGTCCGTTTTGCGAAGATGATTTTTTAGTTGGAGAGGAATTTTCGAATCAAGTTGTCAATTGCCCGCATTGTAATGAGGAAGTTTACGTTGAGGCCAAGCCTCAATTAAAGAAAATGACCAGAAAAGAATATAAAACAATCATGACTGAAGGTATTCAAGATTTAGAGGAACAATTGAATATGCATGGACATCACGGTTGGCGTCCGGTAACTATGACTACGATATTTCTGAGTGAAACGACTGGTGGTGTTGGGGGCTTTTCTAGCGGACAAAAACGAGAGGGCCTTGTCGTTATCCTCGAAAAAGAAGCGACATATTATGTGAAATCATGAAATATGGAGTGATTATGTTCAGACGAATGATTTACAGTATGATTTTAGCCATGCCGCTGCTGGCTGGTGCCGCCGATTTAACTACCAAGTCCGGCAGGTTTTATAAAGACTATGAAGTGTCCGGCGCGAATTCCAAGGGCATTGTGATCTTTCATGCCTCCGGTACCGCGACCATTGATCCCGCCGACTGGCCGGATGACAAGAAGGCCGAAATAGGAAAACAGACCGCGCAATACGAAAAGCTATCGTCCGCGGCAGAACAGAAATCAGCCAAGGCCGCCGAGGATCGCCTATTGAATCAGTCTAATACATTGGTACTCGGCCGGGTATTATCTGTGACCTCAAACGGCATTTTAGTCTCAGGCCGATTGCCTCACTGGGTAGATAATGATACCCTGAGTGTTGATGATAAGATAAAAACTGTGGCGAAAAATCCAGCACAAAAAACCCTCTTTGATAAAATATATAGCGAAGAGTCCAAGCGTATAGGAACCCATGACGAAAAAGGAAAGGCATGGTCACAGGCCGCCAGTCTTAAGCGACTTAATAATGAACTCAAAAAGCAAAACAGTATAAAATGGGGCGAAATATGTTTCATAGAAATAAATCCTGCAGGCTACACGGATGATCAGGAAATTTCCGATTACTATTATCGGGTCGGCAGTTATCAGTATAATACGGTAAACGGTGCATCCAAAACCGTACCGAAGTATACTGCTGATCGGAAAACAGCACTTGAGTATCTCTCTCCTAAAAAATAAAGTTTCAATAATCAGGAGTTTGGTAACGTCCAGATAATGGTTGTGGACTTGCCGAGGGTCTGATTGATCTTTTTCAGCTCAGAGACCTCTTCTTTTCGATTGCTGGCGCGGTTTTGTTTCTCAAGTTCCTTTGCCAGCCGTTCTAGCGTAGCGGCCTGAGACCATATCTTTCCTTTTTCATCATGAGTACCAATTCGGGCAGATTCTTCCTTGAAAATCTTATCGTAGAGGGCTTTTGCTTTTGCGTCGGCACCTTCGAGGATAGCCTTTGTTTTCTCATCGGTGGTCATGGTATTGTCGCCAAGGATGCCGGAGGCGTAGCTGTAGGATTTATCCTGATACTGCTTATTCATGTCCTTGTTGCCGGCTTTCTGCTGGCGCAGCATTTCGGCAAGCTCTGCCTGGGCCTCGGCCAGTTGGGATTCGCGGGCCTTTTTCTGCTCAGGGCTCATGGCCTGCGCTTCCAGCTTTTCAATCGCCCGGATGCGGGCTTTCAGGTTCTCGATCTGTTTTTCATTGGTCCGCTTTTTCAGCAGGTATTCGTTTTCGCCAGCGGCGGCGGCCTGCGCCAAGAAACGGTTATAGGCAAGTTTCTGCTTGCGCTCGAATTCGCTCAGGGCATCATCATTCAGGGCGACTTCCAGCCGCTTGCGTTCGCGCATCAGGTCATAGATTTTCTGTTCATGCTTCTTGACCTCATCCTCATCTTTGCGTGAAGTGGCCATCGCCATAAGCTGGTATTCCTGAGCGATCTTACCGTCGAGCATGCCGTATTTATCGGAATTGGTCGCCTGATCGTAAGCATAGTTCCAGCCGTTTTCGCGCTTATCGGCATTTTCGCGGTACTCTTTGTTCCGCTTGGCCGTGGCTTCATCCTGACGCAACCGGCGTTCGCGATCCTGCGCGTTGCCGTCGCCGTTTTCTTCGATATCGCGGATAATGGCAATTGCCCTGCCCCGGTCGCCGTTTTTCAGTGCCTCCCGCGCCTGCTCGGCAGAACCTTCGGAAATCTTCTTTTCTTGTATCAGGAGCTCAAGGCGCTTCTCTGTGGCTTTGTTCAGGTCATCGTAACCGCGTTTGACATCCGCATCAATACCTGCGGCGCTGGCTTCGGCGGCATCGAGTTCCTTTTTTCCGGAAATGGCATCATGAAGTCCGGTTTTCTTGCCGATCCAATCGCCAAGGGCAAACCCGGCCGCGCCTACCGCCATGACCAGCCCGGCGTTGCCGAGAAGCATTTTCGCCGTATTTGCCGCGCCAGAGCCGAGCTTTGTTATCGCGCCGGTCAATTTACCCACATCACCAGCGGACGCGTTCAGATTACCGTTTCCGGCAATATTCCGGGTAATATTCCTGTCACGCAGGGGAACGTATTCGCCATCCTTCCCGGAATACAGCCAGTTCTGATAGTGTTCGCCCTGTGCAAGCTGAACCTTGCGGCGCGCCTGGTTATAGCGGTTCGCCTGATGCTGTCTGTCGCGGAGGGAAGTAAATTGAGACTGGAACGCGGCTTCGTTATGGTCCATCATGGACATGCCGGAGGCGGCCATCATCCCGGCGTTGCGCCCGGCGCGGGCAAGGTTGTTCGCGCGGATGGCGGTGGTGTTGGCGGTCCATGCGGCGGTTTCTGCACCGATGGACGTGGTATTGCCTTTCAGGGAGGCAGAGACGGCCGCAAGGTTCGAGGGGATCATAACCAAGTCTTTAATCAGCGGGGCCAGCCTCGATTGAATGATAGCCACGGCCGCGCCGACCACGCCGATCTGCACGGCGGCCGGGGGCGCGTTCTGTACCAGTTGACCGAAAGCGGAAACGACGGTGGCCGCGGTATCGGTAAAGGGCTTCATGGCATCGCCGGTAACGATCATGGCCTTGTTGATATCACTCATGGCGGTAGACCATTTGGCCGCGGTATTGTCGAGCTGTTCGGTCAACGCCTTATTCATGGCCCCGGCGTTGTTTTCGAACTCCGTGACGTTGGCATTGAATTCCTTGTTCAGACTGCCGAGCAACGGCGCAAGGGCTTTGATCGCTTCAACGCTGGTGAACATCTTGGCGATCTTATCGGGGTCGGTGCCGACCTTCTGCCGGATTTCCTCGAGCGCGCCGGCAAACCCTTTGGCTTTCAGGGCGGCGGCCGAGAGCTCGATGCCGTATTCCTTGGCAAAAGCCTTGGCCTGAGCGGTCGGTTTGATGAATCCATTGATGACCTGATTCAGTCCGGTGATGGCCTGCGCGGTCGGCATGATGGTGGTCAGGGAGGCGATGCCAGCGCCCAGTTGCTCCAGCGCCACGCCTGACATGTTGGCGTTGCCGATGACCTGCCCGAGACTGGTAGCCAGCTCGGAGCCGGTGGTTTTGCCCTGCTTGATGATGGTGAAGTACCAATCCCCGGCCTTGGAAGCGTCGTTGATCGCGATATTGTACGCTTTCATGACGCTGGTCATGGCATTCATGGTGGGAACGAGCTCACCACGGACCGCTTTATTCGTACCGGCAATCTGTGAGGTGAACGCGGCCATTTCCTGTTCGGTGCCGCGAATACCGGCCGAGTAGGCAAAGTAGGTGGCGGCGGCCATTTCCTGCGCCCGGCCGAGCTCTGAATTGATATTCATCAGTTCCCGGCTCAATTGCGCCTTGCTGAATTCCTGCCCCAGTGAACGGATGCTGGAAACTTCCTTTTCGAAGTCCATTGAAGCAAAAGCAGCGGCCTTGGCCAGCCGGTAGGAACCGTAAACCGTGACGGCATCGGCAACGTACTTTTTCACATTGGACATGGTAGACTGCGAAACGCTGTCCACTTTTCCCATTGTGCTGAAATATTGGGAGCCGTCAAGGGTGATTGCTCCACCGATTGTTCCAAGGTCTAAGGCCATTTGCTTCCTATATCAAATCGTTTATTTTGAAACTGGCCACCGGCTTCGAGGTGCTGGCGGCGCGTTCTTTGGCGATCCTGACCGCTTCATCGTAATCCGTGCGGCTGTACTGTATTTTGCTCTCCGGCATCATGTATATTTTCCTGATGTTCTGCAGGTGGGCGGTATTTGCGCCGTACAGGGCCGCCCTGAGTGCGGGCAACTGGACTTCCAGTATGTTGTCGGCCTGAACGCTTGCCGCCAGTTCTGCCAGCCGGAAATACCGATGCGGCGGTTCAGCAAACAGGGTGTCAAGAGTATAGCCGCCGAACGTATGGAGTATTCGGGCGGCTATGAATTCATGATTCAGCTCCCGGTTGTCGATTCGGTCGCCGGGGGCTCCGTTTTTTTTTCCGGTTCATCCACATCATCGGCCGGATCATCATTGCCGTAGAGCAGATAGCTGACCAGCTCCGAGAGTTCATCATACCCGAAGCGCAGCATGTCGCCTTTGACAAGGGATTCCGGCATGACTTCGGCGGCCAGCTCCAGTAAGCGCGCCTTGCCCTCCAGAATGGCAACAAGGCGAACCTGCGGCTCCGGGCTGTCGGAGTTGGCGGCCTGCAGGATCTCCCGGTAGGTATCGATGTGTTTTACACCGAGCTTCGGCACCGTCCACTTCCGGCCGTCGCCGCCGATGATGGTAACGTTTTTTGATCCGAGTTTCGGAAAAAGTTTCATCAGTCCACGCGCTCCATGATAACGCCGTTGGCATCGGGTACGCATTCGAACGATACCGGCAAGACGTGTTCCTCTGTGCCGGACAGCTTGTATTCCGTTTCCATCAGCAGCATGGCACCCGGGAAACGGTAGGACTTGAGACCAGGCATGCCGATGGGGGTAAGCACCAGAGCGCCCTTGTCGGCAAACAGATCCTTGCCGATGTCGGAAAGCTGAATCTTGCCGCTCTCTCCGAGAATCAGGCCCATGCCGGTTTCGATTTCCTTCATGGACATCGACACGACAATCTTCATACCGGTCAGGATTTTACGCAAGACCGTTTCTCCGGCCTGATCGCACTTGGATTCAAAGAAGGTCGGCTCCAGCTTGAACGACGGCGGGCCATCGGTACCGCCAAGCAGGGTATCCTTGAACGTGGCGACATAAGCGGACAAGCAAAACTTGGTTACGTCGAATTTTTGGGTGGTTTCGTCAGGCATGGTATTTTCTCCTGTTTTAGTTAGAGGTTTCGTACTTGCTCAATCTGTCAACAGCGGCAACGTGCCGCTAAACGACTACTTCAAAATTCGCGGAAACACCGGTAATGTCGCGGCCGTCGAACTGCGTGGGGTACGCGGCGGCTCCACCGGCTTTCAGGATTCGCCATTCGGGAGCGTAAAGCGGGAATGCGGTTTCGATTTGCTCCGCGATGAGCTTTGCCCGGTCGCGATCATCGAAGCGGCCAAGCACCTGCAGGGCGTAATGGCGCATGGACGGAGTATTCCCGGTATCCTGAATTTCCAGTATTATGCCGACAGCGTTGTTAACCGGGCTCGGCAGTACTCCGCGGAAGATGGTTTTATCGACTTCGAGATCCAGCAGACCGGCAAAGAATACCGTCAGGGCGCGTTCAAGTTCAACGATGTTCATGTTTTCATTTCCTTTTCAACTATGACCTTGCATTTGGGAACGGCGGCGGCAAGGCCGCGCGTGATGTATTTCCGGCCGACCTTCACCCCGGCGCGGGCCTGTTTGCCCTCCGACAGCTCACCGAGATTGTAGTATTCTTCGTGCATGCGGATGGCATAAGCGGCGGCCGGGGTATTCAGCGGCACCCGGATGATGATAACCACGGTGTCGCCCATCGGCTGAACTGCTTTCTGTATGGCCCCTTCGAGAATGCCGTCGAGCTTCGGAGCCCGGTCGCGTGTTTCCTTCAAAGCAACGTCACCGATTTTATTGCCGGTGCTCATCTGCCGTTTCCGCTGGTCCCCCTCCAGCTTGCGGAGATTGCCGAGGAACTTCTGCGCCCCTTTGAATTCAATACCGCCTGCCATGTGACACCAAAGTTACGGCAAACGCCTCAAGTTTCTGCTCTTTACTGCGGTAGTAGCGCGTGGCGGTCGCGATATCGAATTCGCGCCCCTTGCAATCAATAAACTTGCTTTCCGGGGGGATGGATTCGGGAAATGTCGATTCGTCCACCGGCTTGATGTAATAGGTGGTTTCGGCCTGTAGCGCGCCGGTCTGCGGATGCCGGTAGGAGCCGTCGAACACAACGTATTTGATGGAATGTTCGGCAAGGGTGGGTTTGCCGTCGCTGTATTCGCCGGTGGGGACCCGGATATACCCGGTAAGTGTGAAGTGACTCTCCAACATGAAAAAAGCCTCCGTTTTATGGGAGGCTCAATTTGTCAACGAGAGCGGATTAGATGATGCCCTGCTCTTTCAAGTGTTCATCCTGACGGTTGCAGACCTTGCGCGCTTTTTCCAGCAGTTCAAGGCGGCGCTGCTTTTCTTCGGGAGTGATACCGGCTGGCCATTCGTGAGCGCCCTTGCGGAAATGCAACGGCCCGATCAGGCGTCCGGCCTTATCTTGCTCTATTTTGCGTTCTTCCTCGGTCATGGCAGTAGCTCCTTGGCTGTTATGTATAATATACCGTCAATCTCTTTCAAGTCAACCGGCTGAAACTTTATCTTATGGTCAAACAGGGCTTCTTTGTCGCCGGGCTTGTAGCTGGTATGACCGACATACGCGCCGCAGGTGGAATCCTGAACCTTGATGAATACCTTGACCGCCTTGCCGTATTTATCGGAATAGTATTCAGCCGATTTGAAATCCACGGTGGTTGAAGTGAAGCCGGCAAGCGATTCCGGCGACTTCATGAAGCGCTCGACAAACTCATCACGCTCACCGGCAGTATCGAACGAAACGCCGCGCCATACATCGCCCTGGTATTTCGGGAAGCCCGCCAGCACATCGGAAAGCTGGTCAATTTCTTTCTGCTGTTCTTCCGTGGGGTTGCCGTTACGCAAGGCGCGATTCCAGCCTTTTTCGTCGGCGTTCGTGTACTGTTTGATCAGGTTCTTTTGGCCGTCCGTCAGGCCGTCATAGTAATGATCGACCGACTTACCCAAGGATTTCGGCACCGCCTGCTTGGCGGCCTTCTTGCGCTGCTGGAAGCGGTATTGCTTCCATGTATCAGGATCGTCCGATTCCTCATTGCCGGGAGAATTCAAGCCGGTGACCGGGCGGCCGTTTTCGTGATAGTACGTTTCGGCAATCTCAGGCGGCACGGCGGTAATATTATGGGTACAGTTCGGATGGAATAACCCGGCCGCGATGGCCTCGGCCAGTGTCGGCAGTCCTTTGGTCTTGCCGGAGATCGAAAGCAAGCGCCCCTCCCATACCGCGCATTTGGGGCAAGGATTGCCGGAAAAGGATACGACAACAATATCGCTCCCCTGATCGGCGCAAGCCTGCAGATAAGCCTCCCGCGCGTTATTCATCAGCAACGTGCGGCTGAGCATATCGAAATAAGCATCGGTATTCCAGACGGTGCCTTTGGCGTCGGTAAAGAGGAAGTTCGCGCCGCCGTTTTCAACGATCAGACGCTTTGTGACCTTCGCTTTGGATTCGCCGGTGAGTTTGGCTTCACGGTTCACTCTGGCGGTTACCCGGCGCAGGGAATCTACCGCGGCCTCCGACATGTTGCGGGTGGCCCCGGCGATATGGGTATGCAAGTCATCCAAGGCTACATCGACCTGGTTCTTGACAAAGCCGCCGACCGGCTTATTCTTTAACGATAAATCGGACAGCGCCGAGCGGTAATAACTTTGCACGAGGTAGTGAAGGGATTCCTCTGCGGCTTCGCGGTACTGTTCTTCCAACCGGGGGAATACGGCTTGAATTTCTTCCATTAATTCGGCTTTCTGCCGGGCGATATAGCTATCCTTGCCGGACACCACAAAGCGGAAAATGATGCGTTCGAGTTCGTCCCGGGAATTGGCGTAGATATTGAAAAGGTCCGTTGCGCGTGCCTCGATATGGGCGCGGCCGGACTTGGAAGCATGCTGGTTAAGTTTGTCGCGTAGAGGATTAGCCACGGCCGATACTCACTCTGCCGCCGAATCCGGCATCCAAAGCCTTATCAACAAACAGTTGCGCGCGGTGACTGATACCGGGATGGTTGGCGTTGATGATCGCGAAACTTTCGCTCAGCGGGCCGAGGGTTTCGCCGGTGGTTTCCTTGCCGGAAGTCTGCCGGGCATAGTTCCGGGCCAGGAATACGGCCTGTTCATAAACGGCCTTGCTCACGTAGATAGAACGAAAACCGCCTTCCAGTAGCGCGTCAATATCCGATTCAGCCATAGAAAGGGCAGCCGCTTTTATTTCGGAGGAAAGTTTACTCCAGAATTCTTTGTCGAGATGATTGTCGAAATACTGGTCGGCGGTGAGATTCATTGATTCAGTTCCTTTTCTTTCTCGGCAATTTTCTTGACAAGCGTTTCTACGCCGCAATTCGCATAGCCTTTGATGCCGAGTTCTTTGGCCCGCGCTTTCAGCGTTTCGATATCGGGGCCGCCGCTATCATCGTCCGAATCCGCGAATTTCGCATAGATGTCCGCGTCCGAGGTGCCAACCGGAAAAACATGCTGTTCGAGCTTGTCGCCATTCTGCACAAATGCGGTACGCCCGGTGCTGTTTGAAATAATCGTTTTGATTTCAACTGACATATACAATCCTCCATGAAAAACGGCGCGGCCATTACATCCTGACCGCGCCGTGATCGTTTATCCTCTGATGGCGGCCAGTGCCAGCGCTGAGGGTTTCAGCCCGTAGATCCGGCAAAGCCGCTGTCCGGCGTTCTTGAATTCGAACGTCAGTTCGCCAATCGCCCACCGCTTGATGCCGTCAAAGCCCGGAGGGGTCGCGTCCTCATCGGTAAAGGCGCGGCCGCGGAGATTGGCCAGCCCGAAACCGTCGATATCATTGACCCAAATTTCACCGTCCGGCATGTCCGGGTCAGCCATGATATGCATGATACTGCCGTTGATTTCGTTCACGATCAGGGCAACGTAAGCGCCGCGCTTTTCATCCGAACGGACAATCTGGAGCTGTCCCTTGTATTCATTGGAAAGCACCCGCGCCTGACCGACACCGCAGAGAATCTGCGTCGGCCTGCCGCCTTCACCGAGCACCGCCTGAGCGCCGTCATTGACAATGAAGCTGTCAAGGGTATGCCCGTTGGCATTCACCGACAGACCACCAGCCAGCAGGCCGAAGTAGTACAGGCCGCCAGCGGAGCCTTTCTGCGTAGCGGAAAGTTCCATCGGGTGACCGAAAAGCGCGGTCCGGTTCAGGTCCCGCGCCAGATCGCGCAGGGCAAATTCAGTCTGCCGGTTCATGTCATTGTCGAGGTTGCCGTGAACACCGATTGCCAGCGCGGTCCCGGTGATGATGATATCCTTCCGGATGATCATCGTATGGTTTTTGTTGTTGTCGGTGTTACGGTAGTTTTCTTCACCGTCGCCGTTGCTGGTGCCTTCCTTCTGCGGGGTATTGACGACATTCATGACCTTGCCGGCAACCGGGGCGGTAGTCGCGGAGCCGTTCGCGGCCAACAGGGCCACCGTGAAAGTCGTCAGGGTCTTGGCAACCACCCGGAACAACGCCGAGTCATCTTTCATCACCAGCGTGGTATCGACGTAGATTTTCGCCACGTCCTTTTCGCTGGCGGTCACAACCATGCCCTCGACGGCGGTTGCGGTCACTGAACGCGCGACCAACTGATCTTCGTGCCATTCGTGCTTAGTGGCGGTCGCATCGTCCACGCGCTTGAAATTCGAGATGAAACGCGGCTCATCCTTGATCACGGTCGAGAGGATGTCGGACAGGTCACGTTTTTTGTCTTTGAAACTGTAAGTGTAGAGAGGCATAATCGTTTCTCCTTATGATGTTGATTGTTGCCTGGTGATTACTTTGCTTCCGGGGCATTGGCCAGCATGGAGCCGATATCTCCGGTTTTCTTGGCTTCCTCGTACTTGGTATTGCTGACAACGCCGCCGCCGCCGTTATTGCCGGTGTTCGAGCCGCCGCCGCCGCCGTTGACCTCAGCAGAAAACAGCTCCGGATTATCCTTGCGGAGTTGCTCCATATGAGCCTTGACCGCTTCTTTGTTCGTCAGGTCAACCTTTGCGCCGGTGAGATTGAATTTCAGGAATTCAAAATTCTTGAACTTACTATCGGAAGCGATCGCCCGGATGGAGTTATCGCGTTCCAGTTCGACCTTTTCGGTTCTGGCGGTGTCGCGTTCTTTGGTCAAGGTTTTGATCGTTTCATTGGCGGTGCTCAGTTGCGCCCGGAGCTGGTCGACTTCCGGCTTATTTTTCAGGGCTTCGGCTTCACGTTCGGATTCCTTATCCTGAAAGGTTTTGAGCTGGTTGGCAAGGTCGGCTTTTTCCTGTTCGAGCTGGGTAACCTTGGAGGCGTCCGGCTTCGGCTCTTCATACTTGGTGAGAAATTCTTTTTCGGCGTCAGTCAGGGCTTCCCCTTTGGCGACTTTAGCCAGGATCTCTTTAATTTTCATTCGTCATCATCTCCTGTGTGATGTTGTTCATCATCGCCTGTTGTGTCAACAGTTCGCGGAATACGCTGTTCGGGTACCGGATAATCGTCCGGCATGGAGCAAGCATCGATTTCCTTCAAAATCTTCTGATACAGCTCCGGGGCAATTTGCTTGATCTCATTCAGTTTGTCCAAGATCGCCCGCAATACTTCGCGGTGGAATTCGTCACCGATTCGGTAACTGGCGATTTCAGCCAATGCATTCAGTTCTTTCTCCAAATCGGCAATAGCGAATTTCCGGTTGTAGGATATCGCGGGAATCGGTATTGAACGGTCCCACTTGTTGATGATTTCCCATGCCCGGATTTCGCATTGCTCAATCATCTGTGCTCTGGCCGCAATAAATTGCTGGAGGTTCAGGGCATCCCACGCCTTGCTTTCTGCGGTCTGCGCCTGTTGGCTTGCGGATTGCATCGCCAGCCCAATTACGTCAATCAGGCTCTTTTTCAGTTCATTGATTTCGGCGCGGATCGTGGTAGTTTCCACGCCGGACGGTGAAATGTAACGGCTGATGTTCTTTGAGTTCTCATCTTCCCATATCGCGGCGTTTCGGGCAATGACAAGCCGGGTGCTACCTGTTTTGCATCCCTCACCATCCATTTCCGGTTCGCCGCCACTCTTGGCGAAATCACGCGCAATCACCAGCAGTCCGAACATCTGCTTTGCAATGTTCATCTGCGCTTCGGACTCCGCATTGAGGATTGAATCGGAGATCCTGACCACGTCCTCGAACCAGTGCGCCGTGGTACCCATGCCGTAACCGTCCGTTTCCTCTCCTTTGATCAGCGGAACCACGCCGAGGTCATGAACGCCAGTGCCGATCATCTCGATTACGCCACTGCTTGCGCCCTTTTCAAACAGATACCACTCGTTTCGTGTCCAGAGCCGCCGCCTGATCTTTTCGGTAGGTTCGAGAAAAGGATTGCTCTTATCGGAAATTTCTTCCTCGACAATCGCCCATTCGAGCGGTCCCCTGTCCGGAAACCAGTCTACTACCTCAAACGGTGATAAAGCCCGGCAGTACGGATAGAGGCGATTGGCTTGCTTTTCGGCTTCTGATTCGTTCCCGGTTGCTACCGGCAGGTCTACCAGCAACCACGCCAGCCCATAGCAGGTAATGAGCGTTTCAAACTGTTGCATGATCTGGTCCGGGTTCAATCCGGTGCCGCTGAAATCCATTGCCAACAGCTCATGGGCGTCTTTTCGGGCCGGTTCTACATTGAAGGTAAATTGAGTGATACGGCGGGCAATGCTTTGCGGATGGTTGAAGTAATGCGCCCGGTCAAGGCGCTCTTGAAACTCCGGGTCGACCTCCGATAAGTGACGGACAAGAGCTTGCTCGATGTATTTTTCACCGCCTGCGTAAGCGGCCTTGGTCCGTTTCCATACATCCCATTGCGCCGATGCCAACGAATGCTTGCGCGTGAAGATATAGCTGTAACTGTTGTTTTCCAAATTGGCCTCCGGTTTTTGCGGAAGCCAAGATTGTCAACATTATGTAACTACGCCGCTACTGCACCCGCTGCTTAAATTCGTCAGCGCCCATACCAGCGCGTCCATGCGGTCAGGGCTATCCTCCCCATCGTGACCGCAGTAGTTGCACATCTGGCTTTCCAGTGTACCGAAATGCCCCACATGATGAACCAGCCCCTGTTCGTAAAGCGCGGCGATGGGTTCGGCACGGACGATCTTGCCGCGTGAAGCCCTGACGCTCCGGTAACTTACCGCCCGGTCGATATTGCGGATGGTATTTTCTACCAGGTCACCGCCGTTGTTGACTTCGGCAATCACACGATCGGCCCGGAGGTTTTTGTATTGATTGATCGCGACGGTGGCCCATTCTTTCGGACTGCCCTTCAAACTGCTGTCATTGATGATATAATAGTGAGTAGCACCATTCATCCGTCTGCATCCGGCCGCAATGATCCCGGTTTCATCGCTGGAAGTCTTGGAGGTTACCGCAGGGTCTACCGCTACGACAATTCGCTCGAGGTTTGCCGGAGCTTCCGGTATTCGATAGGGGTCGATCATGGTTGCGCGTTTCCATAGGGCGTTCGCTTTATCCTTGGCCCAATGCCCCAGCCAAATATGATTGTATTTGTCGGTATCGCTGTTACGGCATTGCTCGGCCAGCCGCAGGAAGTCATCTGAAAGATTATCGGCATTGTCCCGGTAGTCGGTATGGATGTAGCAGGTATCTTCGATAATGCCGTTGAAATCGTCAGCAACCTTCCGTTCTTTGAAGAATCGCCTGTAAATCCAATGGGTATCATCTACCGGGTTCAGGCTCAGGATTACCCGGTTGCGGATGGTTTTGCTTCTCAATGACAGGTCAAGCCGGTCAAAGGTCGCCTCATCATCGAGCTCCTGGGCTTCATCGATGATCACCGTTCCGATATTTGGGATACTCTTTAAATTCGCTTCGTTACTGGTACTGCCGGATTGTATGCCCCGGAAATAAATCTTGCTTCCGGTTTTGATGTTCTCTATTTCGGTCTTGCCTGATTCAACAAACCGGCCATACCCCAATAGATCAATCTTTTCCAGAAATTCCGGAATGATTGATACGTGCGCCGATACCAGTGTTTTCCGCAGATACAGGATGTTCTTGGTTTCTTTCGGTATCACGAGGTCATTGCTGATGCTGGTTGCAACTGCAAAGCTCTTGCCACTGCCGCGCCCCCCGGTGATGATGTAGTACCGGACAGGAACATCAGGCCGGAACAATGGTTCATATTGCCATGACAGATCCACTTCAACGCTCTGCATCAGTCCTTATCCTTTTTGAAAAACCGGAATACCGGCTGGATGGCTTCACTGCTGTTTGAAGTCGAAACCACCGGTTTTTTCTCTTTCCGCAGATCCAGCCATTTCGATTGTGCCCGGACATCGCCCAATACCTTCTTGGTGGTTTTGATCACTTTTTTACGGCAACCGCTGGCACTCTTGGCCTTCTGGCCATCTTTCGCCTGATTATTGCCCTCGATGTATTCGGTTTTCACTTCCTCATAGTCGAAGCCGATTGCCCGCTCATACATGGCGTTCATAACCCGGACGTCTGCAAATTCCTTGTTTTCCTTTAATGACTCCGAAAATTCCGTAAATTGATTCTTATACTTATAGAATGAAGATAAAGCAATCCCCAGTTTATTGGCTATCTGAATATCATCGGCACCGCCCCGGCACCATCCGGCAATCACGTCCAGATATGGTTCAACATGGGTATGGTATTTCGATTTGCGACCGGCATTACTCATTATCAAATACCAAGGGTAAAAAATTATCATCAGGGGCCACTGCCGGCTTTTTATAGCGGTTGCGGTTGATCGTCACCTTTTTCACGCATAAGCGAAAAAGCGGCACCAGTTCGGGATGGGCTTTGCAGGCATGGAGCAATGAAGTATTGATCCGCTGGCGGCTCACGCCGCGCTTCCGGGCAATCTCGGACTGTGAGGCGTTGGGATGGGCGATCATGTCGCAGATGGCCGCGCAGGTGTTATCATCCAAGGACACGATGTACTGGAACATTTCGGCCAGTCCGGAAAATTGGGAGATATCCACTTGCGGGGCTTTGGATGCCTTGACGGCGACGCGGGGGGCTACTTTATCAATATTGACGGAATTACGGATGCGCCGGGATGAATTCGGGTTTTTCGTACTGGTGTAGTATTTGCAGGATTCGAAGTACTCGCAGGATTCCGGACATTCCGGTTTCCATCCTCCAAATTCTCCATTCGCGCATTTTACCGTTTCCATCCTGCATAACTCCGATTACAGCAATATATTACTATTTTCCGTTTGCTTATGCAAGAAGTTATGTCAAAAAGTGGGCACTATTTTGCTATCAGCGATCTTTCAGCAGATTCAAGACGGTTGAATCCTTGGAAAAAATGGTCATGATCTCGGAAAAGGATGCCCGCTGGAAAACACCGGAGGCAACGGTATCCTGCGATAATGCCTTGAAGCATGTCGAACAGCTTTTGGCCATGTGATCGGTGAATTTCATTTCGCCGTCACGCACGAAGTGGACTAAATTGGCCGTCATGGGCTTAAAATCGTCCAGTCCGGCAATTCCACAGCAACAGAGATCCTCCCCCATGCCCCGGAGCCGGTTTTCGGCACAGAAGAAATGCAACCCGGCTTCCCGGCAGGCGGCCCGGATCTGCTCATAGTCTTGACGCAGGGTGTTGACCGGGTAAACGTAATCCGCGCCGCTCTTGACCAGTCCCGGCCGCCGCTGGAAATATTTGATTCCCTCGATGGTGATACCGTAGACTCCCGCCGCCGCATACCGTTTGAGATTGGCTATGATATCGGCCTTGGCTTCCCGGATATAGGGTTGAATGCGTATGATCGTGCGGAGTGCGGCCCGGCTGATCTTCGACAAGTCGGCCAGCCGCTTTTCAAACGACGGCGCGCCCGGCTCCAGGTGGTCGAGCTTGGGCGATATCAGCGATACCTGAACCACCGCTTTGCATTCCTTCAACAGTTTCAGATACTCCGGCTTGGCCAGTATCGGCGTGCCCTTGGTCGATACCACGAATGGGTACTTGCTCTCGGCAAACACTTTCAGGCAGTCAAGAGAAACTTTGTGCTTTGCTTCAATCGGCTGGAAAGGGTCCGACATGCCGCCCCAGTGTAAAGGGAGATCCCAGTTGCACCATTTTGTTTCGGCCGTCCGCTTGCCGTCTATCCAGCGTTGTAATACCGCGGCAGATTCGCCGGTGGTTATTTGGGTGATGTCGGCCTTGCGCGTGACAAAGCAGTATTTGCAGGCGTGAGAACATCCGACATAGGTATCGAAGCGTACCGGCAAGTCGCACAATATAATCTGGCTTCCGCAACGTGGCATCAGTTCACCGCCTTTTTACAGTAATCGATCAGGTGGGAGGTGAGCTTTTCCTTGCCGTGGGCTTTGATGTACTCCGGCACAACGTTGCCCTTTGCCTTGGGAAACACAAACGTAATGGAAAATACATCGGACATGGCTTTGATGTTATTGGCAAAGCTGTTGCCCTCCAAATCATCGAGCACCGAAGAAAGCCCCCGGAGTTCCTCTAATTCTGCGTCCGTGAACCCGGCCGCCATGCTGATCCCGTCGCATTCATCCAGCATGGCCAGCAGCGCCGAATCATTGAAATAGGATAAATCCGTAGTACGGTTGTCGGCAATGGCCAGCGCCTTGCGCTTCGGGTCATTGGTTTTCAAATCGGTACGCCGGACGGCGATAAGCTCCGAACCGTCCGTGTCGATAATCCGGATGGGAAAGCCAAGCTCCTGCGACTGCAGGAATGATTCATTGCCGCCGATGGTAACATTCTGGCTGTCGATCAGAATAGACCGCCCGGCCCCATTGGCCGCAAAGGAACTCCGTATGGCCTCCTGACTGCGTTCATTATGTACCCGGATGTTATTCCTGTCCACCGTGATTCCCAATTTCGGGGCGTTTTTCTTGATTTTTGCTTTCATCATCAATTCTCCATATTTATAAAAATATGATACAAATCAATGACTTATGCAACTTTAAATTCCAAAATAATCAGTTCGTCTATGTGAAGGAAGGCCCACCATTTTCCTTCCGTTAACCATAGTTTGTGGTATTTCTGTGTATAGACGGCTAAAATAAGCCCCTCTTTCCCGGAGAACCTGAGAAAGGGAAACTCATTTCAAAATATACGGGAAAGAGGGGAAATACAGTATTTTCGGCAACGATATTTTATCAGAACTTGTTCCAGTCGTGGCTGCCTCCGCTGGGGCAATTGCTTGAGTTCGGGCGCGCTTCCATGAATACATTGACCTTGCATTTCCTGCACAGGTATTGATCCTTTCCGACCGTCCCAAGCAAGTTCCAGGTGTGACTGCCTGTTGCGGGGCAATTGGAGCTGTTCGGGCGCCGCTCGGTGGCGACAACGATTTTGCATTTGCCGCAAAGGTGCACCGATTTGCCGACCGCCCCCAGATCCGTCCATTGATGGTTTCCGGTGGCGTTGCAATTCGCCGTATTCGGTGTTCCGCTCTTGAACACGGTCATGGAGCATTTCCGGCATAACCAGACTTTCAGCGGCAAATCGGCGGCAAGCAGCCCGGTTATGAATGCGAGTATTCCGGCGATAAAAAAGATTTTCTTCATGGTTTTTCTTTCCCTGAGGTTGATAATTGCCATTCGTTTATATCCAAGGTGCTTTCAAGTTTTCTCTGCTGTTCCGCCGGAAGTTCCGGAAAGAAATCAAGGCCGGTAAGTTTCTCCACCTGGCTGACCGTCATGGCAAAACTTTTCGGCTGCTTCCTGGAGGCATTGTGCGGAATCACAAAAGCGATCATCTTTTCAGGTGGAGTCAAATCAAAAATAACCTTGAAAAAGGCAACCGGAACCGGAATATCCGTCCGGGCCATGGTTTCGTTCTGCTCCTTGCTCCAGACCGGCCCGGTGATGACAAGCAGATCTTTTTCCCGCAAGGTGATTTTCCGCACTTCAGATTCCAGCCTTTTCCAGACTCCGCGATTAAACCGGGGCGATTGCGGGGAAATATTGCTCATGAAAAAACTCTCATCCAGCGCAACTGGAAAAAAAGCCATATCTCTTGCCGGTATCAGGTGCCCCTTGTCGTATCCGGTGTTGGCATATTCCCCGGGGTGAACCACGGCCGCCGCCAATAAGGGGTCTTTCCTGAAACGGTTTTTCCGTTTATATTCCGTTTCCTGCAGATGCTCCGCCTTCAGGTTGTAGCTGCTCCAGAGCGCCTGTTTATGCGCATTGCTGTAGCCGATCACAAACCGCTCGCGCACCAGCAACGCATCGGAACCGCCGGGCGCCCCGAACCGGCAATTGTCAAGAAACCGTTCCTCCGCACTGCCTG
Source organism: Victivallis vadensis (assembly GCA_040394635.1). Lineage (GTDB taxonomy): Bacteria > Verrucomicrobiota > Lentisphaeria > Victivallales > Victivallaceae > UBA5239. The sequence goes on along the minus strand of JBEBRW010000055.1, from coordinate 15,966 downwards.
CAATACCAAGCGACAGAACCGCGAAAATGAACAGCGAAAACCAGTACTTCCGCGTGATTTTCATGATCTTCTCCTTCTATAAGCTCTATCTATTATCCGCAGCTTGAAGCGAAATCTTTCAGCTAAATGAAAAAAATCACATGAGGCGCCAGACACAAATAGCCCCTGAAACAATAACCAGAAAATACAAGAGCGTATTCCGCCACCACGAGTCGCCCTTGAAACAAAGCGCAGTACCAAAGCTTCTTTTGATCGTCGCCCTCTTCAGATCGATCGAACAGAATTCATCCAACACCAGATGCGAAAGGTACCCGCCGCCGCACGATACCGCATAGATCAATGCGACACGGTGACCGGACGTTTCAAAAAGTAAAAATGTGATTTCCGCACACAACAGCGCCATCGGCACACTGTGAAACAATCCCCTGTGCCTGGTGAATTTAGCGAAAGTATACGCCAGGACATATTGCAAAAACAGATAAGTGAACAGAACGACGCAAAACGTGGTTTCCAGGCGGCTGTTTTTCAAATATCCGCTGGCGAAAATGACCGGGACGGCAATCCCGAGAATGCCGAGAATGATTCTTCTGGGGCGCGCGGTGTCGCTGTCCACGTCGGGAACGGCAGAACCGATTTCGGCGAGAACGACCGCGACAATGCCTTGCAGGATATCAATGCCGCCGCTCAATATGCAACCGGCGCTGAAAACAATTCCCCAGAGGAACCCCACCGATATATGAGTTTTATAACTGGCCATCTTAAATGTACCCTTATCGATTTCGCCGCCGGATAAAAAGCGACAGCAAGCACGCCAACATACCCAAAAGTAAAATCATACTCAGGGAAAGAGACAATATATTGAGCATCACCGGCAGACCGTGCCTGAAAAATGCTTCACCGGGATTACTGTACCAGCCCAGCAGCAGATTACACAGCAAAACCAGGATGATGATTACCACGGCTCCGTCGCCCGCGCCGCTCAGGTCGGGGCGGCTCAGGATGATGTGAGACGAAATGGTCAAAACAAGATAAAGCCACAGCCAGGTCGTCCAGCACTGCCATAGCGAAAAAGAAAATATGCCGCTGAAGAATGCGGAAATGCTGTCCTGCTGAAACATAGCCGACGGCAAAAGCAGTCGCGAAACCACCCAGAGGCTGAATATGCCGCCCCAGACCGGCCCGGTTCCGATGAAGAAATTTCCGGCCCTCTGATAGAAACTTTTTGGGTTATAAGAATGATTGACGTAGCCGAGTGTACCGTCCGCTTCCGGGGAAAATAATTTCATTTCGATAATCTTGTGCCTGAATATCAGACAGAAGAAAGCATGACTGAGTTCATGAATCATCACGCCCGGTGCGGTCAGGTAGACATACCCCTTTATCCCCAGAACGGAGACCAGCCGCGAACGGATCGCATTGGAGCATTTCTGCATGACAAATGCAACTACGAGGCATGGCAGCAAACCGATAGCCAATATCAGGACCGTGTTCCACAAAGCGCTTCCGACATAACTCAATACCGGCATCGGTTACTCGCTTTTTCGCAGCCGCATGATATCGGCCAGCCGGTAAGCCAGGGCATAACGGTATATACCGCTCTCGTCATCGAAACTCTTCTCAACCAGACGATTGCGAACCTTGAACTGCGTTGGAAGGTTCGGATACTTCTCGCGCAGGTATGCATTTGCCCTGAGCATGGCCGTACCTTCACGATATTCGATATCTTCTTTGTTCGTATCGATCTCAATAACAACAAAAACAAGCTCCTTATACGGATAGACACCGGATGGGACTTTCGGGCTGGAGCTATAAATAGCAGCGGCGTCCAGGTAAATATCTTTTTGTTCGGACTTGAAGGAAGGAGCGAAAGCTTTGTTTTTCGATGGTTTTTCCTGAATTTTCGCCGCTGGCGCGGCGGCAATTTCTTTTGGGGCATCTTCAGTTTCGGAAACGGCAGAAGGAACTGCTTCACATCCGGAGCATATTAGCGCCATGTACAAATAGAAAGGTAAAATTTTCAGCATTTCATATACTCCTCTGGTGAATAACATAACTCAAAAATTATCATCAATATCCTTATCGCCGCAGAAAACACCCTGTGTCGGCACTTTGCGCGAAGCCGGAATATCCTGTTCCGACTCAATCCTGGAGCTTCCCTGCCCGATCTTAGCCGATGGTTTCGGATTTGCTGTACAACCTGATACCAGGCCGCAAAAAATAACAATCAATAGAATTTTCATGTTTTCCAGAAAATGATGGGGAAGAGAATGACTCCTCCCCATTCAGTTGATTAAGGTTCAATGTCAGAAATCATCGCTCACATTAGTATCTCCCCCGAAGGTTCCGGAGGTCGACTGCTTCGTCTTAGGAGCGGTGGTGGTATCTTTGTTGATGATACTCGTTCCTTTATCGGCGGGCTGCTGTTTGGGCTGCTGGCGCTGCTCCACTTCTTTATTGACGGCGTCGGATTGCTGCTTATATCCCTTCTGGAAATCCTGCTGACGGTTCTCCGAGGCTTTCACTGCATCCTTATTTGCGGCATCACGTCCGCGTTCTACGGTTTGATGCTGATTATCCATGATCTTTGTGGCATAATTACGCTTCTCAATCTCGAGAGCTTCCTTGGCGGCACTGGAATTAATCCCATAAACAACAACATAGATCGTCGAGCCCGTGATCGGATGCGTCAGTTCTTCGCTGAACAACTTCTGCATGCCTCTGATCTTTTTATTCTTGAAGGATTGAGTGAGTTTTTCCGCATAGCTTTCTGCCACGACATCACGCTGGACCTTCGCATTTCCGCGGCTTTCCATGGCACTCTGGGCCAACTTATAGCTCTCCACGTCCGCCCAGAGACAGAACGCCGCCATTTGCTGTGCGAACATCTCCGAAATACCTTTATTTTTCCGGCGTTCGCTGGAACTGAGTTCATCATCATAAGGACGGGCGGTGATGCCGAGGAACCAGCGGTTCCCATCCTTATCAATGTACTGCCTGGGACCAACCATGGTTGCAGGACTCTGCGACTCAAGCCAATCCTGAACGGATTTGGCACTTTCGGAGGGCTTCACTCTGAACTCTTCTCCTGTCACAATCGCCCGCGCCGAGCGTTCCATCGCATAGCTCCAGCAAAGTAAGACGGCAACTTCATACTTTCCGCTTTTCTGATTCCAGGATTCGGTCTGCATGATAACGGTAGAACCGTAAAGCGGCATTTTTGCCATGGATTCAGCAGCACTGACCTGTTGTTCACGGACTTTTTCCTGCATGGCTTCCGCTTTTTCTTTCAATTCATTGTATTTCTTTTGAGCAACATCAAATTCCTGCTTGGCCTGATTGTAACGAGCCTGATTTTTTTCATCACGTTCGTTTTTGTTATATTCCTTATCGATCTTTTTAATTGCAGAGGCCATGAGGTCATTCAACCGGTCACCAAAAGTAGTTCCGCGAAGCTCGGCTGCTTCCGCGGCATCCACCTTCTCGAGCATATTCACCACAAGTTCCTTCTGACGAGCCAGTTCCGCATTGAGCTTCTCCCGTTCCTCACCCAGGGCTTTGTTCACATCCGAACCGGGCATATTGACCAAGTCAATCGCGGACATATCCTGATTAATGGTCTGAATAATTGCCACTTTTGCGGAAAGAACTGCTTTTTTGGCCGCCATTTCACGTTTGATGAAGAAAGCATCATCCGTTGCCGGATCAGCCGTTTTGAAGTCAGCGGCTTCAATTACAATAGTCCGTTTTTTCTTCTCATCCCAACCTTCCTTCCAGCCCTTTGCTTTTGCCTGGGCCTTCAGAATAGTCCTTGCTTCTTTGAATTTCTCGGCAGGAGCAGGTGCCCCCTCCTGAGCATCGCGGACGGCTTCCACGCCGCCGTCGGATACGACCTGTGGCGGTATTTCGGCTTCGGCCGGAGCCGCTTCCTGTGCGATACCCTGCCACGAGAGCCCCATAGCCAGGCCAAGCCCCATCAGACAGACCAGTGATTTCCTTTGTTTCATGCTTTTCTCCTTTTTTAGTAGGTTAAATTTAAACGATTTGTAGCAATCGCAGTTGTTTTCGGAATAAATCTTTTTTCCGAAATATCCTGATTGAGACGATTGCGCAAAAACATTTCCAGATCGTCCATTTTCCCCTGGTAATTGACAGTTATAGAGACCGTTTGACCGACCGGGTCAATCTTTCTGTTTGCATTTCCGCATCCCGGCACCATTTCCAGCGCTTTGCAGAATTGCAGGACGGCATCAGCATACGCCGGAGAATAATTATCGATCCGGATAGTGATTTCACGACCGGAAGACGCCATTCCGCCAATCATCCGATTCAATTCCTTGTGCAGCGGCTCCTTGATCTGCGCAAACGCTTTCTCGGTAGCAATATCTTTTTGCCGTTCGCCGACTGAATGAAATACGGCTGATTTTCGAGGATCGTTTTTTTGCGAGAGTAACTCCTGTTTCGTATTGGCATCACTGATCCGTATCCAAAGACTCAGCTGGGTCCCGGGAATTCCGCTTGCCGGATGCTTGAGTTCCCGGTAATCTCCCATTGCATCAATGATATAATCGGCCGAGTTGATATCGGCAGTCATCTTCAGACCCAGTCCGACAAAGAATTTATTGAACGTCTGGTACAGCTCCTTATTATCCGTGCGGATGAAAAAAGCCGGATCTCCAAATGACTTCAGGTGTGCGCTATAGGAATCCAGCAGCTTGTCTTTTGCGACTCTCGCATATACGACCGTACGGTAGCTGCCATTACTTTCGCCTTCGCTGATAATCCGGTATTCCTCGACAAAACCGGAAGCATGAGCGAAAATTTTCGAGCGAATCTTCACATTGTCCTGAACCTGAGTATTACCGGCAAGAGTTGTCCCCAGAACCTGTTCCACAGCGGCACGCAGCGCAGATTGCAAGGACTGCTGCTTGGCAATATCAAGCCGATTATCCACGACATAGGCGATGCCGACAGATGAAACCGTGCCCGCCGGTGTTTGCGCCATTTGCTCCTGAAGCTCACGGGACATATCCATTGTCCTGCCGGTGGCAAAACAGATTGCACTGATCCCGTTTTCCATTTTCCGTACATCATAAAGAACGACACCACGTAAAAATTGTTCTGTTTTAACCGTTGCAAGTGACTCGTAAAATTCCCGGCTCCGTGTTTCACCGTCAACCGATACCACCGTACTCTGTACCGTATCCTTTGCCGATATTTCCTGTCCCATGAATGCAGCGATTTCCTTTTTTCCCTGGGCCAGCGCCAATTCCGAGGCCTCCTGACTGGAAACCTTGTCATCGAGTTCAATATCGACGATGGAAATAATGTAAATTCCGAATTTTTCGCTTGTCCCACCGGCACAAGTCTGCCCGCGCTTCCGCATTTGCTCCGCTTTGCCCCGAACATCAAAGGGGGTCTGACCGGAAGCCGCGACAGATGCGGCTCCGATCAATAAAATGCTCAGCAGTACCAATATGCGGCTCATCACTTCCTCCGGCTTTCGTCAAAGCTTTCTTTGTACTCTTTTTCCCATTCCGGCGGTTTCGCCATGCCATATCCGACCGCATAAAGTTCATTATCCTTGAACCAGTTACGATCTGCCTGTATCTCTTTGATCAACGGCGCGGCATCTTCGTCGGACGTATTCCATTTTTTGATGACCAGATTACTGGTCACATCGGCAGGAGATGCTTCCGCCAACGCCACAGGGACATCCACGCCGGAGACACTGGCATAAACCACCATGACCATATCTTTACCGACACCATGCTCAAACCCTTTGTCCAGTGTCATTCTCTTGCCGAGCATACCGGTGATTTTGCCGCCGACCGGGTAATAATTGCCGAGCTTATTCGCCGCCACGGCAAGGGCTTTCATCGCGGCATTGTAAATCGCCTGCTTTTCATCATCTTCGCTGAACCCGCCCATGCGGCGGCCAGTCAGTGATGAGATCACGGTACGGCCAGTACGCCCCTTGGCCTTTTCCGCGAACATTACTTCGCCTGTACGGATATCTTCACAGTTAAAATCGCATTCCACTTCATAAATCAGCAAAGTATCATTGTAGCGATCCTGTTTTTCTTTGCTGATAGTAATTGCGGCACTGAGGATCAAATCCATTTCGCGCGGATTTTTGTCCGGCATTTTTGCTTCTCCGACATCGGAAAGGGACTGAAACAAAACCACGCCGCCGCGGTTATGAGCGGAAAAAACGGAGAACCGTTTCAGTTTCGCCATCTCGGTCTGAAGCCTGGCACTCAAAGTCGGGACAATATTCGGAGAAATATCACCGGCTTTGATGCCAATATCATTCACGGCAACACCGAGCAGAAGCTTCCGGAAATTGCTTTTATTGTAGTTCGCCGGTAACTTGATTTCCTGATCTTTCACTTCCGTATAAGAATAAGTGGCCTGCGTGGGTTCCAACGCAATATCCTTTTTCGAAGCACAACCGGTAAAGACCAACCCCGCCAGGACTCCCAACAAGATAATAACAAATTTCATATTCATCCCTTTATCAATGTAGCTGTTTCCGGCCCGCTGCAGTCAACGGGCCGGAAACAAAATTATGTCTTACTGCACGTCTTCGGTGAAGGTGCTTTTGCTCTTCCAGTATTCGACAACTTCATACTGGCGTTTCAGGAAACCAAGGGCTTCGCCCGAGTAATAAGCCTGATTCATGACATTTTTGGCACTGTTCGCCTTCTGGATGGTTGCAGCGTCCAAGCCGGTGAATGAGTTGGAAAGACCTTTTGCCGTTGTAGCGATTTTTGCCGCATCTTCAGCCAGCGGAGCAAGTTCTTTGACCTTCGCTGCAGGGCTGAGAGCATTTACGGCCTTGTACCCGGCGACCACGCGCGAATAAGCCTTCTCGCCTTCCGGTTTTCCTTCGTCATTCTTTTTGATGAACTCAAGTGCCTTGGCCGTGGCCTGCTCCTGAGTCAAGCTCTTATCCTGCTCCATTTCATACTGCACATCGGCAGTAAAACTCACATAGTCCTTGTGATTGGTGGTCGCGGTGAAGTATTCATCCAGATATTTCACCGTGGAACCATAAACCTTAGCGGATGCCACCGCCACATTATCCAGGCTCTTGTCTCCGCTGTTTACAGCTGCCACGGCCGGCCGCTCCGTCTGGAATCTCTCATACTGCTTCTGGACTTCATTGACATTGCCCTTGGACATACATCCTGCGACAAACAGAGCTACGGCGGCAGCGGTTCCCATTACAACAAACGATTTCTTCATCTTTACTTCCCTTTTCATTTTTTGTTTTTGTTTCCCTTCCTCAGGGCAATCTGTTCTTTGCGTTACCCAGTCGGATTCTACCTATTATCCGCGCAGGATTTGGTTTTCTTACACGGAAATAAATATTTTTTCTGGAAAACGCGTTGTCTTGATCTCATTCCAGTCTTTCCCCCTTGCTACCTCCTTCGTGTTTCAGATTGATCCGAACGTTTGCGGATTATAATACTCTTTCACTAACAAATCCCGACGATCAAGCAGTTTCTTGAACTGACTGACGATATTTTCACTCTCGTTTCCCCGGTGTTTCCGGATAAACTCCCGGATGTCTTTCTCCGCTTGCGCGAGACGGCACAGGGGATCTTGCGCAAGATGCTCTTTCTGCGCTTGTTGAATAGTGTTCAGCGACACCAGATAAGCGTCTTTCGTCATTTTGTGCGCATCCAATGCCGACTTCTTTTCCTGAACCTCCGAATTCAACTTATCAAGGGCCTCCTCAGCTTTGAGGATGGCGTTTCGCATGGGCCCCGAGTCCCTGCCCTCATAAAGCAGCTCCAAAGTCGAGACGATATTCGCGCCCTCCGGAACCACCGGCTCCGGCGCTTCGACCTCGGCCTGCGGCTCGCTTCGCAGTTGAAAAGAAAATACACCGGCCAGGAGCACCATAAACAGTCCGCAAGCGATAAAGAACGGTTTCGCCGGTGATCTTTTTGCCCTGCGTACGCCCGCCGGGATGCTTCCCGATTCCAATATGGCTTTCATTTCCTGCGTTGTTTTGATCGGCGACGGCGTTTGACAGGCGGCGGTATAGGCTTTGATCAGGGAATCCGCTTCCGTAATCGTCACAGTTCCCGGATAATGCGGGAAATCCTTCACGGAGCATCCCGTCAGCGCGCAGTAAATCACCTTGCCCAACGCATAAAGATCATCCTCGATGGAGGCGTTTCGCTTCCCGGAAAGCAGTTCCTCCGACATGAAACCGGGCGTCCCGACCAGGCTGTCATTGGAAATGTCGCACATGAGGCCGATATCCGCCAGTGTCGCCCTGCCGTTAATCCACAGGATATTGTCCGGCTTGATATCGCGATGAATCAACCCGTTCCGATGCAGATATTCGAGCCCGTCCAGAAGTTCCACCGCCATTTTGTTGACGATTCCGGCGGAAAGACTCTCCTTTTGAGCCAGCCGGTTGCCCAGGGTATCGGGGATATACGATTCAGGATCTTTCGAAATGTTGTCCGCCACGTCCATCGTATAATACAGGTGCCCCTCGTCTTTATCGATATGATGAATCTGCAGCAGGTGAGGATGGCGGCAGTTGCGGTAATTCGTCAGGCCGCGCAATTCCCGTTCGGCAATCTTGTCCGAGAGCGACAATACTTTGAGCGCGAATCGTTGCCGAGTCATGGCGTTTTCGGCGAGAAATACTTTGCCATACGCACCGCTCCCGCATTCCGCAAGCAGTCTGTACGAGCCGATCATCTGTCCGGGTTCATATTTCATTTTTCAGCAACTCCAGCCCAGGGTCGGCCTCATTGAGCTCGACCAATATATTATGAAGCGCATTGATGCAGCGGTTTTTCGCCACATAAATCTGGTTTGGCGACATATCCAGAATCATCGAAACCCTCTTAATGTCACGCCCCTGCTCGGCAAAAAATTCAAATGCCTGGTAGGTCCTGATCTCTACCCGCGACCGGAGGATTTCCCGCGCCTGCTGAAGCATGAAACTCCGCCATTGAGCAAGAAATATCTTGTCGTTAATGACGTCCGGCGCATCGCTGATCCCGAGGGCCAGCTCTTCCTCCAGCGTGAAATCCGCTTTGGTGGTTAACCGCCTGCGCATGATATCGATGATTTTCCCCGAGACGATTTTCCCGAAATAAGTGCGGAAGCGCGCGATGTTCGGGTCGAATTTGAATGTCTTTGAATTGTGGAAGAAACGCAGCATGACCTCCTGCACGAGGTCATTGCATTCGTCTTCCGTGAGCCCTTTTGCCTCGCCGACATTATGGATAATTCCATTATAGCGCTCATAGAACTCATCCCAGGAAACAGAATCGCCATCCCGCAATTTGTCGATTAAAGTCTTTTTGGTGGTCGGGTATTTCATGATCATGACTGCAACCGCTTCATCGATATTTTTTGACAAAAAAAAGCCGCGACAATCCAATAATGGATTTCACGGCACCGAAAAATTTATGAAAAATCAGCCTGCAACCCGCAGTTTCGTGTAATAGCGCTCCCGGTATGATCATACCATAAAGCAATGTCCAATTACAACTTCCTGCAGAAATCACTCCTCTCATCATCGCCAAAGCCCCTGTTGCATTCTCGTTCATTCAATATTTAAATACCTGGAAACATCAAAAAAAGAACCGAACGCTCTTTGGCACGATGACAGAGGTCCGACCAAGAACCCACTTCCTGCATGCAAAAAAGCGTCCGGCAAGATGTGTATACACAATCTCACCGGATAATTTCAACGGTACAGGAAGCAAATGATTCTTTTACTTGGTCGGTTTCTGTCGCATTTGCTGAAATATAGCGGTTTTCAATTAACACGCATCATCAGATAAGTGGCTCACCCCCCGATGATACATAACTAGAATATAACAATAAGAGTCTAAATGTCAAACACTCATGAGGACTTTTAGCCGAAAGAAAGTTAGATTTAACGCATTTTCTGGAACTATTCCCAATAAAAAACAGCTCATCCGGCGATAGCATCAGTATGAAAATTGACCGTTAAAACTCATTTTTCGCCGGTTCATTGGCATTTTGCGGCTTAATCTGGATAATAAGCTTCAAGTGGTCGATAATGGTTGCATTTCGAAGATCTGCTCCACGGAGGCGATCCACTTCGGCCCGGGTGGCAAAGGAAATCGCCCCGATCTCATTTTCCGAACTCATAAAAACGTATTTCTTGCCGACAATACTGCGGGACATAGCAACCTCCCCGGGGAAATCGTCCAAACTGCGGCTGAGCTTAATTTCCTGAGTCTTGTCCTCTACGGTAACCGTGATTTGCTTTTCCGGCTTATCGGTTATAATGATCTTCAATGAAACATCGCCGGATGTTGTCATTTCCGGTGTTGTCAGAATTGTTTCGTCCTTGCCGTTTTTAACCACCAGGGCCCATTGAACAGCTGAATCCAATTGCAGATCATAAGAGTAACTGCATTCGCTTAAGGAACTGCCCGCTTCCATGCTGCAGTTTTTGATAAAATTTTTCAGCCCGGGCACCTTGGGGCATCCACACAGAAGCACCGCCACTGCAATCAATAATATGATTTGTTTCATTTAAACCACCAATTCATTTCGCCGGTTCATTCGTATTTGAAGGCTTGATCTGGATGATAAACCTCAAATAGTCGATATAGTTGGGGTCCTGATCCTGAGAACTTATTTTATTAAGACGATTCATCTCTTTCCAAGTGACAAAGGAGATCTTCCCGATCTCTTCTTCCGGCTCATCCAAGTGCTTTTTTCCGGTAACTCTGCAGTTCTGGACCACTTCACCGGGGAAACCGGTCAAGTCGTGACTGACCTCAATTTTATCGTTTTTGTTTTCAACCACAATCGAGATCTGCTTCTGCGGTTTCTCGGTTATAATAACCTTCAAGGAAACCTCGCCGGAGATCATCATTTCCGGAGTCGCCAGAATTATTTCGTCCTTGCTGTTTTTGATCACCAGTGCCCACTGAGTATACGAAAGCAATTCCAGCTCATAAAAAAAGCTATTATCAATCTCGCCTCCGCCCACTTTTATATCGCTGTCCTTGATCGAATTCCTCAATTCGGGCGCTTGGCATCCGCACAGAAATACCGCCAGTACAATCAGCAATATGATTTGTTTCATTCAGACCACCACTTTTGAGGGGTTCAGGATGTTTTTTGGGTCGAAGGCCTTTTTGATGCCGGCCATCAGTTCACGCTCGGCCGGGGAGAGCGACTCGGCCAGGTACGGGCGCTTGGCGTGGCCGATGCCGTGTTCGCCGGAGACCTTGCCGCCGAGCTCACGGGCCCTGGCGTAGAGTTCGTCGAAAACAGCGGACAACGTCTTTTTCCAGGCGGCTTCGTCCAGATCGTCGCGCAGCACGTAAATGTGGAGATTGCCGTCACCGGCGTGCCCGAAAGAGCGGATGCGGACATCGTATTTTTTCTGCAGCGAATGCGAGAAAAGCACGAATTCGGCCACGCAGCGGCGCGGCACCACCACGTCGCACTCGTCCATTTCGGTGGTGGAGGCCTTGATCGCTTCCAGGAAAGCGCCGCGGGCGGCCCAGATCGATTCATTGCGCTCGAGCGTGTTCGAAATGAAAACGTCAATCGCCCCTGCTCCGAGGCAGATGTGGGCGGCTTCGTGGTAAGTGCGGTCGATTTCCGCCTGATCGGCACCGTCGAAGGTCAGCAGCAGATAGGCGTCCGAGGAATTGTCAGGAAATTTCCGGCCGAGGAACTGCTCGGAGGCCAGGATCACTTCGCGCTCCATGAACTCCACGGCGGTCGGCGCGGTGTTGGAACGGATGATCACCGGCACCGTGTTGATCGCGGACGGCAGGTCCGGGAACGGCACCAGCAGACTGACTTTGCTCTTCGGCAGCGGCAGCAGCCGCAGAATCGCTTTGGTCACGATGCCGAGAGTACCCTCGGAGCCGACGATCAGGTCCTTCAGGCTGTAGCCGGAGCTGTTTTTGACCACTTTGCCGCCGAGTTCGACGATACTGCCGTCCGCCAGCACGACTTCGAGGCCGCGCACATAATCGCGGGTCACGCCGTATTTGACCGCGCGCATGCCGCCCGCGTTGGTGCTGATATTGCCGCCGATGGTGGCGGTTTTCTCGCCCGGGTCCGGCGGATAAAAAAGACCGCGCTCCTCGACGTATTTCGAGACTTCCATCAGCAATACACCGGGCTCGAGCGTCAACGTCATGTTTTCCTCGTCGAGTTCGAGGAACTTATTCATGCCGCTGAGGTCGATCATGATGCCGCCGTAGAGGGCCACCGATCCGCCGACGAGGCCGGTCCCCTGCCCGCGCGGCGTGACCGGAATCATCTTTTCGTTGGCGTATTTCATGATGGCGGAGACTTCCGCCGCCGACATGGCCCTGACCAGCACGTCCGGGCGGCTGTGGCAGCCGGAGAGTTCGTCGTGGCAATAATCGTCATTCACCTCGCAGCCCGGGATGACGCGCTCCGGGGCGCAGATCGTTTTCAGGTACGCGAGATCGGCGGCGTCAAATTTTTTATAGGAAGCGGACATGGCTCAGTTCTCCTGTTTGCGGGCTTTGATTTTTTCGATCAGGACCGGCACGATTTTGTATAAATCACCTTTGATGCCGATGTGGGCCACCTTGAAAATCGGCGCATCGCTGTCGGTGTTGATAGCGATGATCTGTTCCGCGCCGTTCATGCCCGCCACGAACTGGATCGCGCCGGAGACGCCGCAGGTGATGATCAGCTTCGGCTTGACGGTGCGGCCGCTCAGCCCGATCTGTTGTTTGGCGTTGGCCCAGCCCGCTTCGATCAGCGAACGGGTGGCGGCCACGCGCCCGCCGAGCAGCCCGGCGAGCTCCTCGATCATGGCGAAGTCTTCCTGTTTCTTCAACCCGCGCCCGGCGACCACGATGACTTCGGCTTCTTCAATACCGACTTCCCGCTTTTTCTCGGTCACGCCGACCACGGAAATGCCCGAATTCAGCTTATTGTTCGGCAGGTCGCAGAGGGTGACGCGGCCTTTAGCCTCGACTTTCTCGGGAATGGCGAAAATTTTGTAGCGGACCGTGGCGAACTGCGGACGATGTTTCGGCGTGTTGATGTGTGCCATGATATTGCCGCCGTAGGCCGGGCGGATCTGGTCAAGGTCGGTATTTTCCGAAATATCCAGGAACGTACAGTCGGCGGTCAGACCGGTGCGGAAACGCGCCGCCACGCGGGGCGCCAGCGAGCGCCCGGACTGCGTACCGCCGACCAGTACCGACGAGGGCCGTTTGCGGTTGATGAAGTCCTCGCACACCGCGGCGTAGGGCTCGATACGGAAATGCTTCAGCGCCTTGTTGTCGTAAACCAGCACTTCGTCCACGCCATACTCAAGGAGCTCGGCGGCCTTGCCGGAAATATCCGAGCCGATCATCAGGCAGTAAACCGGATAATCCACCTTGGCCGCCAGCTCACGAGCCTTGCCGATCAGCTCAAACGTCACCGGGTGAATCGCGCCATCCAGCAGCTCGGCCACCACGGCAATGCCGCGCCATTGCGACTTGTCGACGCCCGGCGCGGCGTCCTCGACGTATTCGAAAACGTCACCGGCTTTTTTGATGCAGATCCGGCACATTTTGCACGCGGCATTGATGCTGATTTCGCCCTTGTGTTCCTCGATCGCCTTGAAGGGGCAGAGCGCGATCAGCTCCGCCGGCGAGACAACTTTATCCTGATGTATTTTGATATGTGCCATGATTTACCTCAACTGCTGCAGGAATTTGCCGTCTTCGAGGTAGTCGAAGAGCTTGCCGGTCAATTCGTCCGGGGTGCCGTCCCAACGCTCGTGGGCATTGCGGCTCTCCGGCGGAAAAATCCGCTTCACCTGCGTGGGGGAACCGTTCAAACCATAGTTGTCGGGGTTCGTATCGTCCATATCGTCGAGCGAATAAATCTTGACTTCGCGGTCATCGGTCTGCAGCTTCAGCCGGAACGACGGCAGCCGGGGCTCGAAAATACCTTTTTCCACACAAATCAGGCACGGCATCTTGACGCGCACAGTTTCGATATGAATCGGCAAGTCGAGGTCGACCATCAGGTCATCGCGGGTGACTTCGTGGATATTGGAAACGCCCGCGACGTGCGGGATGCCGAGGAACTCGGCGATCTCGGCGCCGACCTGGGCGGTGTCGCCGTCCGTGGTCTGCTTGCCGCAGATGATGATGTCCGCGCCGCCCAGCGACTTGATCCCCTGCGCCAGCGTGTAAGCGGTAGCCAGCACGTCCGCCCCGCCGAAGCGCCGGTCGGAAAACAGCACGCCATGGTCCACCCCCATCATATACGCCTCGCGGATCACCCCGGCGGCCTGCGGCGGCCCCATGCTGACCACGGTAATCTCGGCATTGTGGCTCTGCTTGAAACGCAACGCCGTTTCGAGTGCATAAAGATCGTACGGGTTCATCTTCGACTCCACCCCGTCACGCTTGAGGACACCGGTCGCGGGGTCGATCTCCACCTGAGCCGTCCCCGGAACCTGTTTGATGCATACTGTAATTCTCATACCGTTCCTTAATTATTGCTTAACCGCGATCACCGACACGCCGTCCGGAATCACCGCTATTTTAACTTTGCTTCCAATCCACGATTTGGCCTTGTCCAACGCTTCGTTCAGCGTGGAGGCCGCGCCCAGGTGCATATCGCGGAGCATCCGGTGGTCGCAGTCCTTTGTCACCACGATCACATGAAACCGGGATAATATCCGCGCCAGAATCTGAAATTCCCACTGATCCGGCTCGGTTTGGTCGCGCGGTACCGACGCGGCTTTTCGCAGCAGCGCCTGGGGCGACGTCGCCTCGGCGAGGTTCCGGTAAAACGACTCGCCGCCGTGCCCGTCGGCACAGCTCGACGCAATGATGATCACCCCGCCCTGACGGCAGACCGCCTCCCCGGCCGTCATCCCCTTCACCGTCTGGTAAACATTCTGGTCGAGCGGATAGCCGCCATTGCTGGTGATTACGATATCGGCCTCCGGCACCCGGATTCCACAGCGCGAACGCAGGAATTCACAGCCGGTTTCATGGGCTTTAAAGGGGTCTCCGGCAAAGGCTTTGACGATCTTCTTTTCGCCGTTGATCACCACATTGACGATGAACGCGAGCTTCGCCTGTTCCGCCGCGTAAACCATATCGCGCTGAATCGGGTTGTTTTCGAGATTGCCGGTTCGTGCATGGGGGCTCTGGATGAATTCCGAGCAATGATTGGCCAGCACGGTCACCCGCGAGGCCACGCCCGGCAGGACACTTTTGCGCCCGCCCGAGAACCCGGCGAAGAAATGCGGCTCGATAAAACCTTCCGCCACCAGCAGTTCGGTTTCCACTGCCAGACGGTTGATGACCAGATCGCCGCCGGACGGCAGCTTGCCGAGATTCACCAGCATCGCTTCGTCGCCGGAGTCATGAATCACAATTTTCTCGCGTTCGACGATTTCCTGGCCGAGTTTATCGATCAATTCGGCGCGGGTGGTTCCGCGGTGAAACCCGGTCGCCACCACAATCGTGATATCGATGCCGGGGGATTTCCGGCGCAGGCGTTCGAGAATTTGCGGCATGATGATTTTGCTCGGTACCGGCCGGGTGTGGTCGCTGGTGATCACCACCGCCGATTTTTTGCCCGCCGCCATGTCCTCGAGTGAAATCGAGCCGATCGGCTGGTCCAGCGCTGACTCCACCGTGGCCGCCTGATCCGGCGGCGCCTCCGGCAGCTCCGCTTCAAATACACCCAGCAACTCGGCACTGTCGATATCCGCCGTCAGGCGTTCCCGTCCATAAGGTACACTGATTCGAGTAGTCATGCGCGCTCCCTAATAGTATATATAATGATACAATAACCGCATCAATGGAGTTTTCAACACCCGCCCTGAAATTTTCGCCCCATTTGTCCCCCGTGTCCCATTCGTCCCCTTCCCTGAGGAAAAATCATTATTTTTCTGTTTCACCGCTGTAATTTTGGATTTGATATGTT
>JBEBRW010000054.1:0-39627 GCA_040394635.1 Victivallis vadensis | reverse complement strand
CTTCGGACGGACCGAAATACTGGATCGGACCCGGGTAGATGTAATCGGTTTCCACGGCCCATCTGGCGCGGTGCTTGGCGAAGAATTTGAAGGGCTCGCCTTCCAGGTCGCTCAAAGCTTTACGGATCACCGGTTTGTCGGCGCCGTGACGGCGCTCTACGTTCATCATCATGGTGATCGGCACGCCACCGGCGGTCCACTTGGAAGCAGGCTGGGTGGTGTTGCGGACCGCAGCCATGTAACCGGTGTAGCCGGTACCGATCAGCGCGGCGGCAGTGTAGCCGAGGCTGTAGCAATAGTCGGCGTCGAAGTTCGACGGCGCGGCGCAGCGGCCTTCATAGCCGAAGAAGTGAGTCTGGGCGCCGAATTTGCCTTTGAAAAGCTTCTTGGCGGCCATTTCCTTCAGGCGCTTGCCGACCATTTCGGCCAGCAGTTTTTCGGTTTCGATCTGCGAAACCTGAACGTTGCCGTGCGGGTCGCGGTCCAGGCAGAGCTGGAGCTGGATGCCCTTCGGCAGGGAATTGAAGACCTTGGCCAGGTCCTTGCTCAACCGGGTACGGACGAATTCGATGGAGTCATCGAGGTCGTTCAGGGCCTTGAAAGCATCGGCTTCCTTGGCGAGGATATCGTTCAGGGTGCTGATCAGTTTCTTCATTTCCGGGATGAACTCGATGAGGCCTTCCGGGATCAGCGCCACGCCGAAGTTCCAGCCTTTCTTGGCGCGGGCGGCCACGACTTCGGCCATATCGTCGACGATGTCGGCCAGGGTCATTTTCTTGGCGGCGACTTCTTCGGAGATAATCGCGATGTTCGGCTGGGTCTGCAGCGCGCATTCCAGCGCGATGTGCGAAGCGGAACGGCCCATCAGTTTGATGAAGTGCCAGTATTTCTTGGCGGAATTGGCATCGCGGCAGATATTGCCGATCAGCTCGCTGTAAACGCGGCAGGCGGTATCGAAACCGAACGAAATTTCAATGCATTCGTTCTTCAGGTCGCCGTCGATGGTCTTGGGGCAGCCGATCACGCGGATCGCGATCTTGCGGGATTTGAAGTATTCGGCCAGCAGACAGGCGTTGGTATTGGAGTCGTCGCCGCCGATAACGATCAGCGCTTCGATGCCGAGGGCTTCGCAATGCTTGCGGGTGGCTTCAAAATGCTCTTCCGTTTCCAGCTTGGTACGGCCGGAACCGATCATGTCGAAACCGCCGGTGTTGCGGTAGGCGTCGATGATGTCTTTCTTGAGCTCGACATATTCGTTCTTGATCAGGCCGTCCGGGCCCTTCAGGAAGCCGTACAGACGGGAGCGGGAGTTCAGCGACTTGATACCGTCGAAAATACCGGCGATAACGTTGTGGCCGCCGGGGGCCTGGCCGCCGGAGAGGATGATGCCGACGTTTACGGCCGGGCTCTTGGCTGCGCTGCCCATTTTGAAAGTGACTTCCGGACTGCCGTAAGAGGCCGGGAAAAGCTTCTTGATCTTGGCGGCATCACCGGCTGCGGTGGTGGCCTTTCCTTCCACGGCTTTGACGATTGCGCCTGCGGTCAGGGCCGGCGGCAGTTTGGGCTGATAAGCTGCACGTTTCGCCTGAAGAACGGAAATCTTTTTCATACTGTATAACTCCTTGTTGCCATAAATTTTTTACAGTTTGGAATCAATCAACTAAGATACCATTATTTTCCCTGTTTTTCAAGCCACAAACAATATTTTAGGCGGAAAAATCATGGGACGAATAGGACATACAGGACATATAGGAGGCGGGTCCGACTTGTCTGACTTGTCCGACCCGTCCGAGTTTTTGAAAAATCAATCAGGCTGCCGGAGCGTCTTCTTTTTTGCTCTTCATGATCTTCTTGTGCAGCAGGATGTAGCCCACGGAGATGATGACCAGTCCGAGGATGATCCAGATGTAGTTTGCTTTGATGATCGCTTCGCCTTTGTGCACCAGTTCCACGTAGGTGAGGTCACCGGCCAGATGGCCGATCCAGGCCCCGGCGGCCGTCAGGATGATCACCCAGATCCCCGCCCCGGCGGCGGTAAAGAAGGTGAACCGGCCGAAATGCATCTTTGCCAGCCCGGCGGGCAGCGAGATCAACTGCCGGATCGCGGGCAGCAGACGGCAGACGAAGGTGCCGATATCGCCGTATTCGCGGAAGAATTCTTCCGCACGCTTCAGGGTTTTCTCGTCCAGGAAGAAATACTTGCCGTATTTATAGAGCGCCGTCCGGCCAAGGGTCAGGGCCAGGAAATAGTTGATATAGGCCCCGGCCAGCGAGCCCAGCGTGCCGAAAAGAACCGCCAGCGCGGCGTCTACCCAGAAGTTTCCGGTCAGGAGCTCGCCGCGAACCGCGAGGAACCCGGCGGGAATCATCACGACTTCGCTCGGAAACGGGATGAACGAACTCTCGATAGTCATAAAAATAAAGATCAGCAGAAAACCCCAGAGATGGGCGTATTGGGCAAAACTTGCGATGTGTTCGGCAATCATTTCATTCATACAGTACCTGTTTTGTGATAGTTCATGCTGGTCGAGCGGTCGGCGATATTGGTGATGTGCCGCGAAATATCCCGGAACTCCGACAGCATTTCCACATAAGTGATGCCGACCAGCGACGAACACTTGTTCTGTCCGAGCCGCGCGATGTGATTGAGCTCGAATTGAACGACCTTGGTATTGATGGTCTTCTCCGCTTCGGCGGCAATGGCGGCGGCTTGCCGGTCACCATGCTTCAGCGCCTCGGTCGCGGCCCCGGCCTGCTTGTTCAACAGGGCAAAAAGTTCATCGAGTTCCTTGCCGGCTATCGCACTCAACTCGCCTTCCACGGATTCCAGGCGGCCGGACAGATCCAGAATGTTCTGGGTATGGTCGCCGATCCGCTCCGCGTCGTTGACGCAGTGGATGATCAGCGGGATTACTTCCGCCTGTTGTTTGGTCAGCCCCATGCAGGCCAGTTTGGTCAGGTACTCGGTAATTTCGTATTGGAAACGGTCCACCTGGACCTCGTCGTCATTGAGCTTCTGCACGCTGGCGGTGTCGTTGGTGCCGGCCATGAAGTGTTTGCAGATCGAAACTTCGGTCATTTCCCAGGCCTTGGCGAACATTTTTTCCAGCGCGGCCTTGGCCTGATCGAGCGCGATCGAGGGGGTACTCAGCAGATTGGGCTCCAGGAACTGGTACTCGACCTGGCGCTCCGGCACCGGAATCAGCTTGGTACAGATTTTGGCCAGCAGCGGAATAAACGGTACCAGCAGCAGAGTGGTGAATGTATTAAACAAGGTATGGGCATTGGCGATCTGGCGCGGCAGGTTACTGCTGCCGCTGAGCCACTCCACCGCCTGAAAGAACACCGGCTCGCCGCCGACATTGATCCAGAACGTGGAAGCGATCACAATCACCCCGATCACGTTAAAAAGTGTATGCGCCAGCGCCGCCTGCTTGGCGATGCGGTTGGCGGGAATGGCCGCGAGCTGCGCGGTAACCGTGGTCCCGATGTTGGAACCCAGCGTCAGCGCCACGGCGGTATGCAGATTGATGATCCCCCCTGCCCCGAGGGCGATGATGATCCCGGTACAGGCCGAGCTGCTCTGGATCACCATGGTGGCCAGCAACCCGATCCCGATGGCTCCGATCACCGCGCCCACCGGCATCGTACCATTGACGGAAGCGCAGTCGAACGTGCTGAAAAT
The DNA here is from genome assembly GCA_040394635.1 of Victivallis vadensis. Classification (GTDB taxonomy): domain Bacteria; phylum Verrucomicrobiota; class Lentisphaeria; order Victivallales; family Victivallaceae; genus UBA5239. The sequence goes on along the minus strand of JBEBRW010000054.1, from coordinate 35,942 downwards.
CGATACGAACGACTGATTGTCGGACAAAACCTTGAGCTGATCGCTCATCAGCGTCATCCCGAGAAAAAGAAAGCCGAAACCAATGATGGTTTCGGCCCAGCCGCGGATCGACGGTTTATTGACAAAACTCATCAATAAACCGACGATAATGGCCGGCATGATGATCCATTGAATGTTGAACGCAACCAGCTGAGCAGTAACCGTGGTGCCGATATTGGCCCCGAAAATGATTCCGATCGACTGGGTCAGGTTAAGCAAACCGGCATTGACGAAGCCGATCACCATGACGGTGCTGGCGCTTGAGGACTGAATCACTGCGGTAACCAGAGTCCCGGAGAGAATCGCCACAAAGCGGTTTGAGGCAAAGAAGCGGAGAATCGTCCGCATCCGCTCCCCGGCGGCCTTGTGGAGACCGTCACTCATCAGTTTCATACCGTAAATGAAGATCGCCAAGCCGCCGAATACGTTCAACAACAACATCGTCATATGGATCATCCTCCTTTATTTTTCTCCGCGGCCTGTGCTGCAATTGCGGCAGCGATGGCTACGGCGGTTTCAATTTCTCCGTCTTCTTCAACATTATTTTTGCTCATCATCTCCAGGACCTTGGTCAAACACCAGATCATGGTCGATATCAGGAAGCCGACGACGACTGAGATCAGTACGGTCATCAGCATAACTTGCAATGCTTGTGTCATCTCGATTCTCCTTTACTTGACCAGGCAGATATAAGCCGCGGTAATGATGGCGGTGGTGATTACCCCGCAGATATTCGCGCCGAGCGCATACTGCATGATGATCGCCCCCGGGTTGTCATCGGCCACAGCCTTCTGAGCCACTTTGGCGGTACTCGGCACGCAGCTGACCCCGGCAATACCGATCACCGGGTTGTACTTGCCGCCGGTGATGAAGTACATGATGTAACCGCCGAGCAGACCGCCGACGCCGGAGAGACCCAGCGCCAGGATCCCGAGGATCAGCAGCGGCAGAACTTTCGGGTCCATGATCGTTTTGGCGTCGCAGAGGACACCAAGCAGCAGGCCGAGCGTCAGGGTGGAACCGTACAGCACGATTTCGCTGACCAGGTAACGGAACTTTTCCAGACCCGATTCGCGAATGGCGATACCGAGGAACAGCGCGAAGAACAGCGGCGAAGCCACCGGGAAGAGGAACGCCAGCACCACGCAGGCGATCACCGCGAAAATCAGCTTCTGGCCGGAAGTGGCTTTGAAGACTTTCTTCTCGCGCGGCATCTCGATCATCCGGAACTTCTTCGGCACCATGAAGCGGATCATGTACGGGAACCCCCCGTAAGCCAGCGCCAGGTACAGATAAGCCACGACCGTGATCGGGATGAAGAGGTCCGGAGCCATTTTCAGCGAGCCGAAGAGCACCATCGGGCCGTCGGCGCCGCCGACCAGCGCGATGGAGGCCGCGTCGCCCAGCGTCATGTCCTTGAAGAGCATGGCGATCGGCAGCGTGATCAGCGTACCCAGTTCGGCGCAAAGCGCGATGAACATACTCTGGAACGGCTTCGCCATGATGAATCCGATGTCCAGCAGCGAGCCGATGCCGAGGAAGATCAGACAGGCGATCAAACCGTTGCTGAAGGCAAAGGTATAAACCGGCTGCAGCCAATCGATCTGGCACAGGGTCATCAGGTGGTCGTTATTGGATTCGATCGAGTCCAGGAAGAGGGTCCCGACCTTGGTGTGGTCGATCGCCTCGCGGGCCACCATGTTCACGGGGTCAAAGAACATCATCGCCGCGTTGATGGTACTCATGCCGAGGCCCATCGGGATCATCAGCAGCGGTTCCAGGACGCCTTTGCGCCCCATGTGAACCATCAGAATCCCCAACAGAACCAGGATCACCCGGGTGACAACGATTTTCCAGTCATGTTCCCACTGATAAAGCAGCAGATCGATTCCCTGGAAGATTTCGGTAAACTTGAAGTTCATAAAGCATCACCGCCTTGATCAGTACTTGATCAGCGCCAGCAGCGCGCCGGTCTGGATCTGCTCGCCTTCGGCAACTTCGAAACTGGCCACCACGCCGTCCATTTCGGCAATGATCGTGGTTTCCATTTTCATGGCTTCCAGAATCATGATCGGATCGGAAGCGCGGACCTGATCGCCGGGCTTGACCAGGAAACGAACCACAAGGCCCGGAATCTTGGTATGGACTTCGTGGAACTTGCCCGCCGAGCTCTCGGTGGAGGCCGCGGCCAACGGGGACTTCGCGGCCTTGCCGTCTTCTTTCTTGATGGAGTAAGCGATGGTCTTGCCGTTCACCTTGGCGCTGCCGCCGGTTCCGATTTCGACCTTGAATTCCTTGCCGTTGATGACCATCGTCACCGGGCCGTCGGCGGCCGGAGCGGTTTTGGCTTCGGGCTTGGTTTCAGCGTTCTTGCGGACGCCGATCTTGCCTTCGCCCTTCAGGTAAGCGACGCCTTTTTCCAGACAGGTCGCGGCGATGAAGATATTTTCATCGGTATTCGGCAGCATATTGGCCTGCAGCATGGCCACGGCGGCCTTGCGGCCCTTGGCCGGATTTTCGTCGTTGATATCCATCGGGTTGCGAGTCGTGGGCTCGAGCTTAAGCTGCTCAGCAGCGACTTTCACCACGGCCGGGTCCAGCCTGGATGGGGTCTTGCCGAAATAGCCGAGAACCATTTTGCCATAGCCTTCGGCGATCTTCTGCCACGGTCCGAACATCACGTTGTTAAACGCCTGCTGGAAGTAGAACTGCGACACCGGCGTAACCGAAGTGCCGTAACCGCCCTTGACCACGACTTCGCCCATGGCGGCGATGAACTCCGGGTAGCGGTCCATCAGGTTGTTGTCGCGCAGCATCTGGGTATTGGCCGTCAAGGCGCCGCCCGGCATCGGGGAGAACGGGATCAGGGGTTCGACCGCGGTGGCTTCGGGAGGCATGAAATAATCTTTCAGCGCATTTTTCAGGCTGCTTTCCAGCTTGATGATCTTGTTGTAATCGACATCCAGCTGAAACTCGGTGCCACGCAGGGCGTGCCACATGGTCAGCACGTCGGGCTGGCAGGTGCCGCCGGAGAGCGGAGCGATGGAGAGGTCGATCTGGTCCACGCCGCCTTCCAGCGCCGCACGGTAAGCCAGTACGCAGCAGCCGGCGGTTTCGTGGGAGTGGAACACGATCGGCATCTTTTCGCCGACCAGGCGGCGCGCCATCTTGATCGTGTCATGAACCTTCTGCGGGCACGAGGTGCCGGAAGCGTCCTTGAAGCAGAGCGAGGAGAACGGAATACCGGAGTCCATGATCCGGCGCAGCACCGTTTCGTAAAACGCCGCGGTGTGACCGTCGCAGCCGGGGGGCAGTTCCATCATGGTAATCGCGATTTCGTGCTGGAGACCGGCTTCGTGAATGCAGTTGCCGCTGAAAATGAGGTTATCCACATCGTTCAGGGCGTCGAAGTTACGGATCGTGGTGATGCCGTGTTTTTTCATCAGCTGGGCGTGCAGTTTGATGATATCGCGGGGCTGGGAATCCAATCCCACCACATTGATCCCGCGCGCCAAAGTCTGCAGATTGGCATTGGAACCGGCCGCCTTGCGGAAGTTGTCCATCACCTGGAAAGCATCTTCATTGGAATAAAAATATGCCGCCTGGAACAATGCGCCGCCGCCGGCTTCGAAGTGATCGATCCCTGCCGCCGCGGCTTCTTCCACCACCGGCAGAAAATCCTTGGAAAATACCCTGGCACCAAAGACCGATTGGAACCCGTCCCGGAACGCTGTCAACATGAATTTGACTTTCTTCATAATTTCTAAACTCCTTATATATGTGAAGATGTCTTGATTATCTAACTTTCTTGAAATGCCGCCGCAAGAATCGGCGAAGGTACTGCAATCCCGACATAATCACCATGAATATACCCCGCATCGGGGCGGTAAACGGGTACAGTTCACCCGTTGGCGTGCAATACAAACTGCGGTGGGAAAAACAGCCGGAATGAGGTCAGCAGAAAGGACCTGCCCGGACCGGAAGCGCCTTCTTCAGAAGGTTTGAATATGGTAGAGGCGGATACTCGGCCATCAGCGAGATGGCATCCGCGGACTCCGTAAGGATCAAATTGACACAAAGAACCAGGGCATCGTATACTTTGCGGGGCTGCCAGCGGCTGCCGCTGTTGCCATACGGCGAAAATCCCCGGAAGGTGCTTCCGCGCAGTAATTCCTGCGGCAGGCTGCTGTCATCCGCGGTGTAGTCGTTTCCGCCGAAATCCCGGCGCGGTTCGGATTTCACAATCCGGATACCATTCTGCAGATGTTCGATGCCGTTACCGGCCTGCAAATATCCGCCGCAAAAGAATAACAGCAGAAATGAAATCTGCATCACGGGGAGCACAAGCCTCTTCCGGTTGGAATTCCAAACCGAAGATCTTAAATCGAATTTTGAGTAAAATCGCATCTTCAAGAATATCTCTGTAAATGATCTTGCTAATATACACCATATCTGGTATTCTTCAAATCTCGGAAACGAAGAATTATCATATTTATTGTGGTACTTTGGCCCATAAAAAATGCCGCATACCCTCAACGGGTACACGGCGCCTCAAATGGGAAAAGTTTATTTCACGTCAAAAGAATAGGCTTGATTCCCGATCGTGACGATGAATTCGCCGGGCTCGAAAACCTTCTTCCCGCAGTTGTCGATATAGGCCAGGTCGCCCATCCGGTCCAGCTGGAACTCGATTTTCCGCTTTTCGCCGGGCTGCAGCTCCACCTGACGGAACGCGACCAGGCGGCGTATCGGCTGCGTCAACGCGGCTTCGGGGTCGGAGAGGTAAACGAATACGGTCTCGGTGCCGCCGCGTTTCCCGGTATTGGCCACGCTGACGGAGACTTTCAAATCCGCCGACACCGCCAAATCCGAATACTGGTACTCCGTGTAGCTCAGGCCGTAGCCGAAGGGATACATCGGGCTCTCCTCCAGGTCGTGATAATTCCCCTGGTCCGGCCTCGCCCGGCGGTGCTGGTTGTAATAAATCGGAATCTGCCCCACGCTGCGCGGGAAGGTCATCGCCAGCCGGCCGCTCGGGTTATGCGCCCCGGTCAGCACGTCGAAGCAGCCGCGGGCCGCTTCCTGGCCGCCCTGCCACAGGTGCAATATGGCGGCCGCATACGGCTCCAGATTGCTGTAAATGATCGGCCGCCCGGAGGTGACCAGCAAAACCACCGGCTTGCCCAGTCCGGCCAGTTTCTCCAGCAGTGTCCGCTGCGCCTGCGGCAACGCAATATCCGCGTAGGAGCAATTTTCCCCTGCCCGGTTGCCCTGTTCGCCGATCGCCACCAGCAGCACATCCGCTTTGGCGGCGGCGGCCAGTGCTTCGCTCAACGACTCGTCCGAGATCGATTCGAAATCGCACCCGGGCGCGTAATATGCTTGATCAAAATATTCGCCGGCGACCTTATTCAAAGTCTTGACCGTATCCAGCAGCACCCGGGCGCTCCAGTTTCCGACCAGCGCCGCGCTGTCGCCGGCCACAGGACCGATCAGGGCCACGGATTTTTTCGTATCGAGGGGCAATATGGCATTTTCATTTTTCAGGAGTACCGCACATTTCCGCGCCGCGTCCAATGCCGTAGCCAGATACTCCGGCAGATACATCGTTTCGGACTCCGGCAGCTCTTCGGTATAGGGATTTTCAAACAGTCCGAGAGCGAATTTCACGTGCAGCACCCGGCGAACCGCCTGATCGATCACGGCAATATCGTATTTACCGCTCTTCACCAGTTCGACCAGCCGCGAGAAAAGACCGCTGACCATTTCCATATCGTTCCCGGCGGCCAGGCAGTCCATGGCGATTTTGTCGGGGTTCTTCGTATAGCCCTGGTTCGCCAGCTGTTTCGTGGCATCCCAGTCGGAAACCACAAAGCCCTTGAATCCCCAGCGGCCGCGCAGTACCTCGGTCATGGTATAATGATTCACCACCGCCGGAATGCCGGTGATGTCGTTGAACGAACTCATCAGCGTCAAAGCGCCTTCTTCCACCCCGGCCTGGAACGGCGGCAGATACGTCTCGTGCAGTTTGCGCGCCGAAATATCGGTATAGGCATAATCGCGCCCCGCCTCGCTGGCCGCGTAGCCGACGAAGTGCTTCAAACAGGCCGCCACCGTTCCCGGCTGCGACGGATCGGCAGTCTGATAGCCCCGCACGGAGGCCCGGCCGAAAACGCCGGAGGCATACGGGTCCTCGCCGAAACTCTCCATCACCCGGCCCCAGCGCGGATCGTTCGGCACGTCCACCATCGGGGCGAAGGTCCAGTCGACGCCGGCGGACTTCGCCTCCCTGGCCGCCGCCCGGCACCCCTTTTCGACCACGTCGGTATCCCAGGTGCAAGCCTGCGCCAGAGGCACCGGAAACGACGTGCGCCAGCCGTGAATCACGTCATATCCCCAGATGATTGGTATGCCGAGGCGCGTCTGCTCCACGGCGATTTTCTGGAATTCATTGCGCTTCTTCAAGCCGCCGAAATAGGAAAGCACCGACCCCACAGTCGGCCGGAATTCACTCCCCTCCCCGGCGTTGTTGGGATTGAGATCCTGCCCGATGGTAATCTGGGCGAGCTGGTCGACTTTTTCTTCCAGCGTCATCTGCGAAATAAGATCATTTACCCGTTCTTCGATGGGTAACTGCGGATTGCGATAACCGTTCATTTACTGCTCCTGATCAATTATTTATAACTTCCTTTACTAATACAGCATTTTCGCAAATTTTCAATCGGACTTCCGGTTATTCCGGCCATACCGTAAGTGGAAAACTTCTTCTATGCTCTCAGCAAAAAATCGATTTTCGTCATTTTTGGCTTATTAACGGTTATTACCGCTTGAAACTTATGCATTATTGATTATTTTGTCATTGAACTTAAATCAGTCAAGGCGGTGCGCAATGATCAACAACATGGGCTCCTACCGGCCGGAACAGGCGGTAAATATGTTTCGCAGCCGCCTCGCCCGCATGCTGTTTTTCTCGCGTTTCCTGCCGTGGAGCTGCGGCGCGTTTTTCTGCTGCGGACTGATCATTCTCGGGGGCCGGTTCCTGTTCAAAAACTGGGCGGGGCTGTACTCGGCGGTGATTATCGGCGCGGGACTGCTGACGGCACTGGCGGTGGCGCTGATCCGGAGCCGCCGCGCCCTGCCCGACCGGAAAAAACTCCTGATCTATCTGGAAGGCTGCAGCGGCGGCGATACCGGGGGGCTGCTCTCCGCCGGATTGGAGATTGAACTGGGCGCATGGGGCAGCCGCATCGGCAATCTGACCCTGCCGTCGCTGAAATCCACATCGAAATATGGCCCGCTGCCATTTCTGACCGGAGTTGTGTTCCTGGCCGGCGCGCTCTGGTGCCCGGTCGGAAATTTCAATTCCCTGGCCGTGAACCGGCTGCACATCGATGATGAAGTGACCGAAATTCAGGAAAAACTGGACGTGATCGAGGAAGAAACCCTCGCCCCGCCCACGGATCTGGTCGAAATCAAGAATACCTTGGCCGAGCTGAAGGAAAACAACGACGCGGGCAATGCCGGGCGCACCTATGAACTGCTGGAAACCCTGTCGCGCCGCATCGACTCCATCGGCGAAGAAGCGGGCAGCAAGCTCCGCGATTCGATTCAGGCGGTCAACATGCTCTCGACCTCGCTGGATACGCTGGCGGAGCTCCCGGCCGACATGCGCCCTCTCGAAGCTTCCGCGGAAATGGCGGAAATCATGAAAAAACTGGCCGCAAAAAACCCTGAGCTGGCCGAACTGCTGAAGCAGGCCGCCGCCAACGGCATGAATTTGAACAAACTTGACCCGGCCACCATGCAAAAGCTGGCCGAATCGATGAAAAACATGTCCGCCGAAATGCGCGAAAAACTCGAAAAAATGATGGAGTCCAAGCTGAGCCAGATGCAGCAGTGTTCCTCCGGCAAGTGCCCGAATCCACAGAAATGCCCCGGTGGCGGCGCCTGCGAGGGCAGCGAAATGTCGCTCTCGGACTGGCTCGAGGACAACGCCCCGGAAGCCGGAGCCCTGATCTCCGCCCTCTGCGTCAACGGCGAGCCCGGCAAGGGCGGCATAAGCCGCGGCCGCGCCGACGCCGATCTCGACCTGACCGGCAACACGCAGGACGACGGCGGCGCGCGGAAATCCGTGCAGATCGACAGCCGGAACGATCCCGCCCGCAGCGTGACGCTGGCCACCTTCGCCGGCCCGCCCGACCCCAATGAAGAAACCAAGGCCGCCGCCGCGGGAAATCTCCAGGGCGGCGATACCGACGTGGAGCAGCGCCAGACCAGCATACGGCCCGAGCACCGCGCCGTGGTTGAACAATATTTCAAAACCAAATCCAATTGACAGGAGCCCACATATGAAGCAGCCCGAACTGATTCCCCCGGATGAACTGAAAACAATCCAGCAGCGCGCCAACCGGATTCTCGATGAACTCGACCGCATCCTGCTGGGCCACCACGAAGTTCACAAACTGCTGCTGATCGGCATCCTGAGCCGCGGCCACATCCTGCTTGAGGGGCTCCCCGGCGTGGGCAAAACCGCGCTGGTCAAAGCACTCGGCCAGTTGATGTCGCTGGACTTCAAACGCATCCAGTTCACCCCCGACCTGCTGCCCAGCGACATCCTCGGCTGCAACATTCTGCAGATGGAGCAGGACGGCACGCGGCGGATGATTTTCCAGCCCGGCGCGATTTTCTCCAATATCCTGCTGGCCGACGAAATCAACCGCGCCTCGCCCAAAACCCAGTCCGCCATGCTCGAAGCCATGCAGGAGCGCGCCGTAACGCTGCTGGGCGAGACCCGTCCGCTGCCCGATCCCTTTTTCGTGCTGGCCTCGCAGAACCCGATCGAACTCGAGGGCACGTATCCGATCCCGGAGGCCCAGCTCGACCGTTTTCTCTTCAAAATCGCCGTCAGCGGCGTCAAGGCCAATACCCTGACCGACATCATTTTCACCCGCCGCCGCGGCGAGCCGCCCGCCTCCGACTGGCACCTCAGTCATGCAGAACTCAACGAACTCTTTGCCGCCATGGACCGGATTTACCTGAGCAAACCGGTGGCCAACTACATGGCGCGCCTGGTGGCGGCCGGACATCCCGACGACCCCTCGGCGCTGCCGGAGATCAAGCGCTACACCGCGTTCGGCGCTTCCCCACGCGCGGCGATTGCGCTGGCCGAGTCCGCCCGCGCGGCGGCGCTGCTGGCCGGACGCCCCACCGTGAGCTTCGAGGACGTCCGCTACGTGGCCCCGGCGGTATTGAACCACCGGCTGATCCTCAATTATCAGGCCCGGCTGGAAAAAATCTCCAGTTACAACCTCATTGAACTGCTGCTGAAAAATGTCGATCCCGCCGGTATCGAGTGGTCCAAAGACGTGGTCGTGGAAAAGGCGGAGGGCACGGTATGAGCCGGATATTCGCCGCGCTGCTTCTCCTGGGTTGCCTGACGCTCTCCGCCGAGGATTTCGGCCCGGTGAGCATCGAGGTCGCACCGCCGATGCTGCCGAGCACGCTGGGCGGCGACAGTTACCATACCTACGAATTCCGGGTCGCCAACAAAAGCACCAAACCGGTGGAGATCCTCTTTTCGCTCAACATCCAATTGCAGAACCGTTTTGAGATCACCCGTTCGGTGCTGGTACCGCCCGGCGCCTCCGGCACCGTCAGCCTCTACCATCCGGCAAGCGAAGGGTACACCCAGGACGTGTCGCTGGACATTTACATCGACCGGGTCCGCCAGAAACACTCCCTGTCCAAAATGTTGTACTCGCATTCGTACGGCCCCACAATAACCGCCCTCGTCTCGCCCTCGCTGAAAATGGAGGATTACCAGAGGCTCCGCCTCATTTCGCATACCGCCCTGCCTACCCCCATCAGTTTGCTGCAGTGGGGCCAGCACCTGCGGGATTACATCGGGCTCCGGCAAATTTACCTCTCGGCGTCGGACCGGCTCCATCCGCAGGCGGAGGCGGCCATCGTGCAGTGGGTCCGGCTCGGCGGCACCCTGATCATGCTGGTGGAGCCCGATGCGCCGTGGCCGGACAACATCCCCGGAGCGGACAAGGGATTTCACCGGGAATCCCTGGACTGGGGCACGATCGTGTACTGCCGCCCCGTCAATCCCACCCAGAAAGAAGCGGTGGCGAAATTCCTGAAAGACGATGAAAAGCAAAACCCCAAACTCAACATCTGGACCCAGCCTGCTGCATCCAAAGAAATGCCCGAGCTCGGCGCTCCCGCCGAATCGCTTCGTTCGTACCTGAAATCATCCTCCAACCATCCCCTGTACGATGGCAGCATGAACCTGCTCCCGAACCTGACGGAAATTCCCCTCCGGCTGCTTTTCGTCGTGATGCTGGTATTCGTGCTCCTGATCGGCCCGCTTAATTTCTGGTACCTCCGGCGCAAGAAAAAAGAACCGTGGATTCTGGTCACCACCCCGGTGATCAGCCTGATTTTCTGCGCGGTGGTCATCCTCTTCATCACCTTCAGCGAAGGCTGGTATTCGCGCGGCCGGGCCGTGGCCATAACGCTGCTGGACCAGACCGCCCAGCAATCCGTCACCCGGGCCTGGATGGCGGTCTACGCGCCGATCTCGCCGCGCGGCGGCTTCAATTTCCGTGCCGGGGACTGTCTGGAGTTCGGCCATATGGGCTCGCCCAAGCTGAACCTGAATGAATCGCAGCATTATATTTCCGGGTTGCTGATACCCCGCGTGCCGCTGGATTACGAGCTGAAGCGCGTGGAAACCCGCCGCGAGCGCCTGCAGGTACAGAGCGTTGAAAACGGGCAATTGCGCCTGGTCAACGGCTTGGGCGGCTCCCTGCAGTCACTGGCCGTGGTCGGCCACGACAGCAGGATCTACCGTTCGCAAGGCGTCATCGGCGCCGGAGCGGCAATCGCCCTGCCCGATTCCGGCCGGAAGTCCGATACCTGGGTATTCTCGGGTCCGGCCTTGAAGCGTCATTTCAGCGCCCTGCCGGACGAGGTCGATATCATGGCCCTGGCGGCGGCGCTGCCGCCGGGCTGGTATGTGGCGCTGGCGGACGCCCCTCTGTTCTTTTCGCCGGGGATCACGCCCCAGCAGTTCCAGGCACAGCAGTATATCATCGGTAAATACGATTCAAGCGGAGAAAATAACCATGCAAATTAAGATTCAGAACCTGGTCCGGACCTTTGGCTCAACCCGGGCGGTGGACAATATATCATTCAACTTCGGTTCCGGCGACATATTCGGCTTCATCGGCCCCAACGGCGCGGGCAAAACCACCACCATCCGGATCATGGCCACGCTGGACAATCCGGATTCCGGCGACGTGCTCTACGACGGCATTTCCGTGGTCAACGATCCCGACAAAGTGCGCCACCTCATCGGCTACATGCCCGACGCCCTCCCCGAATACCGCGACATTCAAGTCTGGGAATATCTCGATTTCTTCGCCCGCACCTTCGGGCTGAAAGGCGAACAACGCACCCGGGTACTGAAAGAAATCGAAGAGTTCACCAACCTCGGCGGCATCCGCCACAAATACCTGGCCGCTCTGTCCAAGGGCATGAAGCAGCGCGTGAGCCTGGCCCGGTCGCTGATCCACAATCCGCCGGTACTGATCATGGACGAACCGGCGGCGGGGCTCGACCCACGCGCCCGCCTCGAACTTCGCTCGCTGCTGAAAATCCTCTCCAAACAGGGCAAAGCGATCCTGTTGAGCAGCCACATCCTCTCCGAACTGCAGGATATCTGCAACGGCGCGGTAATTATCGAAAAAGGCAAACTGCTCTCCGCCGGCAAGCTGAACGAACTGCTGCAGAATCAAAACCAGAACCCCGACACCCCCGCCGAAGAAGTGGTCGAGGCGGAACTCGTGGTCGTGGTGATCGAAACCGGCGACGATGTGGAAGCCATCCGGGTCAAGCTCCTCGAGCACCCCACCGTCCACGACGTGAAGCACAACGAAGGCACGCGCCTCGAAGCCTTCATCGCCGGCGACGACCGGGAAATCGCCCGCCTCATGAGCGTGCTTCTGGCCGAGGGCTTCACCATCACCGGCTTCCGCAAACAGGAACTCGGCCTCGAAGAGCTCTTCATGAAGATCACCACCGGAGGCGTCCAGTAATGACAAAGCGTGATTGGAGCGATTACCTGAACCCGGTGCTGGTCAAGGAAATACGGCAGTACTTCCATAACCGGCTCCTCTATGTCATGACCGGGCTGCTGCTGGCGGGGCAACTGGTCGCCCTGCTCTATATGCAGAATATTGTCGGAAATGAAGAATATGCCGGAGCGGTATTCTTTTACATCATCGTGGCAAGCATCGTCGTTGCCGCTTTTCTGGTGTGCGGCCTGACCACGGAAAGACGCTTCGCCGAGGAGCGCGCGGACAAGGAGCTGGACTTCTCGCGGATCACTCCGCTGAGCTCATTTCAGATCGTCTGGGGCAAACTGGCGGGGGCACTGGTCATGTCGTGCTATCTCTACGCCCTGTGCCTGCCTTTCATCGTAATCGCGTATTTCCTGCGCGGCATCGAAATGGGCAATATGCTGCTGACGACGCTGTTCATGTTTCCGGCGATCCTGCTGGCGGCCCAGATCGGCATCCTGTTCGGGGCCTCCGGCAAGCGCTGGATGGTCTGGCTGTACGGCGGCGCCATGGTCTGGTTTATCTGGAGCGGCGGCATGTTCGGTGTCATATTCTTTCAGCTCATGAGTCACGGGGCCGGCATGGGGTCGCTCATTATCTGCCTCCAGATCTGCTTCCTGTTGCTGGTCCTCGGACTGGTTTTCGTCATCAGCGTCGCGGCGGTGAATCACTCGGCCTCAAACCGGATGCTGCCCACCCGGATTTACTGGCTCGGCATCCTGCTGCTGGCGCCGGGCGCAGCCTTGCTCATGAACCTGGCCACGAACAGCCACGACTGGCAGAAATTTCTTTTCGGCGGGATTCTCGCCGGGGGCTTCATCGCGGTTTCCGGCTGCGCGACCCTGGCGGCATTTGAACGCGACAGCGCGGGCTGGCGGGTGACCCGTCAGTGTCCCCGGCAGTTCTTCAAGCGGTGCGGTTATTTCCTGATTTCCAGCGGCTGGAGCGGCGGCATCCTGCTTGCCTGGCTCATGCTGCTGGTCATGGCCGCCATGCTGGGGCTGGTCGCGTTCGTCGACTCCGCCATTGTCGACCCGGATTTCCAGAAAGTAATCATGGGATTCACCTCCACGATCCTGTTCTTCATCGGATGCGCCGAATTCGCCATTTACCTGCATTTCAACTCCAAGTTGCCGGGCTGGGCCTGGTGGCTGATCATTCAATTTGTCTCCTCCATCCTCGGCATGCTGATCGGCATTCAGATGAGCACCGGGCGTTCCGGGGATGGCGGTCCCGCTTTTTTCCTGTTCACGGTTGTGCTGGCGGTTGCCGGTTTCCTCTGTTTGTGCAGGCATCTCCGCAAACAGTTCAAGGAGTTCCACCCCGATACCAAGCCTGATGAGCTGAAGCCGCCGGCTCAAAGCGTGACGTTCCCCGCTCCGGCGCCGAAACCCGTACCGAAACCTGTCCCCCCGCCCGCCGTTGCCGAGGAAATAGTGGTGGTCGAAAATATCCAGCCCGCCGCCGTGGAACAGACCAAAACCGCCGGCGATTCCTGGAACTACTGGCTGCTTCAGTGTCTGCGCCAGTTGCGCCACAACCATTTTATCCTTTACGCGGGGATTGTCAGCGTTCTTCTCCAAATACTGCTGCTCTACATTCATTCGCAAATCCGGCAATTCGGCGGAGAGCCGAATATGAGCATCGCGTTGACCTTCGTCGCGGCGTTCTGCATGCTTGCCTGCGTCAGCCAGACATTTACCAAAACCCGGACGATGTTCAGCAAGGAATCGCCGATGCTGCACTTCATGGCCTATTCGCCCTACCATGCAGCTTCGCTGGTAAAGGGACTGCTGCTGAGTCACGCGGTTCTCTATTTCGGCTTTCTGCTGATCTCGGGGATTTCATGGCTCATTTTCCTGGTCATCTACCCGGAAGACTTCGGCAATATGCTGCGGGAATGCGCCAACATATATCTGGTCTCGCTGATGGTCGTCATGCTGCTGACCACTTACCGGATACGTCTGGATACGCTGGTGCTCTGGATCATGATCTGCTGCATGATTCCCCTGAACCCCGAGTTCTGGGTCAAAAACTGGGGCGGAGTGCTGGGGCTCCTGCCGCTCGCCGTATATCTGCTGGCTTGGTTTTACAGTACCTACCTGCCCTCCGCCCGCGAACGCGAAGTCTACATGCGGATCGGCCAGGCGGTATTGCTGCTGTCCGGGCTGCTGATCAGTTTCGTCTGTTCGGACGGCAAGTTTATGCTCGTGGTGCCCGTCCTGGCCGGGGCTCTGGGGGCGATCGGCTCCATGTCCGGTTCGCTGGAGGGCTCCGGCCTCCCGGCAAACCGCCGGAAACCGCTGTGGTTCTTCTGGGGCAGCGCTTCCGCAGGCGGCTGGCTGTGGGCCTGGTTCGCGACCATCGTCGCATTTCTGATCCTGAAATATCATGACCATGGCGAATGGAACGTACTGCTCGTCAGCGCCCTGTGCGCCGGCGAACTCGCTTATCCGGTCAGCGCCAGGGTGAACGCTTTCTTCATCCGCTGCCGCCTCGATTCCCGGGACAAAATCTTCAACTTCGTCTCCTGTTTCCTGACGCTGGCCCTTCTGGCGGTTTGTCTGATCGTGGCTTTGATCACAATGCAGGATATCGAAATCGTTTTCTCCTACTGGAGCAACCTCGGCTGGTTTGTCGCGGCGGCGCTGGCGTTCTTCCTGATTCCACGTTTCCGCAAGGACTTCAAGCTGTGCCGCGAGGACGGGAAACCCAAAGAATGAAAGAACCCTTCAGGCAAATTCTGCAGCAGGCGCTGGTTCACGGCGCCGAACTGGAACTGGCGACGCCCCGCGCCTCGGCCGGCATCGGCGGCCGCCGCCTCGGCCGCCGCACCGGCAACGCCCTGGAATTTGCCGAATACCGCGAGTATCAGGCCGGCGACGACCTGCGACGCCTCGACTGGAGCGTATTCGCGCGTAGCGAGCAGTTGATGATCAAGCTTTACAGCGAGGAAGTCGACCCGCGCTGCGATATCGTGCTCGATCACTCCGCGTCCATGGCGGCGGGCGGTGAGCTCAAGGCCGCGGCCGCGTTCGGCGTGGCGGCACTGCTGGCCCAGGCGGCGGTGAACGCCGGGTTCTCGCTGGCCGTGTGGCACGCCGGGGAGAAACTCGTCCGCGAGCACTCCCCCGCCCACCCCGCCGAGTGGCTCGACACCGAATTCAATTCGTCCTCGAATCCCGATGAGGCGCTGGCGGATTCGCCGGGGCTTTTTCAGAACCGAGGCATCCGGATCGCCGTCTCCGACTTTCTCTGGCCGTCCGCGCCGGAGAATTTCCTCCGCCGGCTTTCCGACGGCGCCATGCATGTCGTCCTGATCGAACTCCTGACCCGCGACGAGCTCGCGCCCCCCGAAAACGGCAACTGGGCGCTCTGCGACCACGAGACCGGCGAGGAACGCGAACTTTTTCTCGACGATGCCATGGTGCGCCGCTACCGTGACCGCCTGAGCCGCCACCGCGAAATGTGGGCCCGCGCCGCCGAGGAATTCGGCATCGGGCTGATTCACCTGACGGTGGAGGATTTTCTGCAGCAATGGAACTTACAGGATTTCTTCCGGTGCGGAGTATTGAAATAATGCGGATGGGCTTTGAACAACCGGGATTTTTTATCAGTACGGCGGCGCTGCTGGTGCTGCTGGCGCTGTATCTCTGGTACCGGCGCTCGCGCCGCAAGGATGTACCGGCGCTGTTCCTGTGGGACAAGCCCGAAACGTCGCCGCAGAGCGGTTCGCGGTTCGAGCTGAAGCGCCTGCCGTTGAGTTTTTATCTGGAAAGTCTGGCGGTGCTGCTGCTGGCCGCCGCCGCGGCCGCGCCGTACTGGATGCTCGGCGAATCGTACCCGCCGCTGGCGGTGGTCCTCGACAATTCGTATTCCATGCAGGCCGCCATGCCCGGCGAGCCCTCGCCCCGGCAGGCCGCCGAAAAATATCTGTCCGACTACCTGAAACGCACCCCGAAGCGCCGCCTGATCTGCATCGCCGCCGGGCCCGCCCCCCGGCTGGTGGCCGACAGTTACGAGGAAGTCGACATGGCCGCGTTCGGGCGCAGCGACGAGCCCGGTTCCGATCTTTTTGCCGCCATCGCCCTGGCCCGGAGCATTTCGGCACACGCCGAAATACTGGTGCTCACCGACCACGCGCCGTCGTTTCCGCTCACCGATGATATTTCGTGGTTCTCCGGCGGCGGCCCCAAACCGAACGTGGCACTGGTTAACGCCCGCCGTCAGGACGACAAAATCCTGCTGGAAGCGGTCAATTATGCCGCCATGCCGCAGCGTGCCCGCGCAGTACTCTCGCCCGGCGGACAGGGCGAATGGTTCACGCTGGCCCCCGGCGAGCGCCGCAAAGTCGTCGTCCGGCTGCCCGTTTCCGCCGAAAAACTTCCCGTCGAAGTACTGCTGGAAACGCCCGCCGATTCCCTGCCCTTTGATAACCGCGCCTACCTGCAGCCGGATCTCCGCCCGCCGGTCGTTTACCGCTTCAGCACTACCCTGCCGGAACCGGCCCGCAAAAGCCTGGAAGACGTCCTGCGCGACAATCCCCTTTTCACGCAAAACGGCGAACCCGAATTGCTCTTCGACACGCCCGGCAAGTCTCCCGGCAAATACCACCGGCTGATCTGGCACGGCGCGGGCAACTCCGCCGCCGTCATGACCGCCGAACTGATCTCTGCTTTTTCCGGTCAGGAACTGACCCGAGGACTGCCGCTGCAGGATCTGCGCTGGACCGCGCTCCCCGCACAGGAACTGCCCGGCCGTCCCCTGCTCCAACGCGGCGCGGCACTACTGCTCAGCGAATCCCGCCGCCTCGATGGCCGGATCGATGTCCACCTGAATCTGGACCCGCTCCGCTCGAACCTGTCGCAGCGGCCTTTCTGGCCGATCTTTTTCTGGAACCTCGCCGACGAACTCCACCGCGAGCGCCCCGGCCCGGAACGGGTCAATTACCGTGCCGGGGAAACCGTCTCCATCCGTCTGCCCGACCCCGCGCCGCTGTCTCTGACCCTGACGTTGCCGGACGGCACCCAGCGCAAGCTCGAACCGGTCAACCGCAGCGCTTATTTCGTGACCGGGGCCCCGGGGATTTATCACATCGACAACCGCTGGGACATCGCCGTCTCGACCCTTGACCCCGCCGAATCGGATTTGAGGAGCGCGGAACCATATACCAGGCAATCGCAGATGCTGCCGGACGCCACGCTGTTTCCGCGCCGTCCGCTGGCGTTTATTTGCCTGCTGCTGGCGCTCGCCGTGCTGGTCTTTCATCAATATAAACTCGGCAATGCAAGGAGGGGCGTATGATCTTCCTCTATCCAGCCGCGTTTCTCCTGCTGCTGCCGTTGGCGATGTGGTGTTTTTACCGGCCGTTCCGCAATCCGGTGCTGAATATCCTGCGCGGCGCGTTGTTCCTGCTGCTGGTGCTGGCCCTGGCCGGTCCGCAGCTGCGGATGCCGGACCGCGCCGGTACGTTGATCGTGCTGGTGGACCGCAGCCGCTCCATGCCCGGTTCCGCCAGGGCCGACGCCGAAGAATACATCCGCCATCTGGAAGCTGCGCGCCCCGCCGATTCCAAGCTGGGCATCGTCAGTTTCGGCGGCGACAGCCTCATTGAAAAACTGCCGCAGGCGCACGGCTTCAGCGGCCTGAACGGCACGCTCCGCAATCCCGACGCCTCCGATCTCTCGTCCGCCCTGGATGTCGCGCTCCGCCTGATTCCGGAGAACACCTCCGGCCGGATCGTCACCATCACCGACGGCTCCTGGACCGGCGCGGACCCCGCCCGGGTGCTTGCCACCGCCGCCGCCCGGCGCATCGCCGTGGACTACAAACTGCTGCGGCGGCTCACCGTGCACGACCTCGGCATCGCGGCACTGGACGCCCCCCTGACCGCCGCTCCCGGCGAAATCTATACCATCAGCTGCCGGATTATTTCGCCCGCCGCGCAAAGTGCCGTCTGCCGGATTCGACGCGGCGACGGCAACTGGCGCTCCGTGGAGGTCAACCTCCGCAGCGGCACCAATTTCGTCACCTGGCGCGACCGCAGCGACTCGCCGGGCGTGGCCGATTACACCATCGAAATCACCGGCCAGACCCCCGAACTCGATGAAATTCCCGAGAACAACCGCGCCCGCCACCTCATCCAGATTTCCGGCCGCAAACCATTGCTGCTGCTGACGCAGTCACCCTCCGGCAACCTCGCCCGGGTGCTCCGTCAAGCCGGACTCGACGTAGTGGCCCGCGCTCCCGCCGCCCGCGAACTCACCGCAGAGAAACTCGCCGGTTACTCCGGCGTACTCCTCGAAAACGTCCCGGCGGGCCCGCTCAGCCTCGACGGCATGGAACTCACCGCCGGGCTGGTGAAATCCGGCGCGCTCGGTTTGATGATGACCGGCGGCCGCAGCTCCTTCGCCCTCGGTGGCTACTACCGCTCGCCGATCGAGGAAATCCTGCCGGTTTCGATGGAGCAGCGGCAGGAAATGCGCAAGAGTTCGCTGGCGCTGATTGTGGCGCTCGACCGCTCCGGCAGTATGGCCATGTCCATCGGCAACATGACCAAAATGGATATGGCGAATCTGGCCACGCTGGAAGTGTTCCGTCTGATGACGCCGCTGGACGAATTCGGGGTCATCGCCATCGACAGCCAGCCGCACACGGTCATTCCACTGAGCCCGGTTTCGGACATCAACCGGGGCGAAGCCAAAATCCGCTCCATCGAGTCCATGGGCGGCGGCATTTTCACCTACACCGCGCTTCACGCCGCCACCACCGAACTGCTGAAATCGAAAGCCAAAATCCGCCACCTGCTGCTTTTCGCCGACGCCAACGACGCCGAAGAGCCGGGCGAATACAAAACCCTGCTCGACCGCACCTCCAAGGCCGGTATCACCGTCAGCGTGGTCGGCCTCGGCCATGAATACGATTCCGACGCCGAATTTCTGAAAGATGTCGCGCGGCGCGGCAACGGTCTCTGCTATTTCTCCGACCGTGCCGACGAACTGCCGCGCATCTTCGCTCAGGACACCTTCACCGTGGCCCGCCAGACCTTCATCGACACTCCCACTGCCGCCGATTACACCGCCGCCGTCCGCTCGCTGGCCGTTTCCCGCCTCGGCAAATCCACCGAATTCGGCGGTTACAACCTCTGCTACAGCAAAGACGGCTGCGAGATCATCCTGCTCGGCCGCGACGAAAACCACGCTCCGCTCGCCGCCATCGGCCAGGCCGGACTCGGCCGCACCGCCGCCCTCACCGCCGAGGCCGACGGCGAATACACCGGCAAATTCGCCGCCGATCCCGACGCAGGCACCCTCCTCGCCGCCATCGCCAACTGGGTGCTGGTGCCGGAGGCAAACCGCGACTTCATGATCACCCAGCGCCAGGACAAAGGCACGCTGCACGTGGAGCTGGCGCTGGACCCCGCCCGCGAACGCGACCCGTGGGAGCAGCGCCCGAGCCTGAACATCGTCATCTCCAAGCCCGGCCACGCCATCGAAAATCGTCAATTATCGTTCGAATGGACCGCCCCCGACCGCATGGAAGCGGACGTCCCGCTGGAGGGCGACGCCATTTATCTGGGCACCGTCTCCTGGCCGGGCGGCCGTCCGCTGCCGCTCGCCCCCGCCGCCCTCGCCTGTTCCCCGGAGTTCCTGCCGGACGAACACGCCGCGCCCGGCTCCCTGCCTGTGACCGACCTCTTCCGGATGACCGGCGGCCGCGAGCGCTTCGTCCCCGAGGAATTGTGGAAAGAACTGCCCGTTTACCGGCGGCTGTATAATCTGACGCCGTTTATCCTGATGGCCGCGCTGCTGGTTCTGCTGCTGGAAGTGGCCGAGCGCCGCCTGGGCCTCGTCAGCCGCCGCCGCAAGCCCAAATCGCCTGCCGACCCCAAAGAAAAAGCGCCCAAACGCAAAAAGGTCTACAAGGCGGCTCCGCCCCCTGTTATCGAACCCGAAAAAACGCCGGAACCGGAAGCGCCCCCCGCCCCCGAATCCGACCTGGCCGAGGCCCTCCGCCGCGCCCGCCGCCGCTGACCGTCAACGGACCACTGTAAGTACGATCAGGTAGTAAATGCCGATATACGCGGCGGGTATCGCGGTATAGAGAATACTCAGAAATCGCGCGGCTTCTTTGTATGTATATACCTGCGAAACAACCAGCGCGGACGCGACCATGGCGATCGGAATGAAAATCGGCAAATAGATGAACATGAATATCAGATTCATCAGATCTCCCCTGAAAATGAGCATGGCAAGGTATTGGCTGCAAAATGCCAGCAGCACCGGAAATGCAACCACCAGAAAAAAATTCCGAACCTTGCAATGTCCAAGACCGTAAATCAGACCCAGCCCCAATAAACACATGCAGATTGAATAAATAGTAAACATCATCATTTGAACCAGTACTCGATTATTATACTCAACGCCAAACCCGCCGGCAACAGCATCACATACAGTACCGGTATGGCGGCATATACGAAATAAATCCGCTTCAACCCTTGTTGCTTCCGGGTAAAGCGCCTCAGAAAAAGAGCCATTGCGATGACTGCGAGCACCATGAAGATCGGCAGCACATAAAGAGCCATCAACAAATGCGCGATTAGTCCGAATGCTCCCTGATTGAACCAAAGAAAAAACGAAAGAGCCTGTCCGGCTATTGCCAGCAGAACCGGTATCACCCCGATCAGAAAAAAGTTCCGGACCTTGTGTTCCCGGAGCCAGCAAACCAGCATGACGATCAATATAAACAATGCGACTGCATAAACAACCGCGACCGGCATCAGATCCATACCATCCTCCTTGTAAATGAAAACTGACACACTTACTTAAGCAATAAGCGTGCCAGTTATTTTTGAGGAGGAAATCAGTTTATCGCAAAATCATGTCATACATTGATTGTCCATTGATATTCATGAAATGTACGATCACTTTCGAATCATGATGAACTCTTTGAAATAGAGTGTTGATTGATTATTCTGTCCGGTGACATAGAAGTAGCCGCCGGGATTCAGGTCAAATACCCCGAGGTCGAGCAGCTGATAGTTCGCGCCCTTGTATTTCTCGATCGGAATCTGCTGCTTGATGCCTTTGTTCGGGTGCAGGCCGATGGTTCCGGCCGAACCCTGTGCAACAGTGCTGTCACAACGGAGCACGCCGTAAACCTGCCAGCGGCACGCGCCTTCGCGGAATTGCGGGATCGGCAGCTGCAGCGCCCAATCGACACTCTGCGGTAATTGCACGGCTTTCGTGCCGTTGTCATCGATATTTTTCGCCCCGAACAATTTGAACATGGTGTTATCGAATACCGCCCACTGATCGTCGGCCAACCCCTTGCAGATTTCGGGGCGTTCTTTGCCGAGATTCCAGTTGCCGGTGAGCTGGCCGTTCAGCAGGAAAAACCGCTGGGGAATATTGCCGTGGTGCTCGCGCCAGGCGTTGCCGTAGGCGTGGCGCTGATAAATCGCCCAGGAGTCACTCAGGAGCTTGAGCTGGTCGATGCGATCCTTCAGTTCGTTCCGGTTGATGATGGCGAAATTCACCGGTATGGACGCCACTTGAACGCGGTCCAGCAATACCGGATCGTCTTTGACCGCGGCTTCGGCGCTGTTGAACGCTTCTTTCATTCGCAACAAGTCCTCGGGAATGAACCATGTACGGGCTCCATTGCACCGCATATCCGGTTTGGCCGTATCCGCCATCTGATAACCGATTTCGAGATATTGCTTCACATACGGCGCGGCGGCTCCGTAATATCCTTCGAGGAATTCATCCGTCAAGGCCTCCTGGTCGTGCTCCGGGTTCCATATCAACTGGCTCAAGAGCCACTGGCGGAGCTCCATCATATCACTCAGCTCATTCAGCCCGGTGCCTTGTTCGAATACAGCTTCCACCCGGTTCGCCGCCATGAACCGCAGGTCCTGTCCGAAATGGCGGATGCTCGGGAACGGAGAGAAATAATCGCTGAAATTGATCACATAATTCCAGATATAGAGGCGCTTGGAAAGGCGCGCCCAGTCGCGG
Source organism: Victivallis vadensis (assembly GCA_040394635.1). GTDB lineage: Bacteria > Verrucomicrobiota > Lentisphaeria > Victivallales > Victivallaceae > UBA5239. The sequence goes on along the minus strand of JBEBRW010000054.1, from coordinate 13,756 downwards.
ATGTCATCGCGAAACGCCGCGTTGGCATCGGAGTCCAGCGGTTGCGCGTAGTTGACCTTGAATGAGCACAAACGAATGATCATATTATCGCGCGGCTTAATCGTTTTCGGCGCTTTCTGGGTATACATGTAAGCCAGCGTTTCCACCCAGACGTTCGGGAATTCCACCGCCACGGCGTCCGCCACCTGGTTGACGAAATTGATGATGCTGGCGGCGGGCGTCCCCTCAGCGTTGTCCAGCGCGGCGCATTTCGCGCACCGGCAGTAATCGCTGTTATCGTTCTGCGACACGGCGACAATTGAGGTGCCCGGGTTCACCCGCAGCCATTCCAGCACCTTCTTTTTGACCATTTCCAGAACTTCCGGGTTACTCAAACAAGGTTGCCCCACATCGATCCCCAGGCTGCGCTTGCCGTCGATTTCGGCAAAGTACTCCGGGTGCGTCTTAAAAAGCGTCGACGGAATGATCTTGTTGAAGGTATGGCAGAACTCAAGAATCGGCTGATGACCACCGTACGCGGCGCTGATCTCATTGAAATGGCCGTTGTTGCGCATGCGGGCAGCGAACGCTTCATTTTTCCGCACCGGCAGGTAGAACACCTCGCGTACTTTGAACGCCGGCGTGTAAGTGTAATTCAGTTCCGGCAGGGTCCACTCGGCCCGCTTCTCAATCCGGGCGGCAGTGGGCGTCCACCAACGAACCTGCGCGTAGTCCTCAAGCAGCGTATAAACCGCATACAACACCCCGCGCGGGCTGCCGCCGCCGATCAATAGCGTGCCATCCTCCTGCAGTTTCAGGACGACGGCATCAGCTTCGAGCTGCGGGTTCGCGGCAATCCGGATCGCCTTCTTCCCGGCCGGCACCTGGTTCACGATGGATAACTTGACATCACCCATCAACCGGATATGCTCCTGCAGTTCCGCGGCCGCGGTCTTTTCGGTCGGAATCGCATCCGCTTTCAACTGAATCACATAATCCGATTTGCCATCCTTGAAAATCGTCTGAGCATTTAAACAGCCAGCCGCAACGACCAACATCATCACATAAAATAATTTCATCATCGATCCTTTCATTTTCTTAATAGTAGTTTTGGTTCGCAAAGGTCCAATAGTAACCGGCTGTTTCCGGGTTGGTATTTTCTTTCTGGAGCGTGGGAACGACATGGCCGTCCAACATCAGGATATTGCAGCGGTTGCTGTGCCGTCCGCTCATGCCGAACCAGTTAAGGCCGACGTCCCAATATTCCAGATGATAACCGTTGCCGATACCCTTGCCGGTGTACTTGTTGTTGCTGTCGACCGTCAACACGACGCGACTCGGCCTTTTCCAGGAGTTCATTTTTCGCCAGGGTAGCGTACCCCCGACCCAACCGGCCGAAACCATGGAGTTCTGCGCGTAACCCAGCGGAAAAGTCGCCGAGGTTTTGTCGGCGGGATCTGCATACCCTTTCGCCAGATATTCGGCATTTCCGCTCGGGCACACCATGACGCCGCCCGTGGCCGCATACGGTGAAATCTGATACGCAAACCACAGCCAGGTCAAATAACCATCCCCCGGATAATTGGCCTTGTAATAAAGGGGCCACCCGGGGCTGCATGCCGGCATAATGTAGTCGTCATAGGTCGACGTATACATATGATGCGTAGTTCCGAGGTCCTTCAAATTGGCCATGCATTTGATTGCCTTGGATTTCTCCCGGGCCATATTCAGGGCCGGCAACAGCATGGCTGCCAATATCGCGATGATAGCTATTACTACCAGCAGCTCTATCAATGTGAATGTTTTACCTTTCTTGTTCATTATCATCCTCGCTTGGTTATTGAATTTTATATCCGGCCGATTCCCGCAGGACCAGTTTGGCGGGAACCAGTTGACGGGGTTCGAATTCTTCTTTTCGCAACATCTTCAGCATCATCTGTATAGCGACCATCCCCTGTACTTCCTCACGAAAATTGATGGAGGCCAGCGGCGGCAGCAGTGCCGGGCAGAACTCCCGGTCATCGTCGCCAATCACCGCGATATCGTCGGGCACTTTGATCCCATGCCGCGTCAATGCGGAAAGCAAATAAGCGCCATACATATCGGAGTGAATCATTACCGCATCGATTTTCTGCGGAATAATAAATTCGATGATGCATTTTTCGATTTCCGGAATAATGTGCTCCGCATCGCTGTAATCCGCAGGGCTGTAATGAAACTGCGGAAGCCGCAATTCATTGCAGACATTCCGGTACAAACTGATTCGAGTCTGCTGGCTCCAACAAGGCAAGTCGCAAATAATCGCCCCGATCTTCCGCCGTCCGGTATCAATGAAGTGCCTGAAAGCCTGCCGGTATGCTTCGCCCAGGTCCACGTATACCTGCGGCAGTTCCGAATTGTCACGCGAACTGACCAGGACCAGATTTTTCCTGCCACCAAAGAAACTTTGGAATTTTTCTTCCTGTCCGGGGTATCCGTACGCGAGGCAAATCACTCCTTCCACGCCGTACTGCTCGAAACTCTGGTACGACTCGACCATGCTGTCCACGGAATCATGCTGTTCGGAAATCATGATCCGGTAGCCATTCGCGGCCGCCTCGGATTCGATATAGCGGACAATGTTGTACATGGAGGGCGGCGCCTGCGAGTCGATCATCACGCCGATGACCGAGCTGCGCCCGCCGCGCAGCGTCCGCGCCAACAGGTTGGAGCGGTAGCCCAGTTCGTTGGCAATCTGTGCGATCTTCTGCCGCTTCTTCTCCGAAACACGGGTGCTGGAGGTGCGGTTCATAACCGCCGACACCGCCATCACCGAAACCCCGGCTTCTTTCGCTATATCTTTTAATGTCACACTCATTTTGAGCTCATATCCTCATGAAGTAACGTTAAACTGAATTATCGTTACTTCTATTATACAGAGTTTTTGAAATTTGTCAATCCCCATCCGAATCTTTTTCGCGAAAAATCGACTCGGATGGACCGGACCTGTTAAAAAAAATCAATTAAAAAACCGGTTTATATTATTGACATTCGCTGTTTATGTGTCATACTAATAGGAAAGGATGTTTAAATGGCTTACATACCGAAATACGAAAAAGTGAAGAATCAGCTGCTGCAGGATATCCGCAGCGGACGCTATGCCGCGGGCGAGCGCATCCCCACCCGCGAACAGCTGATCGAGAAATATCAGGTCACCCGCACCACCATCAACCATGCCCTCAAGGAACTGGTCGAGAGCGGCGTATTGGCCACGTCCAAACGCGGCGGCACGGTGGTCACGGGGCGCTCACCGGTGCTGCGCCTGGCCTATTTCTCCACGCTCGGCGAACGGGTCGCGGCCCAGGAGCTGGGCAAGGAAGAGTCGGACCGCGGCGACATGCTGCGCCCACTGCTCGCCAAAAGCGCTGAAATGAGCCTGACCTTCGTCGACATCGGAGCGTTGAAGTCCGATCCTTCGGCGGTCGACCGCTTCGACCTCTCCGCGGTTTCCATGCCCGACGACCGGATCATGGAAAATCTCAAACCGTTCAGCAACAAGGTCATCATCATCAACCGCTATCCGGCGGGCATGAACTTCATTTCGACCAACCACCGGGGAGCCGTCCGGGAAATGACCCAGATGAACCTGAAGCGCGCCGGCAAAAACGCCCAGATCTTTTTCCTGGCGCAGCACGATAATTATTATATCGCCCGCGAACGGCGCGACGGCTTCGTCGACGCCTGCGCCGCCGGCAATGCCTTCTACCGCATGATCGAAATCAAAAGCCTTTCGTATCAGGATATTTACGAAGCCCTGATGAAAATCGATTTCGTGCCGGGACGCCCGATCGTCATGGTTTCGCCCACGCTGGGCTTCACCGGGGCGGTCCTGAAAATGGCGGCCGACCGCAATTTGAAATTCAACGAAGATATTTTCTATTCGGACTTCGACAATGCCCATTCGCTGCGCAACACCGGCATCCCGCTGCTCTCGGCAGTACAGAACTATCAAGGCATGGGCGAGAAACTCGCGGAAATTTTCACCAACGGCCTCAACGGCGAAGTCAAAGAATTCGTTCCCTACCGCCTGACCTGATTCATTTTTCGCCCGGTGGGCGACCAGCGTTCCGCCGCTGGACCGCGTCCGGCAACGTGCCGGCGCGAAGCGGATACTGCGCATCCTGACTGAATATAATGGGGGATATGCGCATTCGCACTCAGGATTGCCACCCTGAGAACCCGCCGGAACACCCCCTGCCGGGTCAAGGGGCGGCAGCCTCCTTGCGCGAGTCGGAAACTCGCGGATCTCCCTTTAAAAGATATTTCGAGCCGGCACGTTGCCGGACGCGGTCCAGCGGCGGAACGCTGGTCGCCCTGCGGGCGAAATCACGCAAAACAGCCGATCACGTGACGGTCAAGACCGCTATAGTCCCGGATGATTTCCACGTCTTTGAAGTCCGCGGCCATCAATTCGGCTACGGCCGGTCCCTGCGATGCGCCGATTTCCAGAATCAGGATTCCGCCCTTGTTCAAATATTCGGGGGCGGCGGCGATGATGCGGCGAATCAGGTCGAGACCGTCCTCGCCGGAAGTCAGGGCCAGCTTGGGCTCATGATTTTTCACTTCGGGTTGAAGGTCGGCGTATTCGGCCTCGGTGACATACGGCAGGTTGGCGGCGATCACGTCGAAACTGCCGCCGATGCTGCCGAAAAGATCGGAATGAAAAATCCTGATGTTGCTTAGCCCCAGCCGGCGGCGGTTGGCCTCGGCGATCCTGCAGGCTTCCGGGCTGATATCCACCGCCGTGACCGAGAGGTCGGGCCGCTCATACGCCACCGAGAGCCCGATCGCTCCCGACCCGGTCCCGATGTCGCAAACCGCTCCGCCGGGCGGCGCCCCCATACAAACGCGCTCCACCAGCAGCTCCGTTTCCGGGCGCGGGATCAACACCCCGGGCTCGACCTCCAGGCGCAGGTTCATGAAAAACGCTTCGCCCAGAATATACTGCAGCGGTTCACGACGGCAGCGCCGCGCCAGGACATCCTCCAGACGTTCCTGCGATATCTCCAGTTTACTCCGGCTGTAAAGTTCCAGACGGGAAATCCCGGCCAGGTGCATCAGGATCCACTCCGCCTCCGCGGAAGCGCAATCGATACCGGCGGCGCTGAGCCTGCCGGAAATAGCATCCAATAATTTACGAACAGTCGACATCAATTTCACCTCTGAATCAATATAAATCCATCGGATTATTTTTCAAGAAGTTTTATTCTAGAGCTCCTGTCCTTTTTCGGCGAGTATACCTTTCAGCAGCCGGATCTGGTCCTCCTGGGCGTCGATGATCTCGCGCTGCGCCAGGATCAGGTCCTTTCTATCCTGCAGCATGACCGTCAGGTCCTCAATCAGTTTTTCCTGCTTTTTGATCAGCGCCACAGCTTCGTCGGTCCAGTCCATTTTTTCTCCGTTGATTCGGGTTCTTTCCGCAATATACTCTTTAATCCGCCAAGGGCCAAAAAATTATCGAAAAAAATGCCGAAAAAGCTTGCAAAATGGTGAAGATAGGATATCTTAGGGATATAAAGGGTTAAAAAGGGGCATTTAGGTGACCTGCTCGTTTTGGAAAGGTGAAAAATGGATGAAGTCTTTTATTTTGGCATGTTTGAGCATTCGCTTGACAGTCAGGGGCGGGTGGCGATACCCAGCGACTGGCGTCGGGGCGAGGGCGAGACGCGCTTTATCCTTTTTCAGGGCGAAGGGCTGCAGTTGCTGCTGTTCCCGTTTGAATCCTTCAGAAGTTTTTTGATCAAAGCTCAAAAAGTGTCTTTTGCCAATCCGAAGGCGCAGGCTGCATTGCAGCAGTTTGGCGCGCGCGCAAGGGAATGCCGCTGCGACAAACAGGGGCGAATCCGGCTGGAAAAGGGCCATCTGGACGCGGTGGGTATCGCCGACCAGGTCGCCATGATCGGCGGTGTGACGCACATCATGTTGTGCGCCCCGAACCGCTGGAACCCGGAGCAGCCGAACGAAGTCAGCCTGGCGGAAGTGGAAAAGATCAGCGAAGGCGGCAGCGATATGCTGTCGCAGCTGCTTGAGCATTTGAACGGCGGAAAATGAGGTTTGAGATGACCGAGACCATCAGCAAGGGCGACGGGTTCTGCCACTATCCGGTACTGCACCGCGAAGTGACGGAGTTCCTGAGCTGGCAATCGGGGGCGATGCGCCTGATTGACGGCACGCTGGGCTGCGGCGGTCACAGTTCTTTGATATTGAGAAAAAACGGGCAGGCGGAATTATTGGGGATAGACCGTGACGGCGATGCATTGGCCCGGGCAGAAAATGCCCTGGCCTTCGCCGGAAACCGAATTCAGCTGCTGCGAGGAAATTACAGCGAACTGGCGGAGCTGGCCGCAGAGGTCGGGTGGACCTCGGTGGATGCAGTACTGCTGGACTTGGGAATTTCCTCCCCGCAAATTGATGATGCGAGGAGGGGATTTTCATTGCGTCTGAACGGCCCCCTCGACATGCGGATGGATCAGCGGGACCCCAACTCCGCCTCCCGGGTTTTGAACCGGGCTCCTGAAGAAGAGCTCGGTAGAATTTTTCGTGATTATGGCGAAATTCAGCGCTGGCGCAGACTGGCGCAGGCGATCGTGGAGCGCCGGGCAGTAAAAGCGTTCGACACCACCGCCGACTTCGCCGAATTCTGCGACAGCGTGCTGGGCAAGGCCAGGCCGGGGAAGTTACCGACTCCCACTCTGTGCTTCCAGGCGCTGCGGATCGCGGTAAACGATGAATTGGGCGAGCTTGAGCGCGGACTGGAGGCGGCACGCGACATACTCAGGCCTGGCGGCAGGCTGGCGGTGATCAGTTTTCACTCGCTGGAGGACCGGATGGTGAAGAACTTTTTCCGGGACGCCGAAACGAATTGCATCTGTCCGCCCAAGTGCCCGATCTGCATCTGCGGCGGCAACCGGGCGACGATGAAGGTATTGACGAAAAAACCGGTCACGGCGGCACCGGATGAACTGGCCGAGAATTCACGCTCGGGCAGTGCGAAATTAAGGGTAGCGGAAAAATTGGACAAGTCAAGTAATCCAGGAGGAATGGAATGAATATAAGAACCAAAAAGACCACGTCAACAGTGAGGAAGCGGACCACCGGCGCCCGGGAGGCAGTCTGGGGCAAGTTCGATATCCTGTTCTTTGTCATCATTCTCGGATTGGGGATTTTCGCCGCAATCAGCCTGAGACTGACGTTCAACTCGCGCGGCGTGGCCATGTCGCGCGAATCCGAAAAATTCCGGACGGAAATCCATCGGCTCGAACGCGAAATCGAATACCTGACCACCCGGCGCGAATCGCTCTCCTCGTGGAAGAATATTGAACACCGCATCGCTCTGTTCAATCTCCCGCTGCGCCTGCCCTCCCCCGCCCAGACCCACCGCATGACGGTGAATTATGAAAAGACGGGGCTGGCCCGGACCACCGAGTTTGCCCATCTGACCGCAGACAATACCGGCACCGATTCGCTAAGGAGTCCAATGAGGAATGTTAACCAGTAATGACGGCGTCAAAGCACGCATTTATTTTGTAATTGTTTTATTACTGGGACTCTTCATCTACGTCGGAGCCAAGCTCTACCATCTGCAGATCGTTCGTCACGAGGAACTCTTCGACAAAGCCAAGCGCAAATACACCGCCGTCCGCACCAAGGTCGGCAAGCGCGGCGAGATCCGCGATATCGACGGACTCCTGCTGGTGGGAAACATCCCCGTGGCCCAGATCATCGCGGACCCCTGCAACATCGATTCGGATGTCAAAGCGGAAAAACTGTCGCTGCTGCTGAAGTGGCACTTCAATGCCGACCAGGATGAGATCTACCGCAACCTGATGCGCAAAACGCGCCAGCGCCAGAAGGATGACGGCTCCTTTGAAACGGTCAAGCGCCGTTATGCCCTGCTGGTCAAGGAAGCCTCGCACGAGGAAGTGAAGAAATTCGACGAAGTGCTGCAGGTCAATGATATCAAAGGCGTGACCTTCGACGAGGGTTACAAGCGGTTTTATCCGAAAAATCACCTGATGGCCAACGTGCTCGGGTTCATCGGCGGCGGCGGCATCGAGACCGCCCGCCAGGACACCACCAAGCCGGAAACCACCCAGGAAAAATATGAAGTCGACCTGAGCGGCATCAAATTGCCCTACGGGGAAGGCACCCGCGAGAGTGCACGCGACGGCGAACACGTGTTCCTGACCATCAGCGAGCCGATTCAGTCCATCGTCGAAGACGAGCTGGACAAAGTCATGGCGAAGTGGAACCCCAGGACGGCCTACGCCGTCATGGCGGACCCGCGCACCGGCAACATCATGGCCATCGCCCAGCGCCCGAGCTTCAATCCGAACGACCGCAAAAACATGGACAGCGAAGCCTGGCGCGTACGCGCCATCGAAGACTCCTTCGAGCCCGGTTCGGTGATGAAGCCGATGGTGGTGGCCGGCGCGCTGGACATGGGGATCATCACTCCCCAAACCATGGTCGACTGCGAAAACGGCCTGTGGATTTATGCCAACCGCAGCATGCGCGACACCCATCCGGCCAAGCTGGTTTCGGTGGCCGACGTCATCAAGCACTCCAGCAACATCGGCACCGCCAAAATCGGGCTGATGCTCGGCAAGGAAAATCTGGACCGGATTCTGCGGAGCTTCGGGCTCGGCACCCGCAGCGGCATTCCCATCAAACCGGAGACGCGCGGCCAGTTTTCCCCGGTGAACAAGTGGGACGGCCTCTCCATCACCCGTTTCCCGATCGGTTACGGGGTGGGCGTGTCGCCGGTGCAAATGGTGCGGGCATACTGCGCGCTGGCCGATCACGGCAACCTGCGCAAGCTGCGGCTGATCGACCGCGTCGAGGACCCCGAAACCGGCGAAATCCTGCAGATGCCCCTTGATGAGCCGATCAAACTTTACAAGCATCCCGAGCGCGCCAATCAGATCGTAGATATGATGGCCACGGTTACACACAAGGACGGAACGGCGTTCCGCGCCGCGATTCCCGGTTACGAGGTCGCCGGCAAGACCGGTACCAGCCGCAAGTGGATTTCCGGCGCAGACGGACAGAAAGGGGCCTATTCGTACAGCAAATCGTACGCCACCTTTGCAGGTTTCGTACCGGCCCGTGACCCGGCGTTTGTCCTGGTCGTGGTGGTGGACGAGCCGAAGGGAAGCATTTACGGCGGGGTAGTCGCGGCCCCGGCCTTCAAGGAAATCGCCTCCCGCACGTTGCAATTCCTGGACGTGAAGCCCGACCCCGCGTTGCTCCCGGCCCCCCGCCCGGCACAGCCGACACGTACCGCAGTTACTCAACCGCCCGCAGCCACCGCCGCCCGTCCGCAAACGCGCCCCGCTCCGGCGGCGCCCCCCGCGGCCGCCCCGGCCCGCCCCGCCGCAGGACAGAATGAACGACAATTCATACCGCTGGATGAAAATTACTACCGGCGTTATTATCAGCAAAACAATTCAAGAGGTGGACGATGAGCAATTATTTCGATGACAGTCAGATACCGGAACTTCCGGCTGGCACCCGGCTGCATTTTGTCGGTATCGGGGGAATCGGAATGAGTGGTCTGGCCAAAATGCTGGCCGAACAAGGTTACAAGGTGACTGGAAGCGACCGCGGCTCGGAGCAGCCGGAAAACCGGCGGATCATCGAAAGCCTGGAAAATTCCGGTGTCCGGATTTTTCCGCAGAACGGCTCGTTCATCGAGGTCTGCGCGCCGGATTATCTGGTGTACTCCTCCGCCATCGAAACCGACAACGCCGATTTCGTAGCGGCCCCGACGATCCCCCGGGAACACCGGGCCCTGACCCTCGCCGCCGCGATCAACGCCATGCACAACTGCTGCTCGGTCGCCGTCAGCGGCAGCTGCGGCAAAACCACCGTCACCGCCTGGCTGGCCGAAACCATGCACCTCGCCGGCCTCGCCCCTTCCTGCCTGAACGGCGGGCTGATGAATCGCTTCTGCACCAAATCCAACGCCGGAAACTATCTGCACGGCGACGGCCGCTACATGGTTTTCGAAGCGGATGAGAGCGACCGCAGCCTGGTGGCCTATTCGCCCGATTACGGCATCATCATGAACATCGGCACCGATCATTATTCCAAAGATGAGCTGGCCGAAGTCTTCGGTCAATTCATCAGCAAACTGAAGCGCGGGCTGGTCATCGAAAAAGAAGCCTGGCACCGCCTGAAGGGTTATATCCCGGATTACCTGAAACTGGTCGTTTTCGACGGAAACGGCAAAGAAGGCGACTGGCGCTTGACCAATTACCAGTACACCGACAGCAAAATCATGACCGAGGTGAACAACCATATCCACTTCGAACTGCCCGTGAGCGGCCGCCACAACGCCGTGAACGCCATGGCGGTGATGGCCACGATGTCGCTGCTGGGCGTCGCCCCCGAGGAAACCGCTCCGCTCCTGAAGGAGTTCAAGGGCGTCTGGCGGCGCTTCGACTTCGCCGGCAAAATGCCCAACGGCGCGCGCGTTTACGACGACTACGCCCACAACGTCGAGAAGATCGCCTCCTGCATCGCCTCCGCCCAGGAACTGGTGCCGGACGGGCGGGTTTTCGCCGTCTTCCAGCCTCACGGCTTCGGCCCGCTCGGCTTCATGCGCGACGACCTGCTGCCGGGACTGGAAAAAACACTGCGTCCGGATGACCGCTTCATTTTCCTGCCGCCTTTTTACGCGGGCGGCACCTCGTCGTTCACCCCCACCTCACAGGAAGTGGCCTCCGAATACCGCAAAAAAGGCAGCCGCACTTACACCTATTTCGATGAACGCAAAGATTTAGCGGCCATGCTGCGGCGCGAAGCCACCGCCAGGGATCTGGTTCTGATCATGGGCGCACGCGACAATTCACTGTCGGACTGGGCGCTGGAAATAACACGCTGAGGAGTTGAGATCATGGGAAGAATCTTTTGCGTCGGGCGCAATTATCACGCGCATATTCAGGAACTGAAAAACGACATTCCGGAGAGCCCGGTGATTTTCAGCAAGCCGTGTTCGGCACTGGTTCCGCCGGAAGTGAAGGAAATCCCGTTTCCGCGCGGCGGCAAGGTCCTGCATCACGAAGTGGAAGTGGTGGTAAAGCTGGGCAAAGAAGGCATTCCGAAAGATAAGGCGGACGCCGTCAGCTACATCAGCCACCTGGCCCTCGGGCTCGACCTGACGTTGCGCGACGTGCAGAACAACCTGATCGCCAAGGCCCTCCCCTGGGATAAATGCAAAGGTTTCGACGGCAGCGCCCCTATCGGCAATTTCCAGCCGTTCACCCCGGCCATCAAGCTCGATGATATCGCGTTTTCCTGCGAGGTAAACGGACAGCTCCGCCAGTCGGGCAACACCTCGCGGATGATCTTCCCGATCCCGGTCATTCTGATGGAAATAGCCAAATTCTGGAAACTGCTGCCGGATGACCTGATCTACACCGGCACCCCCGAAGGCATCGGCCCGCTCGTCACCGGCGACGTCATCGCCATCAAATCCCCGCTCCTCGGCAACTACAGCTGGAAAATCGTCTGACCTAATGATCTATTGGGTAGGGTTGTCTGTCCTTGCGAATTTTGAATTTTCCTTTTCAATTAAATTTGCAATTACCTTATTACTATACAATCGCCAAATAAAAATAGCAATACCCATTCAAATCCCAAATCGTCAAGCTCCGCAAACTGACGATTCATTTTATTAAAACGCAATACCCCGATCGCTTTTCAGCATCTGTTTCCGACAGAAAAATAAAATGTATTCCCCATGAATTGATGGTGTATTGGCGATAGTCCAAATGCCGTATAATGTCCGTATTAAATTTAGGAATACAGAGGTTTTTTGTGATGATTTAAGCTTGAAATCTTTTGGGCTGATGCTCTATTAAATCTGTATATACTTACGGAGGAATACATGGATTTCAGTAACTTGCGATATGGTATGTTTGTCCATTACGGACTGTACAGTCAAATGGCTCGTGGCGAGTGGGTGATGAACCGAGAAAAAATTTCCCTTGCCGAAATGGAGAGAATTGCGTCTGAGTTCAACCCATCTGAATTCGATGCTAATGCCATATGTAGTTTGGCGATCGAAGGAGGGATGAAATATATTGTCCTGACCACCATGCATCATGAAGGTTTTCGGCTTTATGATACCGCCCTGAGCAAATACAATTCAAAAAAAGTATGTGGCCGCGACCTAGTGGCGGAAATTGTTGCTGCAGCTCGGAAGCACGGCCTGAAAATCGGTTTGTACCACAGTCTGAATAATTGGTACGATCAGCCCGACGCCACCGATGCGTTGGAAAATCCGAAAGATTACGAGATATTTATCCGCAATACTTTTGCTCGGCTTGAAGAATTAGCAGTCAAATTCAATCCTGTCGACATTATCTGGTACGATGGTTGGTGGCCTTTCAATCATGAAGGCTGGCAGGGGGAGAAGATGAATTCCATGCTCAAAAAAATTCAGCCGCATCTGATTTTTAACGGCCGTAACGGTTTACCAGGGGACTTTGGAACCCCCGAGGGGCATATCTCCGCGCCCAATCCGTGGCGTCCATGGGAAGCCTGTATGACCCTGAATAATCATTGGGGATTCCACTGCAGCGATAACAACTGGAAATCGCCGCTTGACGTTGTCAAAATGCTCCTGACCTGCGCCAACGGCAATGGCAATCTGTTACTGAACATCGGCCCGAGGGGCGATGGTTCGGTGCCGGAAATCAGTGCTGAAATCATCCGCAAAGTCGGTCAATGGATTGCCGATGGCGGTTCGGAAGCGATCAGCAACAACACCTTGATGACACTCAGTCCGATGTTGCGGCAAAGCAATGACAACACCGACTGGGATGGTGCAGGAGTATTTACCTCTTCAGGTAAAAATCTATTTTTTACCATGCTGTATAAGCCTGGCAACAAGTGGGTTTTTACCGGACTGGAAACCAAGCTCCTGCGGGTCACCAATTCCAGAGTGGGCGAACTCCAGTTTACCCAACGTGAAGACGTTGTTACCATCGAATTGCTGGAACAACTCAACGGAGTTCTGGCTCCTGTTCTGAAAATGGAATGTGAGGGTATTCCGTCGATCTATCGTACTGGCGGTATGAGGCTACCCAAGGTAAAACATCCGCGTTATGACCCCTGTCCCCCGGATATTCAGTATTAATGTGCAGCTAAAGTTCTTCATGGCCGTGTCCAACTGAAATTGTTCACGGCCTTTTCATTATAGAAACTATTAGATATGGCAAGCTCATACCCATGTATCCAGAATTGATTCTTTTCTTCCATATCATGCAGTCATGCAAAATATGCTATTCTTTGTTTGGACTATCTTGCCCATTTTCAACTGAGCCGAGTTTTTCAAACTGTTTTTTGTCCGAAAGTGAGACATTGCCTACCACAATACCATTATCCAGATCGTCTACAGTTCGAGCATTTAAATCGCGGAACATTCGTTTCAGGTCAATGAGTCCGCCGATAAAAAACCAAAATGTGGTAATTATTGCTGCTATGCCGGGAATCACTAAAAGGATAATCAGAAAATAATCACTCCACCATTCTTGCGGCCACGGCTGAAAAAAGTTCCAGATAATAACCCCCAGGAACACACAAAAGCCCAACCCAAATGAATACAGGAAAACACTCCAGGCGATAATTTTATCTCCTCGTGTATATTCATTGGTGATACCAATAATATTACTAAAGTAAGCGCCCAGCCAGATCCATCTATGAAAATCGCAGAGGAGGCTGTAAATTA
>JBEBRW010000053.1:0-40081 GCA_040394635.1 Victivallis vadensis | reverse complement strand
CCACGATCACGCTGCCGAAAGACGCGAATCTGGAGGAAACGCTGGCCGCATTGGAGAAAGAAGGCAACGATGATAACCACAAAAACCTTCCCATGATTCTGGGGCTCGGTTTCAGCTCAAACTGCCGGCCGGTCCGCGCGGCCGACCTCGACAAAATTTTCCCGGACCGCCCCGCCGTGATCTTCAGTGACGACATCCATGCGTTGTGGATCAACACCAAGGCCATGGAAATGGCGAAATTAACCAAAGATACGCCCGATCCAATCCCCGGCGCAAGCTATTTCGAGCGCGACGCCAACGGCAACCCCACCGGTTTTGTGGTGGAAACCACAGCGGGATTCAATCTCCTGCGCAACATGGGGGTTTTCACGCCCGAAATCCTCAAGCGGGGATTGCCGGACATCATGGAGATTTTCGCTGAAAACGGCATCACCACCGTTTTTGATGCGGGCTTCTGCGCCGTAAACGAACCGGCCGGGCTCCAGGCCCTGCGGGAACTGGAAAACGAAAACAAGCTGACCATGCGTTTCCACACCAGTTATTTCTACTTCGGCCCTCCGGTGGACAATCCCGACAACATGCTCAACAATATGCTCGCCAACCAGAAAAAATTCACCAGTGAACTGGTCAAGGCCGATACGCTGAAAATGATTGCGGACGGCACGCTGGAAGTTCAGACCGCCTGGATGAAAGACGATTACCTGCCGCCCGCCAAGGGGCGCGGCGGCGCGCTGATCCGGCTCAAGGACATGCTGCCCGCCGCCAGGCTCGCCGCCGAACACGGCTTCAACATCCACGACCACGCCATCGGCGACGCCGCCATTTCCGAAGCCCTCGACCTCCATAAGCAGCTGGGCAAAATCAAGGGCACGAAAACCATCTGCCATTTGCAGGTGATGCCCAGGAACGGCGTGGAGCGGTTCATCAAGCAGGGTGATATTTTCTTCCAGACGACTCCGTGCTGGCTCACGGCGGACAAATACACGGAAGACGTGCTTGGCCGCGAGCGCTATCTGCGTCAGGTGCCGCTGGCTTCGGCGATCAAGGGCGGGGTAACGGTGACTTTCGGCAGCGACTTCCCGGCGTCGGACGGTCCGGCGGGGCTGAATATTTTCTTCAATATGTGGGTGGCGGTGAACCGCGATCACGACGAAACGATCGCGCCGCCGAAAAGCGAAGCCATCACCGTCAAGGACTGCATCGACGCCTACACGATCAACGGCGCAAAGCAACTGGGGGCCGAAGACATCATCGGCAGCATCACCGTGGGCAAGAGCGCCGACTTCGCGGTCTGCAGCGACGATCTCCTGACCATCAACCCGGAAAAACTGAACGATGTGACCATCGAAAAAACCTTCTTCCGCGGCAAATGCGTTTTTGAGAAAACCAAATAAGGAGCCTCATCATGATTCGCAAACAATTAAGTTTTTTGGCGGCGGCAGTGGTTGCGGCCGGTATTCTGACGGGGTGCAAATCGTCCGGTGATAGCGCGGTGTATTACAACGGCAAGGTTTATACCGCCGACAAGGCGAAGCCGGACGCCACCGCGTTTGTGGTCAAGGACGGCAAATTCATCTATGTCGGCAATGACGAAGGCGCGCTGAAATATGGCAGCGGCACCAACTTGCAGGGCAAACGCATTCTCCCCGGCATGATCGATTCGCATTGCCACCCGGTGCTCAGCTCGGCCCAGACTTCACTCAATATGGTCGTGGTGGACAACAAGCTGGATCTCGAAAAAACCCTGGCGTCCCTGAAGGAAAAAGCCAACGATGCAGAGCACAAGAACCTGCCGGTGGTTCTCGGCATCGGCTTCGGGACCAACTGCCGCCCGATCCGCGCGGTCGACCTGGACAAAGCCATCCCGGACCGCCCGGCCATTATCTTCAGCGATGACTGCCATGCTTACTGGTTCAATACCAAAGCGATGCAGTTGGCGAAGCTGACGAAAGAAACCCCCGATCCGATACCAGGCGCCAGTTATTATGAACGCGACGCCGACGGAAATCCGACCGGATACGTGATCGAAGGCATCGCCGGTATCAGCCTGATGCGCAAAATGAATATTTTCAAGGAAGAACTGATTCGCAAAGAGATGCTCAAAGCGCAGGAAATGTTTGCCCGGAACGGCATCACGTCCATCTGCGACGCGGGGTTCGGGCTCCTGTCCGAAGAGCCCGCTGTCCGCACGCTGAAGCTGATGGAGCGGAACAACGAATTGACTATGCGTTATTATACCAGCTATATCTATTTCGGCGACTGCGTGGACAGCCCGGAACATGCCATCAAAGTGATGCGCGACCTCCGCCGGAATTACAGCTCCGAGCTGATTCACCCCATGACCCTGAAATTCATCGGCGACGGCACACTGGAGGTCCAATCCGCCTGGATGCACGAGGACTACCTGCCCCCGGCCAAGGGCCGTGGAGCCGCCACGATCACGATGGAAGAGATGATTCCGGTCGCCAAGCTCGCCGTGGCGGAAGGATTCAATGTCCATAACCACGCCATTGGCGACGCGGCGATCACCCGGGCGCTGGATTTCCAGAAAGCGCTGGGGAAAATCGAAGGCACCAAAACCATCTGCCACACGCAGGTACTGCCCAAAGACGGCGTACAGCGGTTCAGCGAACAGAGCGATATTTTTTACCAGACCACTCCGGTATGGCTCGGGGCGGACAAATTCACCGAAGATGTGCTCGGCAAGGAGCGTTATCTGCGGCAAGTGCCGCTGGCCTCGCTGGCCAAGGGGGGCGTCACGCTGACGTTCGGCAGCGATTACCCGGTTTCCGGCGGCGAGCAGGGCGTGAATCCGTTCCTGAATATGTGGGTGGCGGTGAACCGCGACCATAACGAAATGATCGCGCCGCCGAGAAGCGAAGCCATCACCGTCAAGGAATCGATCGACGCCTACACGATCAACGGCGCGCGGCAGCTGGGAGCGGAGGATCTCGTCGGCAGTATCACGACGGGCAAAAGCGCCGATTTCGTGATTTGCAGCGACGATCTCCTGACCATCAACCCGGAAAAACTGAAAGATGTGACCATCGAAAAGACCTATTTCCGCGGCGACTGCGTCTATGGAAAATAGAATTGATATCGATTTTTTTTGAACAAAAAAAATCGGGGTAAACCATACGGCTTACCCCGGAAGACGTGAAGGTTGATTATTCCACTTCTTCGACCTTGACGTTGCGGACCAGCAGGACGACGGGTTCATCCGCGGCTTTGGCCTGCCAGTTGCACAGGACGACGATTTCGGCGGAAACGGTGCCGACCGGCCAGACTCTCGGGTTCCAGCCTTTCTGGGAAATGCCCTTGATAGTGCCGGAAAAGGTCTTCCAGTCGCCGGTGACCTTGCCCATGCCGCCCGTATAGAGATAGCCGCCGCTGCTCTGGAGACGGATCTTGGTGCCGGCTTCGAGGGCTTTGTTAACCGGTTTTTCCAGGGTGATTACATAGATATCGCCTTCCTTGACAATGTCTTTGATCACGGAATTGATCCGGTTGGTATTCGGCAGGTCGGATAAATCGTCCTTGACATTGAAATGAATCATATGATGGGCGATTTTTTTCCATTTGGAAGCATCTTTGACTTTGATCTGGGTATCGGCGGCCTGACAGGCTTCAGCAAGCTCGGTGTCGGTGCCGTCAACAGGGCTCACGAGGGGGGCGGTAATCAGGCGGCCCTTGGCGTCCTTCGGCTGGAAACCGAGGTAAGTCATGGCTTCCTGATCGCCGCCGGATTTGAATTCGCCGGAAAGCTTGTAAGTTTTGGCGGGATCGACCGTAATGAGGTTCTTCGAGAAGAGAGCCCTGCGGCCAGTGACTTCAAGGGTACCGTCTTCGAGGACCTTGAGGCCTTTCACCGTTTTTATGTCTTCCACTGATTTGAGTTCGAGGACCTGCGCATGAAGCATGGCCGTCATCGATACCCCCAGGATTCCCATCAACAGCATTTTTTTCGTCATCATATTTTTCTCCTTGCGGGAACGGTTGATTATTCCACTTCTTCGACTTTGATATTGCGGGCCAGAGTGACCGTGCTTTCATCTGTTTTGGAGCTCCAGCTGCCGATAAAAACGACTTCGGCGGAAACGGTGCCGACCGGCCAGATTTTCGGATTCCAGCCTTTCTGGGAGAGACCCTTGATGGTGCCGGAAAGAGTCTTCCACTCGCCGGTTACCTTGGGACTGCCGCCGGTGTAGAGGTAGCCGCCGCCGCCCTGCTGGCGGATTTTGGTGCCGGCTTCAAGGGCTTTGCCGACCGGTTTTTCCAACGTGAGCACATAGATATCGCCCTCTTTGGTAATTTCCTTGATCGCGGAGTTGATCCGGTTGATATTCGGCAGGTCGGAGAAATCATCTTTGGTGTTGTAATAAATCACAAAACCGTTGATTTTTTTCCATTTGGACGCGTCCTTGACCTTGACCTGGGTATCGGCGGCCTGGCAGGCTTCGACAAGCTCGGTATCGGTACCGGCAAGGGGGTTCACGGTGGGCATGCCGATTATGCGGTTCCTGGCATCTTTCGGTGCGAAACCGAGGTAAACCTGAAAGGTTTTTTCATTGGCGGATTTGAATTCGCCGGAAATTTTGTAGGTTTTGGCGGGATCGATCTTAAACGATTCCTTGGAAAACACGATTGTGTTGCGGCCCGAGATTTCAAAAGAACCATCTTCGAGGACCTTGAGGCCTTTCACCGGTTTCACATCTTCCATCGACTTGACTTCGAGGACCTGTGCATGAAGCATAGCCGTCATTGATACGCCCAGAATTCCCGTCAGCAGCATTTTTTTCATCATCATTTTTATCTCCTTGTTGAATAGCAGCCTTTAAAGTATATCACTGAAAGATGGAAATTGCAATAATTCAGGTTGAATAATCGTGAATTCATGATTATATTCTGCATCAAACCGAATCTTTGACAAGGGCGATGTTATGACAAAAGGCAAAGGCACGAAGAATATTCCGCCGGTAATGATCCTGTGCGGCGGCAAAGGAACCAGGCTCCGTGACGTAACTGAATTATTGCCCAAGCCGATGGTGCCGATCGGCGAGCAGCCGATTGTCTGGCACATCATGAAAACCTATGCGGCGTTCGGCGCCAAGCGCTTTATCCTGTGCCTGGGCTATAAACGCGAGGACTTCATCGATTATTTCCTCAATTACCATGCGCGTGCGGCCGATATCACGGTGACGCTGGGCAGTAACCGGAACATCACCTACCATGACCACTCCGGCGAAGAGGACTGGGAAGTGACGCTGGCCAATACCGGACCGGAGACCATGACCGGCGGCCGCGTCCGGTTCGCGTCGCGTTACCTCGGCCCGGACGACAACGAATTTTTCCTGACCTACGGGGACGCGGTGGCCGATGTCGCCATCGACAAGCTGCTCCGGTTCCACCGGAAAAAAGAAAAATTGTTGACCATTTCGGCGGTCAATCCCTTCGGCCGTTTCGGCGAAATGTCGATTGCAAGCGGTATTGTGAAGGGATTTTCCGAAAAACCGCTGGTCAGCGATCAGTATATCAACGGCGGCTTCATGGTGATGGACCGTAAGTTCATCGATAAATACCTGCCGCCCCAGAAAGATATGTTCCTGGAAAGCGTCCCCATGACCGACGCCGTACAGGCGGGCGATGTGGCGGCTTACCAGCACAACGGTTTCTGGCAATGCATGGACACCCCGCGCGAACACCAGTTGCTGAACGACCTGTGGAAGCGCGGCGATGCGCCGTGGACCAAAGACTGGAGCAATTGATGTTTGACCATATTTACAGCAAGCGCCGGGTACTGGTCACCGGCCACACCGGTTTCAAGGGCTCATGGCTGGCGGCCTGGCTGGTGCGCCTGGGCGCGGAGGTGCACGGTTATGCGCTGGCGCCGCCGGGCGATCCGGCGCATTTCGACTTGCTGAAGCTGCCGTCCGGCAGTACCATCGGCGATATTGCGGATCTTGAACTGCTGGAAAAAACGGTCAGGGAGTTCCGGCCGGAAATTGTTTTTCACCTGGCGGCGCAGCCGCTGGTCCGGCTCTCGTACCGTGAACCCCTGGAGACGTTTCGGACCAATGTGATGGGCACGGCCAATCTGCTGGAGGTCTGCCGCCGCGTGGAGAGCGTCCGCGCCGTGGTGGTGGTGACCAGCGATAAATGTTATGAGAACCTCGAGCACCATGTGCCGTACCGCGAGAGCGACGCCATGGGGGGATATGACCCCTACAGTGCGTCGAAGGGTTGCGCGGAACTGGTGGTTTCGGCGTACCGGCGGTCGTTTTTCAAGGCGCCGGGGAGCGCGCTGATCGCCAGTGCCCGGGCGGGCAATGTCATCGGCGGCGGCGACTGGGCCGCGGACCGGCTGGTGCCTGATCTGATCCGTTCGGCCGTGGCCGGCAAGGTCGAGGAAATCCGCAGCCCGGATGCGATACGCCCGTGGCAACATGTGCTTGAACCGCTGAGCGGCTACCTGCTGCTCGGTCAGAAACTTCTTCAGGGCGGCGTGGAATACGCCTCCGCCTGGAATTTCGGCCCCGGCGACAACGGGCAGATCACGGTGCAGGAAGCCGCCGGGGCATTGTCGAAGGCATGGCCGGCGATTCAGTTCCGCCCGAACCCGCCGCCGGACGCGCCTCACGAAGCGGGCATCCTGAAGCTGGACTGCACCAAGGCCCGCGAAAAACTATATTGGCACGGGGTCTGGGACAACGAAAAATGCTTCATCAGAACAGCGGAGTGGTATCGCGACTACTATGCCCGGGCGCAGGTCAACACCTCCGCCGACCTGGACGAATACATGCGCGACGCCGTCAGCGGAGGACTCTCATGGACAAAGTGACCGAACTGAAGAATTCGATTCTGGCGCAAGTCGCCGAATATTATAAACTTACCCACGGCGCGCCCGTGGAGTTCGATGAAAACAAAAGCCGGGTGAACTATGCCGGGCGGGTTTTCGACGAGCGGGAAATGCTGAACCTGACCGAGGCCGCGCTGGAATTCTGGCTGACCGCCGGCAAATGGGCCGGCCGTTTCGAAAAAGAGCTTGCCGCGTACCTCGATATCCGTTATGCGCTGCTGGTGAATTCGGGTTCGTCGGCGAACTTGCTGGCCTTTATGGCGCTGACGTCGCCGCTGCTCGGGGAGCGCCGGGTCGAACGCGGCGACGAGGTGATCACCGTGGCGGCGGGCTTCCCGACGACGGTGGCGCCGGTCATTCAATACGGTGCGGTGCCGGTTTTCGTGGACGTGGACCTGAATGGCAACATCGACCCCGCGCTGCTGGAAAATGCGCTGTCGCCGCGTACCAAAGCGGTATTTGCCGCGCACACGCTCGGCAATCCGTTCCGCGTGGACCTGATCAAGGAATTCTGCGACAAGCATAATCTGTGGCTGATCGAGGACAATTGTGATTCGCTGGGCTCGAAGTTCGGCGGCCGTTTCACCGGGACATTCGGCGATATCGGGACCTCGAGTTTTTATCCGCCGCATCACCTGACCATGGGCGAGGGGGGCGCGGTGTATACCGACAATCCGCTGCTGAAAAAGATTCTGCTTTCCATGCGCGACTGGGGGCGCGACTGCTGGTGCGAACCGGGATGCGACAACAGCTGCGGCTGCCGTTTCTCCGGCCAGTTCGGGGAGCTTCCGCCGGGCTATGACCATAAATACGTTTACAGTCATTTCGGCTATAACCTGAAGGCGACCGACCCGCAGGCGGCCATCGGCTGCGCCCAGCTCGAGAAACTGCCGGAGTTCACCGCCCGGCGGCGGGCCAACTACCAAATGCTTTACGACGGGCTGCGCGATCTGCAGGACTTCATGATTTTGCCCGAGGCCACGCCCGGCAGTGAACCCTCGTGGTTCGGGTTCATGATGACGCTGCGGGCAGGCGGGCGCAACGATTTCGCGCAGTACCTGGAAGCAAACCGCATTCAAACCCGAAATCTTTTTGCCGGAAACTTGACAAAGCATCCGTGTTTTGCTATAATGGAGAGAGACCGGGATTACCGTATTGCCGGGGAGTTGAAAAACACCGACCGGATCATGAACGACAGTCTCTGGATCGGTGTGTATCCCGGCATGACGGATGAAAAAATCGTTTATATGCTGAAAACGATTAAAGATTTTATAAAAACAAGGACACGATAACATGAGTGGAAAGGTATTTGTTTCGGCAGAAATCGGCATCAACCACAATGGGGACCTGGAAATCGCCAAGCGGCTCATCGATACGGCGGTACTGGCCGGCTGTGACGCGGTGAAGTTCCAGAAACGGACCATCGACAAGGTTTATACGCAGGAATTTCTGGACGGCCTCCGGGAAAGTCCCTGGGGCAATACCCAGCGCGCCCAGAAGGAAGGGCTCGAATTCAACCAGGACGAGTACGACGAAATCGACCGTTACTGCCGCGAGCAGGGCATCCTGTGGTTTGCCTCGTGCTGGGACCCGGATTCGCAGAAGTTTCTGCGCCGCTATAACCTGAAATACAACAAAATCGCTTCGCCGGTGCTGACCAATATGCCAATCCTGGAGGCGGCGGCGGAAGAAGGGCGCTATACCTTTATCGCCACCGGCATGAGCACGTGGGAAGAGATTGACGCAGCGGTGGCGCTTTTCCGCAAATACGATTGCCCGTTTGAACTGCTGCATTGCGTTTCGACGTATCCGATGCTGCCGGAAGAAGCCAATCTGCTGATGATTCCGGAACTGGTCAGGCGCTATGGCTGCAAGGTCGGTTATTCCAGCCACGAAATCGGCAATGTGGCCACGCTGGGGGCGGTGGCCCTGGGCGCGGTTTCGGTGGAGCGGCACATCACGCTCGACCGCACGATGTACGGTTCGGATCAATCTTCCTCGGTGGAACCGGCGGAACTGATCAACTTCGTCAAGGATATCCGGGCCATGGAATCGGCGCTCGGCACCGGGTTGCGCGAATTTTCGGCCCGTGAAATGGCCGTCCGCAAAAAGATGCGGGGTTGAGATGATCAGATTATCCGATTATGTGATGGAGTTTCTGGCGGACAGGGGCGTCCGCGACGTTTTCATGCTGCCGGGCGGCGGCGCCATGCACCTGAATGATTCCCTGGGGCGCAGCAAGCGGCTCAAATATACCTGTTTCATGCACGAGCAAGCCATCGGCATCGCGGTTGAGGCCTGGGGACAGCACACCAATACGCCCGGCGTGGCGCTGGTGACTTCCGGCCCCGGCAGTACCAATACCATTACCGCGGTGGCGGCGGCGTGGATCGATTCGACGCCCGCGTTTTTCCTTTCCGGACAGGCGAAGCGTGCCGACTTGAAAACCGGGACGGGCTGCCGCCAGGTCGGTTCGCAGGAGGTGGACATCGTTTCCATGGTTTCGTGTATCACCAAATACGCGGTGACGGTGCTGGAGCCGGAAGAAATACGTTATCACCTGGAAAAAGCGTGGTACGAAGCCTCCAGTGGCCGCATGGGCCCGGTGTGGCTGGACATTCCCCTCGACGTTCAGGGGGCGATGATTGACGAAAGCAAACTGAAGGGCTTCGTGCCGGAGGCGGTCGCCCCGGCGGACATCCCGGAAATGCCGGTGGTGATCGAGGCGCTGAAGCAGGCGAAGCGTCCGCTGATCCTGGCGGGCAACGGCGTGAAAATGGCCGGAGCCGGGGAACTGCTGACCGCGTTTGCCGAAAAGCACCAGATTCCCGTGATCCTGACCTGGAAGATTATCGATTTGCTGGCTTATGAGCATCCGCTGAACTTCGGCTGTCCCGGCATCATGGGGACGCGTTATGCCAATTTCATTGTCCAGAACTGTGATTTGCTGCTGGTGGTGGGCAGCAGGCTGGACCCGAGCATCACGGCGTTCAACAACACCGATTTCGGGCGCAATGCCCGGAAAATCATGGTCGATATCGATGAATGCGAAATCCGTAAAATCAAAGGCATCGATATCGGAATCGCCGCCGGTGCTGGCGAATTTCTGCGGCGGCTCTCCGGAGCCGAAGTGCCCGCGCATGCCGGGTGGCTGGAATACTGCCGCGGAGTCAAAATGAAATACCCGGTTATTCTGCCGGAATACAATAAGCCGGACGAAAAAGTCAATTTGTACGTTTTCACCGGTGAACTTTTCAATCAGTTGAAGCCGGACGATGTGATCGTGCCGGAAAGCTCCGGCGCGGCCGGAGAAGTGACTTATCAGGCCATGCAGTTGAAAAAGGGCCAGAAGGTGCGCAACGCCGCCGGGCTCGGTTCGATGGGGTTCGGGCTGCCGTATTCAATCGGCGCATGCATGGCCAACGGCCGCAGGCGGACCGTGCTGATCAACGGCGACGGGGCGTTTCAGATGAATATCCAGGAGCTCGAAACCGTGGCGCGGCTGAAGCTGCCCATAAAAATGTTTATCTGGGATAACAATGGTTACGGCAGCATCATGACCACGCAGCGGAATATGTTCAGCGGCTTTTTCGTCGGCTCCGAACCGGGCAGCGGCTTGACGCTGCCGGACGTGACGAAGCAGGCGGCGGTCTACGGCATTCGCAGCGAGTGTGTTACTTGCAACGCGGAACTGGAGGCGGTCATCACCCGTGTGCTGGCCGGCGACGACCCGGTGATCTGCCGGGTCATGGTCACGCCGGACCACCTGACCATGCCGAAGGTCCAGGCGATGAAGCTCCCGGACGGCGGCATGGTTTCCAAACCGTTGGAAGACATGTGGCCCTATCTCCCCGAAGAAGAAGTCGCCGGAAATATGCTCAACAATTGAGCATATTCCGGAAGATTTTACTCTATCCATCTAAAGGAGATAGCGCAATGGATAAAAGTGATGGTATTCTTAAGAAATTCATCAACAGGCATGCTTGCGACGATAAAAAAAGACCGCCCGGTAATATCGATTGGTATTTATCATTCTGTGGATGAATTTTTTTGCGTCAAAGCACTGTTGGACCAAAGCATTGACAACTACACGTATCGTATTGCCCTGTTCAACCACATTCCGACCAAAGAATATACTCTGATAGGCTGGCCCAATGAAATCAACCCACCAACCAGCTGGTGGTGGGTTGATCCGTGTTCGTGAATTTATTTGCATGGATTCTTGAGATTAATTCATGTTTAGCGTGCTTTGCTCATCGGCTGTAAGTTCGCGATTGTAAAACCGCACGTCGTGGATCGAGCCGTCGAACGCTCCATAGCCTTGGCCGTTGTACAGGATGGGAGACAGGCCCAGGACGTGTTCGGTGATCCCCGCACCGCTGTAATCTTTATAGTTCGCAGTGAATTGCTGCACCTGGTCGACAACGCATCGGAATACTGAGCCATCCCACGAAAACAGCACATGATACTCTGTTCCGGGATTGAAAGTAAGTTTAGCTGAATCAGCACCATATTGGTACGCGACAAACCATCCACTATTGTTGGTGCTTTGGTTAAGGAACGCTACGTTGCGGCCGCTGTTTGCGGTGGCCCCTTCGGCGTAGTAGATGGTGCATTTCGAGGCCGAATTGACCTTGATTTTCATGGAAATCGTCCACGCAGAAGTCCTTTGTAGCAAATTGTTCGGCAAACTGATGTAATTACTTGGCGAAAATCCTGAAGCACCGTTCGTATCAAATACAGGGGAGCCGTTTACGGCGGCATTACGGCTATTGCCGGAAATGTCGGCGGCGTCGGCTGTGAGAGGGTAGTGCGCCAGCAACCCGGATTTCGGGACTGGCGGTAGCGCCGGGGTAAAGTTGGCGGTGTATTTTTCGATTCCTTTGAGGATGCGCAGTTCATCAATCCTGCCATAAAACTGTTCGGAGCCGCTGTACGAGCCTATGGTCAATAGGTTTGAGATTGTGCGTGAAACGATGGTGTTCCATGTCACGTCCAACACGCCATTGATGAATAATTTCGTGTATGTCGAGCCGTCACTGACATAAGCCAAATGGGTCCACGTATTCACTGGAATTGAGGTATTACCGATGGATGCCGACCCACCTATGTAAAATGTCGGACGATTGTCACTTTGATTCAATCCCAGTTGATAGGCAGCGCTGGAGCCGCCGTCACGTTTCACCACAAAACCCCTCCAACTACTCGAAGTAGTAGGATAAACCAAAAGCTCGATGGTCCACGGAGTATTGGCAAGGTCGAAATCGGAACTGTTACCGTAGGAAACATATTGTCCGCTGGCGGTAAAATTAATAGCTTGGCCGTTCGACTTGCCGTCTGCAAATGTCGGTGTGCCATAAAGGGTTGGCGTGTGCTGTTTAGGTGAATCGTCATCAGTGTTGCCGTCGAAATGCAGCAGCAGACTGGTGTAGTCAACCGGCTTGACTGTCGGCACGAAAATATTGCCGAAGAGCATACCGGGGGCGCCGATTTGCGGAGTGGTGGCCGATGGTGTTAAAATCAAGTTGTCCATACTTAGAATCCTTGGTTAATTGAGGTTTTTACGAATGGAGAAAATCGTCAACCGGCGGCTTGAAAACGGATGATTAAAGTATCCGTACATACTTGATATTTGCTTTAGCCAGTATATATTTAGATGTTATAATGATAAAGGTTTATGTATAATGATCAAATTGGTTTTGTTGGATATCGATGGTGTTTTAACCAATGGCCGGGTTACTGTGGATTCGCACGGCAATGAGTACAAAACGATTGACTTCAAGGATATCGACGCGGTTTTTGAAATGAAACGGCGGGGATACAAGGTCGGATTGGTCACCGGAGAGGCGACGCCGATCACATTGTTTTTCAAGGAACGCTTCAAACCGGATTACTTTTACAACGGCTGCAAAAACAAGCCGGAGGCACTGCGTGAAATTCTGGAAAAAAGCGGTCTGACAGCGGAGGAGACCTGCTATGTGGGCGACGCCAAATACGATATCCCGGTGATGAAACTGGTGAAGCTCTCGGCATGCCCATCCAATGCGATTCCGGCGGTCAAGGAACTGGCGACCCTGCAATTGGAAGCGCGCGGCGGCGAAGGCTGCATCTGGGAGCTGCTGGAGAAAATTCATGAAATGGACGCATAAGAGCCATCAATTCGATCAATTTGCCAAAGACTGAAACTCCGGCCGAGAGTGCTGAGTATGACATTGGAAGTTTTCAAGCCTGCGATGTCAGGAAAGCCAAGATGGTAAAAGAATAATTTTGAGGAGTATGAATAAAATGTCAGAACAATCATCTCGAAAACGAATTACAATTATCACAGGCTGCTACAATGAAGAAGCAAACCTGGAAGAACTCTATATGCGGATCAAGGCAGTTTTTGAGAAACTTCCGAAATATGACTGGGAAGTTATTATTGGCGACAACTGTTCTACCGATAACTCCCGTGAAATTCTCCGTCGGATTGCGAAAGCCGACAAGAGGTGGAAAGTGATTTTGAATTCCAATAATTTCGGTATTATCCGTTCGGGCCATAATATATTGCTTCACAGCAGCGGCGATGCTGTAATATCCATGTGTTCCGATCTGCAGGACCCGCCGGAAATGATCCCTGAATTTATCCGGCTTTGGGAAGAGGGAAATAAGCTTGTCTGCGCCGTAAAAGCAAGTACTAAAGAAAAATTTCCGATGTCCGTCGTTCGCCGCTTTTATTATTGGCTGCTGGCAAAACTTTCCGAAACGCCTTTGATTAATAATTTTTACGGTTTCGGGCTGTATGACCGTCAGGTAATAGATGCAATTCGCCAATATCATGAACCATATCCATATTTTCGAGGACTCATTTGCGAGGTGGGATTTAAGCGAATTGAAATACCGTTTGACCAGGAAAAGAGGAAAGGCGGAAAAAGCTCTTATAATTTTTTCTCTTATTACGACACAGCCATGACGGGATTCGTCAACCATACGAAGTTGCCGCTGCGATTAGCGGTATTCACCGGGTTCATCATGGCCGGAATCAGCCTGTTGATTGCGCTGGCGTATTTTATTTATAAACTGTTGTACTGGGATACCTTTAACCTGGGGCTGGCTCCGCTGGTGATCGGATTGTTCTTTTTTTCCGCGATTCAATTGATTTTTATCGGCATTATCGGGGAATACCTCGGCGCGGTCTGGACGCAGGTGAAAAACAAGCCGTTGGTAATCGAAGAAGAAAAAATCAACTTCGACTGAAAGGAAAATTCTTCATATGGTAAGCAGTCTTGTCAGTGTCATCATCCCGGTTTATAATGCCGAAAAGCACCTTGCGACTGCCATTGAAGGAATATGTGTACAGGAAGGTGTCGAACTTGAAATCATTCTGGTTAATGACGGCTCCACGGACGGCAGCGCCTCCATCTGCGAGAAATATTCCAGCATGGACAGCCGGATAAAAGTGCTCCATCGTCCCAACGGCGGCCCCTCCGCTGCCCGAAATGCCGGGCTTGAAGCCGCGGCCGGAGAGTTTATTTTCTTCATGGACGCCGATGATACCCTTGATCGGAATTCGCTTAAAATATTGATGGAGTCAATCGCCGCCGACAACAGCGACTGGGCCATCGGCGATTTCAAAATCATAAAAAACGGGACGAATCTGCGGCATGACTATTTTTTCCCTGAAAACCGTCTTTTTAAGCGGGATGATATTCTGGAGGCGGTCAAAGGCTACCTGCTTAAACCCCGCGGCGCTTCCGAATTCACCAATGTCTGGGGTAAATTATTCAGGGCCTCCATCATTCGCCGGTACAATATCCGGTTCAACGAGGAGTTGTGGACCTGGGAAGATGTTGTTTTTAACTTCGACTATCTTGCCCGGGCCGGGTCCGTGAGTTATGTCCGGAAGCAACTTTATGACTATCACATGCATCCCGGAGTGGCTTCCTGCGGAACCAGGGTCTTTGAACTTCCGCTTGGCTTTAACGAGGTACTGAAAAGCATTGCCTGTATCCTTCGGGAATATCAAATGACCGAAGCCGAAATTGCGGAGCGGTGCAGCCATGCATCGGTTTATTTCGCCGTAAAAACGCTGTTGGTATGTTTTAATCTTCGCCGCCGTGGAAAATGCGGTGCAATCGACGACCGGGAGATGCTGCTGATTATCCGCCGGATGCTCAATGATCCGGCCATTCGTTCCGGGGCGCGGCATTACAGGCCGTCGCCCGGAGAAAGTGTCATTCTTCCCCGGTTGATGAAGTACAACCTGACTTATTTAATTTATCTGGTGTGTTCTTACAAAGCCGGGTCGAATTTACGGAAGGAAATGAAAAATGCCGGATAATCATGATGATGTTATCGATATGCTGAAAAGTACGGAACTGCCGGTGGTGATTTTCGGGGCGGCGGTGACCGGGGAGGCCGTATTGCATGCCTGCCGCGAGGCCGGGGTCGAAGTCGCTGCGTTCTGCGACAATAATATGGACAAGACGAAGCAGCCCTGTTGCGGGCTCGAGGTCATCCATCGTTCGCAACTCCGGGAGCGTTTCCCGGAGGCGGTTTTCCTGATTGCCGTGATCGATATCCAGGATATCGTGGCGCAATTGAAGCCGATGGGCTATGGGAAGTTATATCCCGTCGCTCCGCTTTTGCGCAATTTCAATGTCTTCAAATACAGTTACAGTAAGCCCGCCGACTTTGTGAATTATGTGATTTCGGCCTGTATCCTGAGCCAGGACAATTATCTGAATCCCGACAAAATCTATATCCGCAGCGTGGACGTGGTCATTACCGAGCGCTGTTCCCTGAAGTGCCGGGATTGTTCGAACCTGATGCAGTATTACCGGAATCCGGTCAACTACGACGCCGCCGAAGTACTGCAGTCGCTATCCGCATTTTGCGGCGCGGTGGATGAGATCAACGAGTTCCGGGTGATTGGCGGCGAGCCGTTCATGCACCGGGACTGGCTCGCCATTACCCGGCGGCTGATTGCCGAGCCCAAGGTGCGGCAAGTGGTACTTTATACCAACGCCACGATCTTACCGTCCGACGAACAGTTTCAGGCGCTGGCGGACCCCAAGGTGCTTTTTATCGTTACCGATTATGGTCCATTGTCCCGCAAGCTTGGCGAGATGATTGCGGCTCTGAAACGATTTGGAATCACCCATTTGTGTTCGCCGGCCGGCGGCTGGACGGATTGCGCCGCGATCCGGCAGCATTCAAAGTCCGAAGCGGAGTTGAAAGAGATATTCGCATGCTGTTGCGTGAAAAATTCGTTCACGTTGATGAATGGAAAGCTGTATCGTTGTCCTTTTGCCGCGAATGTCGATATATTGAAGGCGATGCCCGACTCCCCCTCGGACCGGGTCGACCTGATGACGGGAATACCGGCCGGCGAGTTGAGAAAGCAGATTCATGCGTTGATTCATGACAAGGAATATATTCTGGCCTGTGATTTCTGTAACGGGCGGCGGCTCGGCGATCCGCAGATTGCGCCGGCCATTCAAACAGAAAAACCTTTAGACTATAAACAATTTCAATAGAAAGACCTGATTTTGACTATGAACAATACCATCGACTCCATTTGGTTTGACCTTGACGGCACGCTGCTGGATACGGCGCCGGACATCCTCGGCACTTACGCGGAGGTTTTCCGGAAATTCGGTTTCGACGTCCGGCATGAGGCGCTGCGCATCGGGCCGCCGCTGCGGGAATGCATCCTCGAAGTTCTGCCGGATTGCGATGAAAAAACCATTGCCGGTATGATTGCCGGGTTTATCGACGCCTACGACTCCTCGGGGTTCCCGGGCACGGTTTTCTACCCGGGCATACAGAAACTGCTGCAGGATATTCACGAAGCCGGCATACCGGCGTTTGTCGCCACCAACAAGAGAATGCGGGCCACGGAGCTGATCCTGAAGCATTTCGAGCTGGAGAAATACTTCGCCGGGGTCTATGCCACGGACGTTTTTCCCGGCGAGAAATTGCCCAAATCCGAGGTGCTGAACCGGGCCCTGGCCCTGCATGGTTGTTCGCCCGCAGCTGCCGTCATGGTCGGCGACACCTCCGGAGACATCAAGGCCGGGCAACTGGCCGGTATGATCACCGCCGGGGTCAAATGGGGCTACGGGAGCCCTGAGGAACTGAGTGGAGCCCGGCCGGACTTTTTATTCGACAGTGCAGATGAATTATGGCAAAATATCAACAACTGCTGAATTTGTATCACACCAACCGCGAGGAATTCTGGCGCATCCTGCGTTATCTCATGGTCGGCGGCTGGAACACGCTGTTCGGCATTGCGGTTTACACCGCGTTGTTCGGGATTTTCAGCAACTGGCTGGGGCTCGAAATCATGGTCGGGGAAAAAGATTACCTGTATCTTGTCCTGGCGGTCCCGTCCAACATCCTGGCCATTACAAACGCCTACATCTGCTACAAGATTTTCGTATTCAGGACGCGGGGAAATATTATCCGGGAGTATTTCCGCTGCTATCTGGTGTACGGGACGTCGATGCTGCTCGGCATGGGGGGACTGTACGTACTGGTCACCTGGCTCAAGTTCAACCCGGTGATCGCGAATATCCTGCTTACCGGGATCACGGTGGTGATCAGCTACTTCGGGCACAAGTTCTTTTCGTTCCGCAAAGGAAAAAATGATGAATCCGTTTCAACATAAAACCATTTTCCTGACCGGCGGCACCGGATTTTTCGGCAAATGGCTGCTGAAAACCTTGCCGCAATCGGCCACTGTCACGGTATTGTCGCGCAACCCGGAGCGGTTTCTCCGCGAAAATCCGCAGTTTCACGGCGTCCGGTTTGTAACCGGCGACATCCGCGATTTCGAAATTCCCCGCACCCGCTTCGACTACCTGATTCACGGCGCCACCGCTTCGTCGGGCCCGGTGGAAGACGCGGAAATGGAATCGGTCATCACCCGGGGCACTGAGCGGGTGCTCCAGATGAACTTCGGCAAAATGCTCTATGTGAGCTCCGGCGCGGTCTACGGCCCGAATCCGCCGGAACACGTCCCCGAGGATTACCCCGGCGAACCCGTCAGCGTTTATGGCCGGGGCAAGCTGGCGGCGGAAAAAATGTGCCTGGCCGGCGGCTTGCCGGTGACCATTGCCCGCTGTTTCGCCTTTGTCGGGCCGTACCTGCCGCTGGATGCTCATTTCGCCATTGGCAACTTTATCGATGACTGTCTCCATGGCCGCCCGGTCGTCATCAAGGGCGACGGCACCCCGCGCCGTTCTTATTTGTACGCCCGCGACCTGGCACATTGGCTGTGGACCCTCCTGGCCTCCGGCGACCCTGGCCGCGCTTACAATGTCGGTTCGGATCGTTCCTGCAGCATCCGGGAAGTCGCCGAGCTGGTCCGGAGCGTGGCCGGAAGCTCCAACGCGATCGAGATTCTGACGCCGCCCGGCACCGGCGCACCCTCCGCCTATGTGCCCGATATTTCCCGGGCCAGGCACGAGTTGGGGCTGCAGGTGACCACGTCTCTGGACGGGGCAATACGGGAAACACTGGAATTTTATCGGCGTTAATCTCATTATGTCTTGAAAATTAGACTTCTTTGCGGTATATTTCTCCACCGGTAAATATCATATGTTATGGAGACGAGGTTTTGGCGGATACGGACAAACCAGAAAATCAGGACGGCATCATACCGCAAGGAAGCGAGATCATCGCCGCCCGTGATTTGGAGGAAACGAGAAAAATCGATCCGGCTGAACTCGACCGGCTCACTACCCGTGCCACGACCGACCTGAATCTCTCGAGAACCAGCCGAAGCCTGACCGTCATTTTCAGCAAAACCTACCGCACCATCGTGCAGGGGTTCTCGACCACCAAAGTCATCGACCTCGGTGACTCGACCGTGAGCGAAGATGAACCGATCAACCCCGAGACCAGCGACTCCGAGGCCCTGAACGAAGACCTCGACTACCTCGAAGACAGCATCGACATAATGGACGAAATCGCCAAGGGCGGGCAGGGCCGGATCTCCCGGGCATTCGACAAGAAATTCGGCCGGACCATCGCGGTAAAGTCCATTCATGACGACATCAAGGACCGGCTCGAGCACCGTAAATCGTTTATTACCGAGGCCAAAGTTACCGCCCAGCTCGACCACCCCGCCATCGTGCCGGTGTACGGGCTGTTTGAAGACGGCGACAACGGGTTGCACCTCTCGATGAAGTTGATTCGCGGCAAAACGCTGAAGGAATATCTGGAGCGTACCTGCAACCACTATCACCAGATGTCGCGTTTCGAATGCCAGCGCTTTGAGCACAATATGCTGGTCAAGCGACTGGATATTTTCCTGCGTGTCTGCGAGGCGATTTCCTATGTCCACCACCGCCAGGTAGTTCACCGCGACCTGAAGCCGGAAAACATCATGATCGGGAGTTTCCACGAGACTTACGTCATGGACTGGGGCATCGCCGAGTATCATGGCGAGGGCAAGCAGGATTCTCCGTCCAAGCTGGCCGGCACGCTGCAGTACATCGCCCCGGAAGTGATCAACAAAAAACCTTACGACACCCGCTCGGATATTTTCCTGCTGGGGCTGGTGCTCTTTGAAATCGTTTTTCTGAAGCAGGCTTATGCGCCGGCCAAAACCCGCGAGGAAGCGGTGATGAAAGCGCGAAGCTGCAAACTCGAGCCCTTTGAGCATCGCTTCAAGGCCCGGGTCAGCCGCGACCTGAAGCGGATCATCGGCAAGGCGCTCGCCCCGGACCCCGATCGGCGCTACCAGACCACCAAGGAACTGGAAAATGATATCCGGAACTTCGAAATGGGCGAAGCGATCTCCGCTCATCCGGACGGCGTCATCGATAAATTTCTGCGCAAACTCCGGCACCATTACAAGTTCATGCTCTCCTTCACCGCCATCATGATGCTGCTCTTTTTCACCGTTATGTCGCTGATGCTTTTCCGCGAATACAATCACCGCAGCAACAACCAGAGGCGCGATGTCGTCCTCGCGGAAATCTATTCCCGCGGCATCTACTCCTGCTCCCTGTTCGACAGCCGCTTCCAGAACTACGAAAACCTCATTTCAAGCATTGCCAACGAGGCCTCGTTGCTGTTGACTACCAGGCCGAAAGACATCGATTTGAACATTTTCATTTACTCCGAAGGCCTTGAAAAAGGCGCCGTCCCGGCCGATTTCATCTATTCCCCGATCTACCGGAAACCGAATTCGCTTGCTGAGATCGTCTATATCCTGCCCCCGGGCACCGACCGCTCCAAACTGCAGATTTTCATGCCGTATATCCGCCAGCTTTACCCGTTGCGGCGTGGCTTGCGTACGGCTATTTACACCAGTTTGCGGGACATCCTGCCCGAAGATACGCCTCAGGATCAATACAACGATATCATCCGCAACAAAGTCAAACCCCCGCTCCTGGTGGCATATGTCGGATTCCGGAACGGCCTCCACATGGGATTCCCCTATGAACTTGACTATGGCGACGACTACGACCCGCGTACCCGCGGCTGGTATCATGACGCCATCAAATCGCCCGACCGCGCCGTATGGGGCGCCCCCTATGTGGACATCGGAGAAGTCAAAGACATCGTCCTTACCTGTTCCAAGGTCATCTTTGACCAGAATCACGAAGTACTCGGGGTGGCTGCCGGCGACATCTCGCTGGCTCAGCTGCTGAAAATGCTCGAGGAGAACGGCAACTCCGGCAGTTTCATCAAAAACAAGTACCTGATCGACGGCAAAGGACGCATCATTGCCGACAGTGAACTGGACATGGGGTCTTTCCGTACCGGTGACGATCTGCATTTCAAAAACTTTCATTCCACCGAGCTTCTGGCCACCATGTGGCAGATGAAAAACGGCTGGGTACCGTCCGTTGAAAACGGCGTTACCTATCTGTATTTCTTCTACGAGATCAGAAGCCTGCGCTGGCTTTACATCGAGCGAATCGACTTCGCCGAATTGCTCAGGAGCCACTAAACACGAGTGGTGCCAACTTCCGTGTAAGTCCGTGCCTGTCCGTGTATAGGACACATAGGACCCCAGAGGACGAATAGGAGGGAAATGGGACACATAAGACATATGTGACTCATGAGAAAAGCTTCCTCAGCTCACCAATTTACAGACAGCCATTTTTGCGGAACAGCATTTTCACTACGGTGCCGGCCACGAAATTCGTCTGATTGGTGAATTGGTATTCAAAACCGTCGACCACCTGCGCCAGGATATCATCGTTGCAGATATCCACCCCGATCACCCCGGGTACCGAATTCATGATTCTGGTAATGGGGTCCAGCACGGTAATGATGAAATCACACGATTTCCAGTCGTATTTTTTCAGGGTTTTGCAAATCCCGATGGCGCTGTTTTCACTGATGGTGACGAAGGCGGTGTTTTTCGTGATTTTACCGGATTGAATCAGGTCGTTGATCATCCGGGCTGCCGTTTCGGTCTGAAACCCGCAGTCAAGGACATGGACGCGATCCATCGGGAAACCGTGGTTTTCCAATCCGCGGAACAACGGCCCGACCAGGCGGTCGGCCATTTTATTGGCATAGCGTTTGAATTCGTCCTCGTCCATATTTTTTGCCACGGCTTTGCTGTCCATGGCGGCAACGACCAGATGTTCAATTTGATGCTTCAGGAAATGATTCATCAGCCGCAGCTGGATGGCGTGGGACATGGGATGCACATGATTATGCATGCAGCCTTCGCTGCTGAGGGATTCTACCACCAGATAAGGTTTGCCGGTAGCCTCGAGCTTCTCTTTGAACCGGTCGCGGTAGCCCAGCAGGTCGATCATCAGGTAGCAGTCAAAATCATCCACCCTGAGGTCGAGGTCATCCACATACTGGAAACACATGACATGGTTGCCGAGTTCGGTCAACTTCTGCTGCAGGAAGTAGAGGATCTTCAACGGCATGGTCGAGGTCGAATACGTTTCAACGTCGAAATGACCGAGGATTCCGATATGCTTACCCTTCAGTATCGACAGCCGTTCATTCGGTTTCGGAGAAATGATTCTGGTTTTGTTGCCGCGCCTGGCCACAACGTAACCTTTTTTCGACAGGATCTTCAAGGCGCGCTGCGCCGTCATCCGGCTGATGTTGAAAATCTTCGTGAGTTCATTCAGGGTTGGCAGTTCACTATTGACCGGGTACTCGCCGCTCTCGATCTTTCGGATAATCTGATTGGCTATATCTGGATATTTTTGTTTTTGTGACATACTTGCTTTTACGTTACAATATTATAATTTTCGCCTCTTTGCTTATTATAGCATTACCAATAAAAATTTCAATCAATAAATTTTAAATTCTTATTTCTTTAATATAAATTGTGGCAATTTTCTATTTATTCGAAAATAGACTTCTAGGGCATACTTTGAGCTTGTTTTAGCGTCTGATAAAGAATGAATACATACTTGTAATCCAAGGCTTATATAGGCATTGCTATAATATACTTTATGATATATATAATGTATTAGTCCTAAGGCTGAGCCCAAATGGCGTCGAAAAATTTTATCCGTAAAGCTGCAATTTTTTTTGAATATGGGCCGTCAGCGGCTGTCTGACGGGCGTTTTGCAGAGATGGAGAGAAATAGAAATAGAAATAGAAAAACCCGGAGCGGGGTTGCCGCTCCGGGTTTGAGTTTGCGCTCCGAGACCGGGAATTACCAGTTTTCGGCGAGGATCTCGAAGTATGCCTGGGCATGGGCGCAGGCCGGGCACATGCCGGGGGCCTCGGTTCCTTCGTGGAGGTAACCGCAATTGTGGCACTTCCAGGTGATCGGCTGGTCCTTCTTGAAGACTTTGCCTTCTTCGATGTTCTTCAGCAGCTTGCGATAACGCTTTTCGTGTTCCTTTTCCGCCACGCAGACTTTTTCCCACACGGTCGCGATGGCGTTGAAGCCTTCTTCGCGGGCCTTGGCCGCAAAGGACGGATAGAGATTGCTCCATTCGTCGTATTCGCCGCCGGCGGCTTCGGTCAGGTTCTCGATGGTGGTGCCGATTTTACCGGCCGGATAGGACGCGGTGATTTCGAGGTCGCCGCCTTCGAGGAACTTAAAGAAACGCTCGGCGTGTTCTTTTTCATTGTCGGCGGTTTCCAGGAAAATGTTCGAAATCTGGACGTAGCCTTCCTTTTTCGCGACACTGGCAAAATAAGTGTAGCGGTTGCGCGCCTGCGATTCGCCGGCGAATGATTTCAGCAGATTCTTCTCGGTTTCAGTTCCTTTGACGCTTGCCATAACTACTTCTCCTTTTCTTTATGGGACTATTTTTACATTGATTGCAAATTCCCCGAATTTGCAGATTTACCGATTCCACCCGGCCGAAGCCGGAAATCTTTTCCAATAAATTCTCCTCCTCGCCCCACAGGCTCGGTACATCGATGACCTTGCCGCAGGCGATGCAGAAAAAATGATGATGCGGCGACAGATTGGCGTCGAAATGTGCTCGCGGGCAGACCTCGTCCACCCGGAAGATCAACCCGAACTCCTCCAATGTATCCAGCGTCCGGTAAACGGTATCCAGCGAAATCGCCGGCAGCCGTTTCTTCACCGCTTCGTACACCATGTCGGCGCTCGGATGATCGAGCCCCTCGGCGATTTCGCGGTAAACTTCCAGGCGTTGAGTAGTCACGCGCATGCCGCTGCGGCGGCACTGCTCGATAAACTCCTTCTGGCGCTTTTCCTGCTCATCACTAAACACTAGCACGACTCCTTAGAGATGTCAAACTTATTAAGAATTATTATTAATAATACCCCCTCTTATCTGATTTTCAAGCTGATTTTCATATTTTTGTGCAAAAATTTTTCTGATATCCATACTACCGCGAGAAGTATATAAAGTGTTAATTATTCGATATTTCTGACTTATTCTTATTGACATCGCATATTTCTCGGATTAGAATATATCAGAGGAAACCGCGTACCAAGGAGGAAAAAATGAAGAAGCACGCGTATAGAGTCTCCGTATTGATTTTGATGGGCATCCTGGCATCTCAGTTGCTCGGATGCGGAACGTTGTTCCACGCTGAACGAAAAATCCAGGCCAGCTCCATGCAGATCGACCCGGAGGTCTTGATCCTGGACTGCTGCGGACTGATTTTCGGAATCATCCCCGGAGTCGTAGCGCTGGGACTGGACTTCAGCAACGACACCATCTACTTCTCCAAAGATGAATGGAAGAAAAAGCAGGAGCTGATGATAAAGAAGTAATCTTCGTATGGTTCCTGGGAAAACGAATATATCTTCCCCCACCCCGCAAGGGATTGTTGAGAATGACTCCCAGCAGTCCCTTGTTCCTTATTATTTTCAACTCATCCGCCATATCCTTTTGCAAAATCTTTTTCCCACTCTATATTATCGTCGAAGTGTTTAACTCGTAATTCGTAATTTGTAATTCGTAATTGATTATCCGTGGTGGTTTTATGAAATTTGTTATCGTTGGCAGCGGCAGCATCGCCGGAACATACGTCAAAGCACTGGCCAATGTGCCGGAAGCCAAACTGGCCGGCATCGTTTCACGCTCCGGCCGGATTCCGGCGGGCACCCCGGAAGGGATTGAAATTGCCGCCTCGCTGGAAGAGGTCAAAACGCCATTCGATGCGGTGATCCTGGCCACGCCGAACGGACTTCACCACGTCGGAATCATGGCGGCGGCACGCCTCGGCAAGCACGTCATCAGCGAGAAACCGCTCGGCATCAGCATTCCGGCCATGGATACGGCGCTGCGCGAATGTGCCGCGCACAACGTCAAACTCGCCGTGAGCTATCAGCGCCGCATGGCCCCGGACAATATGATCGTCAAGGAATTGCTCGAGCAGGGTAAGCTCGGCAAGGTCTTCGCCTGCGAGCTGCAGGTCAAATTTTACCGCGACCAGGCGTATTACGACAGCGCCCCGTATCGCGGCAACAAAGCGCTCGACGGCGGCGGCCCGTTCATCCAGCAGGCCAGCCATAACATCGACCTCTACGCCTGGTTTTTCGGCCGTCCGGAGAAAACCGTCAGCATGCTGGGCACCTTCCTGCACAAAATCGAGGGCGAGGACTACGGCGTGGCCATTCTGAAACACCGCGACGGCATGATCGGCACCATTACCGCCTCCACCGACTGTTACCCCGGGTTTCCGGCGCGGATGATGATCCACTCCGACCTCGGCTACCTGACGCTGGAAAACGACGTCATCACCGAATGGCAGATCGGCGAATTGCCGAACCCGAGCGTGTCCGCCGGGATGAAGCTCCACAGCGGGGCCGGCAGCGCCGCCGTCAGCAACACGTCCGGTCATGAGGCGATCATCAGCGACTTCATCGAGGCGGTGAAGCTTGACCGCGCCCCGGCGGTATCCGGCGAGGCCGCGCGCACGGCCACCGAAATCATCATCGACATTTATTCAACAAATCAATTTTAAAAAATGGAGAATTGAAAATGGAAAATGGAAAATCAAGGAAGAATCCTCTCCCTCAGATTATCCATTATCCATTATCAGTTATCAATTAAATGGAAAATCTGTACATCCATGTGCCGTTTTGCCGCAGCAAATGCGATTACTGCGCGTTTTACTCGACCACCGGGGCGAATGAAGCGCTGATCGACCGTTGGCTCGACAAAATATTGGAGCAGTACTGGAAGCTGATCGCGCCGCACACCCCGGAAACGGTTTTCGTGGGCGGCGGCACCCCGACGGTCCTGCCGGAAAAACAGCTCGAGCGCTTCTGCATGGCGCTCGCTTCCGAGTACGAGACGACCATCGAGACCAATCCCGAGACCCTGACCCCCGGCAAGGCCGCGATCCTGCGTGAGTACATCACCCGCGTCAGCATGGGGGTACAGTCGTTTAATCCCGATTTCCGCCGCATTCTCGGGCGCCGCACCAGCTGCGAAGCCATCGACAATGCGGTCAAGATCATTCTCGACATTCCCGAATGGCAGTTCAATATCGACCTGATCTACGGCATCCCGGGGCAAACGCTGGAGGATTGGCGCGAGGATTTGCTGCGGGCGATCGACTGCGGCGTGAACCATATGTCGTGCTACAGCCTGACCATCGAGGAGGGCACCGCCCTGGCCGCCACCTATGGCAAACTCAAGATCGCCGACGATGAACTCACTGCCGACATGTGGCAGATGGCCGGCGAAATCCTCGGTGCGGCCGGCATCAAGCGCTATGAAATTTCCAACTACGCCCGTCCCGGTACCGAGTGCCGCCACAACGTTTCGATCTGGCACGGCGCCAAATACCTCGGTCTCGGCCCCGCCGCAAGCTCGTTCGATGGTACCGACCGCTGGACCGAGCCGGACTCCCTGACGGACTGGCTGAACGGCAAAAAGGCCGCGTTTGACCGGATCGAGCCGCAGATGCGCCAAAACGAAATCTTCGCCTTCGGCCTGCGCACCGTCGAGGGCTGGACCCCGGTCTACTGGAAAAACTGGGACGACATCCTCGCCCGCTTCCGCGCGCTTCAATTTCCCCGGGAACTGATCGTCGTCGAGCCGGACCGTATCTGCCTGACCGAGCAGGGGCTACTGCTTTGGGACTCCATCGCCGAAGGCTGCCTCAGCATGTAAGCACGGGCGGACACCCTTTTCCCAATTCAGGCGGCGTGAGCCGCCGGCCAATTACTTGAGTCTTGCGATGGCGCGGAAGCCGATGTCGCGGCGGCAGAAGCACTTGTTCCAGTGGATTTTATCGACTGCGGCGTAGGCGCGTTCGATGGCGGTCCGGATGTCTTTGCCGCGGGCGCAGACGCCGAGGACGCGGCCGCCGGTGTTGACGATTTTGCCGTCCTTCAGGGCCGTACCGGCGTGGAAAACCTTGGCGCCGGTGGCTTCGGCTTCTTCGAGGCCGGTGATTTCAAAACCTTTTTCGTAGGAGTCGGGGTAGCCGCCGGAGGCCATGACCACGCAGACCGCCGGGTCCGGGGACCAGTCGAGTTTGGCGGCGGCGAGGTTGCCGTCGGCGGTTTTCAGCATGGCGTCGACCAGGTCGCTGTCCAGGCGGCTCATCACCGACTGCACTTCGGGGTCGCCGAAGCGGACATTGAATTCGAGCACTTTCGGGCCCTTGTCAGTGATCATGGCGCCGACGAAGATCACGCCTTTGAAGTTCAGTTTATCGGCCTGGATGCCTTTCAGGAAAGGATCGAGGACCTCGTCCTTGATGCGTGCCCACATGGCGTCGTCGACGACCGGGGCGGGCGAATAGGAGCCCATGCCGCCGGTATTCGGCCCGGCGTCGTTGTCAAACGCGCGCTTGTGGTCCTGCGACGACACCAGCGGCAAAATGGTCTTGCCGTCGGTCAGCGCCAGGATGGACGCTTCCTCGCCGAAGAGGCACTCCTCGACCAGCACGCGGGCGCCGGAACTGCCGAACATGCCGCCGAAGCAGCCGTTGACGAATTCGATGGCCGAACCGGCGTCGAAAGCCACCAGCACGCCCTTGCCCGCGGCGAGGCCGTCGGCCTTGATGACGATGCCTTTTTCGCCGGCGGCGAACTCTTTTTTGACGTATTCGATGGCCCCGGCGGCGTTGTCGAACGATGCGGCTTTGGCGGTCGGGATGCCGTGGCGGAGCATGAAATCCTTGGCGAAGCTTTTGCTGCCTTCGAGCTGCGCGGCGACTTTGTCGGGTCCGAAAACCTTCAGCCCGCGCTTATTGAAGA
Organism: Victivallis vadensis; assembly: GCA_040394635.1. Lineage (GTDB taxonomy): Bacteria > Verrucomicrobiota > Lentisphaeria > Victivallales > Victivallaceae > UBA5239. Next base: position 12,592 of record JBEBRW010000053.1, on the reverse strand, counting down.
CGTCGACGATGCCGAGGCACAGCGGCACTTCGGGGCCGACGACGGTGAGGCCGATGTCGTTGGCGGCGGCGAAATCGGCGAGCTTGTCGAGCTCCTCGACGCCGATGTTGACGCATTCGGCTTCAGCTGCGATACCGGCGTTGCCGGGGGCGCAGTAAACCTTGTCCGCGAGTTTGCTCTGTTTCAGTTTCCAGCACAATACGTGCTCGCGTCCGCCGCTGCCGATCACCAATATATTCATCGTTTTCTCCATAAGTTAATTGGAGTACAATACAGTACGGAGCCGGGTTTTTCAAGCCGGGTCGAATAACCGGCGGCACAATCACGCATTTTTTCTTATAAACCATGGAGATGGTGTGTTAAAAAATTGCCGCGACCAAATCAAGATAATTTTATGGTTTTTTATGAGTCGGGCTTGAAGAACCCACTTTTCATGATATATTCTTAAGTTCTGTATATTGATTCGTTTCCGGCTAACGGTTATGCCGGTTAATTTTTAGGATAAAGGAAAAAAGGTGAAGATATGAAAAGAACTTATCAGCCGTCCGTATTGAAGAGAGCACGTAAACTGGGCTTCCGCGCCAAGATGGCGACCCGTACCGGTCGTCAGATCCTGGCCCGTCGTCGTCAGAAAGGCCGCGCCAAGCTGGTTACCGCCTGATTTGATTCTGTAAACAAGCCCCGCAGCAGTATGGTCATTTGAAGTATTCACTGACAAGTTCCGATAAACTCAAACTGAAATCAGAGTTTGATTTCGTCCGGGCAAATGGCATCAAACAGGTGTGTGCGATCTGTGTATTGGTCGTAGCACCTGCAGCCGATGGCCAGAGACGCGGCGGGGTAATCTGCGGAAGGAAATTCAGCGTCAGGGCGGTGGTCCGGAATCGGGCGCGGCGGCTTTTGTGGGAGTCGGTAAGACTGCTCAAGCCGCACTTGAAGGAAGCCCATTTCGTGATGATCCCGCGCGCGGGAATAAAAGGATTGCGGCAGCAGGATGTTCAAGTACAGTTGGAAAGATTGTTCAAGAAGGCCGGTTTATGGGCGGATGGCGACAATATCTCAGCCCGTCAGGACTCGCCGTCCTGATGGTGAAGTTTTATCAGTGCGCAATTTCGCCCTGGCTGCCGCCGGCATGCCGCTTTCATCCGACTTGTTCGCAGTATTCCGTGGAGGCTTTCAAAGCACACGGGTTTGTTAAGGGTTTGTGGCTGACGGTCTGGAGAATTTTACGTTGTCAGCCCTTCTGCAAAGGCGGTTATGATCCGGTGCCGCCGCCCAAGGTTAAAAACAGGTGAAGTAAGGTTAAGGGTTAAGTTGTGAAATTTGATAAAGAAACGATCATAGTAATCGCCTTCTGTATAGTGTTGATGGTCGCCTGGCGGCCGTTTTGCGTGTGGATGGGTTGGATGGGGACCTCTGAGCCTGCCCAGCAGACACAGCAGCAACAGCAGCAGACGCCGCCGGAAACTCCGCTCAAAATAACGGAAGTCCCGGAAAAACCCGCCGCCGGGGCGGAAATCAAACCGGAAGACACTACCGTCAAATACGTCTCCGGCCGCAAAATCGAAGTTCCGCTGGCGATGAATGAACTCCCCCTCCAGCATCTCAGCAACGACAATTTCGACATGGCGATTCACCCCGCTTACGGTGAAATCCGCAACATCACGTTTGAAAAATATTTCCAGAGCGACCGTACCAGCAAACTGGTGGCCAACGGCCTCTACGAGGACAACATCGGCATGCTTGGCGTCTATTCGGACGAAACCTGGCGCGTGTTGGAAATCCTCGAAAACAAACTCGACGGCGACACCTACACCCTGAGCCGCCGCATCGCCACCGGTTCGAACCAATTCATCGTCGTCCAGACCTGGAAAATCGCCTATGATTACGGCGTGGACTACACGGTTCAGCTGAAAAACACCAATACCCCACTTGCGTTCAATGCGTTCTCCGTCAGCGGCGGCGTGTTGAAACCCTTCGCCATCATGGGCGGCGACCGCGTCCGTAACGACGACTATCTGCTGTATTACCGTATGACTACCGGCAAGGAACGCAAGATCAAAATTGAAGAGAAGAAAGACAAAAACTTCTTCATCTATCCCGATGCTCCTGTTCAGTGGATTGGACTCGGCACCAAATATTTCATGAACGTACTGGTGGCCGACACCCCCTTTACCGACATCGCGCAGATGCGCGCCAACAAAGCCGCCACGGCCGAGCAGGCCAAGGTACTCGGCGGCAATACTTACCACATTGCCAATGTCGACGGCATCTACAAGAATTTCAAGCTGGCCGCCGATCAGGAACTTTCGATGAAGTTCAAGTTCTATTTCGGACCCAAGGACCAGGATGCAGTGAACGCGTTTGAGCCTACCGCATCCTATATCAGCAAGCTGATGAGCCTGCGCCCGATGAACGCGCTGGCCACCTTCATGCTCTGGTCGCTGGCCAAGCTCAAGGCGTTCTGCGGCAGCTACGGCTGGGCAATCATCCTGCTGACGGCCATCGTCCGTATCCTGCTCTGGCCGATCACCCACAAGGCCAATATGTCGATGAAGCGCATGCAGGCCTTCAAACCCGAAATGGACGAAATCCGCAAGAAGCACAAGGATAACCCGCAGCTCATGCAGGTGAAGATGGGCGAGCTTTATAAGCGCGAAGGGCTCCACCCGATGCGCGGCTGCCTGCCGCTCTTGCTGCAGCTGCCGATTTTCATGTCGCTCTATTTCGCGCTGGATGGCGCCATGGAGCTGCGCCACGTGGCCTTCTGGTGGGCCAGCGACCTGTCGCAGCCGGATACCGTGATCCGTATTTTCAGTTTCCCGCTCAATCCGTTGGTGCTGGTCATGACCGGGTTGATGCTGCTGCAGCAGAAATTGATGCCGCAGGCGGGCGACCCCACCCAGCAGAAGGTCATGATGTTCATGCCCCTGATCATGCTGGTTTTCCTGTATAGCCTGCCCTCCGGTCTTACATTGTACTGGACGGTCAGTCAGATATTCAGTATTCTACAGATGTTGCTGACCCAGAAATTGGCGGGTCAAAGCACCCCCCAAGTACCCAAAGCAGCCAAAGCTTAATGCCGCTTAACCGCAAGAAGGAGTTATCACAACATGGTTAACGAAAAGCTCGAAGAGCAGAAGAACAAGGCAACCCGTACGCTGTACACGATGCTCGATTACCTGGGCCTGAATGCCCAGCTCAAAGCCGAAGAAAAGGGTTCCAAAATCGTCATTACGATCACCTCGGAAGAAGCCGGACGCATCATCGGTCGCAAGGGCCAGACCCTTGAGAGCCTCCAGATGCTGCTGAACCGCATGGTCTTCAACAGCGACCAGGAATGTCCTCGCATCGCGCTCGACATCGATGGCTACGGCAAAGAACGCGAAGGCCGTCGCGGCGGCAAGCGCGAACGCGGTGAGCGCGGAGAACGTGGTGAACGCAGCGAGCGTGGAGAGCGCGGCGAAAGACGCGGACGCCGCAACGACCGCAGAAGCGGCGGCGAAGGCGAATCCTTCGAAGAAGGCGACAACAACGATTCCGATAACGCCGAAATCCTGCGTCAGCAGGCCATTGACGCGGCCAAAGAAGCCAAACGCTGGGGCGAACCCGTCACCCTGCCGAAAATGAATGCTCATGATCGCCGGATCATCCACATCACCCTGCAGGAAGATCCCGAAATCTCCACCGAAAGCATCGGCGAAGGTTCCCTGAAAAAAGTCGTGATTGCCGTCAAAAAATAATCACGCTTTTCCCAGACAACATAAAACGGCAGACCGGATGAAATGTCCAGTCTGCCGGTTGTTTTTTTATGGTATAAGTTATAGTCTGTGCTTGAAATACGGGTACAGATTTTCCAACTGTACCCATTTCGGCTTTTTCCATTCTTGAATGCTCTTGTGCCTATTGCTATTCTTCTTCCATTCAGTTATTATATTAAGCAAACAGATTGGAGTACAGTATGCGAAAAAGCGTGGAATCGGAAAAACTGATCGCCTTGAAAGGGCGGCCACGTGAAATATTTCTGGATTTATGTGCGGAAATCGATTGCCTGCCGTATGGAAGCGTCCTGCCGTCGGTCCGTGAACTCAGGCGGCGCTACCGGGCCAGTCAGGCCACGATTGCCAAGGCGCTTGATTATCTGGGGGATTACCGCGAGCTGGAATCAACCCCCCGGAAACGTACTTATCTTTCCGATCCGACCATGTCCCGGACTTCGGCGCCACGACCGGAAGTCATGGGGATCAAACAGCACAATTCGCGGACCACGACCTTGGGAATGCCGTTGAATTTGCGCGGATGCTGGGAAAAATATGTGATCGACTACAACCGTACGCATAAATCGAAAATCGTGGTCCGCTACGCTTCTACCGATGAGGAACTGAAAACACTCTCCGTCAATACCGACATCGATTTTGTCCTTTATCATAACCGGCCGATTTTGCTGGACCTGGTCCCGGATACCAGTGATTTTATTGATATGCGGTCCTTGTATGCCGAACTGAATCCGGCGGATTATTATCCGGGGACGTTTATGAATGACCTGGAGGGGCGTTTGTGGGGGATTTTGCCGGCGCAGATCATTTCGGTACTGCGGTGCAACCGCAAGTTTTGCCCCGAATACCGGCAGGGGCTGACCTGGCAGGAGTTCCATGACGAGCTTGTGCGGCTCAAGGCCATGTTCCCAAAACTTGCTTTTCCCGGGTGCCTGGATGGCTACATGATCTATTTGTTCAGCCGGGGTGTGAGGCTCGTTGACCCGGAGACGCGGCGAATCCAATTGGAGATGGCGGAACTGGCGGGGCCACTGGAACAATTGCGGGAGATGATCGACCGGCAGTTGATTCCGCTCTTTTCGGATGAGTTTTACCAGGGGCAGGGCAAGGCGCTGTTTCACAAAAACAAGGCGGCAATCGCGCAATTCCATCACGGCGGCCGTTTACAGGATTGCAAATCGGTGGATTATTTTGAAATTCCGATGCCGTGGGAGCCGGGGATCATGCAATACTCAAATGCGGAGACTTTTCATATCTGTATGCATACGTTACATTACCGTCATGCCTGGGACTTCATCAAATATGTGTTGTCGCCGGATGTACAGCGGCGGATTGTCCGGCACGGCGATTATCCATGCGCGGCCCACCGGGAAGTAACCGCCGAGTTTATTCAAGGCTGGCAATATCCGCTGTTCAATGAGCGGCTGGAGCGGACCGGAGACTTTATTGAGGATTATCTTTTTTCGTTCCGGCTGCGGTTGATTCTGGAAGCGGGTATTGACCACTGGATCGAGTTTCGAAAAGATTTGCCGTCAGCGCTTGACGATATCAAAAGAAGTTACCAAAAGAAACGATAACCAAACGGAGGATTGAAAAATGAGCAGGAACAGAAAATTCACACTTATCGAGCTCTTGGTCGTGATTGCGATCATCGCGATTTTGGCGGCTATGCTGCTGCCGGCCTTGAACTCGGCCCGGGAAAGAGCCAAAAAAATCAATTGCACAAGCAACATGAAACAACTGGGGGCATTCCAGAGCTTGTATGCCAATGACAATGGCGACTTCCTCCCGTATAACTATTACGGCACGGTGGACCCGTTGCTCAATTGGGGCGTTTATTATGCGCATTATTTGAATATGGCGGTTGACGCCCCGGCGCCCAGGCTTTATTATTGCCCGACTCAAAAGATCGCGGCTCCCAGTCCGTTGAATAATACTTATGTGTCTTCGCAATACGGTTATGTGCCGAATCTGTATGCGGGCGCGGAAGTATGGCAAATCAGTTTGAAACTGGGATCGCTGAAAAATGCTTCTGCATTTGTCACCATGGCCGAAAGAACCGATGATCCCATGGCCGGGTCCTTTATTTTCAACTGGACCATTGAAGCCAGCAACCTGAACATGGGGTTGAGGATTCACGGGCGCGACGCCAATTACCTGCATGCCGACGGTCATGTGGTGGCCATCGAAATACCGCCGGCGGTCCGGTCGCTTCAGGATGATCACTACAAAGCAATGTTTTACCCCAACAGCACCCCGTAAGAAAGGAACAATACAGTTATGCGTCATATTTTCTTTTTCATATTGTTATGGGCCATCCCATTGACAATACCGGCCCTGGATTTCAAAATCGTTCTGCCGGAGCAGCCGTCTCCGGCGGAGCAAACTGCCAAGGCTGAACTGGAGCATTATCTTGCCAGGGCGGTAGAGGGCAAAATTCAAGTTGACGGCAAAGAAATCGAGGAAATCCACCTGGGCATGACGGTGAAAGCCCGGGAATCCGGTTATGACAACGCGGGCATGCCGCCTGACTCCTGGCGCTTGCAGAGTTCCGGCGACACGCTGTTCATCTATGGCGGCGGCAATGCCGGCACTTTATATGGCGCTTATGCCTTCCTGGAAAACCGGATCGGCGTCCACTGGTGGACCCCTCACGAGGAGTATGTGCCGGAAAAGCAGTCTTATCATTTCCCGGCGCTTAACGACACCTGGCAGCCCAAGCTCACGGGACGCGATATTTACCGGCATCCGGAATTGCTGCTGCCTGACGGAGGGCGTTTTGCCGCCCGCAACCGGCTGAATCGCGACGGAGACCTGAAAATCTACTCAAGCTACGGCGGCAGCTCTGCCGATTTCGGTTCACCTTACCATATCCATACGTTTAATTGGTACATCCCGGAGCAATACGTGAAAACCAATCCGGAATATTTTGCGCTGTACCGGGGGAAACGTGAGGCGGGAATGCTTGGACAGCTTTGCCTGAGCAATGAGAACGTATATCAGTTGATACTGAAGAAATTGCAGGAATTCATTCTTGCCGACGAAAAGTACGCACGGGAAAATCAACTCCCTCTGCCACGCATCTACGACCTTTCTCCAAATGATGCGGGGTTTGCCTGCGAATGCAAAACCTGCCATGCGGTGAACGAGGCGGAGAAATCCGAGATGGGTACATTGCTTCGTTTCGTGAACCGGGCGGCGCGGGAAATATCCGTGTTCCGGCCCGAACTGATCATCAGTACTCCTGCATATGTCAATACGATCAGGCCGCCGGCCCTGACCCGGCCGGAAAAGAATGTCATGATCCGTCTCTGCGATAACGGTACCATCGGACTGCCGCTGTCAGCCCCGGAGAACAGCAGTTTCCTGGAACTGGTGAAAACCTGGAACGGAATAACGCAGCATCTTTATGTCTGGCTTTATTCAATTACCTACCGGGGACATGGTTTTCCGTTTGCCAGTGAACTTTTTATGGACGAAAATGTGCGGCTGCTGACGGAAAACGGCGTGAAATATTTATTCTGGGAGCATGAAGATCCCGATATCGGCGATATGTACGCTTTGAAAATATGGCTGGAGGCCAAACTGTCGGAGAACCCTGACGCCGACGCCGATCAACTGACCCGGACCTTCATAGACAAGTATTATGGCGAGGCCGGCGAATACATCCTGACGTTCAGGCGGTCTTTGCTGCGGTCAATCGAAAAAATACGCAACCCGATTCCGATTATGGGCGGGATAGAGAATTTTGACCATATGACTTATCCTGTGGTCCGCCAGGGGCATGAACTGTTCGACCAGGCGGAAGCGGCGGTGAAGTCCGACGCCGTCCGGTTGCAGCGCGTCCGGGAAGCCAGGATGGGGCTGGACCGCTATACCTTGCTGGGCGTGCAGAAACTGGTCAAGGAATTTCTCGCCGGCGGCGGCACGCTGGAGCAATATCCTTTTGATACCGCGCTGATCAGTTCGCGGGTACAGCAAACTTATGCCAGGACCCTGGATCATCTGAGGCCCGATAAGAAGCAGCAATTGCTTTCCAATCTGGAGGGCGAATTGAAGACTGCCGTCAACATTCCCCGGCTGACGACGTTGCCCGCGCAATTCATCGGCTATTCCGGAGACGAATTGTTTGATATTACGGCGGAGAAGATTTCCCGGCACAATCCCGAACTGGAAGTCGTCAAGGACGCCGGGGCCGAATCCGGTTTCGCAGTTCGCCGGAGGACCACGCCGGATAAACCTGAACTCCCCCTGTTGTTCGGCATGTATGCCTGGAACAGCAAACAACTGTTTTCCGGCTACCTCAAAGCGGAGGATATCAAAAAACCGGACTACAACTGGTATAAGCTGGGCAGCGCCGTGATTCCGAATGATTCCGTGTATGTTTATTTCCTGTCGGACTGGACCATCCAGGCGGTGGTATCCGACGTCGGCAAGATTTCCAATAATGAAATCAAATATGACATCTGGGCCAGCATTAAATTCAGCGGACCGGCTTACCCGCACGGCGGAAAAGGCGAAAACGGCGTCTATGTAGAGAGGGTTATTTTGACCAAAAACATTTCCATTACCCAGAGATAAGGTATTGCGATGGATATCCGTGAATTGCCGCTTGGCAAACCGAAAAAAACGCTGGCGTTTGATCATTTCCCGACTCGCTGGCAGGCGTTTATCTGGCGGAACCGGAGTTTCGTGCCGGATCGCAAACTGGCGGAGATTCTGCAATGCACCGAGGCGGAAATCCGCCAGGCCGCCGTGGAACTGGGAATGCCCGCCGAAAATACCGCCAACGCATTGTGGCTGAGCCATGGCTATCTGACGGTTATCCGCAACAATTGGCATCTGCTGGACTACGGGCAACTGCTGCAATTGCTGGATTGGACGCCGGAGAGGCTCCGCCAGGTTCTGTGCGAAGAGGATTTCCTCTGGACCAAGGTGGGTGAGCTCAAGCCCGATTGCGAAAAGCTCAGGTACATACCTTTGACCGGTGGCCAACGGGAGCAGACCGCATGTTTCAAGCAACGGCTGCGCAAGCATGTGTCGGCGTCTGCCATGGCGGTCCGGGAAGAAGCGTTCGCTTTTTCCCGGCAATACCATGGCGGTGCGGTTCCATCGGGAAAGGGGGATTTTGAACTGAATTTCATCCATGCCTATCCGGCCAGCTGCGGGGATGTCCTGATCGATATCAAGACGAATGACCCGGCTCCGGAATCCCTGTTGGCTCAGTATGCCGCCATGGGAATCAAGGGGATTTGGATTCATACGATTCTTTATCTGCTGCATCCGGTACCCGGTGCCGAAACGTATTCAGCCGGTCATGAGAAACGCCTGCAAAACTTGCGTCTGCTGGCGGAGCGTTGCTCGCGCTACGGCATAAGTTTGTATCTGTACCTGAACGAACCCCGGGGAATGCCACAGGCGTTTTACCGGCAGAAACCGGACTGGGCCGGTGTCGATGTTCCGAGCAAGGAAGTCCGCTCGAATTGTACAGCCAATCCGGATGTCCTTAAGTGGTTGGGAGAAGCATGTACGGCGGTGTTTCAGGAGGTGCGGGGGCTCGGTGGTGCGTTTATGATCACCATGTCGGAGAATCCGACTCATTGCGGTTATGCCTGGCGGCACCATGGATGCCCGCATTGCCGCAACCGCAACCTGGCGGATATGATCGCGGAAATTATCACCGCCATGGAACGCGGCATTCATGCGGCGGCGCCCGACGCCAAACTGTTGGTATACGACTGGGCCTGGCGGGCAAATCCGGAAGAGCCCGACGGGTTGGAATTCCGCCGCGAAATGATCGACCGTCTGCCGGACAATGTCTGGCTGATGTCGGTCAGCGAATGGAACAAGAAAATCAGAATCGGCGGGATTGACGGTTATGTTTCGGACTATTCGATTTCTCAGGTAGGGCCGAGTCAGGAGATGAGCGAAGTCTGGCAATACGCCAAAGCCCGCGGATTGAAAACGGCGGCCAAGATCCAGATCAATAACTCCTGGGAATTGTCGGCGGTGCCGTATCTGCCGGTGCCGTATTTACTGCAGGAACATCTGACCAACTTAAAAAATGCCGGTGTCGACGGATTGATGCTCAGCTGGACCCTGGGCGGCTACCCCGGCGGCAATCTGGAACTGCTCAACAAAACTCCGGAGGAAATTGCCCGGGCGACGTTTTCGCCGGATACGGCTGCGGGAATATGTTCGGTGTGGCATAAGTTCAGCGAGGCTTTCCGGAATTTTCCCTTCAGTATCATCGTCATTTACACGGGACCGATGAATTTCGGACCGAAGAATCTGCTTTATGCGGAGCCGACACACTACAACGCGACCATGGTCGGCTATCCATATGACGATCTGGAATCCTGGCGCTCGATCTATCCGGAGGATGTTTTTGAGCATCAGTTTGAGCTGCTGGTTACCGGTTGGCGTAGCGGACTTGCGGAGCTGGACGCGCTGTTCAGCCGGGTGACGGCGGCGGATATACCGGCTTATGAGGAGTTGAAGCGTATTGCCACGGCGGCCTATTGCCATTTTTACAGTACGCTGGAGCAAATCCGGTTCATCCGGGCCCGGCAGCGCGCCGACAAAAACGCGATGGTGGCCGCTCTGCAGGAAGAAATTCAGACCGCGCGGAAATTGTATGAGCTGCAATGCCTGGACTCCCGCATCGGTTTCGAAGCCAGCAACCATTATTATTACACGCCCTATGATCTTCTGGAAAAAATCATCAATTGCGAGCAGTTGATCGACACTCTCATGCCCATCCCGGAAGAAGCATCGTGTTTCCGTTAAAGCTGCAAATCCGAAAGAGGAACAATACAAATGATGAAGAAAACATTTCCGAGAGACTTTTACTGGGGGGCGGCTACCGCCTCTTATCAGGTGGAGGGCGCATTTCAGGCCGACGGCAAAGGCATGTCGGTCTGGGATGAATTTTCCCACCGCCCCGGCACCATGGCGAATAACGCCAACGGCGATATCGCCTGCGATCATTATCACCGTTACCGGGAAGACGTGGCCCTGATGCGTGAAATGGGGCTGAAGGCCTACCGGTTCTCGATTTCCTGGAGCCGGATCTTTCCGGAGGGGCGCGGCCGGATCAATCGGGCCGGGATCGACCACTATAAACGCTTTTGCGACGAATTGCTGGCAAACGGCATCGAACCGTTTATCACGCTGTATCACTGGGACTTGCCGCAGGCGCTGCAGAGTGACTTCGGCGGCTGGCTTTCCAGGGAAACCGTCAAGGCCTACGGCGAGTACGCTGAGACCGTCGGGCGCGAGCTGGGAACACGGTGCCGTCATTATTTCACGTTCAATGAGTTTCTGGCCTGTGCCGATGTCAGCTACCATCTGGGCCTCACGGCTCCCGGACTGAAGTTGCCCAAAAAGGAACTCAACCAGATCCGGCATCATTTACTGCTGGCACACGGAACGGGTGTTTCCGCCTTGCGTGCCGCGGCCCCGCACGCCAAAATCACACTGGCCGAGAATCCTTATTTCATGGTGCCCGCCATCGATACCCCCGAATATGTCGATGCCGCTAAAAAGGCGTTCCGCGAACAGAATGCGCACTTCATTACCGCCATCATGGAAGGGCGCTACCTGGATTGCTACCTCGATGCCGAAAAGGAAAACGCGCCCGTTTTCACCGGTGAAGAAATGAAGCTTATTTCGCAACCGCTGGACGGGCTCGGGTTGAACATTTATTACGGCAAGCTGGTAATACCGGATGACAACGAGAGGGGCTATTCGGTCATCGACGAGTCGGCTGGGAAATTTATTACCGGAATCGCCGATTTCTACACGGAACCATCTTCGATTTACTGGGGCTGCCGCCTGGTGCATGAACTTTGGAAGCCGCAGGAAATCTGGATCACCGAAAACGGTACCCAGAGCAGCGACGCGCTCTCCGAGGGGGATTGCTTCGACCTGCACCGGATTAAGTATCTGAGAAACCATCTGGTTTATCTTGAGCGGGCAATCCTCGACGGATTACCGGTAAAGGGGTATTTCTATTGGAGCCTGCTGGACAACCTCGAGTGGCACCACGGATACGGTCCGCGCTTCGGCCTGTTCCACGTCGATTTCGAGACCCTGAAGCGGACACCGAAATTGAGCGCGAAATGGTACCAGCGCCTGATCGAGTCCGGCCGGCTTATATAAAACGATGCTTCGAGTTTTATTCCAGCTGACGGACAGGCGTCAGCTGGCGTTTTTCAGCTGCGTGTAATCGTAGAGGATATAGATTGCTTCATTGGCCACGGGGTCGAATTTGGCTGCGCCTTTTTCGCCCTGTTCCATGGCATCCATGTAAACTTTTTCCTGATCCTCGGTCACCTTTTTCTCTTTCTGATACTCGGCCCAGCGCTTGTTTTCGTTCAGCGAAACGCTCTTGCGGTCCTTGTATTTCTTGAAGAGGTCGATGCTCTCGTTGAGTTTCTTGAAGTCGGGCGAAGCTTCAATCCGCTGGACGGAATGTTTCTTCAGCTCCGGCACGTATTTATCCAGACTGGCGTCGTAAACGTCATGCTGGACGGGGTCGATGTAATCCCACGGCAGATGGTTGTCGCTGTACATTTCGCCGATTTCCATGTTTTCGGTCATCGACGGCAGCACGATATCCGGCACCACGCCGAGCTGCTGGGTGGAGGAGCCGTTGACACGGTAGAATACGGCGTTTTCGAATTTCAGCGAACCGGCGTTGAACTCCTGGTTAATATAACGGATGACATTTTTCAGTTCATAAACTTCGAGCACGGTACCCTTGCCGTAAGTGCGGGTGTCGCCGACCAGGATGCCGCGCTTGTAGTCCTTGA
>JBEBRW010000052.1:0-40392 GCA_040394635.1 Victivallis vadensis | reverse complement strand
AATATAGCACATATTCGCATATTTGCAATGTTATTTTATGAACGGACTACTAGTCATCTCAAAGTCGCGGCACTCTATATTTGTATTTTTACATTCGATCACTGTTTTATATACCTTTATTACGCCGTTATAATATCATAGCATTCTATATTTTTCAACTTTTCTTTCGAAATTTCTCTGAAATAATTTATCGAAATAACGCGTTAAAAGGAAATAAATTATTCGTAATTTACTTATTATAAATAATTTGCTATAGTATAAGTTGTTCATTTAATATTTTTTTCTCTTTTCGTATTTTAATGGCATATTCAATACTTATTTAGTTTACATTGCAAATTAAATCAAATCTAATATGTTATTGACCGTGTGAGCCTATGAGTGATGGCCAGGCAATCCGAATGCGCGTCCAAAATACAATGTCGCAAATCATGCCGGAACACGACAGGAAAAGGAAAGAAAATTCAATACAAACCCCATATGCTCCATGACGAATGGACAAGCGCAATTCCGGTCAGGACCATCCTTGCTTTGACAATACGGGTGCCGAGGGAGCAATGCCCTCTATGATGGATTAAAGTACGGTTCCCCGGGGCGCGTATGGCGCCATAGGGCTTGCTTCAGGAAATGGTTTTCAGGAAGGAGATTACTTCTTCGTCGGACATGGGGCGGGGATTTTGCTTCATGCTGCCGCTGCGGCAGTTTTTCACGATAAAAGGGTATTGTGATTCGTTCAGCCCGAACTCATTGAATCCGGACGGGATATTAAGTTTGCGGCAGAGCTCTTCGATGGCTGCGGGGAAATCCTCCACGCCGCAGGTTTTGGCCAGGGCGGCGTATTGTTCTTCGCAGAGGGGCTGGTTCCAGCGCAGCACGTGCGGCAACAAAATGGCGCAGCAGAGGCCGTGCGGCAGGTGCAGCAGCGCCCCGATGGGATGGCCGAGGCCGTGTACCGCACCGAGGCCGCTGGTAGTGAAGGCGATGGCGCCGAGCATGCTGCCTTCGGCGGTTTTCGCGCGGGCGTCGGCATTGGCGCGGTCCGCGCAGAAAAGCGGCAGGTTGCGGTAAAGCAGATTCGTGGCGTGCAGCGCGTAACGCTGCGTGTGCTCGTTGGCGCCTTTGGAAATATAGGATTCAATGGCCTGGGTCAGGGCGTCGAGGCCACTGTAGGCGGCGACTTTTTCGGTGCAATCGGCGATCAGGTCGGGGTCGATGATCGCCACGTCGGCCATCATGGTGAGGTGGCGGAGCGATTTCTTGATCTGGGTGGCGGGGTCGGTCAACACGGCGTTCGGGGTGATTTCCGCGCCGGTGCCGGCGGTGGTCGGGAGCGCGGCGAAGAACAGGCCCTTGGCGGTGATTTCGGCCGTGCCGTTGAAATAATCGTTGACCGTACCGGCAAAGGGGATGATGGCGGCGGCGGTTTTCGCACTGTCGATGACACTGCCGCCGCCGACGGCGATCACGGCCTGCACGTGCGCGCTGCGCCCGGTATCGATCAGCTCCTGCACCTGGGGCAGGGGAGGTTCCGGCTGGATGCCGGTGCGGACGATGACTTCACGCCCCGCCAGAATCGTCCTGATTCGTTCGACCAGGCCGGATTGAAGTGCATGATTGCCGGTCACCAGCAAAATAGTATGCAGGAAACCGGGGATTTCGCTATTCAGGTCGTCAAGGGTTCCGGCTCCGAAAATGGTGCGCGGCGGCGAAGGCAATTTCCCATAATTATCCATTTTCAATTATCCATTTTCAATTATTATCAAGTTCCGGGTCGGTTTCGGACAATATCTGGAGCAGGTTTTTGGCGGCTTCCACTTCGGCGTTTTTGCGGTTGAAGGCTTCGCCGACGGCCTTGACGCCGTGGGCGCTGACCGACACCTTGTACTGCGGATTGTGGTCGGGGCCGTCCACTGATTCGATCTGGTACTCCGGGGCCTGGCTCCATTTGCGCTGGGTGTATTCCTGCAGCAGGCCTTTCGGGTTGCCGCTGCGCAGCACCTTCTGCGGGTCGGGATAATGCTCAGTATAATATTTCAACAGCCATTCTTTGACGGTGCCGAAGTCGCTGTCCAGGAAAATCGCTCCGACCAATGATTCGGTCAGGTCGGCCAGGGTCGAGTCGCGGTCCGCGCCGCCGGATTCGATCTCGCCATTGCCCAGCAAAATGAAGTCGCCGAGGTTGAAATGGCGGGCCATGACGGCCAGTGCGTCCTGGCAGGCCAGCGAAGAGCGGATCTTGGTCAGCGGGCCCTCCTTGGCCTTGGGGTAACTTTGGAAGAGCCATTCGGTCAACACGACGCCCAGCACTGCGTCGCCGAGGAATTCAAGGCGCTGATTGTCGTATTTCAGGTCATTTTCCACCGCGTAGGAACGATGGGTGAGGGCCTCGCGCAGCAACGCGCGGTCCTTGAATTCGTACGCAATCCGGTATTTCAGTTTTTCAATATCCTCGGCCATATGGTACTATACTGTTTTTTTGTGAATGTTCCAATTGTCGGTGGCGTATTTTGCTGCGGTGAGCGCTTCGGCCCGCGCCATGAGCTCCGGTGCCGGTTCGAAGGGGGCGAAGCTGATGCCGAAACTTTTTGACAGGGCCTCAGCGAGGGCGTCCGTCAGGCGGGCGTGGTCGCCGCCGGAGGCGTCGAGGTCGATGCTGCCCTGATGCAGGATACCGTCGCGGGTGCGGCGCTGGGCGGCTCCGGCGAATTTGCGGCCGTCGCCCATCACGTCGTATTTGGTCGGGGTGGTGAAGCACTGCATGAAAGCCCGGTCGACATGCTTGGGGATTTCGGCGTCCGCGAGGTCGGTATTGATGCCGAAGGCGTTCAGCGCCAGCTGCACCGCGTCGTGAAACACCCGGTAGCTCTCGGTACGGTCCAGCGAACAGATCCGGTGTCCGATGGGAATCACCGCCGTATAGGTCAGGTCGTGATCGTGGTAAACCACGCCGCCGCCGGTGGGGCGACGCACGATCGTGTATTTCTCATGCGGCGCCGCGTCGTAGGACTGCACGAAGCCGATGGAGACGGAAGGTCGGTCCCAGCTGTAAATCCGGATCAGCGGGGTTCCGAGTTCACCGGCATGGTTCAGCAGCAGTTCATCGACGGCCATATTGAAATAGGGATCATGCGATGTATCGAGCCACAGCAGCCAGGATTCGGACATTTATTTGTTCCTCCGCCGTTCGAGGTGACGGGTGACCATCTTTTTCAAGTCGGCCTCGTCCAGTTCATAACCGCTGAGCTTCTCGTAAGCCGAGACGATGAACCCGGCGATCTGGTTGCGGTCGACCTGTATATTGCCGATTTCGGCCTGCTGGATCAGCGAGGCGATGAAGCGCGAAATATCCTTGGAGCGCAGCTTGGCGTTCAGGCGGTGGTTATAATGCGAGGTGCCGTCCAGGTCCAGCAGTCCCACTTCCAGTTCGTTGTCGACCCGGCGGCAGTAAATGTTGTTGATCTTCAGGTCGCCGTGGCGGAACCCGTTGTCGTGCAGGTGGCTCAGTGTGGAGACGACCTGGTCGCGGTATTCGGTGAACAGCGCTTTGTTGTCCAGAAGCATCGGCACGAGCTTGTTCAGCGGGATGATGCCGTCGACGAATTCGGTCATCAGATATGCGGTATCCAGGAGTACGCCGCATTTGCGTTTGACGGCGGCGGCGGTGATCCGGGGGGTATTGATGCCGGCCTCGTGGAGCCGGTCGGAGGTCATTTTGACCCGCAGCGGGCGGGGACGGCGGAAAATGTGCCGCAGCGAATACAGCAGCCCTTTGTTGTTGTAGCGTTTCAGGAAAAAGGTTCCGGAATCGGGTACTTCAATTTTGGCGGCGGTAACGCTGCGGGTATCTTTCAGGATTACGGCATGTTCGTCGAAAAAGCGGTCAAGCGAGTCCAGGTATGCACGCAGCTCGGAATGATCTGCGCTCACCAAGGCGCAGACATTGCCGCTGCGAAAATACAGGTAATCATCATCGGCAAGATGAGGATTGATGCGTTTGGCCTGAAACGATGCCATAATTGTAACGGTTTATCAGAGGTTTTCGACCACCAGGTCGCCGACCTGCGAAGTGGAGTAACCCATTTTGCCGGCGCCCATGGATTTGAGCTTGGTGCCGGTGACCAGGGCCACGCTCTTTTCAATGGCTTGGCAGGCTTCGGTTTCGCCGATATAGTCGAGCATCATGGCGCCGGCGAGCACAGCCGCCAGCGGATTGATCACGCCCATGCCGGTGTACTTGGGGGCGGAACCGCCGATCGGCTCGAACATGCTGATGCCGCCGGGGTTGATATTGCCGCCCGCCGCGATGCCCATGCCGCCCTGCGTCATGGCGCCGAGGTCGGTGATGATGTCGCCGAACATGTTTTCGGTCACGATCACGTCGAACCATTCCGGGTTCTTCACCATCCACATGGTAATAGCGTCCACGTGGGCGTAAGCCATCTTGATATCGGGATATTCCGCGCCGACTTCATGGAAAACGCGTTCCCAGAGGTCGAAGACATAGGTCAGCACGTTGGTTTTGCCGCAGAGCGTGAGCTGGGCGGTTTTGCCTTCGGCGATCTCCTGGGCGGTCAGGCCGCGCCACGGATTGGCTTTGCTGTGACGCTTGCGGGCGAGTTCGAAGCTGTAGCGGATGCAGCGCTCGACCTGTTCACGGGTATAAACCATGGACTGGACGGCGGTTTCGTATTTGGTGCCCTTCATGGTGATGCCGCCGATACCGGTATAGAGGCCGCCGGTGTTTTCACGCACCACGACATAGTCGATATCTTCCGGCTTCTTGTTGGCCAGCGGGGTTTCCACGCCGGGGAACAGCTTCACGGGGCGCAGGTTGATATACTGATCGAGTTCGAAACGGAGTTTCAGCAGGATGCCTTTTTCGAGGATGCCGGGCTTGACTTGCGGGTGGCCGATGGCGCCGAGCAGTACGGCGTCGAACTGGCGCAGCTGGTCGCAGGCGTCCGCCGGCAGGATTTCGCCGGTGGCCATGTAGTTGTCACCGCCCCAGTTGATATCCTTGGTGGTGTAGCTGAAGCCGAATTTGGCTCCGGCGGCTTTCAGGACTTTCAGTGCTTCGGCCACGACTTCGGGGCCGGTACCGTCGCCGGGGATAACGGCAAATTTGTAGTTCTTCATCTTCTTTTCTCGCTCAATGTTTCTGGTTTCTGGTTTTATGCATCCTGTAATATACCATCCGAATACATGATTTACAAGTAATGTTGATAATTCAATGGATGGCGCGGCGGTATTCGCCGACGGTCCGGCCGGTCACGCGCCGGAATGTTTTCATCAGGTGGAACTCGTCGCAGAAGCCGCATTCGCCGGCGATTTCCTTGACCGGAACCCCACGTTCGAGCAATCCGCGGCAAAGATTGATGCGCAGCCGGGTGATTGCCGCCATCGGCGTCTCGCCATATGTCTCGGAATAACGGTGGCTGAGGGTGGAGCGACTGATGTGGAGGCGCGCGGCCAGGTAGTCGATGGAAAACGGCGCGGCGGGGTTTTCGTTGAAAATCCGGGTCAGGCTCTCAGCCAGCGACATATTTTTCAGCTCCGGCGAGCGGTTGCCGGTGATTGTCCGCCGGTAATCCGCCTTGTCCGACACCGTGGAAAAATTCAGCAGCAGGTCGAGGATCAGGTTCAGCACGCCATTCACGGCCAGGAAGCGCGCCTCGCCGCCGGTGGCGAGGTCGGCGATTTCGTGCATGCGGACCCCGAGGATGTTTTCGTTGTCCTCGAACTGGCAGAATCCGGCGGAATTAGCACACAATTCCCGCAATGAATCCTCGTATTGTCCCGGCGAAAACATGATATAATTCGAGTGGCACATTTTATCCGTACAGGTCCGGTAATCCTCGTCCCATTCGCAGCGCGGCGGCAGCAGATTGGATTGATGGGGCCGCACCGGCAGCCATTTGTCGAGCCTGGCGGGTTTGATAAATGAGTTGCTGATGAGCAGCGGATAGTTCAGTATCCAGACTTTCGGGTAGTGATACGTGATGCAATCGGGGGGGACGAAATCATAATGAACGGCGGAGAGCACCTCCGGCATGACCATTTGTCCCGGCTTGTCGCTGAAACGGAAACCAGATGACATAAAAACCTCGAATTTGCCATAATATACATATCCGGTGCGAGAATATCAATAGCGGTTTCCAATAATCGCCTGTATAATAATCACAGGTCGGACAGGTTTACAAAATTTTCAAGGAGTTCAGATGATGTTCAAGGCGCTTGACCCGGTGATTCCGTATGATTTTGAAGTAGGAAACCCGGATGACATGATTCGGGATATGATCCGCATCCGCCGCGAATACGGCGTGCGGCGCTTCCTGATTACCGGGGTGGGAATCGGGGTGCGGATCACCGGATACCCCGGCGACGACGCTTACCGCAAACTCGGTGAGGCCATCCGCGAGGCCAAGGTGCAAACCTGCGAACACGACATCGAAATCGGCTGGTGGTGCGCTCCCACGCTGAAGGCCGGTAATTCGCCGTATCAGCACCTGGTCGATATCACCGGCATTGCATCGCCGATCAGCAGTTGTCCGCTGGATGAACGCTTCGCGGACGACATGGCGCGGCGGGTGGCGCTGATCGCGGAAATTGCCAAGCCATACATGATTCAGTTCGAGGATGACTACCAGTTGAGCAATCATCCGGGGTTCCGCATGGGATGCTTCTGTCCGCTGCATTTGCAGGAACTGGCGCGGCGGGTCGGGGTTGAATACACTCGTGAGGAATTGCAGCGGATTTTTACCGCGGAGCCGATGTGCGAGCCGGAACTGCGCCGTCAGTTCGGGCTGTTGGCGCGCGATACCATGGTGAATTTGGCGGCGAAAATCCGCGCGGCGGTCGACCGGGTCGCGCCGGAAACCCGCATGTGCCTGTGCGAACCGGGCGGTACCGACATCGACGGCGGGCTCTCCGAACCGGTGGCGAGGGCGTTTGCCGGGGCGGATACCCGGCCGGCGATCCGGATTTTCGGCTCGCAGTATTCGTCGCTGGACAGCGGGCAGGTACTGCCGGATATCATGTGGCACACCATGTACAGCGCGGAACACCTGCCGGCGGACTTCGAGTTGTATCACGAGACGGATACTTATCCGCACACCCGTTACTTCACCTCGGCGGCGCAGGTCAAGGGCATGCTCTACGGCGCGGTCGCCATGGGGTGCGACGATACGCTGCTGTACGCCACGCAGTACCTCGACGACCCGGTCGAGGAAACCGGTTATTTCGAGATGTACCGCGCCCATGCGGGAAAACTCAACGCGTTCAAGGAATCCGTGCAGGACTGTGAGCTGGACGGCTGGCAGATCATTTACAAGCCGGACGGCGCCTGGTCGCTGCCGCTGAAGGATAACTGGGTGCCGGGCGGCAATGCGTCCGCCATGGCCGGGCTGCTCGGCCGCATGGGGATACCCTATACCACACGCGAACGCCACGTCAAACTGCTGGCCGGTCCGGTGGTGGCGTCCATGTCCGACACCGAACTGCTGGCGATTCTGAGCTCGGCGGTGCTGATCGATTCCACGGCGGCGATGATGATTTCGGCGCGCGGCTTCGGCGACCTGCTCGGCGTCGGCACCGAAAAGCTCGACCGTCTGATGGTCTCCGAGGAATACATCCTGCCCGCCGCCGGGGTCGAGCTGAAGGGGCGGCGCATCTACAACATGGCTTTCGCCCCCGCCGGCAGTGAGCTCACACAGTACATCAAATTGATTCCGCAGGGCGCGGAGGTGCTGACCGAGTACCGCGACCCCACCGGGCACAGCGTCCAGCCCGGCCTGACGCGCTTCGTTAACCGCAGGGGCGGGCGCGTGGCGGTGATGGGCTGCTGCCTCGCGGGCAACAACAGTTCCAACTTGTTCTCCTACCGTAAAAAAGAACTTTTGCGGGTATTGTATCAGTGGTTGAATGGTGGAGCCCCGCTGCCGGCGGCGGCGCTGAAGGTGCCGAACTTCTGGCTGCTTTTCAACCGTGGCGCGGACCATGCGGTGATCCTGCTGAACAACCTGACCAGCGATCCGCTGCCAGGACCGGAAATTGCGCTCGCCCCGGAGTATCTGGGCAAGGAAATTCAGGAACTCGGCATGGACGGCACATGGAAAAAGCTTGATGTGGAGCAGCAGCGGAATTCCGTCGTCCTTCCCGGCGAATGTTTGCCGAAAGAACCACGGGTAATCCGGATTTAAGTATAGTTATCTCGTTCATTGTCAATTGTTTGGATTTTGTTAGAATTTGCCGGGCCGCGTTGCAAATCTTACTGTTTTGGTATATTATATTTTTGTAATAATATAAGGGGCGGCCTGGTTATGAATAGTAATGCAGATATTATATCGTGTGCGATACTGGATGTTGGGGAACAAGAAAATACGCATGTCATGCCGCAGGATTTTCGCCGCGGCAGTACATACAAAATCAGTGGTAACTTCGAATCGCTTGGCGAAAGAGTAAAGGATTTTTCGGATCGCTTCCAGTTCATCTGCTGGTTCAATGCCGGCGGAGTCGGACAGATCTGCAAGGCCCGGGATATTCTTTTTGACCGGATTGTGGCGGTCAAAACCCTGAACGACAAGTATCATCAGAATCCGCATTCGGTCAAGGCATTTCTGGAGGAATGCCGGTTGAACGCACAACTGGACCACCCTTCCATCGTACCGATTTATTCGCTGGGACGGATGAGCGGCAAGTGGGTGGTGGCGATGAAGCTGATCGACGGGATGTCGCTTGCCGGCTATATCCGGCAAAAACGCGGCCAGTATCCCATCCCGAAAGACAGCGAACGGAAGTCCCTTTATGAACGGCTCGAATACTTCCTGAAAGTGTGCGAGGTGATCGAATACTGTCACAGCCGTGAAATCGTCCACGGTGATTTGAAGCCGGAAAATATCATGATCGGCAAATTCGGCGAAGTTTATGTGATGGACTGGGGATGCGCCCGGCAGAGCGGCTCCATCCTGAAGCACATCAGCGGGACCCCGGACTACATCCCGCCGGAGTTTTGCCGCGACAAACATGTGACGGTGTTGATCGACGTGTATGCGCTGGGGGTGATCCTGTATGAGATGCTGACGCTGCGGCGCTGCCGGGACAACCGTCGGGCCGGAAGCCCCCCCTGCCTGTGCTGTTTCAAGGAGAGTCCGGGCGTTAGCCCCGAGCTTCAGGCCATCGTCCACAAAGCCGCCGACCCGGACCCTGACCGGCGTTACCGGAGTGTCCTGGAGCTGGCGCAGGATGTCCGGAACTGCGTTTATCAGGAGGAAGTTTCGGCGTATCCGGATAATCTTCTGCGCCGGATTACCCGTACGGTTAATAATCACCGGGTGGCCAGTATTCTGACGCTGGCATCGGTATTTGTCGCTTTCGCCATATCGCTTTCGTGGCTGCTTTATCAGAACAAAGTCATGGAACAGCGGGTGACTTTGCATACGATGGAAGTCGTGAAACTGCAGGCGCTGACCGATGATTTGGCGGAAAGGGTGGGACGAAATGTCCTGCTGGCTCAGGCCCAGGTTACCCTGTTCGCCGACAACCTGATCGAACTCACGAGGTTTTACAGTTCCGATGATCCGCAGACGTTTTATAACAACAGTGATTATGCATCCGCCGAAACCTCTCCGCCGGAGATGTTTAAGGTTGCTGGTTATGTCTTTCCGGTGACGCTTGATCATATTGTGCGTTATCCATCCGATACTCCGCCGGCCCGGAAGCTCATCGATGTCCGCCAGTTCATTTATCTTTGTCGCAAAGTCATTGGCGCGCAGTTCGATGGCGACAGCGTGATGCCGAACGCGCCGGACCGGATTCTTTCCGCTGATTGCATGATCCAATACTTGTTTGCGCGTTGGGAAAATGACGAGGTTTACAGTTATCCGGGGACTTATCGCGACCCGAAGTCAAAAGGTTTCCGGGAGCGCTGGCGGTATTTCCCCGGCGAGAGCTGGGAGCGGAAAATCCACTGGAGCCATCCGTTCCGGGGCAAATCCGGCACCCACCGGATCATCTGCCGTTATCCCATGTATACTCATGATGGCGTGTTCATGGGCGTGGCCGGTCTTGAACTGCGGCTGGAACAAGTTTTGGCGCCATTGATCGAAGCCAGTGTCTCCATTCCGGACAACCGGTTTTATGTGGTCGATAACCCTCGCCGCCTGACAGCCCTGATCGATGACCGGATCATTACCCTGCCGGACGAAAACGGTGTTTATCCGGCGGGGCTTTCCGCCAGGGAAGTCCTGAACATCGGCGACCGCATGAAGAAAGATAATTTCAAACCATTCGAAATGAAGATTCAGAATGAGCGTTATTTAGTTTGCGGAGCCCCGTTCAAAATTATCGACGGCGTTTTCATTCACATGACCAAACTCAACAAATGCCGGCTCTGACAATCAGGTTTAAGGCATCCAGTTGATGAGTTCTTCGGGCGGGTGGCTCTTGCGCCATTCGGTGAAGTCCGCGTAGGTGCGGATACCGTCGCGCAGGACCGCCTGGCAATACTCGATGCCCATGATTTTCACGTCCTCGGGGGTCTCGTTTTTCAGCGTCAGGACGGCGAGGCGCGTCTCCGGCGTTAACTGTTCGATGATGCGGTCGGCGACCTTTTCGAACCAGCCGTCGAAGTGCGAACCGTTTTTGATATGAATAATGTCGAGCTGCCATTCGTCGCCGTAGCGGTCCTTGACCCATACGTGGTATTCCAGGCATACCTCGGGCGTGTCGAGCAGGTCACGGAATTCAAGGCGCCGTACATCAGCCGTAGCCGCCAGCTGCTGCATCACTTCCAGCCCTTCCTTCAAACTCGGCTGATCGGAGTACACGTGGAAATCGATGTCCCGGTGCTTCATCAGCAATCCGGTTCTCAGCGAGCCGACCTGGTTCACCTTGATTCCGGCCGCTTCCCATAGTTTCACGATTCCGCACGAAGCCACGAGCTCGCGCGCTTTCCGCTGGTTCTCCAGCGCCAATTCTAAAACATCAGTCATTTTTTCACCTTGATGGCGGTTAAACCGCTTTTCATGATTATATTACGAAGGGGCGGCGAGTACATGGCGGGGATTTTGACGACTTTGGACGTCAGGTTGAGGAATAATTTATGGCATTTGCAGCGGTAATCGTGGACCGCCGGCGTGGTTTTGGCGGCGAAGAGACCGGCCAGCAGCGCGGCGCTCTCGAAGGCGTAGCTGAAGCCCTCCGCCGAGCTCGGGCTGACCCAGCCCGCGGCCTCGCCGATGGCGAAAACCGGGCCTTCGCCCAGCCAGATGTTGCGGCGGCGGCACGGCCGCCAGATCAGCGAACCGTCGCGGTGCAGTGTTTTGCCGAACTTCATACCGCGGGCCTCGAGGCGGGATTTGAGCTTGGCGAATTTCTCCGGCGCGCCGGACTCCGGCCGGAACGCCGCGCCGAACAGCAGCGAGTCGTTTTTCGGAATGCTCCAGCCGTAGAAATCGGTCAATTCGTGGTCGAAAAATGCCGAGAAAAACGGCGAATCATCGAGCTTTTCGTATTGCTCCTGAATCGCCACATAGCAATCTTTGGACTGATTGTGCCCGCGTCCGGATTCGAGCTTGCGGCGGACCGTGCTGGCCGCGCCGTCGGCGGCGATCAGGTAGCGGCATTTCGCGCTGTGCACCGTGCCGCTCCGGCGGTAACGAACCTCGTTGTTCTCAAACGAGAGCCATTCCGCACCGTAACACGGCTCCGCTCCGGCGTCCACCGCCAGTCCGGCCAGCCAGCGGTCGAACTCCTCGCGGTCGAGGTTCAGGTAAAAGCGCTGGTAATAGCGCTCGATATCATTGGTCAGGTCGATGGCATGAACGGCGAAAATCTGTGGGCCGCCGAGGGCGCTTTCCGGCAGCGCCAGCCCGAACTGCGCCAGTGCCCGCTGGGCGTCCGGAGCCAGCAGCCCGCCGCAGCATTTGCCGGGAGTGCCCGGCTGCCACGGACGGTCAAGCGCGCGGCGGTCGAGCAGCAAAACTCTGCCCCGGTTCGCCAGCAGCCGCGCCAGCGTCGACCCCGCAGGGCCCGCGCCGACAATGATCCAGTCGTATTCCTTGCTCATGAAATATCCTTAAAATTCGATGATGGTGCTGCGGCGGACGACCAGCGACGGGGCGAGGCGGGTCCGCATCGGCACGAATTTGGTCTGGCGCTGCTCGATATAACGCACAGCCTGCGCGGCCAGTTCGTCGTAGTCCAGCGAAATCGTGGTGAGCGGCGGATAGAACTGTTTTCCGCTTGGCAGATTGTCGCAGCCGCACACCGCCACATCGTTCGGAATGCTGCGGCGGTGCTCCATCAGCACGCGGTAGACGCCGGACGCCATTTCGTCGTTGGTGAACACCGCGTCGATATCGATTTCGCAGAGAATTTTGTCGAGTTCGTCCGCGGCGGCCTCCGCTGAAAAATCGGTGTAGCGGATCAGCGTCGGGTCGACTTTCAGCCCATGCCTGGCGAGGGTGCGGCGATAGCCTTCCTCGATTTCGGCGGTGAAAAAGTGTTCCTTCGGGCCGCCGAGCAGTAGAATGCGGCGGCGCTCGCAGGCGATCAGGTGCTCCACGGCGAGCTGCGCCGCCAGCGCGTTGTCAAACGCGAACGAACTGTAAGTGGTATTGTCCGGCACCCCGGGGTTGTCCAGCAGCAGCAGCCCGGGGAAGGCGTTCTGCAGCGACTGCAGCTGATCGTTGGAGTAATCGCCGATGGCGATGGTTTCCATGGCCTCGGTACGGCGCGCCGCGTGAAGCAACCGCATGAAGGTATCGTATTCGCCGTTGGCATAGCGGATCAGGCAGTCGTAGCCGAGGCGCGAGAGTTGTTGTTCGAGCGCGCCGAGGAGACGCCAGTGAAAGAGCGAGGGGTTTGCCCCGAGCGAGCCGATGATGACCTGAATTTTCGGCGCGTCTTCCTGCACCATCGCGGGACGTCCCTGGCGGGTGTTGCGGAAATAGCCGATTTCGTGGGCGACTTCGAGGATGCGCTCGCGGGTTTCGGGTTTGATTTTGCCGTCGCTGCGCAGTGCCCGGCTGACGGTCATGCTGCTCAAGCCGCAGATTTCCGCGATATCGCCGATAGTGACTTTGCCGCGTGCCTTGGTTTTCTTTTTCAAGTTAAAAACTCCTTTTGATAAAATTAACATCGAAAATGCGCGAATGCAAATTTTTCGCAACAAAAAAACACAAAGAGCGGTTGACAAACAGCGTTTCGATGATATAATTAATCTTATAAATGTTAAAACTAACATTAAGAATCATCGCGCCGGAAGGCGAAATTTTATTTGAAAAACAGGAGACTGAAAATGGGTTATCTGATCAAGTCCGAAAGCGAAGCCAGACTGGCGAACGTCCGTGCCATCCTCGAACGCAAAAACATCGACCTCGCACTCGTCTATTATGACGAATTCAACATCGGCAACGGCTGGTACCTGACCGGCTGGTGCCCGCAGTTCGAGTCCGGCTCCGTGCTGATTCCGCGCAAAGGCACCCCGATGCTGCTCGGCGGACCCGAAAGCGAACCCTTTGCCAAGCAGGACAGCGCCATCACCGAAACCCGCAATTTTCCGGTGTTCATGGTGCCGGACGAAGAATATCCTGCGGCGACCATCATCGGCTTCCCCGAGCTCTTTGCTGAACTGCAGAAGAACCTCGGACAGGTCAAGCGCGTGGGCCTCGTCGGCGGCGACCGCATGCCGCAGGGCTGTTATCGGGGTATTGCCGAAGGATTCAAGGGGGTCGAACTGGTCGACATCACGGCGGATTATGTGACGCTGCGTTACCAGAAATCCAACTGGGAACTCGAACAGATCCGCGCCGCGTTCAAACTGGCCGATGAGTGCTACGATGCCATGAAGGCCATGGTCAAGCCCGGCAATTCCGAAATCCAGGTAGCAGCGGCCGGTGAATTCGCGGCGCGCAGCCGTGGGGCCAGCGGCTTCGGCTTCTCCGCCATCGTCGGCAGCGGCGCTCGTTCGAATGCCGTGGTGCCCACCGCCAGCAGCAAAAAGCTCGTCGTCGGCGAAACCGTGATGATCGGCCTCGCGCCCAAGATCAACGGCTATGCCGGGGTGATCGGCGATTTCCTGCCGGTTTCCGGCGAGTATACCGCGCGTCAGAAAGAATGTCTGAAGTATCTTCGCGAAGCATTCGTCATGACCAAGAAAATGCTGGTTCCCGGCAAGACCGGCCGCGAAATCGACGCCCCGGCCCGCGCCTACTTCGAAAAACTCGGTTTCAGCAAATATCTGGTCTGCCCGTTCGCACATACCATCGGGTTGCATGAAGCGGAAGCGCCGTTCTTCGGCCCCGGCAGCGACGATGTGTTGAAGCCCGGCATGACGGTGTGCGTGGACGTGAGCTTCTTCGGTCATCCGGAATTCCACGGTTCACGTATCGAGACCGGTTTCGAAATCACCGAAAACGGCGCCGTGGCGCTGAGCCCGAAACTCGACGCGCTGCACTCCAACCTCGACATCTGAACATGTTGACACGGGAAATATTCGAGCTTTTCCGGAAGGCCGGGAAGCGTGCGGTACTGGTCGGCAGCGAGGACATGGGCGCCGTGATCGGGCTTGACCTGGAGGGACGGATCTATTACTCCTACCGGGGTGAGATACTGAACCGGGTGAATACCGACGCGATTGCCGGGTTCAGCAGCCGGGCCGGTTACCTGAATCCCGGAGGGGACGGGCTGTGGCCCGCTCCCGAAGGGACCTCGCGCGGATATCAGTACGGCACCGGGGGCTGGCGGGTGCCGCCGGGATTGGTGCAGTGCCGCTTCCAGGTGGTCGAACAGGCCGCTGGGAGTGTCGTGATCGAGGGCGAAGTGGATTTGATCAACTCGCAGGGCGTCGGCTTTCCGACGATTTTCCGGCGGGCGGTGAGCATTGACGGCACGAAAGTCTCGGTGCGGGAAACCATCCAGTACCTCGGTGCGAAAACGCTGAAAAAAGGCGAGTTCCTGCTTGCTCCGTGGTCATTGTGCCAATTCGACGTGGAAGCCGGTGACCGGGTGATTTATCCGGCGGCGGACGTGGTCGACTTGTATGATCCGAGCGGGAATTGCCGCTATGATGAAGATGGCTTCGGCGTGGCTCCGGCGACGCTGGGGCAGCGTTATCAGATCGCCATGGATGCTTCGGTGCCGTGGATCGAACTGCAGCTGGTCAAGCGCGGCTTGAAGCTGCGGCGCACCGCGCCGGTGCTGGAAGGATATATCGACATCAGTGACGCTCCGCCGGAATGCGAACCCTCCGACTTTGGCGTACGGTACAGCGTTTACAACGACGCCTCCGGTTTCATGGAGATCGAGGCCGTGGGCGGATGTCCCGCCGAGCTGGTGCCGGGCACAGAGTTGAGCTTCGTGCACGTGACCGAGATCATCTGATCGGACCGTGCTCTTTTGACGGGGCGCGCTGTTTTCGACGCGCCCCGTTTGCCTCCAAGTCGGAAGCTGTTGCCGAACCCGACATCGCATAAGTGTGTCCGGGAAAGAGTTCATTTTAAATTTGCATTTTGAATCGCGGCCCGAAGTCTCTTTCCGCACGCGAAATCACTTTGATTCCGGCGGCGCCGAGCTGGTCGAACACGATGATTTCGTTCTTACCGGGGCGCAGCAGCGGAGCCGGTACATACAGTGTACTTTGCGGTCCGATATTCCAGTAACGTCCGAGGTTGAAATTGTTCAAAAAAAGCTGTCCCTTGACCCCGCCTGAAACCGCCAGAAACGTATCACACGGTTCGTCCACTTCCAGAATTCCCTGATAAAACGTGGGTGCTCCGCATGCTTCCGCGGTTGTGGAACTCCACGGCAGCGTGTCCAGCGAGGTCATTTCCAGCGGATAGATTTCCCAATCGAAAATATACTGGTAATCGTTACGGACGCCTCGCAGGCCCTTGTGTTCGTGTTCCATCATATTGCCGAAGTTGATCCGGCCCATATTTTCGACGAGGATATCGAGCACGCCGCCGTTTTCCGGTACCCGGATCATGCAGCAATGCTGCGGCTGGTTGCGGGAAACAACCCCGGCCATAACGCCGTCCATCATCACGATCGCCCGGTCCTGCATTTCCTCGAGGAAAATATTGAAAAGCCCCGGATAAGTCAACCGCGTACGGTACATAATATAGCCATAGGACTGGCCGAAAGATTCCATGGGTTCGGGTGTGGCGGATCGAATTGCGGTGCTCAGATGCGGCAATGCATCCGGCAGCCGCACGGAGCGCGGTAGTTCGATCTCGCCATAGGTGCGTTTTTTCGCAATCATCGGTTCACCGGTCGGTGCATCGGGGTAATACTTTTTGATCTCCTGCTGAATGGCGTAGTATTTCGGGGTGGGATCGCCTTCTTCGCTCAGCACCGCGTCGACGTCGTAGGCGGAGAGCATCGGGATGTATTCGCCATTCCCCCAATTGGCACCGTTCATGAAACCGAAGTTGCTGCCGCCATGAAACATATAGAGATTCATGTGATAACCGTGTTCAAGCACGGCGCGGACATCCTGCCGGACACCTTCCGGGTCGTGCCAGGGGTATGGACGGCCCCAATGGTGAGCGCCGCCATCCCACAATTCCATGACGAATTTCGGATCATCCGGGCGCATTTTGTCGAAAATGGTGAAATTCTCCGCCGGACGGTTTCGGAAATTGATCGTGGCGGGTACGTCCGGCAGCGAGCCGCCGCTGAGGTGCAACGGACTGTTGCCGTCGGAGGTGAACAGCGGCACCGTAATGCCGGCCTCCTCGTGAAACTGTTTGAGAAATCGTAGGTATTCGAGATCGTTTCCGTACGAACCATATTCGTTTTCAAGCTGTATGGCGATGATGGGGCCACCCTGTGTATATTGCAGTGGTCGCAGCAGTTCGAGCACCCGGCTCAGATAACCGCGTATCGCATCCAGATACGGTCGGTTGCAGCAGCGAAACCGCAGGCCGGGCTTGTTCAGCAGCCACGCGGGCAACCCCCCCAGATCCCACTCCGAGCAAATATACGGGCCGGGGCGGACGATCGCGCGGAGTCCTTCCTCATGCGCGATTTTCAGGAACTCGACGAAATCGCGCGTGCCGCTGAAGTCGAATTCACCCTCGCGCGGTTCGTGAAAATTCCACGCGATATACGTTTCCACCGTATTCAGCCCGCACTGGCAGAGCTTGACCAGTCGGTCGCGCCAGTAATTGGGATGGATGCGGAAATAATGCATCGCGCCGGAAAGAATCTGTTTTTTGCCGTTGGTAATTTCAATTGATTTTGACATGATACACCGTATTACTGATTTGTATTCTGATGCTGCGGTATTATTATTATAATTGTAATTCGTACAGATATCAATCATCAGAATGAAGCAATGATATCCATTTTGATGCAGGAGGCGATAATGCATTCAGTGAAAATCATTTCGCGGCCCGATCTTACCCGGCTGCCGGATTTGCCGCTGCCGTTTTATGTCCGCTCGGTGGGACATTACCGTTTTGAGCCGGACTACCGCGAGGAATGGCATGGCCATGAAAATTTCGTGCAGATATTCTGGGGCGTCAAAGGCAGCGGTGAGGTCATCATCGACGGCGAGAGTTGTCCGCTGGAGTTCGGCGACGTCGTGTGGAAAGCGTCGTACGAGACCCATGCTTACCGCGGCGGCGCGGGCGAATGGGAACTGCGTTGGTTTGTGTTCGACGGCGAATTGGCCGACCGGATCATGGCCGGTTACGGCTATCCGCGACGACTGGAAAAAGCCGGTGAATGCCCCGTCGGTTATTTCCGCGAAATCGAAAAGGGCCTGCAAAAAATGACTCCATATGAACAACGCCGCCTTGTTGCCGCCGCCACGGCAATCCTGGCCCTGGCGGGCCGCCGCAGCGCGGAGAACGAATCGGACCGGATCTGCGAGCAATACGTGGAGCTGGTACACCGGAATTTCGCCGATCCGAATACCGACGTCAACACGCTGGCCGACTGGATGCAGATGCATCGCACCACGCTCACACGTCATTTCCGCCATGTTATGCAGTGTACGCCGGGCGAATACCTGCGGCAATTCCGTATGCAGAAAGCGATGACGCTGCTGCGTGAGCAGCGTTTGACAGCGGCGGAAGTCGCCTGCCGGGTGGGGATTCCCAATCCGTCGCAGTTTTCCCGCGCGGTGAAAAGTTCGCTGGGGCGCACGCCGGGTGAAATTCAGCGCGGCGACATCGCCTTATAAGGCTCCCTTGGTCTGAGCTCGAGGCAGGTCGAATTTCGCCATAAAAAAAGCGCACAGGATTTTGTCCCGTGCGCTTTTTTGTGCTTTGCGTGGCTCAGTCGACCGGACTGAAATTGGTCTTGTCGGCGCCGCATTCGGGGCAAACCCAGGTGTTCGGGATGTCTTCGAAAGCGGTTCCGGGCTTGACGCCGTTATCCGGGTCGCCAACTGCCGGGTCATAGATGTAACCACACAGATCGCATACGTACTTTTTCATGTTTGTTTCTCCTTTTCTGGTTTAGTTTGCATCGGCCCTGGCGATTAACTTTTCGCCGAGGTCGCGGCCGGCTTCAAAACACTGCTTCAGCACTTCGAGTGACGGAGCGTATTTGCAGCTCAGGCCTTCGTTGACTAATTCCACGTTCATCTCGGTGAGATAAGCGTTGACTTGTTTGAGCGATTCGCCGCTCCAGCCGTAGGAGGCGAAGGCAAAGCCCATCTTGTTCTGCGGTTTGAGGCCGCGCAGATAGGTCAGCACATCCGCCATGGTCGGCAGGAGGTTGTTGTTCAGCGTGGGACTGCCCGCGACAATGGCCCCGGCGCGCGACAACTGGGTGATCACATGGCTGCGGTCGCTGTGGCGAATGCAGATTTCCTCCGCGTCCACGCCGGAACTGCGGAGCCCGTCGGCAATGCTCGCCGCCATGCGTTCGGTGGCGTGCCACATGGTATCATAAACCACAATGGCGCGCTTGACCGGCTTCTGTTCGGCCCAGGTTTTGTAGAGTTCCAGCGTCCGGGCAATGTCTTCCGCATTGCGGTAGACCGGCCCGTGGTCCGGGAGCACGTACTTGATGTCGAGGTTCAGCCCCGGCAGGTCGGCAATGAGCTTGAGGACCTGCTTGGAATACGGCATCAGGATGTTGGCGAAATACTTCTCGCCTTCCCACTCCATGATATGACTGTCGTGCTCGTCGTAAAACAATTTCGAGCAGGAGTAGTGCCTGCCGAAAGCGTCCTGCGAGAACAGCACCTTTTCATCGGTCATGTAAGTGAACATGCTGTCCGGCCAATGGAGCATCTGGGTCTGGACAAACGCCAGGTTGTTTTTGCCGATCGAAACTGAGTCGCCGGTTTTGACTATGGTGACATCCATGCCGAGATCGAGCTGGCCGGTGAGGTCCTTCTGTCCGTTGGGCGAGGCGAAAAGCTTTTCGGGCTTGATATCGCGGATCGCCATGGGCAGGGCGCCTGTGTGGTCCAGCTCGGAGTGGTTGGAGACAATGTAATCAATTTTTCCGGGATCGATCACGGACTTGATGCGGGCCATCATCTGATCGTAAAACGGGGCCTTGACCGTGTCGATCAGGGTGATTTTCTCGTCAAGAATGAGAAAGGCGTTGTAGGTCGAGCCGTGCTCGGTGGAGTATCCGTGAAAATTGCGGAGGTTCCAGTCGATAACGCCCACCCAGTAGACTTTGTCGGTGATCTTGACTGCTTTGAGAAATTCTTCCATGATTCAGTTTCTTTCGTATTTAGTTGTTTTATGCGCCGGGCGCGGTTGTGTTGATCAGGTTAATGGACGGTCCGAGGGCGCGGGCGGACAGCTCGACGTCGAGCTTGTACAGCGCATCCGGATTATCGCTCACGCGCTTGAGGCGGTCGACGATGGTCCGGACATTGTCCTCTTCTTCAATCTGTTCGGTGATGAACCACTGGATGAAGGAGCCGGTGACGTGGTCCTTTTCGGCCAGGCACAGATCGTACCACTTGTTGAAACGGGCGGTCACGGACTGCTCGTGCTTGTAAGCGGCTTCAAAGGCTTCCAGCGCGTTCTTGTACTTGGTCGGCACTTCCTTAACGGCCGGGAGCTTGACCTGGCCGTCGCGGCTGTACACGTAGTCGAACAGCTTGGCGGCGTGGAACATCTCTTCATTGGCCTGCACGCGCATCCAGTGGGCGAGCCCCGGATAGCTGAGGTCCTCCATGGCCGCGGCCATGCCGAAATAAAGATACGCCGAATAGAGCTCGTAATTGATCTGGTCGCTGATGGCGGCCTCAAGTTTCTTATTCAACATGATATTACCTCATTGCGATTATTTTTTGACCCAGAGCCCGTGGAGATTGCAATATTCGCGGGCCACGAGACCGTCCTGCATCGGAATCGGGAATTCGGCTTCCGGAGCTTCGCCGGGCTTCAGATACTTGCGCATGACGCAGGAACCCTTGATGACCTCGATCATTTCGATGTAGTGCTTTTCTTCCATCGGATGCGGCACCGCGCCGATTTTGACCTTGATACCGGTAGCAGTGGCTTCGATGACCGGAACGTGTTTTTCCTTGGCGGCGTCCACGGTGTTTTCGACCTGCTCGATCATTTCCTTGCCGCAGCAGCTGATGCTGTCGCAGTCGTCCCCGTTGATCACTTCGACCAGCAGTTTACCGTCGGCACATTTGAAGATTTGCGATGTTTTCATGATTTCTCCTCTTCATGTTCCCAACCCGACCACCATGATCGGATTGAAATTGAAACCCGTTCAATTCAGTAAACAATATCACCAAACCCGCCGAAATCAAGTAGAAATGATAAAAAACCTTCCAGGTCAAGCATTGATTTCAGCTGAAAGTGTTGTATTTTAAGTGAAAACGAAGGAGTAAACCATGGAAAAATCGAATTCACCCTTTGCAGATATCGCCAAATGGATCAGCCACCCCGGGCGCTGTCGCGCCAGCAACCACTATCCGGTTCAGCCCGCGCCTTACCTGCGCAAAGTGTTCCACCTCGACCATCCGCTCAAAAATGCCCGTATCCATATCTGCGGCCTCGGTTATTATGAGCTGTACCTGAACGGCAAGCGCGTGGGCGACCAGGTGCTCGACCCGGCCCCGGCGCAATATGACCGCCGTGTCCGCTATGTGACGCACCGCGTCGAGCTGGCGGCAGGCGAGAATACCCTCGGCGTGATTCTCGGCAACGGCTGGTACAACAATTACGACGACACCTGGCATTTCGAATCCGCCCCGTGGAGCGATTATCCGAAAATGCTGCTGCAACTCGAAGATGATCACGGTACCGTTTGCGTCAGCGATACTTCGTGGCGCGTTTCGACCGGGGCAATCGTCTATGACTCGCTTCGCGGCGGCGAAACCTATGATGCGCGGCTGGAGCCGGCCGGCTGGCTGAAACCTGACTTCGACGATTCGAAGTGGGACAAAGTGAGGATCGCGGCCTCGCCCGGCGGTATTATCACGCCTCAATACCAGCCGCCCTGCAAAATCATGAGCACCCGCAAGGCAGCCGATTCCTGGCGTACCGACTCCGGCAGCACCGTCTATGACACCGGTCAGAATCTGGCGGGCTGGGCGAAAATCCAGGTGCGTGCCGCCGCCGGCGCCAAATTCACGCTGAAATATTCCGAATTGATCGATGAACGCCGCAACATCGAGCGCAGTCATATCACCTGCCATTGCCACGGGCCGTTTCAGACGGACACCTTCATCGCGGCGGGCGAGGGGATCGAGACGTTTGAGGCGCGGTTCACCTATCACGGCTTCCGTTATGTGGAGGTCGAGGTTGAAGGGGAGGGGACGATCGCCGACCTCGAAATTCAGGTGGTTTACACGGCGTTTGATACCATCGGGCGTTTCAAATCCTCCGACGAAACGCTGAACGAACTGCAGAAATGCACCTGGTGGGCCTATGTGGGCAACTTCGTCGGCATCCCCACCGACTGTCCGCACCGCGAGAAAAACGGCTGGACCGGCGACGCACTGCTGGCCGCCGAAACCGGGCTCTTCAACTTCGATGCGAGCTCGGCGTACCGTCAGTGGATGGAGAGTTTCCGCGACGTGCAGCGCCCGAGCGGCCAGCTCCCCGGCATCGTGCCGAGCGGCGGCTGGGGATTCAACTGGGGCAGCGGCCCGGCGTGGGACAGCGCGTTTATCATGATTCCATGGTATATTTACCTCTACACCGGCGATTCGACCGTGATCGCCGAGAACTACGAATGCATGAAGCTCTATCTTGATTACTGCGCTTCGATGAGCGAAGATTTCATCCTTGACTTCGGCCTCGGCGACTGGTGCCAATACGACCCGAAGCGTATTACACCGGTGGCGGTCACCTCCACCGGGTATTATTACTGCGACGTGACCACCGTGGCCAAATGTGCCGCGATCCTCGGTTTCGAGGACGATGCGAAAAAATACTGGACGCTCGCCGCCTCGATCAAGACCTCCTTCAATAAACATTTTTACAAGGGCGGCGGCGTGTATGCCGACGACAGCGTGACTGCGCTGGCCTGTGCGCTGTATCACGGCCTGGCTGATGATTCCGAGTGCGGGTGCACCGCCGCGAATCTGGCGGAAAAAGTCCGGGCGGTGGACTGCATCGCCGATTTCGGCATTCTCGGCGCCAAATATACGCCGCGCGTGCTGGCTGATTACGGCTATATCGACCTCGCTTACAGCATGATCACCCAGGATAAATACCCCGGCTGGGGGTATTGGCTGAAGCAGGGCGCCACTACGCTCTGGGAATCCTGGAACGGCGACTGCTCGCAGAACCATATCATGTTCGGCGACATCAGCGCGTGGATGTACCAGTACCTCGGCGGCATCACGCCGCTGGAGGAAAGTCCGGGCTTCAAGCATTTCCGGATTGCCCCGCGGCTCCCCGCCGGGTTGGAGACGGTGGATGCCGAACACCGCGGCATTGCCAGCCGCTGGGTTCGCGGCGAACGCGACTTCAAGCTCGAAATCGTGGTGCCGAAAGGCTGCACGGCCGAAGTGGTCATGCCGGACGGTCAGGTGTATCAGGCCGGCGCGGGCAAATCGTTTTATGAATGTGAGGTGAAATCATGAATTTTGAAGTAATCGAAGTCGGCGGCGACTCCGAGCTGTCGATCATCTGCGAACTGGCCCGTGAGATCTGGCCGGAAGTGTTCGACTCAATGGTGCCGCCGGAACAGGTGCAGTTCATGCTCGAAACCGGTTACACCGTCGAAGCGCTGCAGCGGGCCCGCGCCGCCGGCGAGGCCTTTCACCTGGTCTACCTGGACGGCGAGGTGACCGGTTACCTCGCCCTGACGAATTACGGCGACGGGCACGGCAAGCTGAACAAAATCTACCTGCGCAGTAACGCCCGTGGCCTCGGTCTCGGGCGCAAACTGCTGGAGTTCGCCGTCAACTGGGGCCGCGAGCGCAATCTGGAATACATGCTCCTGAATGTCAACCAGAAGAACGAGCGGGCGCTCAACGCCTACAAGGCCCTCGGCTGGACGCATTACCGCGACGAAATCATCGACATTGGCCGCGGCTTCATCTGCAACGACCACATCATGAGAATCGACCTGTAATCCCGGATATTCAAAACGGATCGGGAAGTATTTGCAGCTTTCTGTTTGCCGTTACCCCGTAGTCACGATCGCGCAGGTAGCAGAAGACGCTGTAATGACCCTCCGGAAGACCTTTTGTGTCCAGATAAATCCGTTGCGGTTCCGCGTTCGGCAGTGTTATGGCCTTGACCGGATATTCCCGGCCGTTTTCAGCAATCAATACCGCGTTGAACTGCAGGTTTTTTTCGGCGTTTCCGGTTAAGAATTTTGCATCCATGCAGGCTCTGTCTCCGGAAATGACCAATGGCGATATCTCCATGATGTCCAAATCGTGCTTGCGTTTGAAAATTTCAAAGTTGTTTTCGCTGATTACCCTGCCATCCTGGCTGGAAATTCTCAATTTCCATACCCCGGCTTCCGCCGGACTTGCATTATAAACAATCTGGAAGGTGCCGTTTTTCTCCACCGGCACATTTCTTTCCTGTTTCTGTGGGTTTACCAGTGAGACCTTGCAGGTTTCCTTCGTCAGGCGGCCGGTCAATTTATTCGCGCCGAAGTAGCCGCTTCCGGTATCCAGTTCTTTCAACAGACTGTCCTGACTGCCGAAAATAATGAATCCATTGCTGATATTGAAGGCGGCCACAACTCCGGCCCAGGTCGTATATTGATTGGCACTGTGATATTCGCGGCCGGCGTTGAAGCGCCAGCGTTCGCCCGGGCGCGGCATGGCGGGGCTGCCGAGGTCCGCCCAGGGAATGAAGATTTCCTGGCTGTATCCCGGTTTATCCGTGTGGTATGTCTTTACCTTGATTCCGTGTGCGGTTACCGGAGCCGTATTTTTCAGCAATAACACCTGATCTGCCGTCGTGACGATTATTTGATACAGATCCGGGTTTTTGCCGTCCAACTTTCGGAAAAAAAGATCGTAACAGTCATCGCGCCACAATTCCGTATCTCCGCTTTTCCTGCCGCGCCGCAGTTTATC
Source organism: Victivallis vadensis (assembly GCA_040394635.1). Taxonomy (GTDB): domain Bacteria; phylum Verrucomicrobiota; class Lentisphaeria; order Victivallales; family Victivallaceae; genus UBA5239. The sequence goes on along the minus strand of JBEBRW010000052.1, from coordinate 15,905 downwards.
CCATTCGGGGCCGGCTGTATGAATGGCGATGTACAATCCTTCCGTCGTGTACGCCATGGCCGCATTGGCGGGAACCGGCTGGCGGTTCTGCTGGTAATCTTCGGGAGACGCCGCCTGGGAGCGATGTTGATTCTCCAGAGTTTTCGTCCAGGCGAAATTCCGTGTAAAAGCGCCCTTCTTCTTATATGCCTCGTCGTCGCCTTTGCCGTCAAAGCTCATTTTTTCAGCCTCCGGTACATACAGATAAACGCCATAACTCAGCGGCGGCTCGGCATCTTTCAGGTTCAAAGGTTCATAGGAACAGAAAACCGGTTCCGGAGAGCTGTTTTTTGCTTCGGGCATAGTCTTGTTTTCATGGGCCAGCAAGCGTGAGAGCGCGAGATAACGACGCGCTTCCAAGTCCGCGTCTTTGGTTGTTCCCGCGCTTTTGTCCCATTCATAACGGTTCAATTGTACCGGGGATGCGATTTCGTCCAGAAGCTGTTTATTTCCAGCGTCCGGATATTTTTCCAGCTCGCGGAATACAGCCAGATCCCGCAGCCCCATGGCCGCGCGCTCATAGTGCACCGAAGTCACAACCTTCCCGCCACCGGGCAAAACGGCATTGATGAATTCGAGATAAGTGCTCCACATATCCGCCCACTGATGATTTCCCAAGGCGTTGATCCGCAGCATATTCAAGCCCCAGGATGAGCGCCACCAACCACGGTTGAAGCTCATCACCACAGCCTGATCGGCTTTGGCATTTTCCAGCGCCTCCCGGGTCCAGTTATTATACGAGCGATACTTCTGGCTGTCCCGGTGTCCGCGATCCAGATTGCGCGAATAGCCGATACTGTTGTCGATGACAATACTGTGCTCGTCCCCGAGCGTATTCCGCAGGATCGGGTTGAAAAATTCATATCGCGCCGTCTTGTAGGGAAGATTATCGATTTCTTCCTCGACAAACAGCATGTAATGCGGCCAGTTTTCGGCTTTGGCATTGGCGTCGAACTGACGGATGATTTCCTGAAACAATGTTCCCGCCAGCTCGCTCAAAGGCAATCCTTTGTTCTGATAAAAGCGCGCTTCGTATATTGTGACGTTCGGCGAGCCTTTGTCCGGTATTTTGCCATCGAAATTCCGGGTCAACTGATCCGCTGTCATGTGTGCCCATGCACAGAAAAAACGGGCATCGCATAGAATATTTCCTTCGAGACCCGCCATCTTTGCGGCTTCGACCAGGCGATTCAGTTCGCTGAAATCCGTATGAATTTTGCCGTTCCACAGCTTGATGTCCGAATAAATCGTGGTCAGGCAGGGAGAAGTGAATCCGCGGCTCTTCCAGAACTTGAAGTAATCCACAATATTTTCCGCGTTATACCATTCGGGGGCCGGCGTCCACCATTTCCCTTTTGAGTCGGGACCATATCCGTGTTTGGAATCCCGAAAATGACCGGGAATCCACGCACCCCAATCCCCGGAGGGATAATGGAACTTCCGGTCCAGTACCCTCATCGTCACCGGAACTTTGAATTGCGCCGTGCCGGAGCTCAAAATGATATTGCCCCGGTATAATCCGGGAGGAGTATCCACCGGCGCATGGAAAGTCACCCACAACCACAGGGAATAATCGGCCGGCAAGTCATGCGGCAACATCTTTTTCAACAGATTTCCTTCAATCTGCCCGCGTTGATTTTCATTGTCGATCGTCCGGTATTTGACCTCTCTTATGTCGATATTCGCAGCATCGATGACAACACCGTCATCATTTTTCAACTCCGTGGCGGAAACGGAAAAACTAGCCAACGGCTTCAGCGTACGTACCACCAGAGGCTGCGCCCGGAATTCATCCAGTTGTGAAATAAGACGGATTTCCTTGCGCGGATACTGCTCGGGCCAGACCCAGTTACCGTCCGGTTTCTGTTCGATATTGGCCAGGCCGTATGCGAAGCCGGCCTTTTGTTCGGCAGGGCTTGGGGTCCATATCGTTTTTACCTTGACTGGCGGGGGAGATATTTCATTCGGCAGCCTGGCGTCATCGGCCAGCATTCGGTAATATTCCGGCATGCTTTGTGCGCCCAACAGCGATATTGACAGCAGCAGACCACAAAAGACGAACTTCTTCATGAGCATTTTTCCTTTCTTTCCTTCCTTATTACTCTTCCAGCGGGACGAGCCAGCAGCCGGCCCCCTTGTAAACCAGCAATGTTTCCTGATTTTCGACGTGCCCGTCAAACAACAGCATATTGAAACGTTTGCTGTGCCGATGATCCGGTCCATAGGTGAGGTCGCCGCCCGCACAATGCCGCCAGCTCATACTGATGACATTTCCGACGCCATCGGCCATCGACATGCGTTCGGACGGTTTCTTTATTTTTTCCATTTTTATTTTCAGCAATGTGGTTGCGGACAGCTCCGGATGGGCATAGGTATTCAACGTATAACAATGCAGGATATATTTTGTGGTAGCCGAAGGGCATACAATAGGAGTGCCTTTCAGGCGGGCGTCGCCCCACCAGATATCTTTTTCCGCGCCTTTGAAGTAGGGAAAAAGGAGCTCGGCCCAGTAGTTGGAACCACCATTGTAGGAACTCGGAAAAAGCCATCCGGAATGATCGGAAACATAACCGACCGAACAAGTTCCAATCTGTTTCAGATTGTTGACGCATTGTATGTTTTTCGCTTTTTCCCGTGCCTTGTTCAGCGCGGGAAGCAGCATGGCGGCCAGAATCGCGATGATCGCAATCACGACCAGAAGCTCGATGAGTGTGAAAATTTGCATTCCTTTTCGTTTCCAAATCATTTCCAGGCTCCTGTTGTTTTAAAATACATTATCGTTAATGTTTTATCTGAATTTATTATACAGGCAATTTTTTGTTTTGTCAATATCTTTTACTGAAAATTATTTGTTTTTGATGAAGTGATATTGACATTAACGATAATGTGATGTATAATGTAGATCATGTGAAAAATTGTTTATTTATGGAGATGAAGCAATGGCTGTGACGTTGAAGGATGTGGCCGCGCTGGTCGGGGTATCGGTGAACACCGCATCACGCGCGTTGAAGGATAAGGACGATATCGGCATCAAAACCCGCGAGCGGGTCAAGGAGGCCGCCGCCGCCCTCGGCTACCGCCCGAACCTCAACGCGCGCAGTCTGGTGCTGCGGAAAACGTCCACCATCGGCGTGGCCGTCACCGAGGCGGATAACCCGGTGCGGATGGAGTTCTGCGAGCGCCTGCGCGGCTATGCCGCCGCCGACGGCTACCGGCTGCTGAATATTTCGCTGAGCATGGATTGGGACAAGGATATGGAGGTGCTGGAGGACTTGCTGTCGCGCCGGGTGGACGGATTGGTGGTCGGTTATATCGGGGGGTTGCCCGGCGAACAGCCGTTGGGTAAGATTCTGCAGGAGTGCCGGCAGGGGGATACTCCGGCGGTGGTGTTCGGCAATCCGGAAACGGAGCTGGCCGATTGCGTGGAGATCGATTTTTCCGACAGTGCGTACCAGTTGACGACCCATGCCGTAAAGTGCGGCTATAGCGATGTGGTGTTGTTCAGTCCGGTCCACGAGTCTACCCGCGGCCAGGGATACCTGCGGGCAATGGCGGATCATGGATTGCGGGACAAGGCGCGGATCTGGCTGGTGAATGGCGTCGGTTTCGCTTGTGCCGCCGCCGCGCTGGAGGCGTATCTGGAGAAATTCGGCAAGCCGCCGCGGGCGATCATCGGGTTTAACGACGTCGGCGCCGTCGGTATCATGGGCGCGCTGAAAAAGCATGGTTACCGGATTCCGGAAGACTGCGCCGTGGCCGGTTTCGACAATATCGCCTACGGTGAATATTACGATCCGCCGCTGACCTCCATCGGATTTGACAACGGTTATTTCGCCAGGACCGTCTGGCAGCTCCTGAAAGCGCGCCTCGACAAAGATGAAACCGGTCCCGCCAAGCGACTGAAACTGCATCAGGAACTGGTCATCCGTAAATCCTGCTGACTTTCAAAAATTGAGAATTGAGAATTGAGAATTGAGAATTATGGGAGTCCGTTTCCTATTTGTCCTATTCCCAACTAAATTGAGGTTTACGCTATGATCATAAAAAAGCATTTGCCGGTACGGCGGGTCACGAATGGCCCATGTCATCATTTTTTCGGTTACTTCGATAAGTTCCCCTGGGACAAGTCAGGGCGTTATCTGCTGGCTCAGGCGGTGGATTTCACCGCGCGGCAGCCGGAGGCGGGCGAGACCGCCGAGATCGGCATGATCGACCTGCGGGACGGTAACCGCTTTATCCCGCTGGCGCGGACTTTCGCGTGGTGCTGGCAGCAGGGCTGTATGCTCCAGTGGCTCAATGACGCCGAAACGAAGATCATTTACAACGACCGCGAGGGCGATCATTTCGTCTCGCGCATTCTGGACGTGAAGACCGGCGAAAAACAGACGCTTTGCCGTCCGGTTTATTGCCTGAGCCCGGACGGATGCCACGCGCTCAGTTTGAACTTTTCGCGCCTTGACCGCGAGCGCCCCGGCTACGGTTACCCCGGCGCGTTCGACCCCTTCGAAAAAGAATTCGCTCCGGCGGGCGACGGGCTCTGGCTGGTCGACCTGAAGCAGGATACCGCCAAACTGGTGGTGAGCGTGGCGCAAATCACCGACATGTTTTACCGCTCGGACATGGAAAATACCCCCGGCTGGTTCAATCACCTGCTGTTCAGTCCGGACAGTAAACGTTTCGCGTTTTTCCACCGCTGGCGGCTGTGGCGCGCCGACGGTTCGCCGTGGCACGAAACCCACATGTTCACCGCCAATTCCGACGGTTCGGAAATCTGGCCGCTGAACCTCGAAAACATGAGCTCGCATTATGCATGGACGAGCCCCGCGCAAATTATCAATTTCTCGAATCGCTTCGCCGGCGGCTGGCAGTATTATCTCTACACCGACCGCACCCACAAGACGGAGGTCATCGCCAAAGACGTTTTTCCCGGCGACGGCCACTGTTCATACTCGAGCAGCGGCAAGTGGATGCTTACCGACAGCTATCCGCAGGGGGACAACTGCCGCAAACTTTTCCTGTACCGTCTGAGCGACGGCGCCGCCTACGAGATCGGCAGTTTCTATTCTGATCCCGCTTATCCCATACCCACCCGCTGCGACCTGCATCCGAACTGGTCCCGCGATGACCGCGAGGTCTGCATTGATTCCATTCACGAGGGGTCGCGGCAAATTTATATCATCGACGTCAGCGAGCTTACCGGTTCTTAGGTTATGACTTTTTGTTGAGCCAGCCGAAGGAGCCGAGCAGCAGGAGGGCGAATATCATGCCGCCGAGAACAAGCCGCAGCAGCACGTCCAACTCGTGAACGAAATGGCCGGCCAGCCATTGTACAAACCAGGCGAGCGCCAGGCACAGGATGACGGCGATTGCTTTGACGGCACTTCCCGGGGTGGGGTCGGCCGGGCCGCAGCCGGTGATTTGAATACGGTCCAGCAGCTCCAGCAGTTGCTCGCGGTATTCGTCGGTGGAGGCACGTTCGGCCGCCTGCTTCACCGCCTCGGCCAGCTGTGTGCAGTCCGGTGATGGCCGGTTCAATTCGTTATCGATGAACTCGATGGCGATGTCGCGGACTTCGTCGTCGGGATCGTTGAGCAGCGGAAAAATATCTTCGGGGCGGGCGGCGAGGCGGACGCCATAATAGCGCACGCTCGGGTACTCGGAGCTCAACATCCAGCGGACAATGCCCTCGTCGAGGCCGCGCCGCTCCTGCAGTTTGATGATGCGGAACATCAGTTCGTAAACCCCGTCCCCGCGCCCGAGGCTGCGCACCACCAGCTTCAGCAGTTCATAGTCGAAGTGAAAAAGCAGGTACGAGCCGTAACAGAGGTACATCTGCTTGTTTTTGTCGGTCATTTCCTCACTGGAGGATATGGGATAAGTCCGGAAAAATTCCCTGGCCTCTTCCAGTGCCGGCTGGGGAAGCTGGCCGACTCCGGCGGTCGGTGATTCCAGGCGCTTGAGCAGCATATCGATATCGGCGGACCACTGCTCGAAATAGTCGTCGGCCTCCAGGAACTGGCGGAGTTCGGAGCGGTTCTGTACCTTGCGCAGCAGTTCACCGGCGAGCTCGGGTAGGGGGTGCGGGCAGGTGAGCTTGCCAACGCTGAATTTCAGGTCATCGGAGAAATGGTTGTAGCGCCGCTGGTTGATCGATGCGACGATGTCGGCAATCGCCCAGATGATCGCCGATTCGGAGGCGTTGAAATACGGCGGTTCATTGTCGCCGCGGCGCTCCAGCAGGTAAATCAGCATCGGATACGGCGTGCTGAAATCGGTGGCGGCGATCCAGTCCGCGATGGCACTGTTTTCGCTGAACGCTGCTTCGATTGTGTAACGGAATTCCGTATCCTGCATGGTTTCCTATCCAAGTTAAGTATAAGATACACAACAATTTTGTGAAATGCAAGCGTGAATTGGTTATTCGGCGGGTTTGCGGGCGGCGGTGAGCATGGTGGCGAGGTCGCGGAGCAACAGTTTTTCCTGCCAGAGAAGCACGTTGCGCCCGGCCGGGGCCTCCAGCTGGGCGAAATTGCGGGCGGGGGACGTGCCGGAGTTGACGAGCTCGGCCGTGGCGGCGGCAATGCCGTTCCAGAAAAGCATTTGCGGATAGTTCCCGGCCGCTTCGCCCGGGGCCAGCAGTTCGCCGGATTTTTTGTCCTGATACGAGGCCAGGGGGAGCGGGGAAATCCTGGTTGTGTAATCGTTGGCGGCCTGTTGGAGTGAGCTGTTTTCGGCGATGATCCGGTAAAGGGAATCCAGCATCGCGAGTTTGGGGTAGGAGGGGATGGCCGCGATGGCGGTGTGGCCGTTCAGTTCGAGCAGGTGCTTGTGCCAGGCGGAGGCGCGGGGGCCGTTCTGCAGCAGCCGCAGCAGCGCGTAACGGTACCAAAGATCGTGGTTGTAACTATTGTCCGCGGTCAGCAGGTCGCGCATATTGATGCCGCGGCTGTTGGTGCGGTCGAGGTAAAGATCGCGGGCGAGCACATCGCAGGCGAGGCGGGCGAGCAATTCTTTTTCGCGGCAGTTGGCCAGGTTGTCGGGGAAATTGGCCGGGGTGTTGGTGAAAACGTCGGCCGCCCAGTCGAGCAATTTGAAGTCATCCGACAGCTGGTGATGGCTGAAATGCGCCTTGATCCGGAGGACCGTATTGGCGAAGTCGGCTTCTTTGTATTCCGGGGACTGCATCCGGAGCAGCAGCCTGGCGACGGACAGCTGGTAGGCGTGAAAGCTGTTGTTTCTGATCAGGCTGCCGGCGGCTTCCAGCGCCTGGGGATAATTGCGGGTAGCCACGGCGTAACGCATGGCCAGCACGGCCGGGGGCCCCGGGTGCTCCGCGCGCTGGAGCAGCAGCTTCATCACTTCGGCGGAGGCCGTGGTATAATCGAACCGCCAGTTCAGCAGTCCATAATCGAACAGTGCCGCCTCGAGCCATGGCGATTTGAGGCCGGAGAGCTGTTCGGAGTACTTCCGGTCGGCGCTTTTGTCGCCCTGCGGATTGCGCCAGATGCCGTTATTGAGCTCGGCGGCACTGTTCAGCGAGGAGCGCATGGCTTCGCTGCTGCGGTATTCCTGCGGATTCAGCTGCAGCCATTTGGCGACGGTGCCGGGCGGGAAGAGTTCCTCCTGGCGGACGAACGGCACGGCCTGCGGTGGCTCGAGGTGCTCAGCGATGATCTTTTTCTGCAGTGTTCCGGCGCTTTCGGCGAGATTTTTCGGGAAATCGGAAAGGGGGCTGTAGCGCTCGAGAACCGTGGATGCCAGCGCAAATGCCCGGGTATAATTCCGCTGCGCGTATTCCTGAACGGCCAGGTTATAAAGATCCACTCCCGGCTCGATGACGTTGTGGCGGAGCAGCGCTTTCAGCAGCTGGTCGAGTTCACGGGGCCAGATGAGTCCCGGCGGCATCACCTTGCAGCGTTCGCGCAGCTGGATCAGCTGTTGAAACGCGGGGCGGTATTTCTTTCCGGCCAGGTCGCTTTTGACGGCATCCAGCGTGTGGTAGTAATCATATTCACGGGGGGCGAAAGTCAGGTCGTCCATCAACTGCGGCCAGAACTCGAGTTCCTCCTGCGGCAGCAGATAAGGCTGGTCGATCAGTTTTTTCAACGCGGTCAAATGATTGTTGGTCAGCATCCAGCCGGCCAGATTCGACCACTCGGCTTTGGTGAAGCTCCCGGCAGGCTGCTTGAAAATCCATTGGTCCAGCAGAATTTCCTGCTGCCTGGCGTTCAGCGTATTCCAGGCGATCCGCGAGCGCATTACCGCACCTTCGCCGACTTCCCGGGCGGCGCTGATCTGGTTCCGGTCGATTTCCGTGACGGTGTATTCCTGGTCGTTGATGGTCCACGGCAGCGGCTTGCCGAGGAACAATTGCTTATTCACTTCCAGCACCGTGGCGAAGGCTTCGTATTTCGGCAGCTGGCGGCGGAGGAAATCCACCCGCGCATTGCCGGCCTCCGAGAGCTTGCGCGCCTGAGTCGAATTCAGTTGATTTTCGAGGGTTTTGATCGTGTTTGGCTGCAGCGGCAGGGAGTTTTTGAATTCAAGCAGGATCATCAGGTAATATTCGCGTGTTTCGTAACTGCCGGGCAGCCGGATGCTGGCGACGTCGAGCTGTGGGGGGAGATTCCTCAGGTCGTTCCGGGCGATTTCCAGCCGGCTCAACCCGGCTTCGCGGAGGCCCGCGGCGATCTTATCTCTCAGCTCGACCAGGTCGGCGGTGACTTCACTGGTGAGTTGAGCGTCGGAAGCACCCTCCCGGGCTTTCTTTTTCAGCTCAACAGAGATCGTTTCCAGCTGACGGTATATTTCCTGCAGACTCGAGTAGTGCAGTTTGTCAAAGGCCACATTGGCGGTGACCTGCAGGTATGACTCCCTCAGCAGCAGATTTTTTTCATCGCGGAAAGCCGGTTGATCCGGTTCAGGCTCGGGCTGTTTTTTTTTGAGTTCGTTTTCCAGGTTGATGATCTGCGACTTGACTTCGACCCGGAGTTGATCGTCGTCGATGCCGGCGGCGAGAAGCTGCTGCAGTTCGGCAAGTTTTTTTTCCGGGGGCAAAAGTTCCAGTTCCTTCAAATGCTCCCGGCCGGGGTCCGGACTTTGGATTTCGGCGGTTCCGGACGGTTTTACGTGCGGTTTGCGGTTGTGGTTAAAAAAAAAGAATGCCGCCACGGCCAGCGCCGCGATCACCAGCGTGATAATGATCCCCCACAGAATTCTGCCGCCGCCGCCTTTCGGACTATGCGCGGGGCGCTGCTCCGCCAGGTGATAGGATGCGATACGGTGCATCGCGGCCGTCATGAAATTCACCACCTCCTGCCAGTCGCCGGGGCGGTCGTCCGGGTCCTTGGCCAGCATCCGGTCGACGAAATCGGAAATATCCTGCGGAAAAAGCGGCAGGCGCTCGGTCAGCGGCACGTGCAGGTCGTTGATATGGCACATCATGACTTTTTCGGTATCGTTTTCGTCAAATGGAGCTTCGCCGGTGAAGATGAAATAAACGGTGCAGGCGTAGGAATACATGTCGGATTTGAAGCCGATACGTTCGAAATCGAAACTGCAGACTTCCGGCGCGGCGAACATCGGGGTAGCCATCAGCTCGCCGTTGAAGCCTTCGCTGGCGGTTTTGGCGAGGCCGAGGTCGGCGATTTTGGCATTGCCGAAGGGATCGATGATGATGTTCGCCGGTTTGATGTCGCCGTGGGTCAGGTTCTGGGTACGCCAGGCGTATTCCAGGCCCTCGGCGATATCGTGGGACATTTTCAGCGCGTCCTTCAGCTCCAGCGGGCCCTGTTCGGAAATCCGGTGGTCGAGCGACTCGCCGTTGATCAGCTCCATGGCGAAGAAATAAATGCCGTCGTCGGATACCCCGGCGTCGTAGGCCATGACGATCGACGGATGGCTCAGTTTGGCGGCGGCGCGGGCTTCCTTGAAAAAGCTCTCCACGTATTCTTTATTGGAATCCTTGCCCACCGGCAGAATTTTCAGCGCCACCTCGCGGTCGAGCTTGACCTGCCGGGCGCGGTAGACGATACCGTTGGCGCCGCGCCCAAGTTCGCCGAGGATCTCGAATCCTCCGACAATTATTCCCGGTTCCAGCCCGGCATCCGTCAGCGGCGAACCGCATTCGGGACATACCGTTTCGTCGCCGAAAGTATATTTATTGCATTGTGAACATAGTTTTTCCATATGTTAAACATAATGGAATTTCGCGCTAATTCAAGGCGAAAAAGGCGAATTTACGCGATTTATCCCGGAATCCGGCGGACAAGTCGGACAGCACGGACGGGTCGGACATATAATGAATGTACTTTTGGATGGGCATAGGAAAAGGATTATCCGGCCCGTTAAAAAGCTTCCTTCAGAAATGATTTTCTCGTAAAAAAGAGCGGATATTTATTTGAAATCCGTTACCTTGAGGGGTATATTAAGGCTCAAGTATGTTCTGAAACCAAAGCGAGTAATTATTAAGGAAAAACGACAATGCCGGTGGATATATTGGTTGGTACTCAATGGGGTGACGAAGGGAAGGGGAAATTAATAGATGTTTTGACCCGCGACTGCGACATGGTGGTGCGTTTCCAGGGCGGTAACAACGCCGGACACACCGTGGAGATCGGTCCCCGCAAGTTCGTGCTGCACCTGGTGCCGTCCGGCATTTTCCGCCCCGGCGTGGCGTGTATCATCGGCAACGGCGTGGTGGTCGACCCCGTGTCGCTGACCGACGAAATGCGCAAGCTCGAAGAGAGCGGGCTGGACGTGTCGGTGGTTGAATTGAGCGACAAGGCTCAACTGATTTTTGATTATCACCGTCAGATCGACGGTTTGAAGGAAGCCGCCGCGGACAATGGCCGAAAAATCGGCACCACCAAGCGCGGCATCGGCCCCGCTTACAGTGACAAAGCCGACCGCTGCGGCATTCGCGGCTGGATGCTGAAGAAACCGCAGGAAATGGAAGCCGCGTTCCGCGAGCAGGCCGCCAAATACAATACGATTTTTGCCGCCCGCGGCGTGGAGCAGATCGATATCGATGCCGCGTGGGCCAAGGTGGCCGACGCCGCCGCTTATCTGGCTCCGCACGTGACCGATACCGTGGTCACCGTGAACAAGGCGATCAAGGCCGATAAAAAGATTCTGTGCGAAGGCGCGCAGGGGATGCTGCTCGACATCGACCACGGCACTTATCCTTTTGTGACCAGCAGCAACACCACCAGCGGCGGAGCCTGTACCGGCGCCGGGATCGCGCCCACCCGCATTCGCGACGTGTGGGGCGTGCTCAAGGCTTATACTACCCGCGTCGGCGAGGGGCCGTTTCCCACCGAGCTTTTTGACGCCGCCGGCGAAAACCTGCGCAAGGTCGGCAACGAATTCGGCGCCACCACCGGGCGGCCGCGCCGCTGCGGCTGGTTCGACGCCGTGGCCGCCGGTTATTCCTGCATGATTAACGGCATCAACAAGCTCGCCGTGACCAAAGTCGACGTGCTCGACCAGCTCCCCGAAATCAAGATCTGTACCGCTTACGAGCTGGACGGCGAAACCATTCATTCGGTGCCCTCCGCGGCTGAAGACCTGGCGCGGGTCAAGCCCGTTTACGAGTCCATGCCCGGTTGGATGCAGGACACGACCTCCTGTACCAAATACTCCGATCTCCCGGAAAACTGCAAAAAGTACCTCCAGCGGCTCGCTGAACTGGTCGACTCCAAAGTCGAAATCATTTCGGTGGGACCCAAGCGGGAGCAGACTTTTTCCGCAGAATAACTGCAGCAGGAGTCCGGCGGCATGAAATTCCACCCGAGCATTACCACGACTACACGCGAGACGCCGGCTGGATTTTTTGCCAGGCTGAACAGCCAGTATGATCTCCTGCAGATCGGCGTGGTGCTGACGCTGCTGGCGGTCGGCTTTCTCTTTATTTATACGGTGGGGCAGAATAACAGCCAGGAACATGCGCTGGGAATCATCTGGCGCCAGTCGTTGTGGGTACTGGTGGGCGGCGGCGCCTGGCTGCTGCTTTCCAACCTCGATTACCGCGAGCTCAAGGTGCTGTCATGGGTATTTTACATCGGGTGCATCATACTGCTGATTCTGGTGCTGGAGGTCGGGTTGACCATCATGGGAGCGACGCGCTGGCTGGCGCTGCCCGGCGGCATGCGGCTGCAGCCCTCGGAATTCACCAAGCTGGCGCTGGTGATGACGCTGGGCACCATCATGACCACCATGAATTTCAATATCAACCGTTTCTGGAGCTTGCTGCTGATTTTCGGATTGACGCTGTTGCCATTTCTGCTGATTATGAAGGAGCCGGACCTCGGCAGTGCGCTGATTCTGGTGCCGGTGACCCTGGCGCTGATTCTGGTCGGCGGGCTCAAATGGCGCTATATCCTGATCGGGGGCGGGTTGGTCATCATCGCGGTCACGGCATTTGCCATCAATGAGTTTTATGACGATTACCAGGGCATTCATCCGCTGCTGAAGGATTATCAGAAGAAACGCATCATCGCATTTCTTAACCCCGAGCACGACCTGCAGGGCAGTGGCTCGAATGCGCTGCAGGCGCGGCTGGCGGTCGGTAGCGGCGGCATGTTCGGCAAGGGCATCGGCAACGGTACCGTGAACAGCCTCGGGTTCCTGCCGCGCTCGGTGTCGAACAACGACTTTATTTTTTCAGTCATCGCCGAGGAGACCGGTTACGCCGGATGCCTAGCGCTGCTGGGGCTGTACGGGCTGCTGCTTTACAGCATTATCCGCTCGGCGGTCATGGCGCCCGACGATTTCGGTAAATACCTGGGGGCGGGGATCGCGGCGATCTTTTTCGTCCATATCTACGTCAATATCGGCATGAGCATCGGGCTGACGCCGATCACGGGGCTTTCGCTGCCGCTGGTGAGCTACGGCGGATCGTTCATTGTGGTGTCGATGACCTGCCTGGGGCTGATGCAGTCGGTCTACCGCTACGGCATCGGCGCCGGGCCGCGACAGGAGTAGTGTATGCGGTTTCTGGTCATAAGCGGGATTGGATTTCTGGTCATCGGCATCGTGTTCGGCGTCATGAATTATTACCTGAGGGTCGACCGCGAGGCCTCCCGGCGGATGGCCGACCAGTCGCTGCGCGAGTTCTGCCAACCCCATAAGCTCAGCTATACCGTCGATCACCTGGGCGTGGCCAGCGGCTCAAGGAACAAATATTCGTGGCGCGTGGAAGTCTCTTTCCTGACCCCCGAAGACCAGGTCATTGAATCCCCCGAACTCGGGCGCATGGTCCTGCGCCGCAATCTTCCCCTGAAAAAGTCCATATTATTTGACTTTTCTCGGAGCGACAAGCTTATTCTCCACGGTTTCCACGGAGAGTGAGGAGCTCATATACACGGACTTACACAGACGGACACGGACTTACACGGAAGATTTTTCCAATTCTCCAATTCAGCGGCGTAGCCGCGGCCAATTCAGGCGGCCGGGCCGCCGTCCAATTTAGGCAGAGCCTTCGGCTCCGGCTTCAGCGCGGCATAGACTTGTTGGAGCAGGTACTTGAGGACCGAGGCGGTCGGCAGCGCGAAGATCATACCGAAAATACCGGCGAACAGCGCCCCCAGCAGCACCACGATGATGGTTTCCAGCGTCGTCAGGCCGAGCCGGTCGCCGATCACCCTAGGGTACAGGATGAACTGTTCGATCACGCCGTTGTAAATGCTGTAGGCGCAGATGACGAGGAGAATCTGAAACATGACATGGGTGCTGCTGCCGATCACCAGACAGGCCAGGACCGTCAGGCACGCGCTGGCCACCGGGCCGATGTACGGCAGCAGTACGCCCATCCCCGCCAGAATGCCGAAAACCATTGAATACGGCACCCGGAGAATCGTAAAGACGATCGAGTAAACCGTGGAGTCGATGAGCACCAGCGTCAAGTAACCGCGAAGCCAGAGTTTCAGGCGGTTGATCACTTCGGAAATGATGGTCCGCGCCTCGTTCATGGACTTCTCATCCATGTGGGGCATCCAGTCGTTCTGCATGACGGTTTTGACGATGTAGCCGCTCTGCTGTTCGGCGGTGTCGCCGTGGTTGCTGACATTTTCGGCCATCTTGCGCAGCAGCAGCGAGAAAAAGAAGAACGTCAGCAGGACATTCAGCAGGAACATAACGATGTTGTAAAGCACTCCGGCCGTCATGGATACCACGCCGCCGGTGCGCTTGAGAATGGCCGAGAAGATTTCTTTCTGCGTCTGCTCATCCTTCAGCGCCATGGTGGCGATTTCGATGGCGTCGCGGATGATCGGCAGGTTTTCCACCCGGGCCTTCTGGGCCTCGAGCTTGGCGATCCAGCCTTTGACCGTCTCACTGTAAGGCATGGTTTCGATGAAGGTGGCTTCCTTGTCCTCTTTCAGCACATTTTCCTGATGGGTGGTGGTCGCTTCGTAAGCGCTGCGGATGCCGCCCGAAACGTAGCGGTAGGACACCGACACGATCACGGTGGAAATAATCAGGGCCAGAATGGTGACCGTGGCCAGCGTCGCCGTGGTGGCGCGCGAGATCAGTTGTTCGCGGGCTTTGTGCTTCAGTTCATCCTCGCTCAGCTCCGGTTTGGAGGTGATCTTGTCGAACGACGACGACATATTGCCGAGGGTGCGGGAAATGAAGTACAGCCAGCCGCCTTTGCTCAGGTGGCGCTCGTACCATTTCTCGAGCGGCAGGAAAATGTAGGCCAGGATCAGCCCGATCAGCAGCGACAGCAGCCAGGTTGCCGTCAGGATAAACACCCCCAGCACCACCAGCGCCGCGACGATGCCGGTACCGGACTTGATCAGTTTCTCTTTTTTCTGCTTGTCGCTGATAAACTGAACCGCCAGGTGGTCCACGTCTTCCTGTTTTACACCCAGTTCGCGGGCGACACGGTTGACGTATTCCCGCTCGGCGTCGTCGTAGTTCTCATCGGCGTACGCCAGGGAGATCATGCCCGAAACGAGTTTATGCTGGTTTTCCGCCGAAACATCTTTCAGCTTGCGGGCGGATTCGCTGATTTCCTCCGGCCCCAGCTTGGAGGCGTGTTCGATGAACCGCTCGATTTCCGGGGCGGAGAATGAACTTGACAGCAGCGTTTTGAACTCATCCAGAATCTTCCGGTTGGGGTCGCCGCTGCAGTATCCAATGCCGCAGATCAGCGTTATCGCCGTTTCGCGCAGTTCGGGCTGACTCTCCGCTTCGGGCAGTCCGTTCAGGGTTTTGCGCCCAAAAGCGGCCTGCCAGGCGGATTTGAGTCGTTCGGTCTGGCTTTTGAATAACGCGATCATGCTGCAGTCTCAGTTATTTGACAAAAACGGAATGGTCTCCGGCGGTGACTTCGCCGCAACGCGCGGCCGTGAATCCGCATTCGCGGCAGATTTTCAGCGCGGCGTCCGCTTCGGCGGCCGGTACGAACCAGACCATGCCCACGCCCATGTTGAAGACGCGGTAAGCTTCGGTGTCGCTGATATTGCCTTTTTCCACGATCAGCTTGAAAATGGGCGGGATCGGGAGGGCGGATTTGTCGAACGTCACGTTGATATTTTCCGGCATGACCCGCGGAGTGTTGTCATACAACCCGCCGCCGGTGATGTGCGCGATGCCGTCGAGGCTGATGCCCGACTCCATGGCCTTTTTGATCGCGGGCCAGTAGCAGATGTGCGGCTTGAGCAGCGCTTCGCCGACGGTTTCGCCGAGTTCGTCCAGATAAGTGTCAACTTTCAGGCCGGCCTGTTCGAAGAGCACTTTGCGCGCCAGGCTGAAGCCGTTGGTATGCAACCCGCAGGAGCCGAGGCCGATCGCCACGTGTCCGGGGGCGATTTTTTCGCCGGTGATGATCTTGTCTTTTTCCACCACGCCGGTGATCACGC
>JBEBRW010000051.1:0-40690 GCA_040394635.1 Victivallis vadensis | reverse complement strand
TAAGTTTAAAAGTAACCATCTGAGCTTATTTTTTCACAAAGCGCAGAAGAGGCGACAAAAGCATTAAATACCTTAACCCCTCGATCCGCTTTTTCAACTTCACATCCGGGAATTCCTTCCGAATCCGGAGTGGCGTTCCGGATTCGGAAGGGAAGATATTTTATTCCGGCTTGCTGAAACGCCGCTCGATTTCGTAGTATAAGGCGGGCAGGAAGAACAACGTCAGCAGCGTTGAACTGGCCAGACCGAAGACCACGATAATCGCCAGGGGACGTTGAATTTCCGCGCCGATTCCTGTGGAAATCAGCAGCGGGAAAAGGCCCAGAAGCGTGGTGGCCGTAGTCAGCACCACCGCCCGGAAACGGCGGGTGCCGCTCTCGATAACGGCATCGTAGAGCGATGCTCCCTCTTTGCGCAACTCATTGAAGTCCGTCACCATCACCACCGCATTCTGAATGGCGATACCGAAAAGGGCGATGAAGCCCACTGCGGCCGGCACCGACAGCAATTGCCCCATTACTGCAAGGCCGATGACGCCGCCGATCAGCGCCAGGGGTACATTGACGATGGCGGTAATGCTGTTTCGCAGCGATCCGAACGCCATGCACAGAAGAATGAAGATCAGGCCGATCACAATCGGGACCACGATATACAAACGCTGCATGGCGCGTTCCTGATTCTCAAACTGGCCTCCGAATTCCACGGAATAGCCCGGGGGCAGTTGCACTTTTTCCGCAATGACTTTGCGCATATCCGCCACGATCTCACTTGGCGCGCGTCCGGAAATGTTGCCGAAGATCGTCCAGCGCCGCTGGATCTTTTCCCGGTTGATCTGGACCGGACCCTCGGTAATTCGGATTGACGCAATGCGGTTCAGTTCGATATAACGTCCCGAGTTCGATTTGAACTTCAGTTTGCCGATCGCGTCAGGCGATTTCCGGTACTTTTCCGCCAGGCGGACGTTGATGTCATAACGGCGGGTATCCTGATAAATCACGCCGATATTCTCGCCGCCCAGGGCGCTTTCGACAATCCTCATTACTTCCGAGCCGTTGACGCCGAGGCGCGCCATGGCTTTCCGGTTGAGTTCAATTTGAAGCTGGGGCTGACCGAAATTCTGTTCCGAGGCCAGGTCCACCACGCCGGGAACGTGGGATACGGCTTCACGAATTTCTTCGGCTTTCTCACGCAACACAGCGCTGTTTTCGCCATAAACTTTGAGCGAGAAATAGGTTCTGGCGCCGGATAGAAGTTCGTCGAACGCATTTTGAATCGGCTGCGAGAAGTTCATCGTCACGCCGGGATAACCGTTAAGTTCTTCGCGCAAGGCTTCGACGATTCTGGCCCGCGCCTCCGCGCCTATGGATTTGCCTTTTTCCTGTTTCAGGGCGACCTGGATTTCCGCGAAGTTGACCGGATGGGGATGGCTGCCGGCCTCCGGGCGGCCGATTCGCGAGATCGTTTCGGTGACCTCCGGATGTTCGACGATGATTTTTTCCAGATTGCGGACAATGTTTTCCGCTTCCGTCAAGCCGATGGAAGGCGCCATGGTCACAGTGACCACGATGGTTCCCTCCTCAAGGGTGGGCATGAACTCACGTCCGATTTTTCCCAGGATGAAGATGCTCCCGATCAATGCCGCAAGTACCAATACGAACATGATGTAACGGAACTTGATCGCCACCACCAATACCGGAGTATAGATTTTCCGGATGAAGGCCAGCGTTTTTTCCGTCCTGCGCTCGTTTTTCTCCGAGGCCTTCAGGAGGAGCGTTCCCAGGGCGGTGGACGTGACCAGCGCCGCAACGATTGACGCGCCAAGCGCCATAACGATCGTTGACGCCAGGGGACGGAACAGCTTTCCCTCCACGCCTTCGAACATGAAAATCGGAATGAAAACGGCAATGATGATCAGCAACGCAAACGCGACCGGACGGACCATGACCTCCGTCGAGCTCACGATGATCTCAAAGCGGCTTTTTCCTTTGTTCTTGCGGTCGCCCAGGTTTCGTACGATATTTTCGACCACCACAATGGACCCGTCGACCAGCATCCCCAGGGCAATGGCGATTCCGCCAAGCGACATCAGGTTGGTCGATTGTCCGCTCCAGTAGAGGCCGATGATGGCGACGGCGGCGCAGAACGGCATCGAAAGCGCCACGATCAGCGACGCGCGAAGATTCCAGAACGCAATGGCAAGAACCACCACGACCAGGAGAATTCCCTGAAGCAGAGCGGCGGCCACGGTTTTCCCGGCATTGTCCACCAGGTCCGCCTGATCGTAATAAGGCACAATCGTCACGCCTTTCGGCAGGCTTTTCTGCACGGAGTCGAGTTTCTTGTGCAATGCGGCGATGACCTTGGAGGTGTTTTCGCCATACAGCTTGAGGACAATTCCCGCGACCACCTCTTCCTTGCCATTGCGGGTGACGACGCCGCGCCGGATATCCGGCCCGTACTCCACGGCCGCCACCTGACTGAGCCGGACGGTGATGCCATCCTGTTCCTTTACGGAGAGAGCACGGATATCATCCAGGCTTTCCAGCATTCCGATGCCGCGGATCAGATACTCTTCCGAGCCGATTTCCACGTATTGACCACCGACATTGCGATTGTTTTCCTGTACGGCGGTCACGATATCCTCCATGGTCACATCGTAACGGCGCATTTCCTGCGGATCGAGCTGAATCTGATACTGCAGGACATGGCCGCCCATGGAGAGAATGGCCGTCACACCCTGAACCGTCTGCAGTTGGCGTTTGACGATGAAGTCATTGAGCTCCCGCAAATAGGAGTTGAGTTCCTTGCCCCCGGTATCGACGACGTTTTTATCCGCTTGCAGGTAATAGATGAAAACCTGTCCGAGACCGGTCGAAATCGGCCCCAGTTCAGGCTTCGGAGTGCCGGGGGGCAACAGTGATTCCGCCGCACTCAAACGCTCGGCGATCAGTTGCCGGGCGAAATAGATGTCCACCGAATCCTTGAAATACACATAAATCACGCCCATTCCGAACCCGGAAGTTGATTTCACCTCGGTCACGTCGGGCAGCCCGCTCATGGCGGTTTCGATGGGTTGGACAACCATCAGCTCCACTTCTTCCGCGGCGAGCCCCGGTACTTCGGCGAATACCGGTACCATCACCGGGCTGATGTCCGGAAAGGCATCCTGCGGAATTTCCCGGTAACAATAAATACCGTAGCCGATAATGCCGAGCATCAAAATGACGATCAGCCATCTCAAGTGCATAATAATTTCGATCAATTTTTTCATAGTCGCAATTCCCGGTTATCAATGTCCGTGGCCGTCGCCGACCATTCCGCTGGTCATCAGGATTGCCTTGAGTCCGAAGGCGCCGTGGGAGACATATTTCTCATCAGCCGCCAGGCCGGCGAGAATCTGGATATAGCCGTTTTCGCTTTTGCCGGTTCTGACATCCCGCGGCGAAAATCCATCCGAATCAGGCACGAAAACCACCGTTTCGCCGCCCATTAACTGAACGGCATCCGCCGGGACGAGAACCGAGGCCCCGTCATCCGAAAGCTTAAGCGTTCCCGTGGCAAATGAACCGGGCCTGACGTTGCTGTCCGGATTCTCAATCGCTACGCGCACCAGTCCGGTCCGGGTTGCTTCATCAATAATCGGAGCGACATAGATGACTTTTCCCTGGTAAGTGCCGAAGGTTTCAGCCGGAGCGGCATTCACCAGAGTATTCTTGACCTGCAATGAAACAGCTTTTGATTTTATCGGGCTGGACGTTTTAATCTCGACGGCCATCCCTTTTTCGATGTGGGAAATCTCCGACTCATCCGCCCGCAAATCCAGCCAGGGATGCGACATATCGCTGATCACAAAGATCACCTTGGTGTTGTCTTCCGCGAAATTCTCGCCGACGGTGATATCTTTTTTCAGGACCGTACCATCCCACGGCGCCTTTACCTCATACAGGGTACATATGAGTTCAGATTTCGTATAGTCCCCGGTCACGTGACTAGAATGATCTCCATTCAGGTTCAGCGATTTCAACATGATCTCAGCCCGCTCGCGAGTCACGATCGCATCGGCATGATCTTTCCTGTAACGCAGATAATCTTTTTGCGACATCGTCTGCTGCTGATAAAGCTTCTGGGCCATCTCCAACTCTGTTTTGGTGATCTTTTCCTGTTCCAGCGCCATGTTGTAGTCGGAGAAATATTCCCCCAGCTTGTGACTGGTTATTTTAGCCAGAACCTGTCCTTTTTTTACCGTATCGCCCTCCGAGACCAGAACCTCGGTGACGAAACCGGGCATTCGCGGCATCATATTTGCGGTCCGGTCCATATTCAGTTGAATTTCACCGGGCAGTTGAATAATATTTTCCAGGCTGCCTGTTTTCGCTTGCGAAATGCGGAGATCAAGCAGTTTACGCTGCTTCTCGGTGATTTCCACCGCAGGTTCGTCCGCATGGTCGTCGTCATCCTGAGCTTTATCGGCGCTCTGGGCGGTTCCGGTCATCATAAGGACCAAAACCCCCAGAAGCATCATATAATTAAATCTAAAAGCGATATTCTGTATTTTCATGTATATATTTCTCCTTGGGCGGGTATATCCATCCACGCCGCGGCTTGAAAATTGACATCTGAGGTATTATTGAATGGATACTACGCCATTTGGCAGTATCCTGTTTGAGAAAAGGTGTTATGAACCGGAAGATGAAATTCAACAGCGCAGGGTACGCAACTTGAGAAATACTTTTTCGCTTAGATCAGGTTTTTGTTTTACCGAACATGGTATCGGGAGATCGTTCGAGACGGCAAGCTCTACCGGCAGGGGAGCTTCCAGAGCCACAAAATCTTTTATATCAGTCGCCCGGGAAAGCTTTTCCCTGGTACATTTCTCCAAATGCTGACTTTCGGCGCAGCCATCGGGGGCATGAGCAGCCTTTACCTCGGCAGACGCCATTTGCAGCAAAGCCGCCGGCGTCACATCCTCGTTGTGCTCATGGAAAAAATTGCAGATCAGAAGACAAAGACAGAGTTGCTGTACAATCAGCAGCAGCAACGGAAATGCGAACTCTAATTTCTTTTTCTTCTCAATCCAATGTTTCATTAAAAAAGCACTTTAAGCGTATTATCAATTCCAGCAATGTAAATCGTGGTCCGGATTTTTTCAAGCCGCCGCCACGGCCTTTTCGGTAATTTCTTTCCATAATCAATATTTATCATTGAAAAGTTTCCAGAAAATGAAATTCGCCTCTTGACAAAATCGGTCCATTCGAGTATAATATACTCAAACCGGTATATTTTTTAATTAATCTGGGAGTTCTATGCTGAAATATCAACAAGTGATCGAGTTACTGCCGTTACGGATCAGCCAGGCGAGAGTGACCCCGGATTGTGCCGTGCCCGGAAAAGACGGGTTGATCACGAAAACACTGAATCCGTTCAATCTGTACGAACGCGATTCCGTTTCCAAATTTACAAACCATCCAAGCAAAGAAGGAGCACTTTTATTATGAGACCGAACAACATCGACAAACCCAGACCGAATGTGAGATATTTCACCCTTATTGAGCTCCTCGTGGTAATCGCGATCATAGCAATCCTGGCGGCAATGCTGCTTCCGGCGTTGAACCAGGCACGCGAAAAAGCCCGCGGCATCGCCTGCTTGAATAACATGAAGCAGATGGGTGTCGGATTAGCCGCGTATTCCACTGATTACCAATATTACATGCCTGCCAAGCAACAGGGAATGGCTTTGGACAACAGAAATACATGGCATTGGTTATTAATGCCTTATCTTGGCATGGACAACACCGGAAACTATGCCAACTGGGATCTGCTGTCTGCCAAACGGGAATCCGGCCCATTGAAATGTCCGTCTTTATCGTTCCGTCTGGATATGCGGGACAGATGCAGCTATACGATGACTACCTTTGGCCCCATGAAAGTATATTTCGGACTTACGCCAAACAAATATGTTTATGGAGCTGGAGAAAACGATGCTACTTCAATGTTTGCCACTATTCCTGGCGCCAGGTGTACAAGTACAGGTGGCACCGGCATGATTCCCCAGCCATCCCAGATCACCTTTGTGGCGGAAGGCGCCTATAATCCCACGACCAGTTCCAATAGTTGCGATCCATGTTTCACAAATGGAAAATTATTGGCCTGCTGGCCGGAGTTTATTGCGAATGCCGCCAATGGCGACGATGGTATGACCTTTGCATATCGCCATGCCAAACGCAAAAATATCCTTCTGCTCGACGGTCATGCCGTCAATGTCGGCTTCTATGATCTTAACAACAATGCCATTTTGCTGAAGTGATTTTCCGCGATATCATATGCTAAATCTCAAAAACAAGATTCTGCTTTCCGTTCTTGTTGCCTGCTGCGCAGTTCATGCCGCCTTGGAAGTGGATGTAACGCAGGGAGCGAAAAAATTCCTGCCGGGCGCGAAAGTGCCGGTCGAACAGCAGATGGTTGAATTGCCGGATCAATCCGGCAGGGCGCTGGAATTTTCGTGGGATGCCAATGCCAGCAAATATATTGAAATCGTTCTCAATAAAACGCAGGAACTGCCCAGATTCAGCAAGGCCGTCGTCACTGCCAAGTTTTTCCTGCCGGACGGCTGCCCCGTCAATCGCGTCGGATTGCGGCTGACGGATTCGCAGGGTGAAACTTTCCAATACCCGAAAACCGTCAACGCCGCCTCCAGCGGCTATGTCGAGCTGGTCTGGGAAATCGCCGACGTCGAATGGCAGCAAAGCTGGGGCGGCAAAGAGACCAATCACCGCCTCGACCACCCGGTCAAGGTCCGCGGTTTCGGCATCGACTACAAACAGGGCGGCGGAATAGCCGGAATGTATCTTCTTTCGCTCAGTGCCGCCGTCTCGCAAACTGACGGTACCGTTGCCATCCGGCAATTGAATGATTTTTCCTGGCGCAGCAAGTTCACGGCTCAGTGGAGCAAAGCCATACTGGTACAGGATCGCGATAAATTGAGTTTGAGCGGCATTGCCGGTGAATGCGGCCTGACCGAACGAAAGAACTCATTCTCTTCTTATGACACTATTCCGCAGGCAATTACACTTGACGCGGAACTGCAATCGGGTGAACTGAAAGCGTGCTGGGTATTCCGTGATTCCGCCAACCAGACCTTCAAATCGCCGGTGGTCGATCTGAAATCCGGACGGAATGCCACGCGTTTTGAAATGGCATCGCCACAAGCCAAACCGCCTGTCCGTCTTCAATATCTGCTCCTGAGCGCGCCGCCGCAAACGCCCGCCTCCGTCGTTCTTTACTCCAGCACCATAGAGACCCCCTCCCCGCTGGTTGAAGCGCTTGACTTTGATATCCTGACCGGCAACGACCTGCATATTCTTAAGACCGGCGAGGAAACAGCACTTCAATTCGAGTTCAGGAATACCGCTTCCAAGGCCGGAGAATTTCACGTGGCGATTGATTTCCTGCACTTCGACGGCGACAAAGCCACCGAGAATCTGTCTTTCAAGCTGAATCCCGGTGAAGCCGTCACCAAAACCCTCGACTGGATGCCCAAGAAGTTCGGTTACTGGGATATTGCGATGACCGTTCAGGAAAAAAATCATCCCGGCCAGAGTGCCCGCAAGAATAGAAATTTCGCCTATCTGAAACCGGCCGGCCCTACCCCGGAGAGGACGCCGGGATTTCTCTTCGGCATCTGTACGCACTCGGGGCGCTGGGGCGTGTATGAGCAAATGCTGGAGGCGCAGGCTGCCGCCCTCTGCGGCGCCAAAGTTATCCGCGACAGCATCGAGTGGAGCAACCTCCAGCCCGCCCGCGGCGTATGGAATTTCGAAGCAATGGATTTTCTGGTCAAGCTTTACCAGAGCTACGGCATTGAGCATCAGGCTTTATTCGCCTTCACCCCCAGGTGGGCGGCCCCGCCGGAAGCACAGGCCTCGAAGGACTGGACCGACTGGAACCGCAGCGCCCCGGAAATGAGCGCCTGGCGCGAATATGTCCGGACGATGATGACCCGTTACCGCGGCGTCATCCGCTACTGGGAGGTCTGGAACGAACCGGACCTGAAGGGATTCAACCGCATGAGCCTCGAAGAGTATGTCGCTCTCCAGAAAGCGGCATTCGAAGAAGCCGTCGAGGCCGCGCCGGAGGCCATCGTCATGACCGGCGGATTCGCCACCATGTCCCCTCACCCCGGCAAGAAATCCCCGACCTTTCACCGCGATTACCTGAAACAGGCTGCAGGATATTTCAAAATTCACGCCTATCATGAACACAGCTCATTTCAACGTTACGCCAACTCGGTCGACAACCTCTTTCTCCCTATGCGCGCCGAAACCGGAACCAGCGTCCCCTGGTATGCCAATGAGACCGCAGTCACCTCGATGAACGGTTCCGAAAAAAATCAGGCGATAGAGCTGTTCAAGAAACTGCTTTTTGCCTGGGCGCGCGGAGCGATCGGTTATAACTGGTATGACCTCCGCAACGACGGCTCGGACCCGGCCGAGTCCGAGCATAACTTCGGCATGATCACCAACGATTTTTATCCCAAACCGGTCTATGTGGTTTATAACACCCTCGCGGCCAATTTTCTGAAAGCCGGATTCGTCAGGCAATTGGAAGCTCCGCCCGGCTGTTGGCTCTTTCAGTTTGCCGATGCCGGGGATATCCTGATTCCTGCCTGGAATGAATCGCAATTCGGCTCCTCGATCGTCCTCGCCGTCAGGACCGACGCTCAAAAAGCATTCATCATCGACTTAATGGGCAATGCGACCGAACAGCCGATCATCGACGGTATGACCCTGGTCGAGGCCAAACCCATACCGCGTATCCTCAAACTCACCGGCGCCGCCCGGGCCGATATGGCCGGTTCGCTGATCACAGTCAAGGACGGCGGCCTCGCCCTGCCCGGCAAGACATTCAAGCTCGCCGTTTCACTTCGCAATCCCCTGGGCACCGAAAGGGAGTTCCAGTTGAAACTTCGTGGCCTTCCTCCTGAATTTTCGGTCAAATCCCCGGAACAGGCCGTTAAAGTCGCTTCCGGCTCCGAAAGCGTGGCAGTCTTTGAAATCGCCGTGGCTTCGGGCTATAAGCCGTCTTATGGACAGGAACATGTTCTCAATATCGACTACCGCCTGGCTCAAACCCCATGGCAGGGCACGCTCAGTGTTCCAGTGAACAGCGCCATCATGATTGCCCGGGAAAAGCGGGAGCCCGATTTTACCTTGAACAACCGCTCCCAGGTCGTATCGCTGACCGCCGCCGATCCCGCTATGGCACATCGAATTTGGAAAAACGCCGATGACCTGAGCGCCAGAATCTACCTGAGCGAGGCCGGCGGAAAATTCAAACTGCGCGCGGAAGTCACCGACGATATCCATCATCAACCCTACAGCGGCGCCTCCGCCTGGCAGGGCGACAATATTCAACTCGCGTTTCTGCTGCCGGGCCAGCAGGGATACTGGGAAATCGGCCTGTCGCGCCTGAACTCCGGCGCCTCGGAAGTCTATCTCTTCCAGTCACCGCAAGGTTTCGATGCCAAAAAGAGCGCGGCAGCAATGACACTGAAGACCACCGTCGAAGGAAAACAGCTCATCTACGAACTGGAGATTCCTTTTCAAGCCGTCGGCATGAACCAAGCGGCGCTCCGGAGCGGTATCCGCTTCAACCTGCTGATCAATGACAATGACGGCGAAGGCCGCGACGGCTGGCTGCACATCGCCCCCGGCATCGGCGAAAACAAAAATCCGGAAAAATTCCCGTTCATCCAGTTCGAATAAAACGTTCCTTGCCGTCATCGTGCTTTGCTTTTGGTCCGCATGATATTGCGGTATTCGCTCGGAGCCATGCCGATGTACTTTTTGAAAACCTTGGAAAAATGATAGGGATCGGTAAAACATAACCGCTCGGCAATAATTTTCAGGGGATCGTTGGTGAATTGAAGCATGTTTTTGGCAATGCCCAGGCGTTGTTCGCAGAGATAGGTGTATGGTGTTTTCTGATAGGCCTGCTTGAACACCCGGATCAGATGTTCGGAGCTGACATGCCGGTTGGCGGCGTAATCCTGCAGTGAGAATTTTTTGTAAACGGTATTGTCGAGATAAACTTTGAGCTTGACTGCCGCCTCGATCGAGTGTGTTTGCCGGTTTTGTCCGGGTGTTTGCCATTTCTCGATCATTTTGTGAAAGAGCATCAACGACTTCCGGTTGGCCGTACTGAGATCATGACTCAACTGCAGAAATTCCATGAAAATATCGCGCATGGAAAGATTGTTGTGGATGATATGATTATTGCCGATATCATAAAACCGAACCAGGCTTTCCAAGGTTGAACCAGTGGCGTGGACGACCAATTTATTCCAGGGGTCCTGCGGATCATGCCAGAACCGATAGGGGCAACCACGCTCGGGAAGCATAAAGGCGTCGCCGGCATGCAGGTGTTCAAGTTTGCCATCGATCTCCAGGTATCCCGCGCCTTTGGTAATATATTCGAATATCCAGCAATCCATGGTCGTATCCTGATCATAGACCGGAGTATTCGGCGTCGCCATCACATAGGCCACAGTTATCAGGCGCCAGCCGTGACTCTCCCGTGATTCCGGGATATGAATAATTTCATATTTTTGATCAATATTATACATGCCAAAATCAATTTTGTATATTGATAAATTTCGTTTTTCATCTATATTATACAAGAGAAACAGATAAAAGCAATAGAGGTTGTCATGAATAAATATCTGATTATTGCCGGATTGAGCGTTCTGCTAAGCAATATGTCGGGAGCAGTGCTGTTGAATGCCGATTTCACCAAAGGGGAAGATGGATTGAAGCTGAGCGGATTCGTCTCGCGCAATATCCGGTTTGCGACCGGTGACAACGGCGGTATTATTGCTGACAAGGCGGATCAATACAGCGAAGCCTCGCGCTCGGCATCCGGTGTTTTCGATCCGGCGGATGGTTCGCTGACTTTGGAAATTGCCCCGGTCGTGGATATTGAGTCGTTTAAAGGCGCAACCACGGTCCGGAGCATGACTTTAATGGAGGTGGTTGGTCCGGATAAAAAACGGATGACCGTAGGCGCGGTCATGCACGGTGACTATCAGATTATCACCCTGAATTACAATGACGGTGAAACTCAGATCAGTAAAAACTCCCTGATCAAGTGGCCCAAAGATGAAACCCACAAGGTTGAGTTCATATGGACCGCCGATCAGTTGACTGGCAAATTGGATGGCAAGGAGATTTTCAGTGAGAAAATTCCTGCCGGTATGTTTACTCCCCGGCATTTGTTGGTCAGTGGATACAATAATAATGTATTCCTGATTCGTAAAATGACTACCGCCGACACCAAATAGGTTACAATCGAAGGAGATTTATTGATGAAAAAATATTTTACGCTTATTGAGCTGTTGGTCGTGATCGCAATCATCGCGATCCTGGCGGCCATGCTGCTGCCGGCGCTGGCCAAGGCCCGCTCAACTGCGCTTCGCTCCAAATGTACCAGCAATCTCAAGCAGGTCGGTACCTTCCATCATCTTTATTCCAATGAATTCGATGATTATATTGTAACTTCCGGGGTTATGACGCTGCCGAACGGCTACTCCAGCAGGTTTCCCAGCTATTTTGCGGCCGTTTACGGCAATACGGATCCGGATATTTACAGTGGGGTCATGTATTGTCCCTCGGCTGTTGAACACGACAAATCCACCTGGCGCACGGACTACCATGCCAATACCGACATCATCGGCGATCCGGCCAAATACAAGCGTCATATGGTCAATAACGGTACGATGCTTCAGGTTGACGGTGGCTATGGAGCCCTTGGCGGAACCGGTGATGAACCGATTTTTCACTTGACTTACTGGACGGTTCCCGCGCGTATATCGTTCCGCCATGACAACAGGGCGATGTATCTGTTTCTGGGCGGCCACGTCTCCCCGGTCATACAATCGATGCCGGTACAGGAGTTTCGCGACCTGATGTCCAGAGATCTGGTATCGATGCCATAACCGCATACAAAGGAAGCTTTCAAATGTTGAAAATCAAATGTATCATCCTGGCCGCCATGCTGCTTGGCGTATTGCAGGCGGAATTTCCGGTCAAGGTCATGTTTTATCCATCCATAACCCGTGACGATGCGAAAAACATCATTTTCAGTGACCGTATTTCGGCACTGGGAATCTATTTTTTCCGGTCCGGCGAAGAAATTCCGCGGCTCGAAAACTATAAGTTGACGCTGGATTTGCCGAAAAGCCTCCGTATCCGCAGCGCGGTTGTGATCGAAGGATGGCAGCCTCAGCAGAAAATCAATGATTTTGCTCCTGCCGGGGTTCCGGGGAAAGATTTCCAGCGCTATACCTTGCCTCTGCCGGCCAGGGAATTGACCACGGTTTTTAAAATTGACGAAATGGTCGGATTCACCGGTTTCTTTGTTTTGTACTGGCTGGAACCAAGCGGTAACGGCGAGGTGCCCGAATCATTTACGGCGGAGTGGCATATGTCCGGCGAAGGCAAGCAGCTCACGGGGACGCAGTTGTTTCAGGCAATACCTTTTCAGCCGGCCAGGAAATTGCCGGAAAAATTTGAAATCTGGGGAGACAGCGGTTCGGCCAATATGGATGAAGCTGAAATCAGTAAACAGATTGAACTCTTCAAGGGTATGGGGATCACTCATGTCGACGGAGATCAGTCCAATAAATTCATTCCGGACTATCGGAAATATTTCAAGGATAATGGTTTCAGGCTTTATTCCGGTCATTTGCAGCAGTTTATATTCCGGTTCGACCGGCCGGTGATCACGGCTCCATATAAGCAGGAAGAGTGCCTGGTCGGTCTGGATGGCAAGAGTATTTTCGGCACAAACAACTATCGCAATACGCCGTGGTGCCCGGCGCAGTTTTATAATCCGGAGAGCCGGCTGTTCAAGGAAATGCTGAGTCATGTCAAACAGCTAAAGGGACAAGGGGTTACCGATTTTTTCTCGGATCATGAGCTTGATTTTTTCAGGATGTGCTATTGTCCGGTCTGCATCGGAGATTATGCGGTTTTTGCCGGACTTGATCATGAAAAACTCAAAAAGATGACGGCGTATGAAATTGCCGCGGTCAATCCGGAGAAATTCTATCGTTTCCGGAGTCATCAGTCCGGGCGGATGTGCGAAGAACTGCGCAAGGCTTTGGGAAAGGATTCCGGTATTCGGATCGGGCTAAACAGTGCAATCATTTATCTGGATTACCGGGAGGGCGGACTTGGCTGGGGACGTTCGCTTTTTGCCGACGATCCGCGTTTGACGGATGACCAGGTGGATTTTCACAACCTGGATTCATTGACCGGCAGTCTGATGGATTCCATTCAACTTGACAGTTTTATCCGCGACATGAAAAAGCCGGTAATTGCCCGCTGTCATTCAAACTACTGTTTCGGCTGGGAGTTTGCGCATTGCTCCACCCGGCACGAACAGGCCAGGGCCGCCGGCGTCAAAACCGGCTATGACAATCGGCCGCAAATGCAGTTCCTGAGCATGGTCAACCTGGCAGCCACCGGCGCTCACGGTGTGGAGTTACTGATCAATAACGGCAGTTTCGATGCCGCGGTGGCAAATGCCGTGGCCCGGGGCGCCGAAGTAATTGCGAATTATGAGGCTATCTGGTTGAACGGCAAGCGGATCGATGAGAAATTGCAGGTATATCTTTTGCCGCAACCGGAGAGCCCGTACTATACGGACAGTTCAACGATTGCCGGTAAATACTGGGCGAAGTTTTTTCTGAAACTCTATGGGCCATTGATGTACCGGGCGCACGAGCATGACAGTGAACTGACCATCAGTATTTTCAACTGGGACGCCATGCAAAATCAGAAACTGGTGGTTGTACCGCCGGACGGATATGACAATGTCATGGTTTATGACCGGCGGCAGGGACTTTCGTATCAACATACCGGTGGAAAAACGGTCTGGACCGCATCCGAGCTGAAGAATGGAATTTCCGTAGAGGTGCCGCCGCTTGATGTGGTCATCCTGACACTGGCTCCGAAATATGCGGATGGCTTTGAACCTTCCGCCGTCAGGATTGCGGCCGGCTCAATCCCGAATGGGGTCAAGTCCTATAACCCGTATCATTTCCGCCAAACTGGCGAGTCGCCGTTAAGCTTAAAGAATATTTTGCAGCAAGTTTACAGCGAATATAAAAAATAGAGGAATCCTATCCCATTACTCGATATGCCTCCGGCCAAACCATGCAGTTCATGATGAAGATGATGGAGTAACGAGTGTATTTCTCCCCGATAGAGGCTTCAAAAAGTGGGATGATTGTAAAAGAACATGGGCAGGTACAACATAAATCGTACCTGCCCATGTTTGATTTGCAGAAGAATTACTCCAGCACGCCCCAACCGAATTCATCGGGGTTTTTGGAGCGGCCGATGCCGCCCATCCACTCCATCCAGCGGATGCGTCCTTTGCCATCGTTTTCGTTGATCAGGAAGGCAAAGCGGAAGAGCGTTCCGGGCTTATCGCCGATCCCCAGATTTTTCAACGGAATCGCCGCTTCATAATGCGTCACATCATTCTCCCGTTTTACCGTCACCGGAACATTCCATTCGCCGCGCAACTTTTCAAAAGGCGAGATATGTGCATAAACCGCGCCTTTTCCATCCTTGCCGGAGATCGTCAACTCGGTGAAATTGCCGTCGAGCGAGGAGAACCCGATCTGCACACTGTCGTCGCGCCATCCTTCGGCGGGGGGACTGTTCATCACATGCTTATCGTCCGTGACACGGATATCGAGCTTGAGGATTCCGCCTTGATGCGTCATCGCAAAATCACAGGAGAGGTCTTTCGGCCCCATCCAGCGCGGAATATTCGGATCAAAACTCATTTCATGAACCTTGTCGAGGGTATCCACCGCGATCCGCGCCCGGGGCGTCTGACCGGAGGCGACCGGATATGACACATTGACCGTGAGTGGAACCGTCAGTTCAAGGTTCTCCGCACCCGATTTGATCGTGACTTTCTGCTGTACCGAAAATGCTCCGTTCGGCGTCTTTTCGGGAACCCGGAGCGTCAGTGCCAACTCGGAGGTTTCGCCCGCTTTCAACGTTTTCCGTACAGTTCCGGTTTCGACTTCCGCGGCTGCGGGAAATGGATTTTTCACGGACAGCACAGCTTCCGCAGCCGCACCGGCACTGCCGCCTACCACGCCTTTCTGCGCCGCAAGTGCGACGCCGTACTTGAACGACCCCGCCGGGAAAGAGACGTACATCGCTTCATCCACCGTCAGGGACACATAGCCGTACTTTACCGCAGCTTCAATCGACTTGCCGAAAAGATCGACTGCGGAAATTTCGCCGTTTCCTTGCAGCGGCAGCACTTCCCGGGTACCGGCGATGCGCGGCCAGAGAGCCCATATTTCCCGCTTGCCGTCAATCGAAAGAAAGCGGTAAATGTCAAGCCCTCCGGTATTCGCCAGCAGCTCGCCGCGCCGGGTGTCGCTCAACTGCCGGATCAGTTCATTGTAGGCGATCAACGCCGGTTTCGGACGGTTGTCGCTGTTAACAAGCCCGAAGGAATCGTCCGCTTCCGCGTCCATATCCCAGAAATCCTGAAGCGTAAACCAGGTATAGAATTCCGTGTTGCGGCTCTTGGCATAGACGATTTTCCGTACCAGCGTACCGGCATGGCGGCGAATGGTGTCGACGGTATAGCCGCTGCGGTCCCCGGTTTCGGTATTGCAGACCGGAAGCTCGACACCGGCTTCTTTCAGCCACGCTTCGACCATCTCCTGCCGCTCCCGGTAGTTCATCAGGCTGCCATGGGCATGGAAACAGGCAATATCGTAAAGCCCTTTTCCTTTGACATACACATCGCGGGAGAAGTTTTTCTTTTCGCGGGGATGAAGAATCGTCAGTCCGCCGGTGGTGATTTTAATTTCAGGGGCAGTCGCATTTCTCGACTCGTTGACCACTTTCAGCGCCGCCAGGTATTCATCCAGCGTGCCATTGTAAAATTCAAGGTCCGGTTCATTCCAGAACTCGAAATAACGGACCGATTTGAATGGTTTGATACATGCAAACACGTTGTCCATGTGTTTGCGGAATTCGGCCAGCTTTGTGGGTGCTCCGCGATGTTTCGGCTTTTCCTGAACATAATCGGGAACGCCCTCGTTATAGGAGAAACAAGTCAGAATGCCGATATCTTCATTCGCCTTCAAGTATTTCCGCACTCCGGGGAAATTCGTGGCGCTGCCGATATCAACCCGTGCGCCGGTAATACCGAACCGCTCGATGTCGAAACCAATCAGTTTTTTCCATTCCCCATGAAGCGCATTTTCCGCATCGCAATTCCAGATATCCGTGTCCTGAATGCCGAACCACATCGGCGCATGGTTTTTCCGTCCGTTGTTAGGGCGGAAAACCGCAATCCAGTCGGCATAGCTGTTTTGTATCTTGCCGGAAGTGAACTCGCAGACCGCATGGTAACTGCCGATCTCCAGCGCCGGAAGCTCAAATTCAAGGGTGTGCAAACCGAAAGCATCCATGGCGACCGGGAAATTCACCTCAAATGAACAATGGTTACGGCTGTCGAAGAGCTTATAATTGAACGTGCCTTTCAGCGGCTGCTCCGACGCACTGCGGAGGCGGTAAGCCACTTTGCCCGCCCTGCCCGGCTCCATCGCCAGCGACGCCAAAACCGGGCGGATCGATACCTTGCGTTGACGGCTGACGCCGCCGCTGAGCGCAATATCATCGATCAGGATGTAGTTGGCACCGGAAACCCCGGTCGCCTCGAAATGTATCTTGTACAGCTTGAAAGGAGGGGTGAATTCCGCGCCTTTCTTGCCGACTTCGGAACGGAAACGCTTCCATTCGCCGCCATTCAAAACCACCGGTTCCGTGGTGAAACGCTTGTTATTCGTATCTTCCAGTGAAAAATAAAGCTTGCAGTCGATTCCGCGCGGGTTCGCATCAAACTCCACCGCTTCGGCGAAAACCTCCGGCTGATAGATCTTGAAACGCTGGAAGTCCAGTTGTCCGGTCTGCGCGGCATCGGCAAAATCGAACTGCAGTTTGCCGGCGAAGCCGTCATCGCGCGAAGCATCGGGAGCCGCCCCCAGAACCAGATCGGCGCCGAACCACTTGCCGGGGGTAATATTTCGAACCGCCCAGGTGCGCCAGGTACCCACATCCGAAAAATCTTCGATGATCAATCGGTCCGCGGCATTTGCGGAAAAAACGCCGCAGGCGATGGCGGCAAAAGCCCAAATACGCTTCTTCATTATTTCGCCACCGGTTCGATTTCCGCAATCCATTCGGCGGAAAGAGGCGTACTGTAAATGCGAAGTTCATCGATCTGTATTTTTTGAGCATTACTCGCCTTGAGGCGCCCGACCATCAGGCTCTGGAAATCATCGAGTTTATTCATGGGGGTATTGCGCTCGGCTGCTTTTCCATCCACGTGCAAATAGATCTTTTTGGTTTTGCCGTTGAAAACAAGCGCGACATCGGAATAATCGTCTTTCTTTACCGCCAGGTGCCCGGAACTCATCCCGCCCTCGAGTTTTTCCGGTCCCTTGGCGCGCATGGCCAACCCCTTGGGCGTGTAAATGGCACTGAAAATCAATTCGCGCCAATCGCCGGGTTTAATTGAATTCATCAGCCCGAAGTTGAAAGCGAGTTCCGGGTTATCCAGATACTTGATCCGACAGTAAATCGTACAGCCTTCGCCGAGTTTTCCGAACACCTCCGACTTGGAGTTAACCGCCTCCGCGACGAGCGACACCGCTCCCCCCAAAGTGACCGAGCCATCCTCATTCAGCGAAAACGAACCGTCGCTGCCGTGAACTCCTTTTTTGAGCTCAATGCCGCCGACGTCATCGACAAAAGCCGCCTTCTCGCTCGAAGTATTGTTAAAGGTCCAGCGAGCAACCATGTTCGTGGTAAAGTCCGCCTGTACGGAACAGATTCCCAAACAAACGATCCCCAGTGTCAGTAAACGATTCATTTTGTTTTCCTTTGTTATATTTTATACGCAATCACGACCAGAAACTCTATCAGTGTGAAACTCTTCCTTTTCATAAGTTTCGATTATCATTTCAGTTTTAAGGATTCGCCCCAGATAATTTTGTATTTGTCGCTTCGGAAAAGGAGACGGTCGTCCGGTTCGTTTCCCGGCAGGTATTGGCGGATGAGTTCATCGACCAGCGGTTCGGCCTGGCTGGAAGTATCCACCGTGGCCAAAGCCGGAGTCATGATCCCGGCAAACGCCTGATGCCCGAATGAAAAAACGGAAATGTCTTTCCCAACCTGAATTCCACGCTCGTAACAGGCACGGTACAGCCCCATCGCCAAAGCCGGAGTCATACAGAAGAACGCATCCGGAAGCGGCCTGTGCCCAAGCAGTTCCGTGCAATAATGATACCCCACGTTCTCGGAATGCTCGAAAGGCTTGATCAACGGGTTGAACAGCTCGCCCTGCATGTTATGCTCGTCCAGAAACTGCCGCCATACGACGGCCCGCAAATCCACATCCGTATTGTATTTCTCTCCGGTACCGATAATGTCAATGCTGCGGCAGCCGTGATCGTAGAGTTTCTGCATGATGATGCGCGTCGCCTCGGGTGACGCCCCAAGCAGCGAGCGGATTCCCAAATCGGTTTTGTCGTGAAAAAGAACGACCGCTTTTTTCGCCAATTTCTGGAGTCGCTTGATAATATCGGCATTCTTCCTGCCGGGCGGCAGATTGGCAAAGACGACGTCAAAATCATAACTGAGAGCCTCCGCAATGGCCGGGTCCGTTTCGCTGCCGTAAGTGACGAAATGGACATATCCCCCATATTTATTGGTCACGTCCCGAATAATCCGGTGCCATTCGGTAAACACCCAGAACGGCGTAATCATGCAGACCTGCGGCCGCTTGGCCGCCTTGCGCTCGATCACAAATTTGCGGCTCGACTCCGCGATCAATCCGGAATCCTTCAATTCCTTGACCGCCTTGCGGGCAGTCAGGTAGCTGACGCCGATACTGTCGGCCAACTGCCGCAGCGGCGGTAATTTTCCGCCAGGGTATTCACCGTTACTGACCCGTTGCGAGAGTAATTCGACCATTTGTTGATATTTCAGCATTGCATTCCCAGATTAATTAAAATATACCGGTTTGAGTATATTATACTTGAATGGAGCGATTTTGTCAAGCGTTAAACTCTATTTTCCGGAAACTTTTCAATTGATACTCCGGTTGTTTTCGGGAGAATGTGATTTTTTTTGGAAATCGCCTATTGCTTTTTTTGTAAGATCGCTATATAATATAGATATAGACATAGTCGACTAAGTTAATCAATCAAGGTTTGACAGGGAAGAATATGATACCGTTTTTGGAACTTTGCGAAAAAATTCAGGGCGAGATCGCCACCGGGCAGTGCGATACGGTTCTACCGCCGATTCGCTGTCTTTCGGAACGGTATCAGGTAGGGGACAGCACCGTCAAGCGGGCATTGAACCGTTTGAAGGAAATGGATTATCTGGAAGGTCTGCAGGGCAAATGCGTCAAGGTCAACCCGAAAGCCCTCAATAATATCTTTTTCCGGCAGAACATTGTCATCTATATTCATCTGAAAATGCTGGGGTTTCCGTTTTACCTGCGGGCGCTTGAACACTTGCGCAACCAATTGGAAGACGTGTTCGCCCTGGTGCACATCGTCAACTCCGCAACTCAGCTTCAGGAATGCGGTTTCGTCCCGGACGCCCTGATCCTGACGGAAGTCTCTGATCCCGCTGAACTGGCGGAAATTGCCGGAATTTGTCCCACGGAACGTATCATCAAACTGAATCTGGCCGATCCGGACTACCAATGCGTGGGGACGGACAACGAGCGTGCCGGTGAAATGGCGCTGAACTATCTTCACAACGTTTGCGGGCACCGTCACGTCGGCATCATCAGTCATGAACTGAAATACTCCTATGGGGTCAACCGGCTGCGTTGCGACGGCGCCCGGCGTTTCGCCGCCGACCATCCGCAACTTGTACTGCACGTGACGGAAGCGGCCGCGGCCGAACAAGCTCATGAAGTCACGGCACGGTTGTTGACGGAGAACCCGGAAATTACGGCGATTTTCGTGACGATGGACTTCCTGGCTCTCGGGGTTTACAGCTACTGCCGGGAAGCGCGCCTGATTATTCCGGAAGATATCTCGGTGCTTGGTTTCGACGACCG
Source organism: Victivallis vadensis (assembly GCA_040394635.1). GTDB lineage: Bacteria > Verrucomicrobiota > Lentisphaeria > Victivallales > Victivallaceae > UBA5239. The sequence continues at coordinate 20,506 of JBEBRW010000051.1, read as the reverse complement.
GGATTTTGCGTCGATGCTTTATCCGTCCCTGACCACTTATCAGGAAGACGCCGAAACCATCGGCCGCCTGTTATTCGGTCAGTTATCCCATATTATCCGCCACCACTATAACCCGTCGGCGATCCTGGTGGAACCGATTTTAGTAGCAAGAAACAGTGTCATAAAAAAATAAGTCTCATAACTCTATCAACCAAAGGAAAAATCATGAGATCGAAAATCAATTTCACACTTATTGAACTCCTCGTAGTAATTGCGATCATAGCCATCCTCGCCGCCATGCTGCTGCCCGCCCTGAACAAGGCCCGGGACAAAGCCAAAGCAAGTGGTTGCCTCAACAATCTGCACTCCATCGGCACCGCTTATCATATGTATACCTCCGACTATGACGACTGGATTCAGCCGACATGGCGTACTGGTAATCCGTATCAATATTGGTTTGCCGCATGGTTTCCCTACTTGAATAACGCAAACGTATTTTTATGCCCGGCCGCGCCCAAACATCGGGTTTTTCCTGTTTATACCTTTGTTAATGGGCATGATTATGAATTCAATGCGGAGTGGATGGTTTACAATGGTGGTACCCAGAAAACCAAAGCCATTAAAAGACCGACGGAAACTCTGTTTCTGGTAGATGTCGGTCCCAATTGTATGGATTACTGGTATTTGCCATGGTCCTTTGAACCAGAAGGTACCGCGAAGGGAGACCATCGGGTTCATTTCCGTCATTCATCTCTCACAAACGGTATGCGAGCCGACGGCGGAAGCACTACGCTCAATATGACTGAAATGGCTCAATACATCAACCGTACTGACCTCAAACCTTGAACTAATTCCGGAGTTTTCACATGAAACCGCTATTTTTCGGCCTTGCTTTTTTGTTGTCCTTTTTCGTCGTGGCAGCTGATCGTGCATTCGAAGTACCCCCCTCAAGCAATACGTTTTTCTGGACTGAACAATGTGTTCCGGATGGCGGTAAGCCTTTGCAATTGACACTGGATATTCCTAAGGGAATCAGCGTAGACGCGAGCGGCTGGATCAACCGCAGCTTTGCCGCTTCACCGCTTCCCTGCATGGTTCCGGTTATCGGCAAGGAAGCCGAAATCAATGTTGGCGGCAAACCATATTGTCGCGTTCCAGTCACTTTCAACTTCGATACCCGCGGGCAGGTACCGCTCAAGCCGTCCATCCGTTATACACTCAAAATGAAACTGCGCTACAATTTCAACAGCGGCTTCGCCAATCTTCTGCTCCGGACCGGTGATGCAGACAGCGGCTTGGTCGCATACAGTTCTCCGGCCCAGTTTGCAGGGCAGTCGGATTGGCAGGAAGCAGCTTATGAAATCAATGCTTCCAAAGAAACATACGGCGTGACTATTTTGTTTCATAAAGCGGCAGGAGAATATGTCGACGGCACACTGGATTTGGCTTCCATGAAACTCTACGATGGAACTACTGAGATTCCACTTACGGAAAATAATTTTAATGAAGGCACTGGCGGTTGGCAAGGACCGAATATGACCCATGACTCGGACGGCAAATTCGTCCGCTTTGGTTTTACCGGCAAAGCTGTTCAGGCCTATACTTATACGGAAAGGACGACCCTGCCCGCCGGCAAGCCGTTCCGCTCCGCCCCGTTCCTGAAAATCGGTGACCTGGCTGATGGCAATTATCCGGTTTACCTCTCCGGCGGAGCCGCCTCGGAAACCATCACCATTCAGGTGCGCAATCGCCCCGCAGTTCAGCTAAAGCACATGGAAAATGCCGTCTGGTTGGCGGAAAGCCCATTTCTCAGCCATCCCACGGTGGCACGCGAATCAACGCTTGCCACATTGAAATATGCCGGATTCAATACCTTGTATGTTGAGATGGTCAATCCCACGAATTCGGTCAATCTCAACGACGATCTCGATAAAATCGATCTTCATACCAAACTCATCACGGAATTAGCGGGAGATGGATTCAAAATCTACGCTTACGCTCCGTTTGAAATGGGTTTTCAGGGAACGCTCAACCGCGATTACATGGCGAAATATCCGGATGCCGCCTCCGTCGATTGGAAAAACCGCCCGGCCAAGCGGATTTGCCCCACCCATATGATGAAACCCGGCGCGGAATACTGGGGTATCTACGAAAAAATCTCTGCCAGAACAGTCAAAGAAAGTCCGCTGGCAGGTATTTATTGGGATGTTGAAACATTGAACCCGTGTCCGAGTTTGGAGACGGTACAAAATGCCGGCGCCAACGCAGACACCGGCAGCGCCTGTTTCTGCGGAAATTGTATAGAACGCTTCAAGCAGATGTTCGGGATCTCCGATCTTGCCAAAGGAAAACCGTATACTTATAAAATACCATACGATTATGCGAATATTCCGGAACCGGCAAAGAGCATTTTTCTGAACTACCCGATCGAATGGACGTATTTCGTACTCACACAAACGGTCTGGCAAGTCGAGCAGTTGCGACAGGCAATTCAGGCAGTCCGGCCCGAGGCGCAAATGCGCGTCTATACCGGGCAGCACACCAAGGGATACTGGCGCTTTACTGACGGCGGACTGCTTCGCTGGTCGGAGTTCTGCGGCGTGGACCGCTTCCGCATGGCGAAAGTCACCGATGCAGTCATGGGATGCCACGACCTCGGGTATTATCCCGAAATCGAAGGAGTTATGCTCAAGGAACTCTCGCGAAACGAAAGCAATAAGACCTTGCCGATAATTCTGGATGTCTCGATTCAGGGATTACGTGGCGAACTTTACAAAAATCTTTATGCGCGAATTATGCAGATCTACGCCTTTTGCGAAGCTGATGGCCTTGGCTTGTGGGGATACTGGGAGTTAGATGGTACGGATATGGCCGAACTTCGTCGCGCCTTCGGCGACGTGGCCGCCGTGGAGGATTTCCTGACCACGGGACGGCGTCTCGATTCCAGTCACCGTTTACTGCCGGCAGGTACGCCTGTAAGAGCCACGACGCGGTTGCTCGGTAATAAGCGGGCTGTATTTCTGATCAACAGCAGCCGTCAAAATACCGAAGTCACGCTGGAAAGTCTCGGCCTCGGGCCCGCTGCCACGACCCGTTGCCGAGCGGTGAATCTTCAGGGTCGAAAATTCGATGACCCATCGAAAATCACGTTGAATATGGCTGCTGACAGTGTCGAAATCATCATTATCGAAGATATTTCCTTTGAATTTGGCGGCAAGTAATATTATAAGGCTTTCCACCCAGAGATGTTGAAAATCCATGGAGTGATTTATAATTATACATTCTATGAAAAAATCTGAGACAATTTATATCGGCGGGGCGGGCAATGTGTTGTGCCGCCGGGAATTTGAGCTGGAGAAGGCGACGGTGGCGGTTATTACGCTGGCCGCCGATCCGCATAGCTATGCGCGCACGACCTGGCAGCCGCTGCGCGGCGACGGTTGCGACGGCAACTGGCTGCCGGGCGGCAGTTACCTCAAGTTCCGGCTCTATCTGGACGGTCAACTGATCGGTATCGGCCCGTTCCGGCCGTTGCGGGACGGAATCGGGGTCGAGCACTGTTTCACAGTGCCCCTGCCCCCTGGACGCCATACCATCGCGGTGATTTCACGTGGCGAGCGGAACGGTTTCGCCCTGACATTGCAGGCCGGAAAACTCCGGCTGGTCAGCGACGAGAGCTGGAAGGTCTTCCCGGCCAACGAAATTTATGCTCCGGTCTGCTGGGAAAAACCGGAGATCGATAACTTTTTCAAAGGCGGTCCCGGTCCCGGCGAATATCCGGAACACCTGGACGGGCGTCAACTGCCCGAGGGCTGGCTCCGGTCCGGTTTTGACGATTCCGCCTGGTCGAACGCGGTCGTTACCGCCCGTAACCTGCCGGTGGAACCGGTGGACTGGAATTTTGAGGTTCACCGGGTTAAACCGGAACAAATTCGCAAAACCGCCGACGGACGCTATCTCATCGACTTCGGCAAAGAAATGATCGGCGGTATTGAGCTGACCGGTTCCCCCGGCGGCGGCGCGGTCGAGCTCCGGCTGGCCGAGGAAATGCTCGATGCCGACCACATCCGTTACCAGATGCGGACCGGCAACTGTTATCAGGAACTCTGGCGGTTCCGGCCCGGCGGACAGCGCTTGAGCCATTTCGGGCTGCGGATTTTCCGTTTCGCGGAAGTGGTCGACTACACCGGCGAACTGACCCCGGAACACATTCAGCTCCTGACCGTGCGCGCCCCCTTTTCCGACTCCGCGGGCGATATGCAGAGTTCCAGTGCCGACCTCAACCGTATTTGGGAGCTCGGCAAATATACCATCAAAGCCACCACCACCGACCTCTATACCGATTGCTTCAGCCGGGAACGGATCTGTTACGAAGCGGACAGCCTGATTAATATGCGCTCCGCCTTAACGGTCGATTATCAGCCCCGGCCCGCCCGGCGCAGTATTGAATATTTGATTCACCACCCCACCTGGCCCTGCGAGTGGCTCCAGCTGATTATCCCGCTCGCATATGAATATTATCTGCATACCGGCGACCGGGATTTCCTGGAACGCAATTTCGACGAACTGGTCACCCGCTGTTCTTACCATCCTTTGATTAAGGATGGCTTGATCCGGAGTTTTCCACGCATGGTCATCATCGACTGGCCGCAGGACAACCGGGATGATTACGACATGCACGCTCCCGCTCCGACTGTGCCGAACGTACTGGCCTGGTATGACCTCCAATTACTAGGGAAACTGGCGTCATATCTGGGTCGCGGTGCCGGCGGGTTTATTGATTCGGCCGCTTCAATGCGGGAAGCGATCAACCGGCAGTTATTCGATACCGCAACCGGGCTTTACCGCGATGGACTGGATTCCACCCACTACTCATTTCATGCGAATATGTTCGCGTTGTGGAGCGGCATTGTTCCGGAGGCCAATCAGCAGTATATTGCCGGATGGTTGGCCGGGCGCGGCATGGCATGCAGCCTGTACGGCGCCCAATTCCTGCTGGAAACACTGTTCCGTTACGGTCAGGAGGAGGCCGCGTTCAAACTGTTGCTGTCGGATGGCCCGCGTTCCTGGTTGAATATGCTGAATCACGGCGCCACGATGACGACAGAGGTTTTTGATCTTAATGCCGATTATGCGATGAGCTGGGCGCACCCCTGGGGTACCAGTCCGGTGAACCTGATCGCCCGGCAAATTTTCGGCTTGCGCCCAACTGCTCCCGGCTGGAAAAGTTTTGAATTTCTTCCATTGCCGGGCCCCCTCTCCTGCGGTAAACTGCGCCAGCCGGTTCCCGGAGGCACGATCGAATGCAGCTTCAAGCGCCGTCCGGACGGCTCACTGGAAACGGATTTAACAACCGACCGGCCAAGAAAACGGGTACCGGCAGAGAGGAGAGCAGTTTATCCGCCGGTTCGAGAAAAAGATGTGCCGGAGCTCTGGATGAACTGATCCGGCCCAACGCTTATTTGCCTTCCTCCGGTTTGGCGGTCATCTCGCGACATTCGGCGGCGGTCAACCGCTCCGCGGCGATTTTGGGCACAGATTCCAAGCTTGACTGTTCAAAAATCCACAATTCGCGCCAGGACATGCCCAAATCCAGATAACCGGTATCCCGGTTCGGCGTGAACGGCGCATGGTCGGCGTACAATACCGGACGGTTCAGGGTCATCCGCAGCTTGTTGTCCGCATGGTCGCAACTATGGAGATCGCCCGCCAGGAAGCCGACACTGCGGGCACCGGCCGTCGCCGCGCACCAGTCGATCATCGACCATTCGCCGCTGCTCGGGGACAAAGATTCCTCCCGTCCATCGTGCCACTGCCTGGCGCTCCAATAATGCAGCGGGCGCTTGACTACCGCCGCGCAGGAATTGGTGTGAAATTCGGGTTTGGACAATCCATGGGCAAATGCCAGTTTCAAACAGCAGTTTACATCGTGCCAATCGAGCCGGATTCGCAAAGCGGTCTCATCGATCCCGGCGTAACGGATCAAATCCAGCATGATTTCCGAACCGCGCCACTTATAAACGGCACGCAGGATACTGCAAACCGGACCGTTCGCGTATTCGGTGACTCCGGTACACTCCGCGCAACCGATTTTCTGGTCAAATGACTCCAGCCCGAAACCCCACGTGTGACTGTCGTCATAGAACAACTCGAACGACAATTTCCCGAACAATTCACGCTGTTTGGCGAAGCCCAGCGGTGGTCGGATTCCTGAATCTCTGCCGTAAGCCAAAAGCAGTTCGCCGTCCGGGGGCATATCGATGATCGCGGTCAACTTGCCCCACGGCTCGCCGCAGGGCCCGAAACCGGTTTCCGGCGGCAAAATCTGCAGGGGCAGCGCCTCGCCGGATGGGAATTTCAGGACATTAAAGTTGGCGCCGGCGGCATTGGGATCGGTGAAACCGTCGAATGATACAATCGATTTCGCTGCAAACGGATGCGGGTTCCAAACCAGGATGCCGCCTTCGGTCATGAATGACGTATCCATCCGCGCACCCCGGCGGCAGAGTTCACGGTCGAGCACGTTGTCCGCGGTGAACTCCACCATGCCCAGCCCCGGAAATACATCGTGTTCGTATGCTTGCCGGATCGAGGTCCCCGGCAGAATGTCATGGAAGTGATTGAACAGCAATTCATGCCAGGCCCCGTCGAGTTCGCCGGGATTCGGCGTAAGCTTCTCCGCCTTCAGCAGTTGCCGGGTGGAAACGGCGATTTTCGCCTTCACTTCATGACAGGCAGAGTAACATCCCCTGAAAACCGGGCCGATTTCGCCGGTCACAACCGGCAGCGGATAACTCCTGACCGCTTCAAAATATTCGGCCAGCGTGGAAAATACGATATCATGCTCCTTCATCGCCTCGCGAAGCCACTCGATATGCTTGCGCGAGAGCCCGCCGCCATGATCACCCAGCCCGAAGAAAAATGTCTGGTCATCCAGTTCCGTCTGCTGAAATTCTTTGATTCGTCCGAACAAATCCTCGCGGGTCATGGTGGAAGGATTGCCGTAGCTTTGGTGAATGCGCAACGCGGTAACGCTTGAACCATCGTCGGCGCGCCAGTCAAACAACATTTCTTTCATGGTAGAAGGCCGGGTGAAAACATAATACTCCATACCGGATTCCCGCAGGAGCTTCGGCAAGCCCGCGCTGTGACCGAAGGAGTCGACGCAGTAACCGATTTTTACATCCACGCCGAATTTATCCAGCAGATACTGCTTGCCGTAGCGTGCCTGCCGGCGCAGTGTTTCCTCGCGGCTGATAATCACATCGGACTGAACTTCCCAGCCGCCGACGATTTCCCAGCGGTTTTCCGCCACCAGTTCCCGTACTCTTCCGAAAAGCCCCGGATCGACTTCCTCGATCCACCGGTACAGCGCGGCCGCCGAACAACTGAACTTGATATCCGGCTGCTCATCCATGATTCTAACCACGGAACGGACCGTATTCAACCACGAAGTACGGCCGCTGGAGCGCCGCCACAGCCAGACCGGGTCGATGTGCGAATTGGCGATGACATGAAGACGTTTCGAAGACATGATGAAGGTTCCTTATTGCTCGGTTATGATTGGAGAAGTAAATATCTGACGGCAATTTCCGCCGGGATCGCGAATGGCCGCAGCCAGAAGTTCGATGGCCGCAGTGCCGAGTTCGTCTTCATTCTGCCGCGCCGCGAATAAAGTATTCTCATGGGAGGGTTTATCGCAAACCGCCAGCGGCAGCAAGGTTCCCTTTTTGCCGATGTCAGGCAAAGTGGAAGCCATGGCGTCAAGCCGGTTTTGGCGGGTCCATTTTTCCACGCTCTCCCACGGAGTGTCCGGGGCATCTTCAAAAACCCAGTCCGGTCCGGGTTCAATACCATAATCGGCCAGCGCCCGGCGCCAACCGTCCAGGCGGCGCTGTACCGTGATCAGATGCCGATTTCGCAGCAGCAGACCCGGGCGCTTGAACCCGCGCTCCAGCAGTTTTGCCGTCAACAGGTACATACTCAGGAAATGATTGGAGGAAACGACGTTGCAATTAATATTCTCATAATAAAGATCAAATAATACAAACGGGATTTTGTCATTATTAATCCGGCGGATGAACTCAAGATCAGTACCAAGTCCGTTTGGGTACAGAACCAGCCCGGCGCAATTCCGGCGCGCCCGTTCAAATGAACGACGCTCATCGGCATCGTTCTCCCAGCGGTAGGAATACAGCTCAAAATGATATCCCAGGCTCAATGCCTGTTTCTCCATGGCCGCAATCGCCTGCCGCCACCCCTGTGAAATCGGAAATACCAGTCCGATCGAAAGCTTGCATACCTGCGGGTCGAAGCGATCCAGCGTAGCGGTAATCACCGTCCCCCGGTGCCGCACCCGGCAAACCAGGTTCTCCGCCGCCAGCAGCGACATCGCCTGCGACACCGTACTGCGGCTGACGGCAAGCATCGCCGCCAACTCCTGTTCCGTCGGCAACCGCCCGGCTGCCAGCATCTCCGGCGTGGCGATATATTCCCGCAGCAATTCCTGCACCTGCAGGTAAAGCGGCTTCGATCCGTCCCGCCGTAAAACACTGCCGTCTAGTTGTATCGTTTTTCGTTTCATGATAAAATTATACACTCTTTCCCGGGCCCTGTCAATACCCTTTGTTCAATCTTTAATCAGTCATATTACAGTCATATTCAACTGAGAACTCACGCTCGGCTCAGAGAACAGAGGACTTGCGGCTGCGATCAATCGGCTCAAATGGCGAAGCTGCTTGAGAAGGATATTTTTTCGGGGGCGTTGCCGCCAAACGGCCGAATCGCCAGTACCCGGGAGCTAGCGCGGCAATTCGATGTGTCGACGCTCGATATACTGGAATATAAGGGTGGTGAACGGCAGTGCATGCCAGGCGATATCACCCCGGCGGATTGCGTCTTTCAGGAATTCGCGATCATTCGCGGATGCCTGCTCGAGGCATCCCCGGATCAACCATGAGCCCACCGTCCAGATATAGCGGAAATAATCGACGGTTGCCAGGGCATTGCGGATAAACATCGAGAAATATTTCTGTTTAACCCGTTCCGCGGTATCGGTGAAGCCGATATCCAGATGCGTTTTGAAGATGAGCCTGACCGTTTTCATCATAATAAAAATACTGCCGGAACTTTCGCGCCGGCAGTATTTGGTAATTTGTTCGGGAGATTACGGGAGAACAACGCTCACCTGGTCGATCCACGGACCGGGCTTGTCGTTCTTCTCGAATTTCTTGAAGGTGACGCCGCCCCATTCGATCTTGGAGTCAACCGGAATATCGATGGTGACAAAGGTGTCTTTTTCGGCATCTTTCGGGATTTCCAGTTTCTTGATCAGCTCCTGGCCTTCGGTGGAGTGCTTGTAAACGCCGTAGGCCGCCACATCGGTTCCGTCCACGTAAACACGGAAGCGGATGATCGATTTACCGGCAGGCGTGGCGATGCCCATCCAGTAAGAAACATAGCCCCACTGCGGCATTTCGCCTTTCAGGCGGCTGATCTTGCCGCTTTCGGCGCCTTTCATTTCCTTGGTTTCGAGGAACTTCTTGTCGGAGGCTCTGTCGCCGGCGGCTTTCTGGTGAACGCTTTCGGCGAAGCCCAGAGTGGTCAATCCCAATACTGCGAGGCCCAACATCAATTTACTCAGTTTCATGTTTTTTCTCCTTTTGTAGGTGAGTTTAGTTACTTTCTTTTCAGTTCAATTTCATGCCATCCGGCGACGGGCAGCTGCAGGCCGCCGTTAGCCGGTGTCAGTTTAATCATTTTGCCGTTCTGGCTGCGCGGGCGGGTCACAGTGGCCGTCCAATTGCCGGCGCCGAGTCCTTTCAGCGTCAGGGTGCCGCTATCCACTTCCTTGCCCTTGTCGTCCAGGGTGGTACGGCTGATCAGGATATTCTTGCTCGACTTCAGTTCGCCGCCGTCGCGGCTGACCATCAGGATGGTGCCGAAACCGGCGGGGCCGCGGTACTGCGCATTGGCCAGGTCGAAGCCGTTGGCGCCGTGTTCGCCGCCGAAGCCGTTGGCGAAGGGGGTGGTCACTTTCAGGAACTTGGCGTCGGTATCGCGGACGATTTCGCCGGTATCGCTGGTAATGACGTCGCCGGGGCTCTTGGCATTGACCTGTTCCATCTGTTTCTGCGCATCGGCGGGAGTTTCGCCGAAAACTTTGTGGATGGCGTGAACCGACTGCCAACCGGCCTTGTACTGCATTTTGCCGCGAACCAGGCTGCCGTAATCACGGACATAAAGATTGCTGCCGTCGACATAATATTTGACCGGGTTCACGCTTTTTTTGACCAGCGAATTGCGGAAAAGGATTCCGGAGGTCCGCAGGTGGTCGAGCGTCATGCCGTCCTCCACCATGTTGCCCAGCGATGAAACGCGGTCTTCATTTTTGGCCCAACCGTCGGAACCGATGGCTTTTCCACCGTGGCACCAGGCAAACCACATGATGCCGGACCAGTCCTGCAGCGAGGAATAAGCGGCGGCGGCCAGCGGCAGCATGGCGCGCTTCAGTTTCTGATCATCCAGATCACGCCCGCCTTCGCTGTGATTGAATTCGCCGAGGACAAACGGCTTGCCGGCGATTTTGCTGAACGTCTTTTCCTGAACGAAATCCTTGTAATAAAGGTAGACGCGGGGATCGACATAGGCGTGGTCCTCGATGGAGCCGTTCAGGTCGGCATTGAGCTTGGAGGCGGCTTCGCCTTCCCAGAGGTTGGAAAGAATAATCGAGCCTTCGTAGCCGCATTCACGGATGACTTTTTCCATTCTTTTGAAAAAACGTTCCTGGGCGGCACGCATGAACTCGCCGCGAATCCGGACCGCTTCCGGGTCCTTCACTTCATAAAAATCGCCGGGCTCGAGGTTGTTCTCTTTGGCATATTCGGCCCACTGCGCCAGCATATTTTTTTCCTGATAAGCTGGGAAGCGGTTTTTGCAGATGATGATGTAATCCAGCGCAAACTCATTCAGCAGTTCAATGACGGCGACCTGCGGGTCTTCGGCGAACTTCAGATTGGTGTAGGGGTTCGGCGTGGTCAAAAGTCTCCGGGTATATGCTTCGACGATCAGCGCGGCGCGTTCATCGAAAATCGGCATCATTTTCTTGACGTCGATGGCGGATTTCCAATGCCGGGAATTCAATTCTTCGATCGACTCGCGCCAGGCCTTGTTGTCGGCTTCACCGCCGTCAAGGACGGTCACGTCGCCGGGCATGTAAGTACGGCTGTCGCCCATGGAAAGCATCAGGTAAATGCCTTGTTTGCGCAATTGCGAAGTCAGATAAAAATAGCGGTCCCAGGCATCGGGGTCGGGGGTCTGCGAGTCATTCTGATAATCGGAGAGGCTGCCGCCGGGCATCTGGGGATTCCAGTCGCGGGAAGTGCGGAGCATGTGATGCGGGCGGGCGGCATTGATGCCGAACGAAGCCAGGACCGCCGCCGTCTTTTCAGCCGTCGTATGATCCGGGTAGAAGGAGACGAGATTCACACCCCATAGGCGGATTTCTTTGCCGCTCGGGTCGGTGAATTGGTCCCCGTTCGGGCGTAAAGGGACAATTTCGGCTGCTGCTATTCCCGAAAAAAGGGCGCAAAGAGCCATTAGCAGAAGTTTTTTCATTATTCGGTCCTTTTGTTTATTGCTGGTTTAACAATTCAAGAATATGGGAAACGGAGGTCACTGCCACATCGACCCGGCCGCGAACCGTGGTCGTATAGGTGATATATCGGTCCCCGACGCTGAAATGCGGGTGGGGATGGCAATGGAAGTTGCGCAAAACATAGGGGATTTTGGGCATGGCACTGACGATGAAGATTTCCTTGTCCGCCTGCAAATCGGTAAAAAGCATCTGCATGTAGTCATATTCATGGCAGCAGATATCGGTAGCCAGATAACGGTCGTCCGAACTGGAGTATGAGTGCGAGACCGGTAAATTCGTGGGACGTTCGCGCAGCAGTTCGCCGGTGGCGATGTCGTATTTGAACGTTCCTTGTCCGTAATGGATAAACCAGATATAGCGTCCATCGGCGCTCCACCATTCATGCCCATGCATCGGGGTATCGATGTCCGGGAAAATGGGTTTGGCCTGCCCGCCCCGGCGGATGGTCCAGATCCGCTTGCGGGTGTCGACCTGTTCGCCGGTGACGATGTCGCGGCAGCCGTCCTGGCAAAACAAAATCAAATCGGGATCGACCGGCGAAAACTGCGCGTGGTTGGCATAGAAATCCAAGTGCTGCCAGATTTTGCATTCGGAGCCGTCCAACGGCATTTCGCCGAGGAAGCATTCGCGGCCGAAGCCGGGATCGATGCAGATGCTGTCGCCCTTCGGCGAAAAAGTGATATGAGTGGCGCTCCGGATCGGATTGCGTCCCTTGACGATCTCATCCGGCAGGCGGTTGATGTATTCCGGTTCGGCATCCGGGTGCGGTGCGATTTTCCACAATTCGGTGCGGCTGAAAAAATAGGCTTCGCCGGTGACCGGATGCACCGCCGGGGATGCGTCGAGGAACTGGGTCGAAGGGAAAACGGTCATTTCATCGGATTCAAAATCGAGTACGCCCAGGCAAAGAGCTTTTGACGGCAGGAAACCGCAATAAAACCACAGGTAGCGCCCATTGCCGGAAAAACTGTCGTTGACAAAATAGAATGCCTGCTGATAAGGCGCCACGTGCCCGGTCAAAATCCAGCTTTCCACTCCGGTGGACAGATCGCGGTGGCAACTGAAGTTTTTTGATGTTTCCGGCCTTTTCATATTTTTACAGTTTCCTTCCTGCTTTTCGGTACGGCAGCCGGCTTCGGCACGCGATTGGTCGAATTTCGGAAAATCGGCTGGCAGGGAATGAACTCCTGCCGCATGCCCTGATTCGGATGTTCGATGAAACTGAGCAACGTATCCATGGCGCGGGTACCCATGGCGGTAAAATCCTGGCGTACAGTAGTCAGGTGCAGCAATTCCGAGCGCTCGCTGCCGTCGAATCCGCAAACGGCGATATCATCCGGCACGTGCACTTTCATCTTGTTCAATTCGTCCAACACGTTGCCGGCAATCCGGTCATAGGAGCAAAAAATGATTTCCGGCCTTTCGGCTTGTTTCATGATCCGGTGAATATTGGAACGTCCCTGTTCATCCACCGGTACGTCTTCGATTTCCTGGTGCCATTCATCTCTGATCGGAAGCCCGGCCACCTGCAACTGGTCGGTCAGCCCGGCCATGCGCTGGGCGGCACTGCCGACCCCTTCGAACACCCGGATGCTGCCAAATAAACGGTAGCCCTGTTCAATCAGGCCTTCGGTCAACCGGCGGACGGCATTGTAACTGTCGCTGCCGATGTAATTGCCGCGGACGATTCCACCGGAGAGAACCGGAGTGTCCACGGTCACATAAAGACAGCCGTTGCGGTCGAGAATGTTCAGCAGTTCCTGGTTGACGGCGACCCGGTCGACTCCAACCAGCGGCATCAGGATCACCCCTGCATAAATACCGGGGTTGATGCCGGCGGCAATATGTTTGGCCTTTTGCGGCTGGTTGCCGTGATTGAAAAACGTCAACTCATAACCGGCTTTGTAAGCTTCATGCTCAACCCCTTCCAGGATTTTCATATAATGCGCCTGTGCCTGGCCGGGCGTGATAAAAGCGATCTTGCGGCGCAAAATGGGAACCGTATTGGCATTTTCGCTCAGGAAACATCCCGCGCCGTGACGCCGGGTGACAATTCCCTGTTCGATCAATTCTTCCAGTGCATTGCAGACGGTTCCCCGCGAAACACCGAGCAGTTCAGTCAGTTCCATCAGCGTCGGCAACCGCTGACCGGGCCGGTAAACGCCTTCGGCGATCTGCTGCTTCAAGGTATCAATGACTTTTTTTCTCGGTTTGATCATTATTTCCTCATTGAGTTTTGATTTTTTGGAATTATTTCCCAATATTGTATACTCTATTTCCAAATTTATCAAGCGCAAAATGGATTTTTGTCGATTTTAAGATCAACGCTTCGGGTCGATATAGGTCACCCAGAAACTGTCCTGGATCGTATTGGCGCTTTTAAGTCCGCCGGTGACATATTCCGAATTTGGAACATCGGTAAACTGATGAGTCAGCACGGTGCTATCCACATACAGAACACTCCAGTTCCGGGGGCCATGTGGATTCAAGGCGAAGCCCGGCCCGGCTCCCGAGGCGGAACCCGCCTTCAACCCGGGGCTGTCCATCAACACGGCTTTGGGCTTGGAGCGGGTCGGATCAATATAAGTAGTCGCAGTCGAGTTGTCATTGAAGTTACTGTTGCAGATACGGCTCCAATAATCGGAATCGATCATATACGGAACAGAAGTCGGTGCCGTTACTTTATACGGTTTATCGTCTTTCAGGAAATATTCGATTTTGGTATCCCGTCCGGCAACAGGCGGCGCAGCAGGACACATGAATATTTTATTGTTCGGAACATAAGCATGACGGATGAGCAAACCGAACGATAACCAGCCGCCGAAAACCGTGGTCGGATCATTTTTCCATAATCCCCAGCCGGCTCCCGATCCATTGCAACTCCAGAGCCGGGAACCATTGTCATTAAGGTACATTCCCAGGCCGGTACCGATCTGTTTAAGGTTGCCGATACAACGTGCCTGTTTGCTTTTCTCCCTTGCCTTATTCAATGCCGGCAGCAACATGGCCGCCAGGATAGCGATAATCGCGACCACAACGAGGAGTTCAATGAGGGTAAAAGTATTGGAAGCTTTAAATCGGGAGCTGCTGAATTTTCGAGACGCGCCGTACGGAGTGCTTTTCTTTTTCATATTAATCATCCCATATTGATCGTTGTTCGGCTTCTGAATATTTTGCTTGCTAATTCTATTATATCGGATTTACCAAAGAAATCAATACCCCTTTTGAAAATTTTTGAAATATTTCCAATAATTAGATTACTACTTTCAATATTTTGGAAATATAATACAAAATAGGGTTGATTTTTTTGACGCTGACGTTATAATTAAATAAAGCCCCGATATCGAAGTTGACAGATAAAGGAAACGATTATGCCTCAAACACCTCGAGAAGTGATGAAACGTGCGATATCCTTTGACTACCCCGACCGGATTCCCTATGTCTGGGGAACCCTGCCATGGGCCAATGAGCATTATCCGCAGGAGGTGGAGGTGTTGAAAGCGGAATTCCCGCCTGATGTCAAAGTGTCTCCTTCTCCTTACCGCAAAAGCCCCCGCGTCAGCGGCGACGCCTATCTGGCCGGCACTTACACCGACGAATGGGGCTGCGTCTTTGAAAACCTGATGGACGGCGTGATCGGCGAAGTCAAGCAGCCGCTGGTCGGCGACCTGGCCGATTATGATATTGTCCAGCCCCCGTACGATACGCTGCCGGAGGATTATGACAAGGCGTTCGCCGTGATTCGCAGTGCTTATGAATCGACCGACCGAATGTTGCGGGCGGATTGCTGTCCGCGCCCCTGGGAGCGCTATCAATTCATTCGCGGCACGGAAAACGCCATGATGGATGTGGCCTATGAAGAACCGGAGTTTTATAAGCTTCTGGACAAAATTCACCAATTTTATTTGACCGAATTGGAATTCTGGGCGCAGAGCGATGTGGACTGCCTTTACTTCATGGACGATTGGGGAACCCAGAATTCGCTGTTGATTTCACCGGAGAGCTGGCGCAAGATCTTCAAGCCGCTTTACCGCGATTATTGTGCAATCGCCCGCAAATACAATAAACTGATCCTGATGCATTCGGACGGCAATATCACCTCGATCCTGCCCGACCTGGTGGAAATCGGCGTCAACGCGCTGAATTCGCAATTATTCTCGATGAACCTGGCCGAAGTCGCCGCCATCGTCAAAGGCAAAATCACCCTGTGGGGGGAAATCGACCGTCAGCACACCTTGATCAACCCCGACCCGGAAGCCGCCAGGCTGGCGGTGAAAAGTGTCGTCGAGCACTTTTATGTACCGCAAGGCGGCCTGATCTGCAATCTCGAATTCGGCCCGGGCGCCCAGCCGCAAACCGTGCGTGCCGCCCTTGAAGCCTGGCGCGCAGTATCTTATTCATCCAAGGAGCAATGATTATGGCAATGACATCACGTGAACGTCTTCTGACCGCGCTCAATAATGGGCGTCCCGACCGGCTCCCCTGTCAGGTTCATGGCTGGATGGGCTATTACCTGAAAACCTATCTGAACGGCGCGGACTGGTACGAGGCGAACCGTCAACTGGGATTTGATTATGCCATTTACGTGAGCCCGGAATACAGCTATGCACCGGCAGATCTGGAAAATTGGAAAATGCAGGTTGTCGAGCGCGGCACGGACGCGGACGGCGTCCACACCTGGGAGGAATTCATTACTACTCCCGGAGGCGTCCTGCACCAAATTCGTGCAGAGAACGCATTCACAATCTGGAATACCGAGCATTTGATCAAAACAGCCGCCGATTTTGAACTATGGGACCGCTATTGCCCGGTACCGATTGCCGCCGACCTGAGCGGAATAAAAGCCGCGCGGGAGAAACTCGGCGACCTGGGGATCGTCCGCTCGCATCCATTTTCCCCGGGACAGGGAAGCCCGTGGCAGAGCTTCTGCTGTTTGTTCGGCACTCAAGAGGCGATCATGCTGGGTATGGACGAGCCGGAAACACTGCATCACATGCTCGACGCAATCCTGTGCAAAACGCTGGCGGCCACATGCCTCTGGGAAGGCACCATGGCGGATATGGTCGAAGTCGGCGGCGGCGCAGGTTCCAGTACCGTGATCAGCCCGGATTTTTACCGCGAATTCGGCTTGCCGTATGATATCGCCCAGAACCGGCTGTTCCGCGAAATCGGCGTCAAGGTGGTCAATCACTTCTGCGGCGGGCTGATGCCGATGCTCGACCTGGTGGTCGAGTCCGGCGCCGACGGTTTGGAAACGATGACACCCCGGTCGATGGGCGGCGACTGCGATTTGCGGAAAGCTTCGGCACAGGTCGGCGACAAACTGTTCTTCATCGGCGGCTTCGACCAGAACGCCGGCTTCGAGCGCGGCAATCCGGCGCTGGTACGACAGATGGTATTCGACTGCTTCGAGGCGACCAAAGAGCAGGCCGGTTACATCATCGCGCCGTCGGATCACTTTTTCTTCGGCGATCCGGCCAACCTCAAGGCATTTACCGACGCCTGCAAAGAATGCACGTATTGAACCACGGGAGCTCACTTATGTTTACCACCTCCATCGCCCCCGATTTTCGCCGTCTGGAACAAGCCGCCCGCAATCAAAAAACGGACATCATGCCGCTTTATGAACACAACGTATCCTGCGATGTGATCGGTGAATTGACCGGAAAACCGCTCAAGGAGTACATGGAAAGCGGGCGGTTGGATGAAGGGTTCGCGATTTTCTGCGACTTTTTCCGGCAGACCGGTTACGACGCTATTCCGTTCGAACAATGCATCACGATGATCCTGCCGGAGCGCGGCGCGATCCTCGGCGGCAGGCCGGGCCCGATTCAGAACGCGGCCGATCTGAACGCTTATCCATGGGGTAAACTGCCGGATTTGTTCTGGGATATGGCGGCGCCGCAATTCGAAGCGCTCGGCAGGCATTTGCCGGCGGGAATGCGCGCGGTGGGGGGAGTCGGCAACGGAGTCTTTGAGATCAGCGAGGACCTGACCGGGCTGGAATATCTCCCGTTCATGATGCTTGATGACGAAAACACTTATGCCGATCTCTACCACCGCATTGGCGACTTGATGTACGGGCTTTGGGAACGTTTTTTACGGGAATTCGGCGAGCTGTACTGCGTGTGCCGCATCGGTGACGACCTGGGATTCCGTACCTCGCTCCTGACCATGCCCGAAACCATCCGCGAACACATCATCCCCCAATACCGCCGGGTCATCGAGCTGGCACATCAATACGGCAAACCATTTCTGCTGCATAGCTGCGGCTGCATTTTCGAGGTTATGGACGACCTGATTGCCGCCGGAATCGACGCCAAGCACTCCAATGAAGACGGCATCGCACCATTTGAACAATGGATCGGCCACTACTCGGACCATATCGCATTATTCGGCGGAATCGATGTGGACCTGCTGGTCCGGTCGACCCCGGCAGAAATCCGCGAATTAACCGTCGCCAAAGCGGAACAATATTACAGTTCCGCCCGGGGCTTTGCCCTCGGCACCGGCAACTCCGTACCGGAATACGTGCCGGCTGAAAATTACCTGGCCATGCTCGAAGGGGCCGAAATATTCCGTTCACAACAGTCAAAACGCGGGGGAAATTAAATGCATTGGTTTGATTGGCTTATCATAATTGTGCCGGTGGCCATCGTCCTCGGAACGGCGTTTTATACCCGGAAATATGTTCGTGGCGTGGTGGATTATCTGGCGGCCGGGCGGGTGGCGGGGCGCTACGTGATCTCGGTGGGCGACATGTCCACCGGGCTCAGCGTGATTTCCGTGGTGGCGCTGGTGGAGGCCAAATACCAGACCGGGTTCGCGCTGGCTTTCTGGGAAAACATCATCATCCCGATTTCGACGATTGTGGCGTTGACCGGTTACTGCGTATACCGTTACCGCGAAACCAAATCGCTGTCGATCGGTCAATTTCTGGAAATGCGCTACAACCGGAGTTTCCGTATTTTCGCCGCCACGCTGCGGACGCTCTCCGAAATGCTGACCAACGCCATCGGGCCGGCCATCGCCGCCAATTTCTTCATCTATTTTCTGGGGCTGCCGCACCGGGTCATGATCTGCGGCATAAACCTGCCGTGTTTCGGTATTGTGGTGGCGGCGACGCTGACACTGGCGGTGATGGCGGTATGGCCGGGCGGGCGCATTGCGCTGCTGGTCACGGATTGCCTGCAGGGGCTGATGTGTTATCCGATCTTTGTGATCATCGCCGGATATGTCCTGTATACATTTTCCTGGGGAGGCGAAATCGCGCCGGTCATGATGGACCGGGTTCATGGCGAAAGCTTCCTGAACCCGTTCGACATCGACCAGTTGCGCGACTTCAATCTCTTCGCGCTGGTCGTCACCATCACTTCGAATCTCCTGAACCGCGCCAGCTGGATCGGCAACGACACCACCAGCGCCGGGCGGACGCCCCACGAACAGAAGATGGCGGGCATCCTCGGCGCCTGGCGAAACGGCTTTGCCGGTATGATGTGCATGCTGGTGGCGATTACCATTATCACGGTCATGACCCACCGGAATTATGCCGGGCGGGCCGCGGAAATCCGCACGGCACTCTCTGTCAAAGTCGCGGATGAAGTCGTGACCGATGAAGCCACCCGGCAGGAGCTGAAGACAAAGTTGAGTGCCATTTCCGGGCAGGCCCATGAAATCAGCGTCGACCGGCCGCTCTCCCGCGCCGAGAATCTGGATACCCCGTATCTGAAGGCCGCCGCCGAAACTTTTGGACAGCACGCGGAGGGCAATTTCGCGTTTCAGAAATTCCGCACGATGTACAATCAGATGATGATGCCGGTAGCGCTGCGCAACATGCTGCCGCTCGGCATGACGGGGATTTTCGCCTTGCTCATGATCATGGCGCTGATTTCCACCGACAACTCCCGCATTTTCAATTCGTCCGCCACCATCATTCAGGACGTGATCATGCCGTTCCGCAAGAATCCGATTTCGCCGAAGCACCACATCCTGCTCCTGAAACTCTCCACGGCTGCCGTAGCGGTATTCTTCTTCATCGTCTCGATGTTCTTCGTTCAGCTGGATTATATCAATATGTTCACGACGATTATGTCGGCGATCTGGCTGGGCGGGGCGGGACCGGTGATGATTTTCGGGCTTTACAGCCGGTTCGGCAATAGTACCGGGGCGTTTTCGTCGATCATCGTCGGCTCCGGTATCTCGGTGGCCGGAATTTTCCTGCAGCAGCATTGGACCAAAAAGGTCTATCCGTTCCTCGACGGCATGGGGTGGAGCGAACCGCTCGGCGGCTTCCTCGAATGGGTGTCGTCGCCATTCAACCCATACATCGTCTGGCATATGGATTCGGTCAAATTCCCGATCAATTCCTATGAACTATATTTCATTGCGATGATGAGCGGCGTGGCGGCATACATCATCGGCTCGCTGGTCACCTACCGCAAACCGTATAACCTCGACCGGCTGCTGCACCGCGGCAAATATTCCACCGACGGCGAGAAGCTTATCAAGTCCGAGTGGACGCCGCGCAACGTATTCAGCAAGCTGATCGGGATCACCCCCGAGTACACCACCGGCGACAAAGTCATCGCCTGGTCGGTGTTCATTTACACCTTCATTTACAACGTGCTCCTGGCGTTTGTGGTGGTATTGATCTGGAATCTGATTTCGCCATGGCCGCCACACTGGTGGAGCACCTATTTCTTCGTCGTGAATATTGCCACAGCCGGAATCGTGGCGGTGGTCTCGACCATCTGGTTCATGACCGGCGGAATCATCGATATGCGGCGTCTTTTCCGCGACCTGGCAAACCGGGTGGACAATCCGCTCGACGACGGCCGCGTGGAGGGGCATGTGTCGCTGGCGGACAAAGCC
>JBEBRW010000050.1:0-41247 GCA_040394635.1 Victivallis vadensis | reverse complement strand
GATCTACACCGGCAAGACCGAAAAAGACGTCTCCCCGGAATACTACAACTTCTAAGACGTCTTGTAAAGTACCACATTCACGGGAATATTCCGAATTGGAATATTCCCGTTTTATTTCAGTTTCCTTTGAGAAATCTCTTCAATTTCGAGGCCGGAATCTTGAGGTCGGAAAATTGTTCAGACTCTACAAGCAAGGCTTCATCTGTATTTTTCAAAATGCAGAAGTACTGAAGGTCGGATAATTCCCGGCCAAGCAAAGTAGTTCCCTTACCCGGATAGCTGCCGAAAATCAGGCAACTGGATAGCAGTTCTTCATTTTCAGTCATGAACCTGAATCCGTGAAAAATTCAGGATAATAGTTGATTGTAATTAGAGATAACCTGTTGTCAGTGTTATATTAAGGCAGTTTGAATCTTTAATATTAAAACTAACCCAACAGGTGATCTCATGAAAGTTAAAGTACAGCAGAGTAACGAGGAAATCAACTCAATTGGCGGAATTTCTTTAATCGGCGGACTGTATAACAGTCTAAAAAGTGTAAAAAAGGCAGATTCAATGCAGACATCGAAAATCAAAACCGGAAAAATTAAACACAGCGGTATCATTAAAACCGTTGCCGGGTTGTTTGCGCTTGGTAAAAATGATTATGCCGATGTTACTCAATTCCATAAAGATTCGTTTTTCCGGGACTGCTTGAAGCTCAATGCCGTTCCTTCTGAGGCAACTTTGCGCCAGCGTCTTGATGAGCTTGCCTTGTTTCAGGAGATGTTTGCTTTAGTCCGTTCCGGCAATGTCGAACTGATGAAAAAAGCACCTGAATTCGGTTTTGAAAAAACTTCTCACGGAAAATATATTCCGCTGGATATTGATGTGTCACCGTTCGACAACTCAGGTTCAAATAAGGAAGGCGTTTCATGGACTTACAAGAACCATGACGGCTACGCGCCGATTTTTGCCTACCTTGGCACTCACGGTTATATGATCAATTGCGAACTGCGCCCCGGCAGCCAGCACAGCAATAAGGGTGCGCTGGAGTTTATACGCCAGTGCCTTGATATGGCTGAAATGCTTGGTGTCGACCTGAAAAATATTCTTGTACGCTTAGATTCAGCACATGATGATGTGGAAATCATTGAAGAGCTGCTGAAGCGCGGCGTAGCGTTTATCATTAAGCGCAACTTGCGAAAAGAATCCCGAGAGCAATGGTTGAGTTTGGCTCGGCGTGTCGGCGAAGCTCAAAAAACGCGCCTGGGCAAAACAGTTTTTACCGGTGAAGCAAGTCATATACCTGTTGCCGGACGGAAAGGCTTGCCTGTTTTTGCAATATTTGAGGCTACGGAACGGACAATTGACAAGCATGGACAGGACTTGCTCATACCTGATGTCGAGGTCAATACATTCTGGACGAACTTGCCGGATGACGCCGAAACAGTCATTAATCTTTATCATGAGCATGGCACCAGCGAACAGTACCACAGCGAAATGAAATCCGACCTTAGTTTTGAGCGGATGCCTTCAGGTAAATTCGCAACGAATTCTCTGCTGTTATTATTGGCGATGCTGGCGTTCAATGCACTGCGCCTTATTGGACAGTCCGCATTGAAAATGAAAGCGGCATTACCGCGCAAATTCAAGGTTCAGCGCAGAAGATTACGCTCGGTTATGCAAGATTTGATTCACATTGCTTGCAAGAGAACCCGGCATTCCGGGGCAATATTTTTAAAATTTGGGAGGCATTGTCCATGGTTCGACGTTTTTCGACAATTACACGCAATGTATTGCTAAACAATAATTTAACATCAGGGGGGAATTAAACCTATATGGAAAATGTATCAAAAATCGGGATTTTAGCGAAGAAAACCGTGTGAGCGGGAACAAAAGAGAAAAATAATTCCCGGGAACGGAAAATAAGCGCTGAAATCAAATCTTCAGGCTGATTTTTCAGCCGTAAATCAAAAAAGAAAGGAATCCGGAAATTCGTTCACGGATTCAGGATGAATTTTTTCATTTCCTCCATATTGGAGAAATAAATTATTTTCTGGTAGATTTCCATATCCTCTGAAAAGCAGATCAGGAAACACTCCTCGTCAACCGGAACATCATTGGACAATGTATTTGCGATATATATCGGAATATTCAATGCCCCCAGCCGGACCGTCGGATAAGGCTCCTCGTCAAAGCGGATTCCATATGTTCCCAGATTGAGTTTATAATCAGAAGCACACAGGACAACCATCTGATTGACGGAACGCTGCTCATTGGTACAGTTCAAACGTGTCGGGTCGGTATCCCCGAAAAGATTTTCGCCCAGAAGAAACGTATAGTTGTGCTGAATTCCCAAAGCATCCAGAATTGTGGGTGCAATGTCAAACGTCATTCCATTCACCGGATAATTGCCGCTCTTTTTGCCGGAGTTGCAAATCATAAACAGCAGTTTCCGCGTGTCCTTGGCTACCAGCCCCGCCAATACCTCCGGGTGGGTATTATTATGGGCCAGATGATCGGACTGAATAACCAGGCAGGTATCTTTCCAGAGAGGATGCTGCTGCAGTTTCCGGACAAACCGTCCCAAAGCATCATCGCTGGCGTATATGGCGTTAAGGAGCTGGATATTCTGCTTGTTTTCAGGGTATGCCGGCTCATCCGGCGAATACATGCCGTCCGGACCATGAGCATCGAGAGTAAGCAGTGTCAGGTTGAATGATTTTCCATCGGCAGCCAATTCCTGGAAACATTCCCAGGCTTTTTCATAGAGTACCGAATCCCGGCTGGCATCGAAAAAGAGGGATTCATCCAGCAGGCGCCGGCTCTTTCCGCTGATCTGGTTCACCTCGTACTTTTCGTTTACCAAAAATGCATTGAAACCGCGAAACCAACTGGAATGCGCATAAAGAAAGTGCTGCCGGTAACCAGCTTTGTCCAGAATTTTCGGCAATGACCCCAGCTTGGAACCAATGGAAACCCTCGCTGTCCGCTGGTCCTGCAAATGTGCCGGAGTCAGATAAGTTCCCATCATTGAAGCATAAATTCCGCCAAACGTCAAATAAGCATTATCCGCCGGCGCGATGTTCTCAAAGAAAACGCTGTCCCGAGATAGTGCTTCCAGGTTTGGTAGCAGGCCGGGATATTGGGCGTTTCCCAGGAAATTCTTCTCCGTACTTTCCAAAATAATATAGACCAGATTTCTCCCCGGTCCGGCAACGCTGATATCATCCGCAGTCATATTCACCAGCTTTACTCCTGTATGCTTAATATATTCAGGATAAAATGCATACAGTGTATACCGCAAATTGGCGATCGTCTTTCCGGCAGGATTGCATTGATAAGCAAACATGCCAAACACGATGAAAGAAAAAGCAGCTATCGCCAGGTAATACTTTTTGCTGCGGACAGCGGACTCCCTCTTACCCATCCTCAGTACCAGCCAGCTCAATATGATGCTAACCACCAGCCAGATCATCAGACAAATGATAATACTTTTCAGATAAAATTTCATCAATGCCGGTAACCCTGAAAAAGCCACCAGCTGCATCAATTCCACCGATACCCCGTCATAGCAGTTTTTCTGCAGGGCAATCAATAATGTCATCGTCCCCGAATAGATCAGGATACCTGCAATAATGATGGTCTTTGCCACGATACTGCGTCCGGCCAGAAATAACAGGGAATAAGAAAATGCACAAATCGGAATCAGGGCAATGACAAAAAACAATGACGAAATATAATAAGACGGTTTCGCCGGGTCGTGAAGATACAGGATAGCGCCAACCGTAATGATAATGCAGCCTGCAGTTCCAAGAATCCTCAATACTCTTCCGACCCGTGCTCCGTTTCCCCCTCTAGACACTTTCATGGCTTGCTCCTTTTGATTAACGGAGCACCTCGCCAAAAAAAGACGCACCCCGTTTTCATGCGAGCCTTACGTCTACCACAACGCTACACAACCCATAAAACCAGGATGCGCCTAGAAATCATAGCGCCTCGGTCTTGTCGGTTGTGTATTGTCGTTAATTTTTGAAGTGGTAGTTCAAGGCTCGACAAATAATTTCAGTTTTTCTTATTCAATCATTTCACTTATCTTTCCGTATCTTCTCCTAAAAGTTATCTCCTTCCTCGATATAAATTATCATTCGTAATGTCGTTTGTCAATTATTTTTCGCGCGGTGCGCTGAAAAGCACAATTCAAATTGCCGGAAAAAACTCCTAATTCGTTTTGCTATATACCATTTTCAGTGTTACATTACCTCAAATTTAACCGGAGATTATTTTGGCTACAGATTCGATATTACTGGTCGATGCGTATTCGCAGATCTACCGCGCTTATTACGCGGTGCGTGAACTCACCGATGCACAGGGGCGTCCGAGCAATGCCATTTTTGCGGTGGCGCGTTTCCTGCTGAAACTGGACAAGGAAATGCCCTCCGCCATGGGCGCGTTCGTCGCCGACAAGGACAAATGTGTGTTCCGCCTCGAAATCGCCCCCGATTACAAGGCCAATCGCGCTCCGATGCCGGATGATCTCAAAGCGCAGACTCCGGTCATTTTCGAGCTGATCGACGCCTTTGGCTGGAACAATATCATGCTGCCCGGTTTCGAAGCGGACGATCTGATCGCGGCCATTGCCGGCGAGGTTAAAGAACATGAATTCCGGATCATCACCCCGGACAAAGATATTTCGCAGATCGTCAACGAGCGGGTCAAACTGCTGGTGCCGGATCGCGTCGGAAGTAGTTTCGAGTGTCGCGGCCCGGCGGAAATCCTGAAGAAATTCGAGGTCGCCCCGGAGCAGATCGTGGATTACCTGGCGCTGATCGGCGACAATTCGGACAACGTGCCCGGCATCGTCGGCGTCGGCCCCAAGACTGCCGCCAATCTCCTCAAGCAATTCGGCACCATCGCCAACATGATGGAGCACACGGACGAAATCAAAAATGACAAATTGCGCGAAAAAGTCGCCGAAGCCGGTGAACTCCTGCAGAAAAATATCCGCCTGATCACCCTGAAAACCGACCTGCCCGAGCAGCCCTGGCGTCCCTTCGAGGATCGCCTGAAGCGCCGGACACCCGACTGGAAGCGGATCAGCGACATCGCCAAAGATTACAATCTCCGCTCGGTGGTCAAAGAGGTCGAAGAGACCCGCAACGCCATCGTCCCCCCTCCTCCGGTCAAGGAACAGTTGGATTTGTTTTGACAAACCGGATTTGACACGGCCAGAAAATACTGTATTGTAAGGCAGACGGAACGAGTCTGGCTTTTTGGCAACCGTAACAGCTTTATCAGAACAGAATCCAGCTTCAAACCTGGGTGGGAACGGCGAGTCGCCGTTCTTGAACCGAATGCAAGGATATATTTTTCGCCGAAAAATATCGTCTTGGGATCGCCGGTTACTGTTGGGGGAATTTGCACCGGTCATTCGCGTCTCTTGCGTGCCGGAGCGCCTTCCGGGTACCTCCGTTGCGTCCCCGCAACTGTAGTACCCTTGCCAGGCACTCCGACCCACCTTGTCCGCGAAGCCCCGCCGCAACTTCACCGCGAGCAACCTGCGGGATATATTTTCAGTGATAAAGCTGTTACGGATTGCCGTTTCAGGAGGAATGATGCATCAATACCCGAACAACCAATGGATTGTTGACGGCGACCTCGCCGAAATGCTCTCCATTTCACCCAAATTGATGTACAAACTCTCCAACCAGACCACCCAGTTTTACCGCATCTTCAAAGTTCCGAAAAAAAGCGGCGGCTTCCGTACCATCGACGCCCCGGCCCCGATCCTGAAACTCGTCCTGCAGCGAATCCTCAGAGCCGTGCTGGCCGGACGGCGTCCCTCCCCGATCGCCACCGCCTTCCGCCACAACCACAGCATCAAGGACAATGCCCGCCCCCATGTCGGACAGAAAGTTATTCTCAAGCTCGACATCAAGGACTTTTTCCCGTCCCTGAAAAGCCCGGCGGTGTTTTCCCTGTTCAAGGAACTCGGCTTTTCCGAAAACGTCACCGTGCTGCTGACCAAGCTGTGCACGCTCTACGGACACCTGCCGCAGGGCGCGCCCACCAGCCCGTGCCTCTCGAACCTGCTGATGAAACCTGTTGACAACGAAATTGTTACCCGCTTTGCGGATCGCGATATCAACATCACCCGCTATGCCGATGACTTCACGTTTTCGGGCGATCTTTCCGATGACGACATCCGGGAGATCATTCACGCCTGCCGGACAGCCATCGCCGGGCTGGGTTTGAAGCTGAATTCCAGGAAAATTCACGTTCTCCGGGCCGGCAATCGCCAGGCGGTCACGGGACTGGTCGTCAATCAGGTCGTCCGAGCGCCGAGAGAGATGCGGCGACAGCTGCGCCAGACCATGTATTACCTGAATAAATTCGGAGAACACGACTGGGAAAAACTGGACGAACCCACCTTGAACCACCTGCTCGGGATCGCCAATTTCATCTGGGACGCCGACCGCGCCAACCCGGAATTCGACGGCTACCGCCAGCAGTTGCTGGAAATAAAGAGTTCAGGCATTTCGTATTAATAAACATTATTTTTTCCGAAAAACTTAGTCTATGACGTTGAAAAATACGGATTACAGAGCTATGTTATAGCTTAACAAGAGGAACCCTTACTCATGCCAGCTAAATCTGAAACTGTTCTCGTCCTGGATTTCGGCTCTCAGTACAGTCAGCTCATCGCGCGGCGCATCCGTGAATGCAATGTCTACAGTAAAGTGATGCCATTTTCCACTTCCCCCGATAAAATCCGCGCCGAGGCCCCTGCCGGCATCATCCTGAGCGGCGGCCCGGCCAGCGTCTACGAAAACGGCGCGCCGACGGTCGATCCCGGCATTTTCGAGCTGGGCGTGCCCGTGCTCGGCATCTGCTACGGCATGCAGTTGACCATCCACACGCTGGGCGGCGAGGTTTCCCCCGGCACCGCCCGCGAATACGGCCGCGCCGTGATGACCGTGACCGACCACTCCGATCTCTTCAAAGGCGTCAAATCCTCGCTCAAGGTCTGGATGTCGCACGGCGACAAAGTCACCCGCACCCCGGACGGCATCGAGTGCCTGGCGCACACCGACAATACCGAATACGCCGCCATCCGCATCAAGGGGCGCCCCATTTACGGCATTCAGTTCCACCCCGAAGTCGTGCATTCCGAGGAAGGAACCAAAATTATTTCGAACTTCTGCCACACCATCTGCGGCTGCAGCGGTTCGTGGACCATGAGCTCATTTATCGAACGCTCCCTGGAGGAAATCCGCGAAAAGGTCGGAGAAAACCAGGTCATTCTCGGCCTCTCCGGCGGCGTCGATTCCTCGGTGGCGGCGGCGCTGATTCACAAGGCGATCGGCAAGCAGCTCACCTGTATTTTCGTTGACAACGGGCTGCTGCGCAAGAACGAGCGCGGCCGTGTCGAAGACCTTTTCGCACGCAATTTCCAGATGAATCTGGTCACCGTGGACGCTGCCAACCGCTTCCTCGACAAGCTCGCCGGAGTGGATGAACCCGAGGCCAAGCGCAAGATCATCGGCCATGAGTTCGTGCAGGTGTTCGACGACGCCGCCGGTTCGATTCCGAACGCGGTATTTCTGGCACAGGGCACCACTTACCCGGACGTCATCGAGAGCGTGCCGATCAACGGCAACCCCTCGGCCATGATCAAGAGCCACCACAACGTCGGCGGCCTGCCGAAAGATATGAAATTCAAACTGCTCGAACCCCTTGCCGCACTGTTCAAAGATGAAGTCCGCGAAGTCGGCCGCCAGCTCGGGTTGCCCGAAGACGTGGTCATGCGCCAGCCGTTTCCGGGTCCTGCCCTGGCAGTGCGCCACCTCGGCGCAGTGTCGCAACGCACGCTCGACATCCTGCGCGAAGCGGACGCCGTGATGGTCGAGGAAATCAAGGCCGCGGGGTATTACTACAAGACCTGGCAGGCATTCGCGATTTTCCTGCCGATTCGTACGGTCGGGGTCATGGGTGACCTGCGCACGTACGATTATGTCATCGCGCTGCGCGTGGTAGAGAGCAGCGACGGCATGACCGCCGACTGGGTCAACCTGCCCGACGAGCTCCTCCGCCGCATCTCCAACCGCATCATCAACGAGGTCCGCGGCGTCAACCGCGTGGTGTATGACATCACTTCCAAGCCGCCCGGCACCATCGAGTGGGAGTAATCGCCCATGATCGCCATTCTCGACTACGGCGCAGGCAACCTGACCAGCGTCCGGCTGGCCTTTGAACGAATCGGCGGGCATGCGGAAGTCGTCACGGACGCCGCCCGCGCCGCCGCCGCCGATAAAATCATTTTCCCCGGCGTGGGCTCCGCTGCCAGCGGCATGGCGGGCTTCTGTGCCCGCGGCTTCGACCGCGTGCTGAAACAGGCCGTGGCCGACGGCAAGCCGGTGCTGGTGATCTGCCTCGGCATGCAAATGCTTTTCGAGCGCAGCGCCGAAGACGGCGATGTGGCGGGACTCGGCATCCTGCCCGGCACCGTGGAACCCTTCGCATTTCCGGCGGAGCGGCGCGTCAAAATCCCGCACATGGGCTGGAACGGTGTGGACTTCATCCCCGGACACCCCTTGCTGGACGGCATCAAGCCCGGCGAGGCATTTTATTTCGTCCACTCCTACTACGTGAAACCGGGCACGCCGGACACCACGCTCGGACGGACGGAATACGCCGGATTCGAGTTCACCTCCATCGCCGGGCGCGATAACCTTTTCGCCACGCAGTTCCACCCGGAACGCAGCGGCCAGGCGGGGCTGCGGATACTGAAAAACTTTCTGGAATGGGACGGTAAAACATGCTCTTGAAACGCCTCATCGTCTGCCTCGACGTCCGCGACGGCCGCGTGACCAAAGGGGTTAAATTCAAAGGCAACATCGACGTCGGCGACCCGGTCGAAATGGCCGAACGCTACAGCCTCGACGGTGCCGATGAAATGGTTTTTTATGACATCACCGCCTCGGCGGAAAACCGCCCCATCGATATCAAAATGGTCGCCGAGGCTGCCAAGCGCGTCTTCGTACCCTTCACCGTGGGCGGCGGCCTGCGCAATGTGGACGACATGCGTGCCGCGCTGCTGGCCGGAGCCGACAAAGTTTCGCTGAATTCGCTGGCCGTGGACCAGCCGGAAATCCTGCGCACCGGCGCGCTGGCCTTCGGCCGCCAGTGCATTGTGCTCGGCATGGATGCCAAACGCGTCGGGATTTCCGCGAAGTTTCCGTCCGGCTACGAAGTCGTCACCCGCGGCGGGCGTACCCCGTCCGGACTCGACACTGTGGAATGGGCCAAAAAAGCGGTCGACCTCGGCGCCGGCGAAATCTGCCTGAACGCCATCGACACCGATGGTATGAAAACCGGCTATGAGCTCGAAATCACCCAGAAAATCGCCGACACGGTGAGTGTGCCGCTGATCGCCTCCGGCGGCGCCGGCACCGTCAAACATCTCGCCGACGCCCTCACCCTGGCCCACGCCGACGCAGTGCTGATCGCCTCCATGGTCCACACCGACGGCTTCACCTGCTCCAACATCAAGAAAGACCTCTCGGAACAATACCACATCCCCGTACGGTAATTGGTCGGCACTGCGTGCCTGAATTGGCCGGTGCTGCGCACCTGAATTGGAGAATTGGTCGGCACTGCGTGCCTGAATTGGGAAATTGGGACAAATAGGAAGCCAAATAAACCGCGTGACCTGATGGAAAAGTTTTTTCAATTCTCCAATTCAGGTGCGCAGCACCGGTCAATTCAGCCACCAACGGTGGCGGCCAATTCTCCAATTCAGGCGGCATAGCCGCCGTCACTCGACCATTTCGCCGAGGATGAAGACGTTGCCGACGTAGTAGTTGTATTCGCTGTATTTCGCCGGGTTCTTGTCGAAGTCGGCGCGGTTCCGTTCGAAGAGAATGGCGCGCTTGTCGAACTTGGTCGGCAGGACGGTGATTTTCACGTGATGAATTTCGTTTTTCAGGTTGTCACCGATACTGCACAGCGACAGGCGCCAGTAGGTACAGTAAGCATCGAAGCGCTGGAATTTTTTGGTCTCGCCATCGAGCGTGACTTCGATCTCCGCCGAACCGGGGCCGTACATGTCGTACAGCATCACTTTCGTACCGGTGAAGCGGAATTCAATGCTTGCACCCGGTTCGAGCTGGCGGATTTGCGGCATCCGGCCGAGGAATTGACGGAATGTATTGTTTTCTCCGGTGATTTTGGTGTTGTTGCCGCTCACTTTGATGGCAGAAGCGTCCAGGTATACGGTCGCGGGATTCTGCCAGCATTCGATCAGCATGGGCTCTTTCAACAGGTGTTCGCCCGGCTTGCCCGCCTTGGAAATTTCGGTCAGGGCGGTCATCAGGCTGCGATTGTAAATCACCTGCCCGGTATCCGGGTACGGGTGGACGCCGTCGCCGGAGAAAATCGTCTTGCCGTCCGCGGTGGCAGGCAGCCCGGAAGCAGCATTGAGTTCATCGCCGGAAACGCGGGTCATTTCCTCTTTCTTGCCGGTCATGACCAGTTTGCCGTCCTTGACCATCGCAGCGATGTCATAGCCGAAATTGACCGAGGGAATATTGTAGTAGGCGGCAATGTCTTCCATGATCGACGCGGACTGCGGCAGTTTGCCGTTTTTGAAATCCCGGTTGAGCGTGGCATTGGTGATCGTATAGACGAAGCAGATATCGCAGTCGGGGAGTTTCTCCCAAGTCTGGCGGACGATGCCTTCCATGGACTTGCGAATGTTTTCCGGCTTGGCGCCGTCGTCATTGACCGCGAATTCGACGAACATCAAGTCCGGTTTCTTCGACAACGCATCCTGCTGCAGGCGAAACGCCCCGAGGTTGGAGCCGGTACCGCCGATGGCGGCATTTACACTGCTGACTTTCGCTTTCGGAAACTGTTTCTGCAGCTCGGCGGCACTCTGGACGCGCCAGCCGTTCTGCTCGGTGATGCTGCCGCCGAAATAGACGATCTTCACCTCCTTGCCCTGGTTCAGTTTGGCGTAAAAATTCGGCAGTCCGCCGCGTACGGCGTAGGGCGCGGATTCCTTGACCGTGACATCCCCGGGGGCGGCGAAGGCCACCACGGCGCAGAGACTCAACAACAATACCATGATTTTTTTCATCATAACTCCTGCTCCATTTGGTTCGTTGATAATGAGTAATATATCACGGTATCGCGTAAAAAAACAATATTTTTTCAGAAAAACATTTTAAAAGGCGCGGATTCGGGGTTCAGGAAGTCGACCATGATGTCGGCGAGAATGTTCCATGAGGCAAAATTTTTCGCATAAAGATTCTCGCCGGTGTCGCCGTCGAAATTCTCCGCCATGTAGCCGTATTTGCGGGCGTTGCGGGCGACCACGCCGACCGAGTCTTCGGCCAGTTTCGCGGCGTCGTCACCATAACCGTAACGCACCAGTGCGTGAAAGACGAACCAGTTCAGCGGAATCCAGACCGGCCCCTGCCAGTTGGAATTCGTCACCCGCCGGTAGTCGCTGAAGCGCCCCGGGTTCCCCCATATCGCATTGTTGTAGTATTCGCTGGACTTCGAGAGGCTACGGATACCGTAGTCGCTGCGGAAGTGCGCCGGGCTCAGGACGTATTCCTCGATCATGCGCCGCGCCCGGTCCGCGGGGGCGATCCCGGCGAAAAGCGGCAGCAGAGCCGGGCAGCTGATATACGAGAACACCCCGAAATCGCTCTGGCGGTTGCATTCGTGATAATGCGTCATCAGCTTGCCGGACGTCAGGTCCAGCACCGCGTAAACGCCGTACTCCTCGTCCCACAGATAACGGTTGATATTCTCTTTCAGCTCCTCGCTTTCTTCCAGATACTTCGCGGCCTCGTCCGCCAGATCCATGCGGCCGGCGATGAACGCCATGGCCCGCAGTTCCAGATACAGCAGCGAGCTCAGGTCCGGCGGCACCGCCGCGCCGGGCGGCAGGATGGTGCCGGAGATTTCATTGTCGAAACCGGACATATAAGTCTCGCCCCAACGGTACAGCCCGAACGGCGCCTTGAACGCCGTCAGCCAGTGATCCAGGTACTTGACCATCTTCGGATAAAGCTCCGCCACTTCCTTAAGATCGCCGGTTTCCTGCAGATAAACCGCGGCATTCTGCGCCAGAAACGGCTGGGCGTGAAAATACGGCATCAGGCACGGCCCGTTTGCCATCGTATTCACGCACGGGGTGAAGCCGTTGGTGCTCTGGTGCTGGAACATGTTTTTCAGGAAATAGAGCATCTGCTCGAATTCGCCGCCGGCGGCGTAGCGCAGTGTCATATGATGATTGTCCCAGCTGAAAATACTCTCCGCGTACGCACTGCCGCAGGTAATCGAGAGATACGGATATTTCAGCATGCCGGCGGCCGGCCGCTTGATCTTGTCCATGGTTCCGGTGATGAATTCGTGAGCATATTGCCAATCGGTACTGTTTTTCATAATTTTTCCTTGTTATTCCGGTTTGCTGGTTCATATTATATCACCGGATGAATCAAATGAACATAGCTGAAAAAATGAAAAATATACCAAAACCGATGATCCTTTCCGCGCTCGGCGAAAACGAAGCGCTGTTGATGAAACACCACCGGGCACTGGTGCCGAATTTCATGCGCGGCGCCTTCCCCGCTCTGACCGGACAGATCAAAAACGTGGTACTATTTTACGATGGTGGCGACCACTCGCGCCATCCGGCACGGCTGCACAACCGCTATACGATCATCGTCAACCTGGCGGAAACGGTGGATCTGGAGTTCGACCAGACGCCGCTGCGGTTGCCGCCCGATCACTGGGTGCTGCTTTTTCCATTTCAGCGCCACGGCTACCGCAAGCCCGCCAACCCGCAGGCGCACAAGCGCATCCACATTCAGTTCGACATCGACGGCTTCGACGATGATTCGTTCCTGATCCTGCAGAACCACGTGTTCGCGCTGTCGCCGCTGGAACAGCAGATATTCCTGTTGATCCTGAACCAGATTCTCCCGGCGGGGGAACTGCTGGGACTGAGCTATATTCCCCACCTGGTCGCGGCGTTTATCGAGAGCCGCCTCGGTATGATTTTCTCCGGTCATCAACTGGCCGGGGCCAAGGAACACCCCTACCGGATCGTGGGCAAGGCGCTGCGCTATATCCGCGACAATTTCAACCGTCCGCTGGACATCAAAACGATTGCCGCCGGGATCAAGGTTTCGGAGTCGCACCTGCGGTATCTTTTCCGCTCGCAGAACGAGGGGATGTCGCTGGGCAAATTCATTCGCTGGCTGAAGTTCTACACCGCCATCGAAATGCTTGGCAACAGCGATTTGAAAATCGCCGAAATCTCCGAACGCTGCGGCTTCAGCAACCAGTTTTCGTTCAGCCGTTTTTTCAAGCAATACACCGGCGGCGTCGCCCCGCTGGCCTACCGCCGCGAGTCCCGCCGCCAGGACTCCGCCCTGCTGAAAAACATCTGCCGCTAGTGCTTATCGAAAGTGCAAGTTCACGGACGCCTCTGAATTCTAAGGTTCCGCCGTATGGCGGATACGCAACCCCCGCAACTGCCCCTTGAAAAACTTACCGTCCCGGCCAAGTTCGTAGTCAATGTTATGGCCCCCGAAAACAGAGGCTTTAATACCCGCGCCACGTTTATTGAACGGTATCCGGTGGGTTTTACCATTCACCATGAAGCACAATTCTTTCAGGTTATAGCTAACCATAATTTTTGACCATTCTCCCTCCGGCAACATCAGCCCGGTCTCAAGTGTTTCAATCGAGAAGAGGGGATAATAACCGCGTAAACGGTGCCCAAACATAGCCGTCAGTTTTCCATCGCGCCGGTAAAGTTGCAACGACCCGCGAATGCGACTGTAATTGCGAAACAGCACCTGCGTATCGTTTCCCGCCGGTTTGATTTCAAACTCAAGCGTGAAACTTCCATACGGCAATGCCTCATACGGGAGATTGATATAATTTGCCAACCCGTCGAACTCCAGCACCTTAACGTTGTCCGCATCTTTCCATACCGGATGCAGGAACTTCCGTCCGGGAATGGACAATAAGTTGCGTGGCCGGTTAAATGGTTCCAAATAAGTGAAACCACCCCCTAGCTGTCCGTCAAAACGCGGCTCCCAACTGTTTTTCAACATTGCGCCGCATGCATCGTCGAACTGATAAATCAGTTCAGGGATACAGGCTTTTGCTACCTCTACTGTAACCGCGCCTTTCTTCGCCACGGAAAAGATATTATGTTTGAGCATTTCTCCGGATGGATGTACAGGCATAACCGGGCGGCTCCTGTAAATTTTTCCGGACAGACTGATTGCCCTTAACTGGTAGATGGGATAACGGTTTTCCGATTCCAATAACGTGGAAAATTCCGCTTTCTGTTGTTGTAGAGGAACGGGAATGTCAATCAAATTTTTGGCAATGCGCAAGTCCAGCCGGTTGTCTCCATCAAACGCCCGCGCCATTTTTCCCAGTTTCAGCAATTCCGCCACCTCGAAGGTATGCTTCCCTATACCTGCAATGTCAATCTCCAAAATAGCCTTTTCTGCCGCAGTTTTCGGAATTGTAATGTAGAATGGGAAAAGATAATAGCTGTCAATTCTGTACTTGGAGGCCGTAACTTTATTGTTGATAATTTGCGGGTCGGGGTCTTCCGTTTTATAGCGGTAACATTCGCGGAACCATTTCCAGCCTGGCGCGTTGCGTACTTCAAAAACAATCTTTCTGGTAGATTTCTGGAACGCGGTAAATGAACCCCATATGACAATGTTATTTTCAATATCGTAACGCTTTTCGCGATCGACGGCGAACGCCTCGTCTTCGTTGTCCAACACCTCAAGTTGCGCCAACGGTTCAGAAGCTTCCGCATTGGCGGTTATCCGGTAATGGTTGGGCGCTTTATCCGCTTTGGCCTCAAAATCCGCTGTGAGTGGTAACAAATCACGCAAAGGTTGCATGATTTCTTTGTAATTTACACAAACACTCGGATGAATCCGGTTGTATTGCATGGGAAAAAGACGTTCTTCTCCCGTTGTATTCACCACGCGGAGCTCAGGCAGAATCAACGCGTGCTCCGCCAATTGCTCGCTTGGAATTTCGTAACTTACTGCCTTCATTTGAGCCACGGTGAATGTTTCTTCCGGGAATATTTTCAACGCTTTACCGTTATAGTCACGGATGATCAATTGCGCCCGATATTCTGAATGGGAATCCGAATCGGGAATATTCAGCAACTCATACCGCAGAATATCGCCAAGGCGCAACACCTGTCGTGAACTGAATACCAGATTGGGAATGGACGGATCATCGCCTTCGTCAGGGACTGGCGGTTGACCACGCATTTTTCGCGCATAGAATTTGAGTAGGCGCTGCATAGTTTTTGAATCATTGACGGTCGGTTGAAAAAAAGTGTTCTCATTGGATTCGTTCCATTCATTGAACACCACCACATCGGGATTCAACAATTGCAACCATTCCATTTCCTTACGAAAAAATCCGGTGCCGAATTCCCCGTAAACATCGCCGGACAAGTGGTTGATATATCCTTTGCGAATTACTCCGCCAATCAACTTTCCCTTAAAGCGCGGTTGTGTCAACAACTCCAATAGCACCGGAAGATAACAGTCCTGAAAGTAGCCGTACAATGATTTACTGCTGTAATCCTCGGAAGCATCCCTTCCGACAATACCCGGTTTCACGATCAACCCGTCACATGAGTTCAGCAGGTCTTCCAATAGCTTGCTTAACTGTTTCATTTGCTCCGGTGTCAGCATGCCGTTTTTTTCGTAAAGACGAATCAACTTGATTTCATCCGCAATATTCAATTCGGCAAACAGTAGGGGGGCAACGCTGGTTTTTTCTTCCAGACGTTTCGCAAAATCACGTAATTGTTCCGGCTTTATGTTTCTGGACTCATAACCCCACACTGGAACTTTTCCATTTATTCTCAACGTCCACGGCGCATTCAATGCCATTTCATAGTTTTTCAGATAGAACTCGTGCCAGGTTGCGTCCGGCTTCGCGGTATACGACGCGCCACACATGTAACTGAATCCCGGATACGGCGGTACTTCTTTAAGAGCCTGTAAATGCTGGGTATACATGAGATTCAATGAAGGTGCATTGGCCAGTGCAGTGAAACCGTCAATGTCGTAGTTTTTGACGATTTCGACATTACGCAGGAAACTGTCGCGATAACTCGATCCGGCACGGAGGCTGCTATCGTGAAACAGTGGACGGTCCATCCAGTAATGAAGATAATTTTCCACCAGGCGATAACTTTGGATTTCCGCATAAAAACGCGGCTTGTCCCAAGCCCGTTGCCGGAGCGCCAGGAAAGACGGCATTTCCGTTTGGCGTTCATATGATATTTCCGCTCCGTACAAGGCCGAGGCGGTAAGCATGACAAGAAAAACAACTTTATTAAACATTATTGTCTCCATTTGAGTGTGTGCGAAACTTTCCTGTTACCAGTTTCCGTACCAGAAGAGTGTGGAAAGACGTAAAAAATCGAGTTCCTTTCTCGACTTCCATTCCGTATGTCCATCGAAAAAAACAAAATTCGTTCCTCCACTATGAACCGGGTTCAGATTTTGCAACGTACCGTCGGCCAGCCGGCGATAGTAGACCGGGCATGCACTGCCATTGTTTGAGCAGGCAATCATGGATACTTGAGATGGCATTTTCAGACCTGTCAGTTTGCGGTAGAAAAATGTGTTTTTGTACGTCGAGCCCTTGAATGTTATGCCGGTATCGCCAGGTGATATATTTGCACCGTAATTGCCGAAGCTGGACAACCCTGATACGCGATAACCGTATTCGGTTCCATATCTGCGAGCTCCACTTGTCAACGCGCCGGGAAAACCGGGACATTCATAAACTTTATAACTTTTTCCCGTATAATCCCAAAACGCATCAATCCAGGTTGTCGTGTCCGTGACAGCGACCGCTCCATTCATCTGATAAGCCGCCGTATAATCATTGTTGTCATTGCAATATTGAAGATGGGCCAATCCAATTTGTTTCAAATTACTAACGCATTTTATACCGAGTGCTCTTTCTCGTGCCGCATTTAAGGCGGGCAGCAGCATTGCTGCTAAAATAGCAATAATTGCTATAACTACCAGCAATTCAATGAGTGTAAATTTTTTCTGCCTAGCAACCATATTTCTTTTCTCCTATTGTCAACCTGATGACTTTCTGATGATTAATTCTGTTTCAATACTATATTTCTGAATAGCTGAGCCGGGGTTGTTCATCCGGTTCATCAACATTTCATGAATATACTGAGCCACCTGAACATCGCTTTGAGCGAAAGTGGTCAACGGCGGATTAGAGAACTCGCTGAAATCACGGTTCCGGTTGCCGACCACGGCAATGTCTTCCGGTACCCGCATATGATGATCCTGAATACACCGGCACGCCTGCGCTGCTGCCAGATCATTAGCCACCAACAACGCTTGAGGACGCAGACCCGCCTGCAAGCGGTCGCGTAGCGCATCATGGTAATTGCCGTCAATTGGCCTTACTGGATACGCCGAAGAATCAATGAGACGCCGTTCGGCATCCAACCCGAATTCTTTCATAACATTCTGAACACTGTTGGTATAACTGTGCTCCTTCGGTCCAAGATAATAAACGTCCCTGCGGCCGGCGGCAAACAGATAATCCATGGCTTTGCGCAGGGCCGGACGGGAATCGATGAAGCAACAATCACATTCATTCTCAATCTTCTGCTCCTCGGTGTACATGACCACATTTTTCAGACTTCTGATCAATGGCACCAGAGGGCGAAAGGCCTCCCGCCAGTCCATCACAATCCCATCGACCCGCCGCGCCGTAAACTCCTGCAATACGGATTCCATAATAGCCGGATCACCCAGGCTGTCGGCAATATAAGTGACATATTTGTCCGGCAGCAATTGCTCCGATATTCTCCGGACAATCAAATTGCCGGTAGGATGAGTGATCAGAATGCCGATACTGCGGGTATTGCCGCCGCGCAAAATCCGAGCACCGAGGTTCGGCTGGTATTTCAACTGCTTGGCCGCCGCGAATACCCGCTGACGTGTGGCCGGCGATATCCGGTCGCTGTCATGGAACGCCCGCGACACAGTCATGATACTGACCCCGGACTGTCTTGCCACATCTTTGATTGTTACTTTCGCACCTGTATTCATCATATTCTGCGTTCACGTTAACATTTTACCGTATAAAATAACCACTAAAAACCTTGCGTTTACGTTAACATTATACAGCCGGTTTGCTTTTTTGTCAACCGCCTGCAAAGAAAAAGTCCCGAAAAATATCTCGGGACCACAGGAAGTTTCTGTCGAACTGCCGGACGACGCGGCAGCTCACTCCTTAATGCGAAAGTTCAGCTGGTGCTTACCGGGCGGAACCTCGAGCTGGCCGGCCGTCAGGGCTGCTGCGGAGCCGTCGAGCGTGATATCATCGCAAGGCACCAGGAAGCCGAGCGTAGCGCCCAGGCGGCTTTCCACCGTGACCGAGTGCTGATTGCCGCTCACCTGATGCGCGGTAAAGGTTACGTCCGCCACGCCCGCGAGCGGTACCTGCACCACGTCATTGCCGTGCGAGAGCGCCATCACCGGCAGCGTCGTCACCGTCGCCAGGTTCAACAAGCCGGGCGCGGCGGCAACTTTCAGGCGGATATTCTTTCCGTCAACCACCGGAGCTTCCAGTTTCTTAAGCTGATAGATCTTCAGCTTGCGCCATTTCTCACGCATTTCCGGTACGTCCTCGGGATTCTTGCCCTGAGCCTTTAAATCGTTGTATTCCTTGTCGAGTTCCCCGGCGGGCAGATTGGCCGCGTCGATGGAAATCTGCCAGGCGTACAGCGGATTACCATCCCGGCACAAGCCGTCGATCTCGAAAGTGATCTCCCGCGCCTCACTACCGTGATTGATGAAACTCATCACCGGATAACCGCCGACTTCGAGCAGATAGGCCTCGATATCGGTATCGTCATTGCGCCAGTAACAGGGCGAAAAACGGTTTGTCAGCAGCCGCGAGTGCCGCATGTCGAACGCCGCCCGGTTCAGCCCGTATTCGCGAATCGACGGATTGGCGTGCGGCTTGAATCCGAGGCCAATCGTGTAATAACTGTAGTTCGGCTGTTTGTTTTTATCATTGCCATAAAGCAATGCAGTCCACCGGTACGTCCATTGCCAGATTTTATCGCCGAGAATCTTGGCCCCAACCGTGCGCCAGTTCTTCTCCGCCACGGACGCCGGGTTCAAGCCGCGCCCTTCCCAGTAACCGCCTGAAACATAAGGCGAATTCGGGGTATTCTTGATCAGCGGCAGGTTGTCGCCGCTCGCAAGCCGGTATTTCTTTTTGAAATCATACTGATCATAAGGATGAAACCAGGTTTTGGTATTCCAGTCCGCATAGCATTGCCCGACTTCGGCATCGATATAGACGGCCTGTGTACCATAGACAGAGGGCAACTTACTCATTTCCTCCATGTAGAACGCCAGGTAACCGGGATCCAGATAATTCGGTTTGGCGTCGACCTTCGGCCAAAAAGAAAACGTCGTGCAAGCCCAACTGGAATTAATCGAGCCATCCGCATTCCAACTGGCCCAACTTTTATTTTTCAGATCATTGTACGGTGGTAATGCCGGGTCGAAACTGTGATTCCAGTCATAGAGAGCCACTTTTATCCGGCCGTCTTTTCCCGATAATCCCTTTACCATATGCTGAACAGCTTCAACGTTCATCGGCGCAGGCCGCGGCTCATAAACGTTCCATTCGCCCTTGGACGGCATCCCGCCGAGAGGATTCCAACTGAAAATCGTCCAGGGGATCGCATCCAGCGGGTCGTCATTCAACCAGTTGTGGAAGTGCGACAAATCCCGCAGCGACCTCCCCGGTTTCCAACCATGCCCCAACAAATCGATCGGCCCGCAATCCATAGCGAACCGCACGTGGTCCAACCACTCGGGATCCGGCAAATCCCCCATCAATGCTTTATAGCCAGCGCGCGCCTGATATTCCCGGTAAAAATTCAGAGCATCACCCTTTGCAGACTGTATAATCCACTCATATTCCAATTGCGGTTTGCCACCCTGTCCCAGAAATTCGCCGACCATCGGCATCATCTCAAAGCCATTGCCCCGCGCATGCCATAACGATGTTTCCCGTGCATGAATGGTACGTCCGTTGATTTTGTCAATCCATATCCCGACCGTAATATTCAAATCGGGATATACCGTTACCGGAAAAGTATATGGAGCCTGAGGTTTCGGCATGGTGCCTTTGACCAGGGAAGCTTCCTCAGCGGCATAATAGCCGAACGGCGAATTCCAGATATAGGCCCCCTGCCGCTCCGGCGCTGGCGGCGCGACTGCATGCACCTTGAGCAAAAATACCGGCACTTTATCCGCCCGGATAGTCACCTTTTTATTAATCAAGCCGGAATCTTCCTGGTAATACTGTTTTCTCCACTGGACTCCAGGCATTTTTCTTGACACGGCATCCACCTCGATTACTGAGTCTTTATTCTGTGTATTGACGATTTCCAGCTCGGCTTCGGAAATGGTCATACTCTTTCTGCCATCGTTGAATTCAAATGTATAATACTCATTGAACCCATTATGAACCAATGTACCATTGGCAAGCTGAACTTTCTGCAGGGTCCAGGTGGTTTTACTCAAATCGACCTTGACCACCGCGCTTTCCATTCCATAGATTTCGCCGGTCTGCCCCGCTGAAATGCGATCCTTCAGGTCGGAAGTTTGGTTGAATTCCTGATTGGATTTATCCACCGGATACAATGCCGGCTGATGCTCCGCCCTAAGCCCACACATTACCAATACGGCAATAACCAATACAATCTGCTTCATTCGTCAATCCTTGCTGTTGTAAAAAAGATTCTTGTTATTGAGCGATTCGATCTTACGCCGCTCGCCGTGACCATCCACCCAAACCGTGTTCAGATGGCTCTCGTGAAGAGCGAACATTGTCGCCGCCCCGATTTTCGGATAGCCCGTCTGCGCCCCGGTCCAGTAGGCATCACTGCCGCCGGTCGGATAACTGTTGGCATACCCACAATTCAATCCGGAATCGATGAACATGACTACGCTCGACGGTTTTTTAAAAGCGATCAGTTTCTCTTTCTGGACATGAAACGGCATACTGAAGCCATTTCCGACGTCTTTGGGATTATTGACATAATTCCACTGGGCGGACGGGCAGACAAACGATTTGATCGGCACATCCCCGTACTGAATGATCAATCCGACCCATTGATAACCATAGTTTTTGGAAAAAGAAGGCGTATACCAGCAACCGTCGGGCTGGAATGTCTGATTGATATCGGTCGTCGCGCCATTGCATCCGCCGATGATATTCTGCGGCAGCATATCATCCGCCACGCTCGCATACATATGCGCTCCGATACCGACCTGCTTCATATTGTTCAGGCAGGAAACCGCTTTCGCCTTGCTCCGGGCTTTGTTCAAGGCCGGCAGCAGCATGGCAGCGAGAATCGAGATGATCGCTATTACAACCAACAGCTCAATAAGTGTGAAATTCTTTTTCCGTTTCATTTTTATCTCCTTCAAAGTCTTGTTTTATATTTTAACAGCCACTCTCCGGCGGCTTCCTGATACGACATCTGCCGCGGGCAGGCTTTTCCCGGGCTGGTACTGCCATTCGGCCAGCGATACGACATCTTTTTTCTCGCGGTTGTTGACGTTGATGAACAGCAGGTCCAGTAATTTACCGGTGATCAGCTGCGGGTTCTGTCCGATCCGGTCCAGCGGCTTCGGAAAGAGGAAATTCCGGCCGACGTTGGCCAGCGTCAGAATCGCCAGATCATCGGGAATCCGGATATTCAACTCGACCAGGTAATGGCTGACCGCGTCGAACAGCGCGTCATCACTGAAAAAAATCGCACGGGGACGGTTCGGGCGCTTCCACCATTTCTCGAAAACCTGCCAAATGTTATCGAGGTGTTCCGAGTACGGCACCTTGATCAGATAATCGTCCGGCGAACCGCTCCGGTTATTGCCCAGCATCCGCCCGATCAGGGCATCGCGCCAGCTGTGCTGATCCTCTTCCGGCAGGCCCTCCAGCGAGAAATAAATCGTGGCGAAACGGTCGATTCCGTGGTCGAGGAATATTTTCACCGCCTGCCGGTAGAGCTGATTGTAGTCGGCGAACACGGTATTCGGCAGCGGCGAGGTCCCGTAGCTGACCCCGGTCCACGGCGGCATGCCATTGCCATTCAGGTAAGCCTCGATCTCGGCGGTAACCGTCGAGATCACGACAATACCGAGCGCGCTACGCAGCGCCGAGGCGTAATACGTCTCAAAGGTATCCACCGTCTCCGACGAAGTCTCTCCGAACCCCATCACCAGCATCGGGTTGTACCCCGCCTCGCGGACGGCGTCGCAAACATGACTGGCCAGGTCGCGGTACCAGTAGCCGAACGGCGCCATGATATCCTCCTGCCGCCCCAGAATCACAATCGTCTGCCGTCCCGCGATCGACGACACCAGCGTCCCGATTTTCGGCCGGCTGATCAGCAGCCGCTCCGAGCGCAGATTGTTCAGCGCTGCCCGGATGGTCGTCCGGCTCACCTGGAATTCACCGCACAATTCATCTTCCGACGGTATGCGCATCGCGGCCGGCCATTCGCCCGAATGGATCTTCCGCCGTATTTCCCGTTCGATTGAGTCGCTTTTATTAGCCATATTCCCAATCTTCCTATTTGTATTACAATTAAATTATAACTGAATTTTTTCATTTGTCAATAGATCTTTTAGCAAAAAATCATTATTTCTGCAAATAAATCCGCATCATTCATTCGTCATACAAATACAAATAACCCGTTTCCCGTTTTCACTTAAAATATTTCATTTTCAATTGGCATTTTTGCCGTCTGAGATTATGTTTTAACATAATTAATATTACTTCAGGGAAACCGTGCGATATGTTTGAAAGGCGAAATATTATAACTGCAGTGGAGTTAGGGACTTCCAAAATCCGGGTACTCGTCGGCGAAAGCACCGACGACAGTCCGCTGGTGCTGGGCCGCGGCGAAGTCGCTTCCGCCGGCGCCGTGGTCAAGGGCGAAATCGTCGATATGGACCGCGCCATGGATTTGCTCTCCGAAGCTATCGAAATGGCCGACGAAAGCTCCGGCAAGATGGTCAACCACAGTTGCGTGGTCGGCATCGTCGTCACCAACTCGGGCATTTCGTCGCTCCAAAGCGTGGGCTCGGCAGTGGTGCGCTCGCAGAATCACTGCGTGAGCGAGGAGGATATCACCGAGGCCACGCAGAATGCCCAGGTCACCCACCTCCCCTTTGAACGCAGCGTCATCGGTTCCTTTGACTCC
This sequence comes from Victivallis vadensis, assembly GCA_040394635.1. Classification (GTDB taxonomy): domain Bacteria; phylum Verrucomicrobiota; class Lentisphaeria; order Victivallales; family Victivallaceae; genus UBA5239. The sequence continues at coordinate 17,897 of JBEBRW010000050.1, read as the reverse complement.
TATTTCCTGCTGGACGGGCACCGCAAGGTCAGCAGTCCGCTCGGGCTCACCGCCCACAAGCTGGACGCCCATGTGCACGTGATCCACGGCGAAACCAATCGCATCGAGAATTTCTCCAAGATCATGATGGACAGCGGATTCGAGGAAAACGTCTACCTGATTTTCAGCGGCATCGCCACCACCATGGGGGTATTGACCGAGGATGAGAAGCGCAACGGCGTGATCCTGCTCGACATGGGCGCGGGGACCACGGAGTATGTGACGATTTACAACCACGGCATCATGGCCAGCGGCGTGATTCCGGTGGGCTTCGACCACGTGATCAACGATCTCTCGGTCGTGCTGCGGCTCCATGTCGACACCTGCCGCAAGCTGATTACCGACGGCACGCTGGCGGGTATGAGCGCCCGCGGACAGGGGTTCATCGAGCTGAAAAACCTCAACGCCAATACGGTGAAAATCCCGCTGGTTTCCTTTGAAAAAATCATCGACGAACGGCTCAAGGAAACCTTCGGCATCGTCAAAAGCAATTTGAAAAGCCAGGGACTCTTTAACAACATCGGCTCCGGCGGCATCCTCTCCGGCGGTGCGGCGCTTTTTCCGCGCACGCTGGACGTGTTCCGCGATGTATTCGAGTGCCCGGTGCGCCTGGGCAAGCCCTTCGACGCCAGCGGCGCGATCACCGAACTCGAAACGCCGCGCCACAGCACCATCTGGGGCGCGCTCAAATACTGCGACATCTGTTTGAAAACCGATGAACTGCGCGGGGGATACAGCATTTCCGAGAAGATGGGCGACCTCATCTTCGGCATCCCCAAGTCGATCGTCAACGCCTTTAAATCCATTAAAATATGATCCCGGTGACTATGGAACAGAACGCCAATTTCAAAATTACGGTAATCGGACTCGGCAAAGCCGGAGTCATGTTCACCAACCACCTGGCCTCGTTTCCGGAAGCCGCGTGGCTGAATATCATCGCCGTCGATACCGACGCGGGCACCCTCGCTTCCTGCCGGGTGCGCCAGCAGATTCTGGCCGACCGTGAGTGGCGCGGCGGCCAGGGGTGCGGGGGCAATGCCACCAACGGGCTGCATTCTTTCGCGCGTTCGCGCGAGTACATCGCCAAAATCCTGCAGGGGACGTCGCTCCTGATTGTCACCGGCGGGCTCGGCCGCGGCACCGGCACCGGCGGCGCCCGGGTGTTCGCCAGCGTCGCCAAACAGCACAATATTCCGTCGATTTTTCTGATGACCACCCCGTTTACGCTGGAAGGTCACAGCAAGCGTACCGTGGCCCAGGAGGGCATCGAGGAGATTCTACCCGCCGCCGATGCACTGTTCTGCCTGCCGCTGGACCTGCTTTTCAGCGTGTTGCCGGCTGAAACACCGGTTTCGGAAGCCTACCGGCTGGCCGATACCGAAATGGCGCGGGTGATTCTGGGCATGGCCGAACTGCTGCGCAGCCACGATTTCCTCTCCGCCGATTTCGCCGACTTCAAGGTGGCGCTGAATAAACGCAAGAGCGTCTGCAGCATCGGTGTCGGGGTGGCCGGCACCGCCGACGGGCTCAACCGCTCGCATATCGCGCTGGAGCGCATGACCAAAGCGGCATTGCTGGGCGGGATCAACAGTTTCAAGGATGCCGACGCGATTTTCACCATCATCTCCGGCGGCCCGGATCTCGGGATCGGGGAAATGAAAAAGACCATGGAAGCGGCGTCGCAGTTTTTCAGCGACAAAGCGGAAATCATCACCGGCACCTCGATTTCACCGGCGTATCAGGACCGTGTCCAGCTGACCGCCGTCACCATCAAATACGACAAAAACGACTCGCCGCTGCTGGAGGCCCCGCCTCCCCCGCCGGTGTCGCCGTTTGAAGCGCCGCGCAAGACCCGCAAGAAATCCACCTCCAAGAAAGAACAGGCGGAACTGCCGCTGCAGAATATTTCCAAGGGGATTTTTGAGTTTGCCACGCCGTCGATCGTCAATGGCGAGGACCTTGACATACCGACTTGTCAACGGCACATGATCACCATCGACACCGGCTCCGAACAGCGCTGACAGGTATTATTTCCCGGTGGCAATGATTTCCTGATTCAGGGTGCCGAGGGTCAAGCCTTGATACTTGGCTTTTGGCTGGAGCGGACAGAACCACAGAATGACGAACGCTCCCAGGAAAGATACCGGCAGGCCAAATGCGAAACTCCGCGCCTGCGGCACATCGGTAATCAGGGCGATGCTGTAGAAATACCAGAGCAACATTCCTTCGGCCACGCCCAGCAGCAGGAATCCGGTCAGAACCGACAGTTTGGCACTGACCTTACTGCGCCACGTTTTCACCAGATACGGCAGCATCAGCGCGAACCCGGCGGCGAGCCACGGCCAGACATAGACGAGGTCCAGTTTCCCGGCCCAGCCGAAGCCCGCGCCGGGGTCCTTTTCCCACGCCTGCAGCGAAGAGCGCGACAGTGCGTACCAGACATTCATGGCCACCCCCTCGCCGAATGCGAAAAAGGTGTAGCACCAGATCAATTTCGAGTTCGCCCTGCCGGAAAGCACGGCAAAAAGGAATGCCGGCAATATCGCCGCGCCGATCAGGTAGAACAGTGTCCCGACTTCCGCCACCGACTGCTGGAGCCACTTGCCGGAGAAGTCCAGCGCCAAGGCCAGCAGGATCGCGAATATGCCGATGATCAGCGTGGCGTTGCGGGATACCCGGAACTCGCCCGCCGCGTCCAGTTTGCGGTTGATGAATTTCTGATGAAACTCCTTGAGCCAGACCGCCGCCATAGAGTTGGTCGCCGAGCTCACCGTGCTCATGATTGCCGCCAGCATCGCCGCCATGAAAATGCCCGAAAGCGGCGACGGCAGGAATTGCGCCACGAACCGGAAAAACGCGGCATCGCCCATTCCCGGCCCCACCTGCGGATCGGGATTCTGTTTGTAGTAGGTATAAAGCGCCATGCCAATGAACCACAGCAGATAGGTGAAAAACGCCCCGGAAGCCGTGGAGACAATCTGCGACTTGAGCCCCTCCTTCCAGTTTTTCGTGCTGAGAAAACGCTGGATGGAGACCTGGTCGCTGCAGGCGTTGGTCAGCGGCGAAATCACCGCGCCCCACAGCATCAGCCAGAACAGCAGCCGCACGTAAGGCGAAAGACCATAAAATTCGGCCTCGCTGAACTGCGGCATGGCGTGCCCGTCAGCAACGGCGGTTTTGACGGCATTGAAGGCCCCGCCGTCGATTTTATAACAAAGCATGCCGATGACGACGAGGAATCCGCCGAACATGATAACCGTCTGGAAAACGTCCGTCCAGACCACCGCTTTGCTACCGCCGAGGAAGCAGCTGGCGATGCCGACCGTCGCCACCAATATGATCGAAAACCACGGCGCCCAGCCGAAGGATGCTTCGAAGATTTTGGCCGACGTGTACAGCACCATGCCGATATAAATCACCCGCGTATAGAATGCCGAAAACGCCACCACCGCCCGCACCGTTTTGTCGTAGCGGTACTCCAGATATTCATAAGGCGTGAAGCTCCCCAGCTTGAAGTAAAACCGGGTAAACATCAGATAGAACGGTATCGACAGAACCATGCTGAGGGTACCGCCGAGAATGAACAAAGACAACCCATGGTTAAAAATTTCGCCCGGCACCATGACAATCGAAATCGAGCTGAACAGCGACATCATACACGCCAGCCCGATGGCGATGAACGGCATATTGCGCCCGCCGAGCAGGTAGTTTTCCGAGGTCCTTTTGTCACGGGAAAAATACACTCCGATGCCGAGTACGATCAGAGTGTAGATGCCGATAATGAAATAGTCAAACCAGGCGATTTGCATGAAAGTTCCTTTGATTGATTTGGGCCGTTAAACCATAAACGCCGGGCCACTGCCCTCGTAATGTACTTTTTCCAGTTCCGGGAATTTATAGTCGGCCTGCGGGTAATTGCAGAAATGATTCAGCGAGATCACCGTATTGGCCGGAATATCCGCGCCGGCGGTCGCCCCCAGCACCATGCGGGCGTTCCAGGGCGACATACCGCCGAGGTGTCCCGGGCGCTTGGCACAAATATCGTCGCGGTCGATGATTTTCCCCGCCGGGATATTCCGGGCGGCGACCAATACTTTCCGGCGGTTATAGCGGGCGTTTTCATTGTCGTTGCCTTCGAACAGAAGTTGATAATGCCCGTTCCCCAGCGCCATCTCGGTGAAGCGTACTTTCTGTACCAGTTCCTTGAAGTGGTCGGCATCCACCGAGCACGGCACGTCGTGAATGCTCTTGTCCGGCAGGTAAATGTGCTTGCTGATCAGGGCCGGGCGCATGGCCGCAACCGCGTAGATCAGGAAATCGCTGGTGGTATGTTCCACGCAGCCGGCCAGCACACCCATGTCGCCAAACGCATTGCGGTAGCTGTTGATCACCTCCAGGTTGGCGGAAGCATAAAGCAGTTCGGGCGAGCCGCTTTCCTGCGTCGAGTGCAACGCGATAATATCGTCGACGCCATTGTCCTTCAGCGTCCGGATACAGCCCTCCACCTCGGCGAGGGTCATGTTGATGTTATGGAAAGTCACCGGGACCTTCAGCTTCGCCGCTTCTTCCAGCAGCAGAATATTATTGACGTCGTCACTGTTCAGGTTGATCATCGGGGAGCCCAATTTACCGGTCATCCGCATGGCTTCTTTGTCCAGCGGGGTCAGGTAAAGAATGATACCGCATTTCTCGGCGAAACGGAAGAGTTCTTCCCATTCTTTGTAAGTGAAATTCAACTCATCGATGATTTTGCACATGGCGGCGAGGGTATTTTCCTTGTTCACTCCGGCCTCGATGTGGTCGAAATAGAAATTCTCGCCGGATGAGTAGTTGAAAATATCGCACCCGTCGCAACCGGCTTCAGCGGCGGCCGCGATCAGCGTTTTGGCGTATTCGATATTTCCCATGTGGGCACTGCCGATTTCAGCGGTCAGGAAAATGGCTTCTCCTGCGCCGATTGTGCGGTTCCCGACTTTGATCTTTTTTTCAATTCTGCTTTTGAACGTCATAATTCCATTATCCTTTTCATTTACTTATTCATCGCGACCCGGACATATTTCAATATTGCCGAGCCGGAAATCGAACTTGAGTAGTCCCCCCAGAACATCCCTTCCCCATGATTTTCAGTGCCTGCTTTGCCGCTGGTCAAAGGCTTGCCGTCCAGGAACACCCCGGCCTCCCCCGTTGCCAGATCGATTACCGCCCGCAGCTTCTGGGCTCCCGGCGGTACTTGGACACGCCCCCAGGAGGTCGTGATTTCCCCCTCGGCGCTGCGAATCATGAACTCATAATGACCGCGATTCTCCAACCGGGGCGGACGCAGCACCATCTGGAAGTTCTGGTGGTCCGGCTGCCTGGGCGCACGGAGCGGCGCCACTTCCCAGTCCACGATCATATAACGGTTGGGCTGCTTAAATGCCGGCAGGGCATTGAGATCCATCATGGCTCCGTCGTTGAGGTCATTGTCCAGCAGGAGCCCTGCCCCCTGCGGAATCAGGGTCGATGCCTGGTAGCCGTTGCCGAATATCGGATGCGCGGGGATTTTGCCCTTGCCGAAGTCGAGCTCGATATTCCATTCGGGGGCCGCCTGCCCCAGTGTCAGAAGCTTTTCACTGAACACCGACGACCAGTTTATGCTCAGGGCCAGGTCGGTAATTTTGCCGACGGGCGAGGTCAGCTCCAGATTCTTCCATGCTCCGCTGCCCTTGCCGGCGGCACTTAAACCGCCGAAAAGCAGACCGGTCTGCTGCATCGCGGGAAGTTCCAGATGATACCCCTGCAGCTTGATTGCCGGGTTTTCCGCGTTGGCCGGAACCGTGCTTTTCAGCAGCAGCTTGCCATCGGCGGAAACAGCCAGTGCGCCATCCGTCAATTCGACCTCATAGCGATGAAAGCGATCAGACGTATTGAACCGGACGGTTTTTCCCGAAAATTTGTACCGGATTTCCCCGGGCCGGAAATCAACCACTTCCACGTTTTGCCCGTTGGCAATACGCAACACACTCGTTTCCGGCTCGGAACCGGACTTCACCTTGAGTTCAAAACCTACCTTCAAGCCGCCGCCTTGCAAGCCGGGCATCGAGGTCAGAAAATTAACCGCCCCGTTTCCGCTGGAAGTCAGGACATAAGCGCCGTCCGCAATCGTTTCCGCTCCGCGGGTTCCATTGCCGGGAAACAGCCGCCGCCAGGGGGCCTGATTGGCTCCCGCAAGCAGCGTATCGCCAACGAGAAGGGTCTGGGTCACGGATTTGGCATTGCTGAGCGTGAGCTTAATCCGGTTGATTCCCGGCTGAAGCGATGACACCGGGACCGGGAACACGATTGAACCATTTTTTACGATAGCGTCTTTGAGCACCAGATCATTTATTTGCACCTCGAGATTTTCCGGCAGAAGCTGGGTCTCGAGTTGCAGGTATGCTTTCGCCTCGCCCTCGGTCCCCGCCTGTTGGGCGAAATTGTCTCCGATCTCGATCAGCAGTTCACTTGATTTCTCCGCGGCCAGGAACAAGGGTTCCCCCGGATGCAACGCGGGCAGGCCCTTCTTGACATGCAGTGGAAACGGCATATTTCCGTGCCGGGAAACAAAATAGGTTTTTTCCTGGTATTTGAGTTCCTGCAGGTCGCGGCGGACATACGGGAAATACTGCGACTGGTAGAACATGTTGAAGAGATAAATCCCGTCCGCTTTTCCGGCATAAGCCGCGGCGATGTCGCCATTAAAAGCCGCATTGCTGTTGCGGTTGAAATCTCCGCCGGCGTTGAGGAAACTATGGTCCACCGACGCATAAAATTTAAGCCCGTGCCGACGGCAGAATTCAGCGGTTTTCTCCCAGGGCTCGAACCGTCCCTGATCCCCGCCGGCAATGAAAATATCAAAAAGCCCCTTCTGCGCCCATTTCTCCACATCCGCCCCGATGGTTTGACAAACCGTTACGGAATCCGGCAGCCGGAAAGCGAAGTAAATCGGCACGCCGCGGCGCCTGCCGGCTTTTTCCGCATAGGCCCGCAAATCCTCAAGCATCCGGGTAAAATCGTCCTTCTCCTTCTGAGATACAGTTTTCCCCTCCGCGTAAGATTTGAACAGGATCGGCGCACGCAGGAAATCGATCATGATTCCGTTCGGCGAATAATTGTCGATCCACTCCTTGATATACGCGGAGAAATGGTCGCGCACCGCCTGATGGGCAAAATCATAAGCCGTTTTCTCGTACCCGATGCCGCAAAGGTACTCCGGGTGATCCTTTTTCCACTGCGGCAGCCACTCGGGATACGAGATGTCATGGATATCATTGATTCGCATGTTCACGACAAATTCGTACCCGTGCCGCCCGGCAAATTTACGCGCCAGTTCCAGCGGGTCGGTATTGAATTTCTCGTCCAGAATCCGGGTGATATTCAGGAGTTCACCCGGATTGATCGTACCGAGCTGGCGATCGCCAACGGCCGTGCGGTTCAGCACCGCGAATCCGACGGTCCCGGGGCAATACACCAGGACATCGAATTCGTTTCCCGGCATTTTGTCCAGCATTTCCGCATAGAAATTTTCAATCGTCGGCGTTTTGCCAACCGGGAAGTTCACGGCATCGCACCCGTCGTTGTCCAGCATGACCCGCCGTGGTTTTTCCAGATAGGTTTTCCTGATCTGGGCCCAGGCTGCATCATCGGTCACCCCGGGCTCTCCGGCGATCAGAAAAAGAGGCAATAAAGCAAGCAGATATATTTTGATCATGTCGAATACTTTTCCTTTTCCAAACCGTTACTCGACCGACATCTGGCTTTGATTGCGGTTCAGGTAGATGAACCTGGAAATGATGCTCGAGCTGCTGCGCACTTCATTTTCGATGCAGTTGTCCAGGAACTCTTTCGGCGCCGTCGCGGCGGCATGGCCATCGCCGAAAACCACATTGATCCGGTCCCGGTGGCGGGCATAGGCAAACCCCGGAGTGGTGCCGCTGGGCGAAATATTGTAGAACTGCCGCGGCTTGCCGGTCGCTGGAATACGGCGCGAATCCAGCAAGACCGGATACTTGCTCAGGGCACGCAGTTTATTCACATTCAACGCACGCCAGGTCCCCCCGGTCGACTCCTGGACCACCGCCTGCTCGGGCGCATCCCAATAGTTCAAGGTGGCATAAGTGTTTTCCAGCCAGTGATCCCCCTCAAAAGCCTGATCCCGGGACGGCTTGGTTTCGTCTTCGGGACAACCGATTACCGCGGGCGGGTCCGCCGGCAGATAATTAAAGAACGTCAGGAAATCCGCCCAGGCACCGATTTGACCGTCATTCGAAGGCGCGTTATCAACCGAAACCCAGCCCTGCAACAGGAAAAATCCTCTAGAGTCATCCGTATACATGGCTATAATCAGTGAAGTATTGCGTTGATTGGAGAGACACTGCGCCGCTTTTGCGGAACTGCGCGCCTGGGCCAGCGCGGGAAGAAGCATACCAGCTAATATCGCAATGATCGCAATAACCACAAGAAGCTCTATTAATGTAAATTTTTTGACCGACCTCATTGCTTTTCTCCTTTATAGTTTATATGGTGACTGAGAGGTTGAACTACTTTTATACGACGGAAGAATTTCGCTTCGATACTTCTTCCCGATGACTGCTTCGTGTTTTCCGGGTCCCTTTGTTAGTGTTTTTTTTCTTTCCGAGAGCACGATTGAAATCCGCCAGCCCTGCATGAGCCAATTCCGGATGAAACAATATGAAATTCTCGAGGTTTCGGACCAGAGTCGCCGCGTGATTCCGGCACAACAGCTCGGCCGTTTCCACACTGCCGTTGCAGATACTGTCATAAATCTTGCGGTGCATTTCATTGGTCGACCGGATATTCAATTCGTCAAAATCCTCTTCTGGAGCCACATCCGAATATTGCCTGTACTCCATTTTGAACGGTTGAATATGATCCAGGAAAAAAAGCGCGATCAGGTTGACATGGATCTGCTTCTGCGTAAACTGCCGGTTACCGCAATTCGCCACGATGCAATAATGAAAATCCAGGTCGGCGCGATGAAAGATGTTCATATCCTTGTAGTTAAAGAAATCCTCCATGATCGCCAGATGCCCCGCAATTTCATTCAAAGCATGCCGGGGCCTGAGCCGCGCCAGGCGGCGGGCGGCCAATGGTTCGATCGCTTCCCGGAGCTCATAGCGCTCCAGCAGATCGTGCAGCGTATACTCGCGCATCCGGTATCCGCAATAAGGCGTATACTCAAGGATATCCCAACCGACCAGCTGACTCATGGCTTCGCGAACCGCGTTACGATTGCCGTCCGCTTCCAGGTCCGAGATTGAAACCCGCTGGCCGCTGGTATATTCACCGTTTTGAATTTTGTTGAGCAATACCTGTAAAACTTTGGCACTGGCGGTCTGGCGCTTTTGCTCTCCGTCCAAAATGTCCTGCGTTTCTTTATTTTGTACAACGATGCTCATAACTTTCTCATTGTTTATGTTGATTATTACTTATTATAACGGACAACATCAAAAAGTCAACTATTTTTCGCGCAAAATCACAGAAAACACGATAATTTTCAAGAAATAGTTGCCTATTTCAGATAATTCAGCCATTTTCAACGAAAATAGACAACTATTTCAATAAAACGCATGCATTCTTATGACATCAATGTGGTTCAGAAAAATTTACCCGCGGATAATTTGTAATTATTTTTAATTCATGATATATTCAGACTGTCAATAGGAGGATTGTGTAATGTTCAAACTTGCAACAGGGATAATGCTGTCCGGCCTGATGCTCATTTCGCTGCAGCTGCGGGCGCAAACAAACGAAGAAATCTATAACGCCACCATCAAACAGGTGGACACCGCCGGGCTCACACTGCAATATGCGCGGCATATCGACATTTCGCGCAAGTTGCAGGAGAACTTTAATACTCTGATCAAACCCATGCCCGAGAATGTAATCCAGGCAACCAATTTGCCGCTGGTGCAGCTCAGCTTGAATATACTGCTCAAACTGGTGAACATCGACTCCATTCAAGCGCATGCCGTCAGTTGCGTGCTCGATGAATCCGACAAGGCCAATCCATATCTATATAAGAGCTTCATTTACACGGGCGCCAACCCACAGGGACTGGGGTATGAAATGTATTCCCGGACCAACAAACCATTTACCCTGCTCAAGGAAATCCCACCCAATACCCGTTTCGCCTTTGGCGCGCATGTATCCTATAATAAGGGCTGGGATTATCTGGTCAAAGAGCTTGCCAAAGAGCCCTTCCCTGTGCTGCAGCAGCTACCCGCTATGCTCGATTCCCAACTCGAAGCGAAAAGCGGAGTCAAGACTTCCGATATTCAGAAAAGCATGGAGGGCGAACTATTGCTTCTGATCACCTCCGCCGGCACCGCCGAGGCCCCGGAATTTCGCGCCTTGTGCATCGTACCGGATAAGGATGATACGATCAAAAACCTGATCCTGGCGCGTGGCGGGGCGCGCCTGCTGCAGATGGGGGAAAATACCTACGATCTTTTGTTGCCGGGTAAAGCTCCGGACTGGATCAAACCACGCATCATATTCGGCGACAAAAAACTCACCGTCGTATCGAATCCCGATATCCTGGATACCATCGCCAAACCAACAGAGGGAGCCCGCAAAATCACCGAAAGCGGCATTCTATTCAACTACATCGATATTAATGAAAATACGCTACAGCTCCTGGCTTCGAAAGAGCGCCCCATTGAATTTCTGAGGATTTTTAACATGCCGCGGCTTTATGCCGTAGCCAGTGTCAGCGAGCTTGGTTATAACAATGTCATGCGTGCCAGTGCCGAGCTGCCGGGAATCACGGATGCAAACACTCTTCAACTGGCGCTATTCGCCGGAGTTCTCACGAAGGCCGCCAAAAGAATAAGCCCCCCAATTCCTCAAAAACAGCAGGAAACCTGCGCCACCAACTTGAAGCAGTTCGGGCTCGCCCTTCACCAGTACGCCTCCGATAATGACGAGGTATTTCCCCGGCCCGATAACGAAGCTGGATTGAAAATATTATTCGACCAAGGCTACCTGTCGGATAAATCCCTCTTAAGCTCTCCGGATAATCCCTCCAACCAAAACGGATATTACTATATCGGCGGCTTCAAGCTGACGGAAATCCGCCCGCCCTCGATTGTGCCGCTGGCATTCGACAGGCCGGGGAACCACCCGGGCTTGGTGCATGTCCTGTTTGTCGACGGCCATGTCGCAAGCATGCCCATCGACAACTACAAGAGCCCCGCCGACGTCCTCAATGTGCTCAACGCGAAGTTCACCTACCCGCCCGAGCTGTTGAATGACCTGACCACACGTTTCAAGAAACTCGAACCCTAACCAACAGAGGAGAATGTTATGAAAAAACACATCATGAGCTGGATGCTGGCCGCGCTGGCGTTTGCCGGGGTCGCCGTGCAGGCGCAATCGGACGAAGCGGTATTCAACAGTACCGTCAAGCAGGTCGACATGGGCGGAACCTACCTGAACTATGTCAACCAGGCCGAAATCGCCAAAATGATCCGCCAATTCGCCGATGCGCTCTTGAAATCGGGCATGGTGAAAGATAACATGGACCCGGAACAGCTGGATATCGTGACTGCCGCCGTCAATATCGGGCTGCGCCTGGTCGGGCTGGAAGCTTACAAGGCACAGGCCATCAGCGCCAAGTCGGAAACGGCGCAATTCGGCGATCCCATGTATTTCTACAAGACTTTTCTCTATACGGGCACTGAGCCGCAGGGCGTTTTCTTCGATATGTCACCCCGCAGCAACAAGCCTTTCACCAAGCTGCAGATGGTCCCGGCCAATGCCCGGCTGGCCTTCGGCGGACACATCACCCCCGCGGCGGCCTGGGACAAAATCGCCCGCGAGTTCGGCAAGGAAACCAATCCGCAGCTGAAAAGCATACCCAACATGCTGACCGCCCAATTGGCCGTCAACTACAAAATCGACCTGCCGGAACTCCTGAAAAGCATTTCCGGGGAATATTTTGTGGTGATCACCTCGTCCGGCACGGTCAAGGAACCGGTTTTCCAGCTCATGGTCGTACTCCCGGACAAAAACGGCGTCCTCGGCAACCTGCTCAAAGCCAATATTCCCCCGGAATTCATCAAACTCAACGAAACGACCTACATGGTGCCGCGCATGCCCGGTTTCCCCGACTGGCTTGCCCCGCAAATCCTATTGGGCGAACACGACATCACCCTCGTCACGAACATCGAGATCCTGCAGGCCACCGAAGCGGCCAAAAACAATGGCCTGCTGAAAACCTCCGAAGCATTTCTCAAGGGAATCCCCCAGGAAGGCATCGGCTATTTCTACCTTGACATCAACCAGCAGCTCATCGATTCCCTGATCAATATCGCGGAAGCCGGAGAAATGAGCGAAATCGTCTCATCGCTGCCCAAGCCGAGGCTTTTCGGAGCGTCGTTCCTCAGCGACGAGGGCTACAATGTTTATGCGCGCTCCAACATTTCCTATATTCAGATCCAGACCCTGATCCCGCTTTCCTACTCGGCCGGCATGCTGCTCCCCGCGCTGAACACCGCCCGCGAAAAGGCCCGCACCGTGAGCTGCGCCAACAACCTGAAGCAGATCGCCCTTTTCGCGTTCATATACATGGATGACAATGAAGAGAAGTTTCCCTCCGGCACTTCCGAGGAAATCTTCAAGCAGTTCGTTGATAAGAAATACACTCCGACTATGAATGTGTTCCATTGCCCGAGCTGTAAGACGGAAGGAATCGGCTACTATTTCATCGGCGGTATGGAACTCGCTAAACTCAAGCAACCCAGCACCACCCCGATCGCCTTCGACAAGCCCGGCAATCACGCCGCCGTCAATGTCGCTTTCGCCGACGGCCATGTCGAAAGCATCCCGATGATCAACTACGAAAAGCCGGAAGACCTGATCAATGCCGTCGCCGAGAAATACAACCTCCCGGCAGACGTACTGGCCGACCTGCTTGAACGCTGCAAGAACCTGCAGTAATCCTTATCCAAATACATTCACACCGGCAAAACTTCAAGCGAGGTTTTGCCGGTGTTTTTTTTGTGTTTTCGTGGATAAAAAAGCGGATTACAGCGCGTTTTTCACCGCTTCAAGGGTGGGTTTGATCACCTGCGGCTTGTTTGCGTAGGTGCCGACAATCCCCTGGCTGCGCAGTTTGTCCTGGTGATAACCGATCACGGCGTCCGGGTCCTTCAGAATGCTGCCGGTCAGGATGCCGACCACCGTTTCGTCCGGGTGAATCACGCCCATGTCGACCAGTTTCTTCGCACCGGCCACCGAACAGCAGGAGGCGGGCTCCGCGCCGATACCGGCGGCATCCACCATGGCCTTGGCGTCCATGATTTCCTGTTCGGTCACGTCTTCCACGACACCGTTGCACCACTTCAGCCCGCGCAGGGATTTCTCCCACGAAACCGGGTTGCCGATCTTGATCGCGGTGGCGATGGTGTCCGGGTCCTTGACCGCCTGAAACGGCGTATGATTTTTCCACATGTGCGACAGTGGGGCCGAGCCCTCGGCCTGAATCACTGCGATCCGCGGAATCTTGTTGATGATCCCGAGCTCATAAAGCTCCTGCAGCCCTTTGCTCAATGCACTGTTGTTGCCGAGGTTGCCCCCGGGAATCACAAACCAGTCCGGCACCTGCCAGTTCAGCTGGTGCAGCACTTCAAAGCCGATCGCCTTCTGCCCTTCGATACGGAAGGGATTGATGGAGTTCAGCAGGTAAATATTCAGTTTCTCACAGACTTCCTGGACCAGCGTCATGGCATCGTCGAAGTTGCCCTCGATCTGCAGCGTTTTGCCGCCGTAGGCCAACGCCTGGGCGAGCTTGCCGTAGGCGATTTTGCCCTCGGGGATGAAGATTACCGATTCCATACCGGCGACAGCCGCGTAGGAGGCCATGCTGGCACTGGTGTTGCCGGTGCTGGCGCAGGCCACGACCTTGGCGCCGTAAATCTTCGCGGCGGTGGCTCCGCAGGTCATACCGCGGTCCTTGAAACTGCCGGTCGGGTTTTCGCCTTCGTGCTTCAACAGGAAGTTCTTGAGTCCGGCATATTTGCCGGCCAGCCCCGCGTCATAAAGCCGCGTCGAGCCTTCCTGACGGGTGACGATATCGTCCTCCGCCACGTCGATAATCAGTTCTTTATAGCGCCACACGCCGGAAGCCAGCTTGCCGCGCTTAAGGCTCCATCGATTCTCCCAAGTTCGCTTGAGTTCTTCCCCGTCGAGTTTCGTCAGATCGCGCTTGACATCCAGGATGCCGCCGCAAGTGCAATTGTAACGCACTTCACTGAGATCAAACTTCTTTTCACAGGAGACACATTCGAGCCAGGTTTCGATTTTGCAGTTCATAATTTCTGATGTTTATGGGTTTAAGTTGAATAAGGCGAAAGAGTAATATAATTCATCCCCGCCGTTATTTCAAGACCATGACACGAAATTATTCGGGAGCAAGCACGTAGGGCAAGCTCCGGTAGGTGTTGCGGTTCTGCGAGAGCGCCCGCAGCATGTGGTCGTGCATGGTCTTGGTGTACATGTTGCCAAGGTGCGCGCCATGCTCCAGGAACACAATCCGGTGTCCGAAGGTGTTAACCAGCCACTGGCGGTCGGCATCGTCTTCCAGAAAATCGTTGGCCGAGTGAATCACCCGGAGCTGACGGTTATCTTTCAGGAATCCCTCGATGGAGCGCAGGCTCACCTGCTTCGATAGCGTTTTGAGCGTTCCCTGCTTGCCGTTCTTTTCGTTCAACTGCGGAATCATGACTTTCTCCGCGTACTGGCGGAAGCTCCAGTTATTGAGTTCGTCGTACAGGTCCTGACGATTGCCCCAGCTGTATTCCGGGGCTTTGTCGCGCTTCTTCATCACCATCATCACTTCGCTCAGCGTACGCTTGAACGAATAGCCGATCAGGAGCTTGGCTTCGTCGTTATGCACCGGCACCAGATAATTGTTTTTGGGGGCGATTTTCGGTGAATAACCTTCCCATTCGTGCGGTGCATTGAGCAGCCCGAGGTACTTGGCGGCGGCCATCAGGCCACGATCGTAGGCCTCTTCACCGCCCCACTTCTTCCACGTTTCATAAAAATCGTCCAGCGTAATCAGCCCGTTGACCAGGTCCACCGGCGGATTCAGCGCCAGGTAACGGTCGAAACCCAGCGTGTTCTCGCGGCTTTCCTGCTCGGCGGCAAACAGCGTGTAATACGCGCCCATCGAGTAACCGGCCAGAACCTTGAAACTCGGTTCGAGCTGATAGCGGTCGCGAATGTCGTCCATCACCTTTTTCAGCGCCACGCGCAGGTCGGCCACATCGTCGGGTGCGAACCCCGGCGCCTTGGCCGTGCTCGCCGCTTCCATGAATTCCCAGCTGAAGGGATTGCTGATCAGCACCACCGAATACCCGTTTCGCCAGAGCATTTCGGCCATGGATTCGGACATGCTGCTGAGGGCGTTGCCGCCCAGCCCGGGCATCAGAATCACCAGCGGGGCGTTTTTCTCGCCGGCCACCGGCAGCAGACGGTAATGGAACTTGCGGCGGTCCGGATGAATCGCCACGGAATTGTCCTTGAACTTATGAACCAGATCCGCGCTGTTCCAGAGCGAGAGCCGCGGCCAGAAACTCGTATCGCGCGCCTGTACCTGAGTCATCGCCACCCGCAGCGTATCGGTGGGCGCTCCCTGCGAACCATAGGTCGGCATCGGCTCCAGGCGCGACGCCACCAGCTTGTCCTTAACCGGCGCATTCACCACCGGCGGCATGAAATTCTCGCCGTAATACTTGAACCCGGCCTTGTACAAATTCGCCATCCGGTCCCAGTCGCGTACCCGGATGTCCCGGTAAAACGTCCCCATGTCGCGGAACAGCAGATAATCGTCCCAGTTCCCCATCGACGCCGCGTCGTAACTGTCGTAACGGCTCATGGTACTGTTCAGAAACGTGAAATACTGCCCGCCGTAAATATACGTTTTCGGGTCGGCGGCGGCGTCAAACGCCATCCCGATGGTGTCGCGGATATTATTGCCGTACATGCTCGGAATCCCGATATAAAAGCCGCGTCCGATGCCCCAGCGGCCGAACGCCTGCCCGAAATCCTCGTCCACCTTGCTCAGCCCGAACCAATAGGCGGCAGGGTCCCAGAACCCCATCGTCATCGTCGTATTGGCCATGAAGCGCAGGAACACGACCCCGCCGTCGGCGAATTTACCCTGCAGGAACGAGCTGAGCATCGGTACCGGGAACCCGGCGTTTTCGGTGAAATTGTTGAATCCCTTGATCACTACGCGCGGCATGATCGAACCGTATACATAGCCGATCGGGCGGAAGACCCAGCGCAGGAAAATATGTTCGCCGCCGCTCAATACCCGGTTGACCGGTTCGATCGGGTCGGTACCCACCGCCATTTTGGCGAAATCGAATTCCTCTTTGGCAGCAGTTTCTTTCTGATCGCCCGACTTACAGGACGCCAGAAGCAGACTGCCCAGCGCCACAAACAACAATAAAATATTTCTCCGGATCACTCGTTTCATCATACAATTCCCCTGATTCATTCCTAAATGAACATAACATCAATACGGATAAAATCAAGATTTTTTAGCAATAAATGCTTTGCAAAATAAAAACCGTATGATATGTTAATTAAACATATAAACCGGTATATATTTATAAAGGTATTAATCATGAAAAAAATCAAACCGATCAAAACCGGCATCGTCGGCATTGGCCGCGCCGGCTACGAAATGCACATTCCCGAGCTCAAAAAGTACGGTAAATTCTTCGACATCGTCGGCTGCTGCGACGTCGATGCCGGACGCCGCAAGCTGGCCAAAGACGCCACCGGCTGCACCGTTTACGACAAATTCGAGGATATGCTCAAAAATCCCGATATCGAGTTGATTTCCATCGTCAGCCGTTCGCCCGACCACCTGAAGCACGCCGAACAGGCGCTGAAAGCCGGCAAGATCGTTTTTCAGGAAAAGCCCATCGCCATGAACTATACCGAGGCGAAAAAGCTGAAAAAACTGCATGACAAATACCCCGGCAAAGTGTTCCTGCGCCACAACCGCCGCCTGGAACCGACCTTCCAGCACGTCCGTGAAATCATGGCTTCCGGCATTCTCGGCAAGATCCACCTGGTCAAACTGCACCGTCATTTCTTCCAGCGCCGCAAAGACTGGCAGACCATTCTCGATTGCGGCGGCGGATTGCTCAACAACTGGGGTCCGCACCTCGTCGACCACGCCATTCAAATGCTCGATGCCCCGATCAAGGAAATCTGGAGCGACCTGCAGCTGATCTCCTCACTCGGCGACGCCGAGGACCACATCAAACTGCTGCTGAAAGGCACCAACGGCCGCGTCGTGGACCTCGAACTCTCCTACGGCTCCGCCATCCTGATGCCCGAATACGTCATCTACGGCGACCGTGGCGCGCTGACTGCCGAGAACAACGAAATCAAGCTCAAATACGTCAAGCCCGGTTACAAGTTCAAGGTGGGCAAGGCCGATCGCGGCACCCCGCCCTTCGGCTACGTTTCCTACAACCCGGAACCAATTCCGTGGGTCGAAGAAACCGTCAAAGTCAAGCCGTCGAGCGGCCTCGGCATGGATGATATTTACAAATGCGTGTATCAGGCGGTGCGCGAAGGCGTCCCCTTCCCGATCACCATCGAACAGGGCCTGGAAACCGTCCGCGTGAGCGAACATATCCGCAAGAATACCGCGTACGAATATCCGACCGCGGACAAAATCTACAAATTCCCTCCGGAAAAGAAAGCAAAAAAGAAATAAATTCGCAGCGGGTCGTACCCATACGCGTCAACCTAAGGGATTAAACTATTACGAGAGTGACCTTTAGGTT